>JANQPG010000036.1 GCA_028289545.1 Woeseiaceae bacterium
GATGCCGATGATCGCAACGACGATCATGAGTTCGATGAGGGTAAAACCCTTTTGAACGGTCTTCATTTCTCTATCTCCATGAAAAAATGAGAGTGTTTCAAATACGGCGTTGCCGCCTGTACGAAACTCTAAGCAAAGCCTGTGCCAAATTGTGTGACGCAGGTTCAAGTTGCTGCATTCAAAGGGAAATTCGAGTTTCAGGCAGGCTTGATAAAACCCCCGCGAATCGCCGCTGCCAACACTTTCTGACATTTTTTTGTCGGAAAGTGACAATTCTTGTCAGTTGTGTTGGTGTTTGCCTACTGGGCTTATGGCAAGTATGCCCCAGTCATGCGGCTACGCCGGCCGCGGAAACTCGCGGCGATTGCCGGACAAACGTTTGCCTCACGCATCGATCCCGAGTTTCTTGATGCGGTAGCGCAGCTGGCGAAACGACAAGCCGAGGAGCTTGGCGGCGGCCGTCTTGTTGTAATGGGTTTTTTCGAGCGCTTCGACAATGGCCTGGCGCTGTACGTCCTCGATCTGATTGCTCAGATCGGTTGCGGCCGGCCTGGGGGTCGAGGCGCTGGTGTCGCGGTCGTTGCGCGTGTGTAGATCGTCCGCCGAGATAACGCCGCTGGCGCACAAGGTGACGGCACGTTCGAGCATGTTTTCGAGTTCACGGACGTTGCCCGGAAATTCATAGGCCAGGAGCGCCTGCCTTGCGCTGTCGTCGAGTCTCGCGTCGGTGTTGAGCTTGTCCATGATGTGATCGGCCAGCACCAGCACGTCGTCGCCTCGATCGCGCAGCGCCGGAACGTGCAGCTCGATGACGTTGATGCGATAAAACAGATCCTCGCGAAACTCCTGTTGTTTGACCATTTCCGCCAGGCCCTTGTGCGTGGCGGAGAGGATGCGGGTATCGGTCTCGGATTCGTTCGATGCGCCAACGGGACGCACGGTTTTTTCCTGAATGACTCGCAGGAGCTTCACCTGCATGGCGAGCGGCAGATCCGCAATCTCGTCGAGAAACAGCGTGCCGCCTTCAGCGCTTTGAACCAGCCCGGTTTTGTCGCTGACGGCGCCCGTAAAACTGCCTTTGCGGTGCCCGAAGAACTCGCTTTCCATGAGTTCGGAGGGAATGGCGCCACAGTTGACGGGAATGAACGGACCCTGGGCGCGCGGGCCGTGTTCGTGGATGAGCCGGGCCACGAGTTCCTTGCCGGTGCCCGATTCGCCCGAGATATGCACCGGCGCCTGCGAGCGTGCGACCCGGTCGATCATGTCGCGAAGCTGCTCGATGGCCTTGGAGCGGCCGAGCAGCCGCGAACCGTCGCGGTCGGCGCTTTCGACCTTGAGCGCGTTGCCGATGATGTTTCGCAGGTGCTTGAGGTCGAGCGGCTTGGAGATAAAGTCGAACGCGCCGAGTTTGAGCGCCTGAACCGCCGTTTCGATGTTGCCGTGTGCGGTAATCACCGCAACCGGCACCCTGGGTGTATGGGTTTGCATCCACTCGACCAGTTCGAGTCCGTCTCCGTCCGGAAGCCGCATATCCGTCAGGCACAGATCGAAGTCGCGTTCGCCCAGCAGATCTTTTGCGCCTGCAACATCGCCCGCCGTGCGGGTCTCGATCTGCATGCGTTCCAGCGTGAGCGTCAGGAGTTCGCAGATGTCGGGTTCGTCGTCGATGATGAGCGCCGTTGGCATACGGTGTTTCCTTAACGGTGTTTTCTTCAGTCGTTCGTGTCGAGCGGACCTTCGTCGTCCGGTTCCCAGCGGTCCGGGTCGGCGAAAACGATCCTGAATATGCTGCCGCCGCCGGGGCGGTCGAGATAAAACAGCGTGGCACGATTCAGCTCGCAAAGCTCGCGCGAGATGTAAAGGCCAAGGCCGGTACCGCCCGAGCGTTCGGTGTAGAAGGGCTCGAAAATTCGCTCGGCGACGGCCGGGTCGACGCCGAGGCCGTGGTCCAGGACTTCGAGGTACGGTCTGCCGAGGCCCTGCTGCCGGCCTGCGCGGATCTCAACGAGGATGCCGCCGGTCTCGCTCGCATATTTGACGGCGTTGTCGCACAGGTTCCAGAGCACCTGCCGGAGGTGGCTGCGGTCCATGCGTACTTCCGTTTTCGGTTCCACGTAGGCCACGCTCATTTCGCCCTCCTGCAGCTCGAGCGTGCGGATGAACTCCTCGCAGAAGTCCTCGAGCCAGGGTTCCAGCGCCAGCCGTTCCGGCCGGCTCGACTCCCGCCGCGAAAGCTGCAGCACGTTGTCGATGATATGGCTGACCCGGTCCGAGTGGGTCTGGATAATCTCGGTAAGGCGCACATCTTCGTCGACGAGGCTTGGCGATTCGGCCAGCAGCTGAGCCGCGTGGCTCATCGCGCCGACCGGGTTGCGGATCTCGTGCGCAATGCTGGCCGACAAGCGGCCCAGCGACGCGAGCTTGGACTGCTGCACGCGCGCGTTCATCTCGCTCGCGTCCTCGAGGAAAATCAGCACCGGGCCATGCCGTTCGCTGCCGCGGCCGAGCGGTGCGAGATGCGCCGTGATCCGTGCGCTGTTCGCGGGGTTGTCCTGCATGAACTCGGGATGCGACGACAGGCTTTCCTGGCGACGCCAGTCCGCGAGATACTCGGCGAGCGGCGGTGCCGCCTCTGCCAGCGGCGTTCCCTGCATGACCTGCGGCCGACCCAGCAGTTTTGCCGCCGAGGTGTTGTTGAGCCTTACCCGGTCCTCGGTGTCGACCACAATGATGCTTTCGCGCAGGTGCTGGACGATATATTCGTTGAGCTCGGACAGGTTTTTCAGGTCGACACCGCGCTGGCGCGCGAGCGCCTCGCTGGCCTGAATGCGATTGGCAAGCGGCCGCGCGGCGAGCGCCACGGCGAGCACTATGGCGCTCAGCAGTCCCGCGGGCGGGTAGTTGGGGTCGGGAACGAGGCCGGTCAGCTGGCTGAACAGCTGCTCACCCAGTATGCCGAAGGTCGCGAGCGCCGCGAGGATGGCCGGGGTTTGCATGGGCAGGACAAGGCTGCTGGCGCCGATAAACACGATCAGAAGGCCCCCAAGGCCGCTCGAGATACCGCCGGAGGCGTGCATGAGCACGATGATGACCAGTATGTCGGCGAGGGACTGGGTGATCGCCTGTATTCCGAGCGGTGCCCAGCGCTGGCTCAGGGAGATGCCCGAAACGACGGAGAACACCAGGTAGCCGGCCGCAATGGCCGAAAACAGCGTCGGGTAACGTTCGCCGAAGATTCGCGGTTCGCCCCCCGTGAAAAAGAAGATCAGGAGCAGCGACGCCACCAGAAGGCGGAGGGCGTTGGTCGTGATCAGCACTCGCCAGGTGAGATCCGGCTCGTCGACGTTGAGCGCAAGCAGGGCATCCCGGTTTCCGCGGAACGTCCGGTCCGCAAAATTTTCGGTATTTCCCTTATTCATCAATCTGTTCGGCGCTGTCATCGAGTCGCGATTGTAGACCAAGCCCATTGGCCGTGCGGGATCGAGGTCAAGAAAATACGCACGCGACGGACGACCGAGTACACAATTTTGGCATTTTTTGCGTAACGACCCGCTTTGTTTCAAAATACCGGCCGCGCGCCGGACCGGCGTATGGCCCCGCCAGAACAATCCTCACAACAACCAAGGTCAGTCCATGAACCTGCACGAATACCAATCGAAGCGATTATTCGCCGATTACGGTATCCCGGTGCCCGAAGGCATACCGGCTACCACTCCCGATGAGGCTGCCGAGGCAGCAAAACAGCTCGGTGGAGAGCTCTGGGTCGTCAAGGCGCAGGTGCACGCCGGCGGTCGCGGCAAGGCGGGTGGCGTGAAGCTCGCAAAATCGCCGGAAGAAGTGCGCGAGCACGCGGCGGGCATGCTGGGCACGATGCTGGTTACGCATCAGTCGGGCCCGGAAGGGCTGCCCGTGAACACCGTGTACGTGGAGTCCGGTTCCGATATCGACCGCGAGCTGTACCTGTCGATGCTCGTCGACCGCGAGGTCAGCCGGGTTGCGTTCATTGCGTCCGCGGCGGGCGGCATGGACATCGAGCAGGTCGCCGAAGAAACGCCGGAGAAGATTTTCACCGTGGCGGTTGCTCCGGACGCCGGGCTGCAGGCTTACCAGGCGCGCCAGCTGGCGTTCGGGCTGGGTCTGGACAAAAAGCAGATGCGTCAGTTCGGCGATCTGATCGCGAAGCTGTACCGGCTCTACCTCGAGTGCGATGCAAGCCTCGTTGAAGTGAACCCGCTGATCGTCACGAAGGCTGGCGACGTCGTGGCGCTCGACGCGAAGATCAACATCGAAAGCAATGCGCTGTTCCGCCAGGCGAAGCTCCTCGAGCTGCGCGACGAGTCGCAGGAAGACGAGCGGGAGCGCGAGGCGGCCGAGCATGACCTGAATTACGTTTCGCTCGACGGCGACATTGCCTGCATGGTCAACGGCGCTGGTCTCGCGATGGCCACGATGGACCTCATCAAGCTGCACGGCGGCGAACCGGCGAACTTTCTGGACGTGGGCGGCGGCGCCACCAGCGAGCGCGTGGCGGCGGCCTTCAAGCTCATACTGTCGAACGACAGTGTGAAGGCCATTCTGGTCAACATCTTCGGCGGTATCGTGCGCTGCGATCTGATCGCCGAAGGGATCATAACGGCCGTCAAAGAGGTGGGCGTGTCGGTTCCGGTCGTCGTTCGCCTGGAAGGCACGAACGTCGACAAAGGCCGCCAGCTGCTTGCAGACAGCGGGCTCGACATCATTGCAGCGGATGATTTGACCGACGCGGCGAAGAAAGCCGTTGCGGCGGCTTCCTGAACGAGCTTCCACGCTTTAAGGACGAACATGAGTATTCTGGTCAATAAGAACAGCAAGATCGTTTGCCAGGGCATCACCGGCAATCAGGGCTCCTTTCACACCGAACAGTGCATCGAGTACGGCACGCAGGTCGTCGCCGGCGTAACGCCGGGCCGCGGCGGCGAGTCGCACCTGGGCGTACCCGTGTACAACACGATGCGCGATGCGGTTGCCGAAACCGGTGCCGACGTATCGATGATCTATGTGCCGGCGCCGTTTGCCGCGGACGCGATACTCGAGGCGGCCGACTCCGGGGTGGGGCTCATCGTCTGCATTACCGAGGGCATTCCCGTCAACGACATGGTGAAGGTCAAGTCGGCGCTCAGCGACTACGACTGCCGCCTGATCGGTCCGAACTGCCCGGGCATCATTACCCCGGGTGAATGCAAGATCGGCATCATGCCGGGCTTCATCCACAAACCGGGTCGCATCGGCGTGGTATCGCGGTCGGGCACGCTGACCTACGAAGCCGTCTACCAGACCACCAGCAACGACCTCGGCCAGAGTACCTGCGTCGGGATTGGCGGCGATCCGGTGCGCGGCATGAATTTCATCGACTGCCTGGCGCTGTTCGAGGAAGACCCCGACACGGACGGCATTATTATGGTCGGCGAGATCGGCGGCACCGACGAGGAGGCTGCCGCGGAATTCATCAAGGACAAGGTCAGTAAACCTGTCGTGGCCTACATTGCCGGCGTCACGGCCCCGCCGGGCAAGCGCATGGGCCACGCCGGCGCCATTGTGGCTGGCGGAAAAGGCACCGCGGAGGCCAAGTTCGAGGCGTTGGACGCCGCCGGTGTTGCCACCGTGCGGTCCCCGGCGGAGCTCGGCAGCCGGATGCAGGAGATTCTCGGCGGCTAGTGCTCTCGTCGGCACGACATCGCGTGGGCCCAAACGGTTGATGTGGCAATGACTGACGGCATCAGGGTAGCGCTGGCGCAGCTCGACCTTGCGGTCGGCGATGTCGCGGGCAACGTGCGGAAAATCATCGAAACCGCCAGGCGTGCTCGCGACGAAGAGCAGGCCCACCTTGTCGTGTTTCCCGAACTCGCGGTTTGCGGCTATCCACCGGAAGATCTGCTTTTTCACAAGGGTTTACGGCAGTCCGTCACGGCCGCGCTCGAGGAGATCAGATCGACGGTCCGCGGCATTGCCGTGGCCGTCGGCTTTCCCGAATACGCCGACGACGGCCTGTTCAATGCCTGCGTCGTGTTCCACGAAGGCCGGGAGCTGGCGCGCTACCGCAAGCAGGAACTGCCCAACTACAGCGTTTTTGATGAAAAGCGCTATTTCTCGGCGGGCCGGGACGCGGCCGTGTTCATGCTCGGGGACGTCCGCGTCGGCATTAACGTTTGCGAGGACGTGTGGCAGCCGGGTCCGATAGCGGCAAGCGTCAGTGCCGGCGCGGAAGTTGTGATTGCGATCAACGGCTCGCCGTTCGAAAAGAACGCCCAGACGATCCGCGAAGGCGTGGTCGAGCAGCGGATCGCCGAGGCCAATGTCCCGGTGCTGTACGTCAACACGGTCGGCGGGCAGGACGAACTCGTCTTCGACGGCGGTTCTTTTGCGATGGATGCCGACGCGCAACTCCGTTACCGGGCGCCGGCGTTCGACGAGGCACTGGGCGTCGTAGTCCTCGAGCCCGGGCCGAAAGCGGTCGCGCTAAGGCAGGCTACCGTCGAGGATCTTCTCGAGGACAAGGCGAGCATCTACAAGGCGCTCGTGACCGGCACCCGTGACTACGTGCAGAAGCACGGCTTTTCCGGAGTGATACTCGGCCTGTCGGGCGGCATCGATTCCGCGCTGGTGCTCGCCGTGGCGTGCGACGCGCTGGGCGCGGAGCGGGTGCGCGCCGTCATGATGCCGTTCCGCTACACGTCGGCCATGAGCCGCGAGGACGCGGCCGAGCAGGCCGGCATCCTCGGCGTGCGCCATGACGTGCTGCCGATCGAGCCCATCTACGAAGCGACGCTGGCTCAGCTCGAGCCCGTATTCGAAGGCCGTGACGAGGACGTGACCGAGGAGAATATCCAGGCGCGGATTCGCGGGCTGTTGCTCATGGCGATATCGAACAAGACGGGACGGATGCTGCTGACGACCGGCAACAAGAGCGAAATGGCTGTCGGATACGCGACGCTGTACGGCGACATGGCCGGAGGTTTCGCGCCGATCAAGGATCTCTCCAAATCGCTCGTCTACGCGCTGGCGCGCTACCGGAATTCGCTCGGCCGGGTCATTCCCGAGCGCGTCATTACCCGCGAACCCTCAGCCGAGCTGCGGCCTGATCAGAAAGACTCCGATTCGCTGCCCGCTTATGACGTGCTCGACCCCATACTCGAAGCGTTCATCGAGGAGGATCTCTCGGTCGACGAGATCGAAGCCCGGGGTTTTGACCGCGCCACCGTGATTCGCGTGCTGGAGATGGTCAAACGCAACGAGTACAAGCGCCGTCAGGCACCACCCGGAGTCAGAATCAGCGGCCGTGCCTTCGGCCGCGATTGGCGTTACCCGATCACCTCGGGCTATCGCTTCCCGCGCTGAAGCGCCGGCTGAGGCCGTTCCTGACTAGGACTCGTTGGGGTAGTTCGTAGCCAGAACTCTTCTCGTGTCCCTCGCGAGATCGACGAGTCCAAGCTGATCGTAGGCGTTGGCCAAAGTCGCCAGCGATCGCGCGGTGCTGTCGGCGCCGTTGTATTCTTCGACGGCGCGCTTCGCGCGATTGATGGCCGCAACGTAGGCCCCCAGCCGCAGATAGTAGTCAGCGACGTGGTTTTCGTAGGCGGCCAGACGGTTACGGAGGTAGATCATGCGCTGCTGCGCGTCCGGGGCGTAGCTCGAGGCCGGGTAACGTTCGACCAGCCGCCGCAACGTCACGTAGGACAGCTCGACCTCCTTCGGCGGGCGCTTGGTGGTATCCCTGCGGAACCAGCGCTCGAGGAAGCCCGGTTCGTCCTCGAAGTACGACAGCGCCTGCATATACAGCGCGTAATCGACTCGCGGGTGTATGGGGTTTTCGCGCATGAAGGTCTCGGCGGTTTCGATCGCGAGCTCTTTCTGGCCACCCTTGTAGTAGGCGTACATGAGTTCGAGCTGAATCTGCCGGGCCAGATCGGAAAACGGGTAGCGGGCCTGAATGGCCTCGTAGATTTCGACGCCGCGGCGATAGTTGCCGCGGCTGACCGAGGTCCGAGCGAGTTCGTAGGCCTCGGTGATGTCGGCGACGACCGTGCGCTCTTCTTCGTTGTTGGCGCAGCCGGCAATCAGCAGCGCAAGCAGTGCGGCCGGCAGCAGCAGCGACGCCTTGCGCTGTCCACGGCCGTCGGCATCAGAAATCCGGAAGTTGTTCATCTCTAGTCTTTTGTCCATCACCTGGCCGGCCGGGCGCGGTGTTCACAACCCTGTCCGGCGCGGCAGTATAGCGTAAAATTTCCGCTTTCCGTCCGCTCGGCCCCAGCAGGAACCCTGATCCAGCCATGAGTACCGCAAAACGCACGATCCCGGAAGAACTCTCCGGTCTGCGCTTGGACCAGGCGCTGGCGAAGTTGTTTCCCGAGTATTCGCGCAGCCGGCTGACCAGCTGGCTGAA
>JANQPG010000035.1 GCA_028289545.1 Woeseiaceae bacterium
GAGAGCACGGGCAATTCGGTCTCTTTTCCGGCGGGGCTAATTAGGCGATAGGCATCCTGGCTCATTGACTTCCTCGTTTTTCTCGGACGGTGCGCGCAGACCACACGGCGCTAATTCACAATGCCTGAAGGCATTGTGTGCAGACGGGTTGCTACGTGAGACTCCCCGGACCGCGGATCGGGCGGTCTGCGAGCGGCTTTATTGCTTTGGTTCTCGCAAGGCAGCGGGGATTTTAGCAAATACGCCCGGCTTTTGCGGCGGGACTTTAGTCTAGAAAATGGTGTCAGGCGTAACCGCGGTAGGCTCGCCGAAACGGGCGCGCGATGCAGGCTGCCGCCATGGGCAGCAGCCATTCACTAAAGAAAGGAGGCGCGCCCGAGGGGCGCTTCGGCAAAGATTGGTGGTGAGGCCAGGCGGTGCGGCAGGCGCTACTTCGCCATACCGTATTTCTTGCGGAACTTGTCCACGCGGCCGCCAGTGTCGACGATCTTCTGTTTGCCCGTGTAGAACGGATGGCAGGACGAGCACACCTCTACCGTGAGATCGTGACCGAGCGTCGAACGGGTCATGAACTCGTTGCCGCAACTACAGGTCACCTTGATTTCGGTGTAGTTGGGATGGATATCGGCTTTCATTGAAGATCTCCGGGTGGGTCGGCCCTGGCAAAAGGGCGCGTACTATATGCTTAAGTATCTCTCGCTGCAAGCTCTGTGTATGGGCGATTTCGACCCTTTCAACCGGGCGGCACAATTATCCACAGAAGCTGTGGATAAGGTTGTGGAAGAAAATTGAACGAACGCCCTAAGGTGCGGATTTTCAAGCACCGTTTTTAATATGTCTATTTTATGGCCATTTTGTGAAGCCCTTTTATAACAACAGGTTACGATGGGTTTCCCACACCAGAACTGAGATGAGACGTAGTTCACACTAAAAAAACAAGCCCATCGCGCCGCCGTGTGAATAAGTCGCAACGCAACGCTCGGCGCTATACACGCCGGGAAGCCGGTTCCGGCGCTGCCTCGGTGGGCAAAAACTCGGCCATCACGTCGTTCAGGAACGAGCGTCCGAGGGCCGTCGGTAGAAAGCGGCCGGCCGGCTGAGCCTCGAGTAGCCCCCTGCTGCGGAGACCGCCCAGACGAGGCGCCAGCAACTTCGGATCGAGGCCGGTTCGCGCCTCGAAATTCTCGAGCGTGAAGCCCTCCGTGAGACGCAGCGAGTTGAGCATGAACTCGAAAACGAGATCGTCGGCGCCACAGGCTGTGAACGCCGAGCCGCTTTCCGGCGCCTCGTCAGCGGACGCCTCGGCAAAACGCATGTACGCCTCGGGGTTGGCGGGCCGCGCATAGCGGAACACGCCTTCCGGCCGGGTCAGCTTGCCGTGAGCGCCCGCGCCGACTGCCAGGTAATCGCCAAAACGCCAGTAGTTGAGATTGTGCCGGCACCTCCGTTCCGGCGCCGTTGCCCACGCCGAGACCTCGTACTGGATAAAGCCGGAATCCTCGAGCGCCGCCTGCCCGGCATCCTGAATGTCGGCCGCCAACGCTTCGTCGGGCAATCCTTCAGGCGGACGACGATGGAAGACCGTGTTCGGCTCCAGGGTCAGGTGGTACCAGGACAGGTGTTCCGGTCTAAGCTCGACAGCCTGGCGCAAATCCTCCAGCGCGGCGTCGACATCCTGGCCCGGGAGCCCGTACATGACGTCCAGATTGATGTTGTCGAAACCCGCGTCGCGCGCTCTGCGGAACGAATCGGTAATGGCTTCCGGACTGTGAATCCGGCCGAGCGCGGACAGCGCTGCCGCGCTGAACGACTGCGCTCCGATGGAAAGCCGATTGACCCCCGCCTCGAGATAACCTGCGGGGCTGCCGCAGTCGACCGTGCCGGGGTTGGCCTCCATGGTAATTTCGGCGTCGGCGGCAAGCTCGAAGCGAGCACCAACGGCCGCAATCAATGCCGCGATCTCGGCCGGCGAAAACAGCGACGGTGTGCCGCCGCCGATAAACACGCTCGATAGCTCGCGCCCCTGGGCTTCGCCGCTGATACGCTCCAGGTCGCGAATCACGGCTTCGACGTAGCGAGCTCTCGGCGGGGGACCGTGCGCCGTGAAGGAGTTGAAATCGCAGTACGGACACTTCCTGACGCACCAGGGCAGGTGCAGGTACAGGGACAGCGGAACGACGGCCGGTTTCATCGGCCTTCGTAACGCGCGACGTCGTAGCTCGCCTTGATCGCGGTGACGAGCGCCGCCAGCGCCTGACCCCGATGGCTGACGGCGTTCTTTTCGGCTGCGCTCATCAGCGCGGCGCTTTTGCCGGAAACGGGATCGAAGAACACGGGATCGTAGCCGAAGCCGCCGTCGCCCTGCCTCGCCTCGAGAATACGGCCGGGCCACACGCCCTGGACAACCAGCGGTTCGCCGCCTGCCGGGTCCACGAAGCTTGCAGCGCAGTGGAACGCGGCGCGGCGCTGTCCGCCGGCAACCCCCGCGAGCGCCGACAACAGCTTGTCGATGTTGTCGGCGTCGGTTGCGTCCGGACCGGCGTATCGTGCCGAGTACACGCCGGGCGCGCCGTCAAGGGCATCCACGGCGAGACCCGAATCGTCGGCTATGGCGGGTAAGCCGCTCCTGGCGGCTGCGTGACGCGCCTTGATAAGCGAGTTTGCAGCAAACGTCTTGCCGTCCTCGACCGCGCCTTCGATGCCGAGGCTCGATTGCGAAACCACCTCGATATCGTAATCAGCGAGCAGGCGCTCGACTTCGGCCAGCTTGCCGCGGTTGCCGCTCGCGAATACGACTTTTTTCGGCAGCGTCATGGACGGTCAACGAGTCAGCTCTCGAGAATGGCGTTCTGCGCGACGATAATGTCGGCAATACCGTTCTTTGCGAGTTCTATCATGGCGGCAAACTCGTCGGCCGTGAATGCGTGCCCTTCGGCCGTCCCCTGCACTTCGATGAAGCCCCCGGCTTCGTTCATGACGATATTCATGTCGGTCTCCGCGTCGGAGTCCTCCGCGTAATCGAGATCGAGGACCGGCACGCCGGCATAGATCCCCACCGAGATCGCCGCAACCTGTCCGTGCAGCGGGCTGCGCTTCAGGCGCGCGGTCTTTTCGAAATCGCGAAGCGCAATCGCAAGCGCAAGCCATGCGCCGCTGATCGACGCCGTACGCGTGCCGCCGTCCGCCTGCAGCACGTCGCAGTCCAAGGTCACGGTATGCTCGCCGAGCGCGTCAAGATCCACGACGGAACGCAGGCTGCGGCCGATCAGACGGGAAATCTCCTGCGTGCGGCCGCTCTGTTTGCCGCGCGCGGCCTCTCGCTGCGAGCGCGTATGCGTGGCGCGCGGCAGCATGCCGTACTCGCCGGTCACCCAGCCGGAACCCTTTCCCCTGAGCCATGGGGGTACGCGAGTTTCGATACTGGCGGTGCACAATACACGGGTATCGCCGAATTCCGCGAGAACGCTGCCTTCGGCGTGACGAGTAAAATCCGGGGTAAACCGGACCGGGCGAAGCTCGCTGGCTTCGCGACCACTGGGTCGCATGTGTCTCTCCTCAGAGGTTGGGCGTTCGCCGCCAGGCTGCTTCAGGCGACGATGTTGCTAATCACCGAGCCAACGTACGGCGGTACCGGTCGTATTGTCGCTGTACGGCGAGTTTGCGTTCAATGCCTTGAGACTCAAGCGTTTGAGATTCTCCGACAAATTGCCGTTGTCGGTTGCGCCGATGCTGGCCATGGCGCTGTCGGTCAGCCCCGACCAGAGGCCGTCGCTGCACGCGAGCAGCACGTCGCCGGGTTCCAGCGCGGTTCTTGCGGTAATGCTCATGTCGGGGACCGGCGAATCGCCGCCGATGCAGCATTCGACGAAGTTGCGCATCGGGTGA
Source organism: Woeseiaceae bacterium (assembly GCA_028289545.1). Lineage (GTDB taxonomy): Bacteria > Pseudomonadota > Gammaproteobacteria > Steroidobacterales > Woeseiaceae > UBA1847. The sequence continues at coordinate 3,886 of JANQPG010000035.1, forward strand.
TCCAGCGCTTCCTCTTCGGTAATGGCGCCTTCCTGCAGCAGCACTTCGACGTGGCTGTGATCCCGCGAACGGGTCAGAACCTCACCGTTGCGGACATGGTAGATCCGGCTGTCGCCGATGTGTGCCCAGAATGCGCCGGCCTCCTGGATCAGGCAGATCGCGCAGGTGGCGCGCGGCCTGAAATCGACGGCGACGCCCTGCCCGAGAGCCACCACCGAATCGTGAGCCCGCGACAGCGCCATGTAGAGAAAACCCTGCGGATCAAAAATTGGCAGGGACGACGCCATGAACAGTTCCTGCACAACCGAAATTCCGGTTTCCGCCGCGCGCGCGCCGTCGGAATGCCCGCCCATGCCGTCGAAGACGAGCATCATCACTGCGTTGTCCGCCACCACGACGGCGGCGCGGTCCTGGTTGTCGGTGCGGTCTCCGAGCGCCGATACCTTGGCATACTCAACTTTCAAAGGCGGCGCTCCAGCGGCAGAAAACGAAGGCTCATTCGATTTGGGCTCATGCACATTCAATCGATGGGCAATCCAGGTTCGTCTGTTGATCTTGTCCGTCGATCGTCTGATGCCCTTCCGACTGGCGAGTACGCGGACAGAGGCTATAGAATCGCGCGGTTGCGGCTGGCCGCACGGGCCGCCAGCCGATTATTATGCCCGCCAACCTGCCTCTAAAACCGTGACCGATACGGCAGATCCGGAGACACGACGTCCATGTTACACAGTATGACCGGTTTCGCGCGAGAAGCGCTGGAGACCGATTTCGGCACGCTCAC
>JANQPG010000047.1 GCA_028289545.1 Woeseiaceae bacterium
GCTTGTCGTATGCCATCCAACCCGACGGAACGACCCCTTCGATACGAGGACGTTGAGCGAAATGAATCCCATCACCAAAGGTATTGTGTTCGGAACGGCACTGGGCGCGGCACTCGGAGCGGCGACAGACAACATTGGCACCGGCATTGCCATTGGTATCGCCATCGGCGTCGCCATCGGCGCATCGAGAACCAAAAGCGGCGGCTAGCGAAGCGTTGCACCGCTGGCACGCCGCAGCGCCGACATTGCGTTGCGGTGTTAACGTATAGACCTTCGCCTATGGCCTAGGCGTTTCTCCTTCTGATGTGTCGTCTTTAGAACACGTATAGTACGGGAGTGGACGCAAGACGGGCTTATCGGAATCTCCAACGGCAATTCGACGAGCAACACTCCGCTTTGTCGGCTGCGGGTCCGTGGTTCTGCTTTTTCCTACTGCTATTCGTCGCGCTGCTGTTTCGGCTGTCCACGATCATTCACGGTGCGTTCTCGCGCTGCGTCGACAACGACGAATTCTGGTACACGGCGGCAAACGGCCAGTGGCCACTCTATGCGTCGCTGTTCCTCGTGCTGTTTCTGTTGTTCATGTGGAACACGCTGCTGGCCGTCGACGGCTGGCGACACTCGACAAGTAACAAAGTGCTGCTCGTTGCCAACGCCGTCGCGATACTGTCATTGCTCTACGTTTTTGTCCCTTTGCACGACCGGGCGTACTACCAGTACCACGCGCGGGAAGGATATTACGACGACATCCGCTTCAAAATGCCGCGTTGGTACGCGATGTCTTTCACCAGCGAGAACCCCTGCGTGACGATGGAGCGATTCGCGGGCCGCTGGCAAATTGTCGACCGAACGCTGGGAACGCGGGGCTTCGATATCCCCGTCGCCTGGATCGAACTGACACCCTGGGGCCAATTTACGACAATCGATGAACCGGGCTTCGGCGATTATGAGGGCCGATGGTTACCACCCTACCGGCCGCGATACGGGAACAGCCTGCGCTGGCGACACGGCTGGATTGACGTCGACGGCTCTTATGGACCTTGGGATTTCGATCTGCAGCAAAACACCCTGACACTGACTACGCCGGAAGACTTCCCCGAACGGGAACGATCAACGATCGTCCTGCAGCGAATCGAAGCCGAGTAGCCGGGCCGTTCAGACCGCCTCCTGCACGACCTCCAGAAACTCCGCGCCGTAGCGCTCCAGCTTGGTCTGGCCTACACCCGAGATCGCCAGCAAGGCGTCCGGCGTCTGCGGTTTGTCGACGGCCATCTGCAGCAAGGTCGCATCGTGGAAAATCACGTAAGGCGGAACGTTGTTTTCGTCGGCCAGACGCTTCCGGCAGTTGCGCAGGGCCTCCCAGAGATCCTGATCGGCGTCCGCTATCGCCACGGTCCGCGCAGCCTTTCTTGTCTTGCCGGCCTTGCGGCTGACCAGCAGGTCTTTCCTCAACGGCAATTCGATCTCGCCGCGCAGCAACGGCCGGCTCCGGTCGTTGAGCCGGAGTGCACCGTAACCGCCCGTATCGACGGACAACAAGCCCATGACAAGAAGCTGGCGCAATATCGAACGCCACTGCTGTTGGTCCAGCTCACTGCCAATGCCGTACACGCTCAAGTCCGTGTGACCGTGCTGGCGCACTTTTTCGGTGTCCTTACCCAGCAGCACGTCGATGACGTGCATGGCGCCAAAACGCTGCCCGGTACGGTAGATGGCAGAAAGGAGCTTCTGCGCCACTACGGTGCCGTCGAACACCTCCGGCGGCGTCAGGCACACGTCGCAGTTGCCGCAGTCCTCGTCCAGTGTGTCACCGAAGTATTCCAGCAACGAGCGGCGCCGGCACGAGGTCACTTCGCACCAGCCCAACAGTGCGTCGAGCTTGGCGCGCTCGCGGCGCTTGAACGCCTCATCGGCCTCGGATTCGTCGACCATTTGCCGCAGGCGCACGACGTCCTGCAGTCCGTACACCATCCAGGCCACCGACGGCTGGCCGTCGCGGCCCGCGCGGCCGGTTTCCTGATAATAGGCCTCCATGCTCTTCGGCAAATCCAGGTGCGCGACGAAGCGCACATCCGGTTTGTCGATGCCCATACCGAAAGCCACGGTGGCAACGACGATAACGCCCTCTTCCCTGACAAACCGCCGCTGGTGCTCGGCACGGGTTTCGCCGTCGAGGCCGGCATGATACGGCAGGGCGTCAAAACCCTGTGATCTCAGCCACTCGGCCGTCGATTCGGTCTTCTTGCGCGACAGGCAATAAACAATGCCCGCCTCTCCGCGACGCTCCGACAGGAATCCGAGCAGCTGGCGCCGGGCGTCCTGCTTGCCTTGCACGAGGTAGCGAATGTTCGGTCGGTCGAAACCGGCCACAAACCGCTCGGGCTCGTGCAGCGCCAGGCGCTCGATAATCTCGGTACGGACCTGCGCCGTTGCGGTCGCCGTGAGCGCCATACGCGGCACGGCCGGAAACCGCTCCGCAAGCTCCCCGAGCAGCAGGTAGTCCTCGCGAAAATCGTGTCCCCACTGCGACACGCAGTGCGCTTCGTCGACTGCGATCAACGAGATGCGGCAGGCCGAAAGCCGCTCGAGCGTGCCGGCCTGCATGAGCCGCTCGGGCGCAACGTAGAGAAGCTTGAGGCTGCCTCCGTGCAGACGCTCGAAAACCCGACCTTGCGCCCCGGCATCCAGCGTCGAATTGAGATACGCCGCATCGATGCCCAGCTGTTCGAGCGCCGCCACCTGATCCTGCATGAGCGCAATCAGCGGCGAGACGACGATCGCCGTGCCTTCGAGCAGTAGTGCCGGGATCTGGTAGCAGATCGACTTGCCGCCGCCGGTGGGCTGCAGCACGAGCGCGTCGCGACCGCGTGTAACGGTGGCAATGACCGCCTCCTGGTGCCCGCGAAACTCGGGGTAACCGAAGACGTCGTTCAGAACACTCTTGGCGGTCGGTGACATCGCGCGAGTATACCGGCGAGTATCGCCGCGGCACTAGGACAAGTTCTTGTCCGCGCGGCCGCAACGCGCACCTGCGCGGCGGCGCTGGCCTCCGCCGCGACCTCGTGCGTAGAATGTCGCCGCCCGCCGATTCGCGTCGGGCAGCGTCGTGGCGAATCTCGAGCGACGGGTTCCAAACACCTTGCAGGCTTTTGCGATGAAAAACACGCTAATCCGCGTTTGCGTTTTGGGAATACTGATCACGCTATCCGGCACTGTCGCCGCGGGCGAAAAGGCAGCGGGAATCGATCGGCTGCTGGGGCTATACCATGATCTGGGCCAGTTCAGCGGCGCGGCGCTGGTGGCGGACTCCGGCTCGATAGTACTTCGCGAGGGCTATGGCATCGCCAATCGCGGGTGGCAAGTCGCAAACACGCCCGAAACACGATACCGGATCGGCTCTGTCACAAAGTCTTTCACGGCGCTGGCCGTCGTACAGATGGCGCACGAGGGAAAGCTCGACCTCGACGCAAAAATCTCCGATTACCTTCCGGGCTATCGTGCCGACACCGGATCACGTATTTCACTGCGACATCTGTTGACCCACACCGACGGCTTGCCGAATTACACGGCCGACGCGTATTTCTGGCAGTCCTACGAAGGTGATCTGCCGTACTCGACTCCCGAATTCATCGACCGGTACTGCAGCGGCGACCTCCAGTTCGAGCCGGGTACGCAGTATCGATACGGCAATTCCGGGTACTCGATTCTCGGCGCGATCATCGAGATCGTCGACGGCATGAGCTATGCGGATGCGATTGCGCGGAGAATCCTGGAACCGCTCGCTATGGGTAACACAGGCCAGCACAACAGCCGCGTGACGCTCGATAAAGGCGCCACAGGTTACGAGGTATCCATTGACGGCTATCGCCGGGCCGCGCCCGTGTACAAGAACCTGCGAGCGGCGGGGTCGATGTATTCGACGGTGGACGACCTCCTGCTGTACGTGCATGCCGTGGCCAGCGGAGAGTTCATTCCGCAGGACGTCAAGACGACGCTGCTCGAAACACGCGAAGGCGCTGTTGCTGGCACGTTTGCGTACGGTTGGAACGTCGGTGAGTGGTCGGCGGGCGGCGCTCTCGCAAGCAAACCCTATGTCGCCACAAACGGCGAGATCAATGGGTTCAACGCGTTCCTTCTGCATGTACCGGCCGACGACCGCACGATTATCCTGCTGAACAACACCGGAGAGACGGACCTCACGGGCATCGCAACCCACGTGCTGCGCCTCCTCGACGATATCGAGGTGCCGGACCCGGAGCCGCTACTCCGCGATCAATTCTACGCCCTGCTCCGCGATGGGCCTGCCGAAGCGGCCTACGCCTTCTATCGAGAGCAACGCACGAAGCAACCCAACGACTACCTGTTCTTCCCATGGCCAATGCGGATCGTCGCCGGCCAACTCCTGCAAGAAGATCGCCACGACGATGCGATCGAGCTTCTTCAACTGAATCTCGAAACCAACCCTGACGATTCGAGATCGCTGATTGTGCTCGCGGAGGCGCAGTCGCGAACGGGCGATACCGATGCCGCAATCGCGAGCCTGCGCAAGGCATTGTCGATAGACGGCTCCAATGACTACGCCTCCGACCTGTTGCGGCGCCTCGAGAAACGGAGCGGGCGGTAAAAACAGGGCGAGCCGCGAACGCGGCTGACAGCCTGTTTACGGCGCCGGCCGGTTCAGGGAGATGTGATACGGCGATGGATTCAACGCAGCCCAGTTCGGCAGATCAGCGCAAGTCGTGTAAGTATCGGCAAAAAAGAAACGCACTTCGGTTTGCGCGTGGAAGGCGCTCAGCAACAGGCTGTACGCGGCCTTGCAGGTTTCCGGCGTAAAAAGGCCCTCGTTCTGAATGACCGAACACAAGTAGTGGACGCCGTACCCGTAGTCTATTTGCAGCGTCCCGTACTGCGGGTGTAAGGCGACCTTCGACAACGTACCCGCACATTGCAGCTGCGCGCACGCCGGCGACGCCAGAACGGTTGTGGTGAGAACAGCAAGGGCGGCGCTGACGAACCGATTTTTGACAATCATGGTCGTTCTCCTTTTGCTCGTACTGCGGATGGGCTTGTCGAATCTGGTGTAGAGCACACCATCTTCGCTTGCGAATGTGAACTTCCGTTTTAGCCCGGCCGTGGCGAGACCGGTATGCCGCCGAGTGCCGTTCGGTCGAACGAGCTAGCCTGCTTCCCCTTCAGCCAGCGCCGGCTCCGCCACGCCGAGCTGCTGCACGGCGAGCACGGCCTGTGTACGGTTGGTGACGCCCATCTTGCGCAGGATCGCCGTGACGTGTGCTTTGATCGTCGCCTCGGAGACGTTGAGCTTGTAGGCAATCTGCTTGTTGAGCAGCCCTTCACCCAGCATCATGAGTACTCGGAACTGGTGCGGCGTCAGCGTGCTTAGCGCCTCCGCCACGCCGGCCTCCTCAGCGTCGAGGTTCCCGCCATCCGGATCGACGCCCTCGGGCAACCAGACTTCGCCGTCAAGCACGGCGCCAATGCCGGCCTCGATATCGCTGATCGACGAAGACTTTGGTATGTAGCCGCTGGCGCCGTGCCTGAGCGCACGCCGCATGACGGCGGGATCGTCGATAGCCGACACAACGATGGTCGGCAGCGCGGCCTGATTTTTGCGTATCCAGGCCAGCGCCGAAAAACCGCTGACGCCCGGCATGTTGAGGTCGAGCAGCAACAAATCCGCGTCGGCGTTGGTGTCTACCACCGCCTGCAGCGACTCGAGACTTTCGGCCTCGATGACCGCGGCGCCTTCAAGTACCTTGCCCACCGCGTGAATCAATGCCTCGCGAAACAGCGGGTGATCGTCTGCAACAATGACTTTACTGCGGTTTGCGGAGTCCACGGGCGTATTAGTGCTCCTTGCAGTTCCCAGTGTTCGAACCCCGGCTTGCGGTGACTGCCTAGCGGTTCATACGGTTATCGATCAGATCGCTCACGACCGAAGGGTCGGCCAGCGTCGACGTATCGCCAAGATTACCGTATTCGTTCTCGGCAATCTTGCGCAATATGCGCCGCATGATCTTGCCGGAGCGGGTTTTTGGCAACCCGGGTGCCCACTGTATGAGGTCCGGCGTCGCAATGGGTCCAATCTCCTTACGCACCCAGGTGCGCAGTTCCTTCATGAGCTCGTCGCTCGGCGATTCGCCTTCCATCAGCGTAACGTAAACGTAGATTCCCTGTCCCTTGATATCGTGGGGATAGCCGACAACCGCCGCCTCGGCGACCGCATCGTGCGCCACCAGTGCGCTCTCGACCTCGGCAGTACCCATGCGATGGCCGGAGACGTTCAGCACGTCGTCGACTCGCCCGGTGATCCAGTAGTAGCCGTCTTCGTCGCGCGTCGCGCCGTCACCCGTGAAGTAGCTGCCCTCGAAGGTCGAGAAGTAGGTATCGACAAAACGCTGGTGATCCCCGTAAACGGTTCGCATCTGCCCGGGCCAGCTGTCGAGCAACACGAGATTGCCGGAAGCCGCGCCGTTCTGCACCACACCGTCGCTGTCGACAATTGCGGGCTCGACGCCGAATAACGGCCTGCTGGCGCTGCCGGGCTTCAGGTCCGTTGCGCCGGGTAGCGGACTGATCAGCGCACCGCCGGTTTCAGTTTGCCACCAGGTGTCGACGATCGGGCAGCGGCTATCGCCGACCACCGTGTAGTACCACTCCCATGCTTCCGGGTTGATCGGCTCCCCCACGGACCCCAGCAGACGCAGGCTCTTCCGCGAAGTGCGTTTGACGGGCTCATCGCCCTCGCGCATCAGCGCGCGGATAGCCGTCGGCGCCGTGTACAGAATGTTGACCTTGTGCTTGTCGCACACCTGCCAGAGCCGGCTGGCGTCCGGGTACGTCGGCACACCTTCGAACATGAGCGAAACAGCACCGTTGGCGAGCGGCCCGTACACAATGTAGGAGTGCCCCGTCACCCAGCCGACGTCGGCCGTGCACCAGTACACCTCGCCCGGCCGGTAGTTGAAGATGTACTTGAATGTCAGCGCCACGTAGACGAGGTAGCCGCCTGTCGTGTGCAACACGCCTTTGGGCTGGCCCGTCGAACCCGAGGTGTAGAGGATGAACAGCGGGTCCTCCGCGTTCATCGGCTCCACGGGACAGTCTTCTTCCACAACGGCCTCGAGATCGTGCAGCCAGACGTCGCGTTCGTCGTTCCACCCAACTTCGCCGCCCGTGTTTTTGACCACCAGCACTTTCGACAGCGTGGTTACCCCGTCAATTTCAGCCGCGCGGTCGACGTTGGCTTTGAGCGGCACCGTGCGTCCGCCGCGCAAACCCTCGTCCGCGGTAATGACGACCGAAGAATCGCAGTCGATGATCCGGCCGGCCAGTGCTTCGGGCGAAAAGCCCCCGAACACGACGGAGTGCACGGCGCCAATGCGCGCGCAGGCCAGCATGGCCACCGCGGCCTCCGGAATCATGGGCATGTAGATCGTCACTCGATCGCCTTTGCCGACGCCAATCGCCTTGAGCGCGTTGGCAAAACGGCAGACGCGCCCGTAGAGATCCCGGTAGCTAAGACGCAGGTCCCGGTCGGGGTCGTCACCTTCCCAGATGATCGCCGTTTCGTCGCCGCGCTCCTCGAGATGCCGGTCGACGCAGTTATGGCAGACGTTCAGCTCACCGTCCTCGAACCAGCGAATATGCAAATCATCGCGCGCAAAAGACACGTCCTTGACGGTCGAAAACGGCTTGCTCCAGTCGACAATGGCGGCCTGCTCTGCCCAGAACTCCTCCGGCGCCCGCACCGACCGCTGGTACATCGCCATGTACTCCGCTTCGTTCACCAGGCCGTGCTCAGCGTAGTACTCGTTGACCGGGTGTATCTGGACGTCGCTCATTGCCGCCTCCTGTCAAAGACACTCTCGATTACGGACAGCGCTCGGCTGCCTCTTTGCGGGCACTTTAAGGAAACACGGCGAAGCTCCGGTATTAGACCTTGGTCTAGATTCCGCCGTGATTCGACCTTTGGCTAATGGAAAGGCATGCAGCCGTCATCGACCATGATCGCTGACAACGCCTATTCAGCTTGTGGCATTCGAAAAAGGGGTATTCGATGAAGGGGGACTCGATGAACACGCACCGCACCAACAGGACGCTAAAGCTCGCCGTGGCTCTTGCGCTCGCGACGAGCGCCGGCACGGCTGCCGCCGCGACCAATGAGGAACTGGAGGCGCGCATTGCTCAGCTCGAGGCTGCCCTCGCTGAACTCATTGCCGAAAAAGAAGCCGGGCCGCAGCTTGCCCAGATAGCACGCCCTGAATCGAAGTGGCCTACGCTCGACGACGACGACGGCACCCGCAGCACCTACAGCTTCGGCGGCTACATCAAGGTCGACGGAATGTTTACCGACGTAGGCGCCGGAGACCTCGCGCCGAGCAGCGCCGGCACGCAGTTCTATATCCCGGCAACCATTCCGGTGGGCGACGCGGAAGGTGAGGGACCGGACTTCATTGCGCAGGCCCGCGAAACCCGCCTGAGCTTCAAGAGCGAACATCAGCTCGCTAACGGCAAGCAGGCGTCCACCTACATCGAGATGGACTTCTTCCTGAGCGGCTTCGGCAACGAGCGCATCAGCAACTCCTACGCTCCACGCATGCGGCATGCCTACCTGACTTACGACAAGTGGCTGATCGGCCAAACCTGGACGACGTTCCAGGACGTTGCGGCCCTACCCGAAAACCTCGATTTCATCGGCCCTGCCGAGTCGACCGTGTTCGGCAGGCAGACGATGATCCGCTACACGAACGGTGCGCTGGAGCTGGCTGCCGAGAATCCCGAAACGACGCTGACCCCGAACGGCGGCGGCGCGCGCATTGTCTCCGACGACGGTCCCCTGCCCGATCTCACGGCGCGCTACACGTTCAAGGTTCCGAACGGCTACATCAAAGCGGCCGGCCTCCTGCGCAGCCTCGACTACGACATCGGCGGACAGAGCGACAACACCGTCGGCTGGGGCCTGTCCGTCTCGGGCAGGCACAACTTCGGGCGCAACGACATCCGCTGGATGGCGACCACGGGCTCGGGCATGGGCCGCTACTTTGGCCTCAATACGGCAAACGGCGGCGTGCTGGACCCCGGCGGCAACATCGAAGCCATCGATCAGTTCGGCGCGTTCGGCTCCTACCGGCATTTCTGGAACGACAAATGGCGCTCCAACTTCACGCTCGGCTATCTTTCCAACGACAATCCGATCGATCTGACCGGTGAAGGCGTCACGAAGGAGGTGTACAGCGTGCACGTCAACCTGCTGTACTCGCCCTTCCCGAAAGTCACTGTGGGCGGTGAGCTGGTTTACGCCAGCCGCGAAATCGAGTCGGGCGCTGACGGCGATTTGACGCGGCTCCTGCTCTCGGCAAAATACGCCTTCTGAAGCCGCGCGAGACGACCATGCTTGCCCGCCGCTCGCGTGCCGGCGGGCCTGACTAGGGAATTCCCGCAGGTGCCAGCCGCGCCGGCAGGGAATACACTGGGCACATGAACGAGCTTCCCGAGATCGAGCGTTTCCTCCGCGGGCTTCCGGGATTCGACGCGCTCGACGAAAGCCAGCTGGGAGTTGCCGCCCGCGCCGTCAAGGTGGCGTACTACCCGAAAGATAACGACGTTCTTGTCATCGGGCGCGCCAATTCGGAACTGCACATTGTCCGCAGCGGTGCGGTCGAACTTCGCGACGAGGACGACGAACTCGTCATCCGCGCAGCCGAAGGCGAATGTTTCGGTTTTCCGTCGCTGATGAACAGCGCACCCGTGCGCAATCATTCGAAGACAATCGAGGACACACTGATCTACCACCTGGCCGGCGACACTTTCGCCGAGCTGCGGCGCAAGAGTTCCGACTTCGATACACATTTTGTTCGCGCGCTCTCCGATCGCCTCGCGCAGCAACCGCAAACGCCGTCGCTGCGCGGTGTATCGGGGCAAACGGTCGGCGAACTGGTGAACCGGCCGCCGGTAACTATCGACGTCGGGGCCAGTATTCGCGAAACGGCGACAAGCATGGTCAACAATCGCGTGTCGTCCATGCTGATCACCGACGGCGGGCAGATGGTGGGTATCGTGACCGATCGCGATATCCGTAGCCGCGTCGTTGCCGCAAACCGCTCGGTCGACGACAACATCGCCGAGATCATGACGGACTCACCCATTCGTCTGGACGCGGACGCGCATGCCTACGAAGCGGCGCTCCTGATGATGCAGAGCAACATTCACCATCTGCCGATCACGCGCGACGATACGCTGATCGGCATGGTGTCGCGCAGCGACTTTATGCGGCTCGAAACCGAGCACCCGCTGTACCTCGTCAGCGACCTCGGCAAACAGACGAGCGCTGCCGGCCTCGTTGCGGTCTGCGAGCGCCTGCCGGGGCTGATCGCCGGGCAGATCGAATCGGACGCGAGCGGCGAGCAGCTCGGCAAGTTCATTACGACCATTACGGATACCGTAACCAGACAGCTCATCCGCATCGCCGAAACGGAGCTCGGCCCGCCGCCGTGCGACTACGCCTGGGTGGCACTCGGCTCGCAGGGACGCCACGAGCAGTCTGCGAAGAGCGATCAGGACAACGCTCTTGTGCTCGAGGATTCCGCGGGCGACGCCGAGCGTGAGTACTTCGGGCGTCTGGCGACCATCGTCAACGACGGCCTCGATGCCTGCGGCTATGTGTACTGCCCGGGCGACATCATGGCAAAGAACCCGGAATGGTGTCAGCCGCTGTCGAGATGGCGCGAATACTTCCGCCGCTGGATTACGATACCCGAGGAAAAGGCGCTGATGCATTCGAATATCTTCTTCGATCTTCGCGCCGTCCATGGCAACGCAAGGCTCGTGGACGCACTCAAGGACGACATTCGCAGCACCGCGCGGGAGAACACCATTTTTCTTGCGCTGATGGCAAAGAACGCCATGAACTTCCAGCCGCCGCTCGGTTTTTTTCGGCAATTTGTGCTCGAGCGCTCGGGCGAGCACAAGAACACGCTGGATCTCAAGCTGCACGGCATCATGCCGATCGTCGAGATTGCGCGGATACGCTGCCTCGCGGCCGGTGAGTTGCGGGTGGGCACGCGCAACCGTTTGAATGCGGCAGCGCGCGCCGGCGAGATCACGTCCGCCGATGCCGCCAACCTCATCGACGCCCTCGATTACATCGAGAAACTCAGGCTGGAGCACCAGAGCCGGCAAATGCACGACGGCCTGGCGCCCGACAACCATCTTTCGCCCGATGAGTTGTCGCCCCTCGCGAGGCAGAATCTGAAGGCCGCATTCTCTCAGGTACGAGTCAGCCAGTCCGCTATGCTCAATCGCTTCCACATCACATGAAACAGCTGGCGCTGACCCTGCAACGGCGCCGACTGAACCGCCGCAACGTCGCCGAGCCCATGCGCTCGCTGCTGTCAACGCCGCTTCCCGCGAGAAAGACGCGCTTTGTCGACAGCGAGATCTTGAGCCTCGACATCGAGACCACCGGGCTGGACCCGGCTACGGCCGAAGTCCTGAGCATCGGCTGGGTATTGGTTTGCAACAACCGCGTCGATCTCGGGAGCGCAAGGCGCTGTATCGTGCAGCCGGACACCGCCGTTGGCGACAGTGCAACCGTGCACGGGTTGACGGACACGATCTGCGCGGACGGACAGCCGCTCGATACGGTGCTCGACCAGGTTGTCGAAGCGCTCGGCGGACGCTGCCTGCTCGTGCATCACGCCGGCCTCGACAAGCGTCTGCTCGACCGTATCTGTCTCGAGCGTTACGGCACGCCGCTCGCCGTACCGGTAATCGATACGCTGGCGCTGGAGCTGCGTCGCCGTCGCCGCCGCTCGCAGCCCAGCGAACGCGATTCGTTGCGGCTGCCCGCCCTGCGCAGGGAGTATCACCTGCCCTACTACGCCGGCCACGATTGCCTTGCGGACGCAATCGCCACAGCCGAGCTGCTGCTGGCGATGGTCGCCAGACACGGCTCACCGCGTTCGACGCAGCTTTCAGAACTGCTCTGACGCATCGTTCCCGCTTCTCGCAAAGTGGGCTAAAGTACCGAGGCCATGAGCCGATACCTTGGTCATGGACAAAGGCACTCACATAGGCGACACCGTGCGCATTCGGCGACCGCCGAAAGTCACCACCGACGAACTCGGCCACAACGTGTGGATGAGCGGACTCGAACCCGTGGAACTGGAACTCGAAGGCGATACCGTCAGCTTCGATCCTTACGACACCGCCGCAGGCCGCCACTGGAGCCGAAAGGTTCGCGCCCTGCTCGGCGCTTGAGCCACGTCAACATAAGCTGCCTGCACCGCCTTTGTGCAGGGTCAATACAACACTTTCCGCAGCCGTACAAAATTCCTGAACAAAAACAGTGGCTAGCAATGGCGACCGGGGTGGGGTGACATTGTCGGTCAGAAACTGACACGCCCACGTCTCTCATGACAGACAGATTTCGGGACCGCTATCTGTGAATCGGGTCACGGCGATTTTTGTGACCTGGGTTCATGATTCCCGCAGTCGCTACGTCGCCACGCAGTCCACTTGAAGGAGCAAGTCATGAGCCATCCGTACGATATGGGCGAGAAGAAGAAGGCATCGATTCTCGGTCCGACCTTGAAGTTCAAAGGGGAGCTTACCGCCAACGAAGATCTCGTCATCCAGGGACAGGTTGAAGGATCCATCAAACACACGTCGAACCTGACGGTCGGTGAGGAAGGTAAACTGAAGGCCAACGTCGAGGCCGACCACATTGCCATCGAGGGTTCGGTAAGAGGCGACGTTCAGGGCAAGACTTCGGTCGTCGTCAAGGAAAGCGCCGACGTCGACGGCAACATTTACAGCCCGACAGTCACACTTCGCGAAGGCGCCACGTTCAATGGCCGCATCGACATGTCGGGCAAACCGGTATCCAAAGAAGACAGTCCGGCCAAGTCCGGCAAGGCGAGTAAAGACGCCGTTGCCAAGAACGACGATCAGGCCACTAACGCGGACGCTGACAAGAAACGTTCAGCCGGTGCCGCCTGAGCATGTTGAGGAGATTTGGCATGAGTGACACAGAGATCATGAAGAAGCCGCGTTTCGACAATGACGAGGCCCACACGGAATCGCAGGTGATCCAGTTTTCCGACGTACCGGACTCGGTGCGCCGCAATCAGGATTCGAGCGACAGCCCGGTATCGGTCATTGGCGAATCGCTGCATTTCAAGGGTGAACTCTCCGCTGGCGAAGACCTGATCATCGAAGGTAAAGTCGAAGGCACGATCAACCAGGGCAAATGTTGCCTGACACTCCGGCCGAACGGCAGGATCATTGCCAACGTCAACGCCACGAAGATTTTTGTCGAAGGCAACGTCGAAGGCGACCTGCACGCAACGGTCAGCGTCACCGTGCGCAAGTCCGGCGTCGTTGCGGGCAACATCGTTTCGCCCACCATTGCAATCGAAGAAGGCGCAACCTTCAACGGCTCGATCGAAATGCGTAACCCTTCAGGGAAGTAACAGGCGCGCGCCGGCCCTCGAGCGGCCGGTCAGTGTCGAACGCGGCGCGTCACTTGGGCGACACGCCGCGCAAATGAAGCCTCCGACATTGGAGGCTTTTTTTGTGTCTGGCCGATAGCCCTCCTAGATCCAAGGGCACTTGATCACGCAACCCGCGAACCCGCTCAGGTATCGCTCAGGTAGATGTAGCTGAAGCCGTCAAACACCGAAGACTGGCCGTCACAAGACGCGGGGCGGATTTTTACGGACCTGCCGGAGACGAAGGCCGCCATAGCTACGGACAAGACCTCATCGCGGGCCGGGCTGCTGGCGGCAATGTCGATTCGACCGTCGTCCGTACTGCAGGAGGATATCTGCCGATCAAAGAATACGAAGATGGAACCGTTGGCGTAGGTCCCCGTGCCGGTCACTTTTGCAAGCACGGCACCCATCGTGTTGGCACTCGCGGAAAATGCCGTAAGCAACAGAACAATACCTATGATTAGTTTCATGCTTTTCTCCTCGGATAGTAATATCTCGGCGCGCAAAAAGCGGACAACCGACTCTAAACCGTCAGACGACCCAAGACTTGTCGTCGGAGGGGGACCGGGTGTTGAAGCCAAACGAATTGTCGCCCTGATGTGCGTCGGCATGCGCGTCCGAGAGACGCCGGCAGTGGCGAATCGTCCCGGCCCACCCTACACTCACCTCGTGTAACAATGGCCTGACTTAGGCCAGCGGCACCAACGCACTCAATGCTGGCGGAGCACCATGCTACAGGAACTCATCGAGAGCGGTCGCATCGTCGACGTCATGCTCGTTTTTGTCATTCTCGAAGTCGCGCTGCTGCTCGGCTATCACTGGCTCACCGGGCGAGGCATTCCCGCACGCTGGCTCCTGATCAACATTGGGGCCGGCGGCAGTCTGATGCTGGCCCTGCGCGCCGTATTTGCGGAAGCCGAATGGTGGGTTGTTGCAACGTGCCTGGTTGCCGCGCTCGTGTTCCACGTTGCCGACCTTGCGCAGCGCTGGCGAGGTACCCCCGCCGAGCGCTGAGCGCCTACGTCGAAACCGGCCGGGCGGTCAGCCGTCGGCGCGCGCGCGTGATCTTTGCCTGGTGATACAGCAATACGCCGACGCCCAATACGGTGGGGGTTGCCCAGACGACGGGATTGAAGGCGTAAGCCGGCAGCAGGTTGACCGCGCCGAAAGCGAGGAACGCCGTGTAGACCGAAATGCCGGCACCGACGAGACCGCGGGTATGCTGAATCAGCCACTCGTTGACCGGCGGCTCCCGCTGCAGGATAAACCGCGTGTTGAGCACTGCCGCCGTCAGCCCCACGACAGCAATGCCCATCATGAGCGGCTGTCCGAGCCAATAACCCTGCACCATGCAGTTCGCCGCCGCGACGAAGGTCAGGAACTGCAGCACGAGGTTGACGGCATTCAGATTGCGTGCGTGCGCCCGCTTGTTGCGTATGCACAGCAGGCCATACCACGCCAGCATGATGGTCATGATCGCGAGATACAGCATCATCCAGCCGAACACGCCGCGAACCAGCGCCGCGTCGTCCCAGAACGGATGCGTTTCCAGCGGCGAGTGCAGCGTGCACAGGCTAATGCCAATCGCAATGCTTCCCGTTATCAGCATGGACCAGGCGAAAACCTTGCCCCAGCGCTTGTGAGTCACCGAGCCTTTCCTGCCGACGACAGGCACCCACATAGAGATCAGACCGACACTGCCGGACACGATGTGCAGGGCGATCAGGACCTCGAACAGATGGGTAACCATGGTTTGTCCGGAACTCGGTTTGAAATACTGCGGTAGCCGTATTGCTGGTGTCCATTTTATACTACATTATCGGTGTCATGCCGGCGTTACAGCATCAATCTGGAAGACAATTTGAGCATCGATAGACAAGCGCATGCTGTTGTCATCGGCAGCGGGTTCGGCGGCCTGGCCGCGGCGGTCCGGCTGGGCGCCCGTGGCTACCGGGTGACGGTGTGCGAGAAGCTGGACAAGCCCGGCGGCCGCGCCTACGTGTACGAGCAGGACGGCTTTGTATTCGATGCCGGCCCGACGATCGTGACCGCGCCGTTCCTGCTGGAAGAACTCTGGGCGTTGTGCGGCCGGTGCATGTCCGACGACATTGACCTGCGCGAGATCAATCCTTACTACCGGATTCGTTTCGACGACGGCAGCCACTTCGACTACAGCGGCGACCACGACGCCATGAAAGCCGAGATTGCGCGCTTCAACCCCGACGACATAGCGGGCTACGAGCGCTTCCTGAAAGCCAGTTCGATGCTTTACGAGGTGGGTTTCGATCAGCTCCTGAACTTCTCGTTCGACACGTTCGGAAAAATGGTTCGAGTGCTCCCGGATCTTTTGCGCGCACAGTTCTATCGCTCGGTGTACGGCCTCGTCGCGCGCTACATCAAGCATCCCAAACTGCGGCGTGTGTTCAGTTTCCACCCACTGCTCGTGGGCGGCAATCCGTTTCGTACAACGGCCGTCTACGCGCTGATTGCCCAGCTCGAGCGCAAGCACGGCGTGCACTTTGCAATGGGCGGTACGGGCAGCCTCGTGAAGGGTTTGGTCAAGCTGATTGAGTCACAGGGTAGCAGCGTGCGCTGCTCCTCGGCCGTCACGAAGATCTGCATCGACAACAACCGCGCAACCGGCGTCGAACTGGAATCGGGCGAGCGACTGGAGGCGGACATTGTGGTGTCCAACGCCGACTCCGCCGCCACCTATCGGTATCTCGTGCCCGAAGAGAACAACAAGCGCTGGTCCCGGCGCAAGCTCGAGCGCGCGCGCTATTCGATGAGCCTGTTCGTCTGGTACTTCGGCACGAACAAGCGCTACGACGACGTACCGCATCACATGATACTTCTGGGTCCGCGCTACCGGGAGCTCCTAGAAGACATCTTCGACAGCAAGAAGCTCGCGGACGACTTCAGCCTGTACCTGCATCGGCCCACGGCGACCGATACCTCGCTCGCGCCGCCGGGCTGCGACGCGTTTTACGTCCTGTCGCCTGTCCCGCACCTCGACGGCAACACCGACTGGACCGAGGCTGCCGAGCGCTACCGACAGAGAATTGCATCGACGCTGCAGGCAACCGTACTGCCCGGACTGGAGAGTCACACGGTCACGTCGCGCCTGCTGACGCCTATCGATTTTCGCGAACGGCTGTTCTCTTACAAGGGCGCGGCGTTTGGCCTCGAGCCCGTGCTAACCCAAACGGCCTGGTTCCGGCCGCACAATCGCAGTGAAGACGTCAACGGTTTGTACCTGGTTGGCGCCGGCACACACCCGGGCGCCGGCCTGCCCGGCGTCATCTCCAGCGCGAAGGTGCTGGACGGCGTGGTCCCAGACCCCCGCCCTGCAGCCTAGGACCTTATGTCCTCACGCACGGCGCTGGCTGCAATCCGGCCTGACAGAGCCGTCATCGGGACACCCGGCCCGGGGTGTACGCTGCCGCCGGCGAAGTAAAGCCCCGGCAGCTTCGAGCGGGAACCCGAGCGGCGAAACGAACCGAACATGCCGTGTGTCGGCCAACCGTAGATGGCGCCGTCGCTGTCGGGAAAGCGCGCGGCAAAATCCGACGGCGAGAAACGGGTCACCGTATCGGCGGCAAGATCCAGCGTGAGTCCCGCTTGTCCCAGCAGCCGCTCGACGTTGCCCTGCACTTCCAGCAACTCCGCCTCGCTCAATGCACGCGGCGGCGCGTTGACGAGGACAAACAGACGCTCGGCATCGTTCTGCACGACGTCGCCGGAACCGCGATCCTGTGCACACACATAGGTTGTCGGTGACCTGCAAACGGACTGCCCGGAAAACAGAGCCGCAAACTCCGCGGGATAGTCTTCACCAAAAAACACCGTGTGATGGTCCAGCGGAAAGCCACCCGCGCTGGCCTTGAGGCTCCAGGTTAATGCCGACAACGATCGCGGCTCCCGGTCGCGAGGCCGGGTCGCGGCCCGTGCGGCAGCGCCCAGAGCGCCTCGGGTCAGCGCCTGCACGTCACCGTTGAACACGACGGCATCCGCAGCGATGCAGTCGCCGCTATTCGTCACGACCCCAGTCACCCGCTCCCCCTCGACCTGGAGTTCGACGGCGTCCGTCCCGTATCGAAACTCGGCGCCCGCACGGCGCGCCACGCGATCCAGGCATTCGGCAAGCCGCTGCATGCCGCCGTCGACGTAGAAAACGCCGGCCCGCTCCACGTGCGCGATGAGCATGAGCGTCGCCGGCGCGCTGAACGGCGAAGAACCGCAGTAGGTAGCGTAGCGCGCAAACAGCTGCCGCAGACGCTGATCGCCAAAATAGCGGCCGAGTTCGCTCCACAGGCTCCGGAACGGCCGGGTTGCGTACAGGCGCGGCAGGCCGCCGAGGCCCAGGGACAAACTCAAGCCGAGCGGTCCGGGTCGCTCGCGCCGCATGAAGGTTTTGTCGAGCGTCAAAAAAATCTGTTCGGCGTCACGCGCAAACCGTCGGTAACCCGCTGCATCTTCGGCGCCGGCGAAGGCTTCGATCGCTGCGGCCGATGCCTCGACGTCGCGGAAAAGATCGAGCGCAGCGCCGTCTGGCCAGACGTGTCTCGCGAGTCTCGAGGCCTGGCGCAAGGTCAGCTCCTCGTCGAGCGAAGTACCCGCATGAGCCAGCAGCTCGTCGAACACCCAGCGCATCGTAAACACCGTCGGGCCGGAATCGATCGCTGTGTCGCCAACCCGCAGTTCTCGCATCTTTCCGCCGGGCACGGCCGCCCGTTCCAGCACGATCGCTTCGCAGCCGCTTGCGGCCAGATCGACGGCCGCCGCCAGTCCTCCCACGCCGGCGCCAATGACAACAACGCGCTTTGGCTTGTTCACTCGCCGCCCGCTCTCCGCCGCACGCGGACCTGAATGTCTTCAGCCGGCCGGGTCGTCAGTCTCGCAACGGGGCGAACGGCGCCGGGGTCGAGTATTTCGAAGTCGTAGCGCCGCATGAGTCTCGCGAGGATTAACCCGCTCTCGACCGTTGCAAAAGCGGCGCCAATGCAGACCCGCGGGCCGAGACCAAACGACATCAGCACGCCTTTGTCCTCCTCTCGCGCTGCGTCGAGACGATTTGGGTCAAAACGATTCTGGTCAAAACGATCCGGATCGAAACGATCCGGATTTCGCCACAACAGCGCGTTGCGGTGCGCGGTCCACGGCGACACCATGATCATAGCGCCCTTCTTGACGCGATACCTGCCAATGCGCGTCGCCTCGGACGCTACCCGCGGAATAAACGTAATCGGCGGGTACAGTCTCAAGGTCTCGCGAAACACGTTGCGCACAAATGCCATACGCTTCACGTCCTGAATGCCGACCGTATCCTCACCCGCGCACTCCGCAACTTCGGCACGCAGGCGCCGCTTGAGCTCTTCACGTTGGGACAGCACAAAAAACGCCCAGGTCAGTACGCTGGCCGTCGTCTCGTGACCTGCCAGAAAAAACACGCCGAGCTGGTCAATCAATTCTTCGCGGCTGAAGCCCTCACCCGTCTCGGGGTCTCTCGCCGCCAAGACAGCTTCGATGATATCGTCGGCCGCCGGATCGCCGCCGTCGAGGCGCGGGTCGACGAGATCGCCAATGTGGCGACGGATGCGCTCGCATGCATCGAGCACGGCGGCAGGCTGTCGGACGTCCGCCCAGGGTTTGCCGAAGATGAGCTGCCTCAGATTTACGCTGGCAACGCTGCTTTCGAACTCGGTAAAAGAGTCGCAGACTTCACGCGCCGTTTGTGACGCCAGCGAACGGGAGAAGATGGTTCTGCAAATGACGTCGGCCGTGAGTTCGCTCATTGCGTGATCGAGGGAAAACACTTCTCCGCTTTCCGAGCGGCGATCGAGCTCATCCTCATAGTCATCGACGGCGGCCTGCATCGAGGCGAACGCCGTATTGATGCGCAACTGTGAGAACGCCGGATCGATCATGGCTCGCTGCCGCCGCCAGCGGTCGCCGCTCGACACAAAAATCGAATCGCCGACCAGCGGCTCGAGTGCGCCGACCATCAAATCGTTCTTCGGAAACACCTCGAGCGGATCGGTCAGGATCTCCCGCGCAATGCCAGGGTCGTTGACCAGCAGGATGGATCGTCGCGAGTAGCCCAGGTACGTATACGGCTTGCGATAGGCGTCAATCGGCACCAGGCTCAGCAGGTCGCCGTCCCCTTGACGCAACACGCGCAGCAGAGAGCGCACGGGAGTTTTGGGTTGCGGCGCCGGGGGGCGATACAGATCGTTCACGGCTCGTTTGGCTTCCCTTGTCTGCGCGTACCCCACTGTATCTAGTATACGCATTTGGCCCCGGCGTTTGGCCTCTGCATTTGGCTTAGGACAGCCCCGAGCGAGTATCATTGACACATCCTCAAACTTGCGGAATCTGCGTTTGCCCTCACCGTGCGTCGTACTGACACTTGGCCGTCTGCCCGTTGCACTCGACCTTGCGCGCAGCTTTTCCTCCAGTGGCTGGCGTGTCGTCGTTGCCGAGACCAGCGGCATGCACCTGTGCCGCATGTCCCGATGCGTGGACCGCAACGTCCGTATCGCAAACCCGGAAGAGACACCGGAGCGCTACCTCGACGAACTGGAGGCCGTCATTGTTGAGGAAGGCGCGACGCTGGTCGTGCCGGTCTCGGAGGAGACGCTCAGAGTCGCGGCATTGCGCGACCGCCTGCCGCACACCGTGGAGATCTTCAGCACCGGGCAAGCAACGCTGCTCGAACTCCACGACAAATACCGGTTCGCGAAGCGCGCCGCTGCGCTGGGACTCGGTGCACCGCAGAGCTTCCTCCCGGAGGACGCAAACAGCATTGCCGACACGATGCCGCTGATCGCAAAACCGCGACACGCCTGCTCCGGGCGCGGCGTTCGCCGGCTCCGCTCGGGTTCCCGGCCAGCATTGGACGAGCTTTCGCCCGGTGACCTCATTCAGCAGCGTATCGACGGCAGCGAAGTCTCGAGTTTTGCGATCTGTCGGTCCGGTCGAATACTGGCGCTGGTCGTTTACGAAGCGCGCATATTGAGCGGCAGCGTGGCAGTCTGTTTCCGTTCGATAGCGACACCCCCCGCTGTCAAACGCTGGGTTGAGCGCTTCGCCGAGGCCGTTGCCTATACGGGATTCCTGGCTTTCGACTTCATCATCGACTCGAAAGAACGCGCTTTTGCCATCGAGTGCAACCCACGGGCCACGAGCGGCATACACTTTATTCCAGCTGGTGTGCTGTCTGGCCTGATCACTCAGGAAACCCGTGAACCCGCCGCCTTCGAGCACGGCAACACGTTGTCTGAATCGTGGTCGTGCCTCACGGTTTTGCTCGGGAAGGTCCTGGAGCCGGCGGCATTCCGCAGCCTGTTTACTGAACTCAGGCGCGCGCGGGACGTTAGCTTCAGCCGTCGCGACCCGTGGCCGTTCCTCCTCATGCCGGTCAACACGGCACCGATACTGTGGCGTTCGATTCGACGTCGCTCGACGTTTGCCGAAGTTGCCGTCAGCGATCTCGAATGGCGTGAGACGGAGCCGCTGCAAACCGGTCCTCGGCAGGCAGCGCCCGGCGAGAGTGGCGCGCAATGATTCAATTCCGGCAGCTGCCGGCGCCCGACCGGAACTTCATCCGCCTGCTGGAATCCACGCGCTTCGGTAGCGACGGCCTTGCCTATCGACGGGCGGATGTCGGCCGCATGCTTGACGACGCCAGTGGGCTCCGGTGCTTCGCGGCCTACGACGGTTCCTCGCTGTGTGGCGCCTACGTGCTGGTGTTGTCGAAAGCCACGCTTGCGGGCAGAGACACGCTCGTCGTTTATCGGGGCCTGCTTGCCGTCGACGTCGCTTACCGCGGCCGCGGCACGGGACGCGGTCTGGCGGAATACGCGATGGCTTGGACCGAAGACGAGAGCAGGCGGCGCTCCACGCCGATACTGTCTTTTGGCCTGATCGAAGAAAACAATCGCAATTCCCGTCGCCTGCTCGAGAGGCTTGGCGCCATCGAAAGCCGCACGCTGGAGACGAGCCTTGTATACCGGCAATGGCCGCGCCCTGACCACCGTGTCGTCACTCTCGACGAGGACCGTCAACAGGAGTACGACACGCGACGCGTGGCCGGGGCCCGGGGCCTCGCGCTAACCGCCGCGTCGCGATTGCCCGCTTACGGCATCGACGGCGCGGCCGGTCTGCTGGCCGCCGCCCGCGTGAGTCTTCAGGAAATTGATCTCGGCCCGGGCAGCCGGTTTGCACAGTTCATGCAGCGGCACGCTTACGGTCGTTTCGAGGCATTGGGCAGGCGCTACAACCGACGAGCATTTCGCTACCTGGCCATCCACGATCCCCTCGTCGACGCGGAGCACCCTGCGGTATGGCGCACACTCGTGCCGGCGCTACTCGCCCGCTACGGCGTCCACATGGCGCTGTTTACGCTAGACCCCGACACGGAGGCAGCCAGACTGCTCGACGACGCCGGCGTCATGGGCGTGTTTTCGAGGGCAACGCGCAATCGCCTCGTGCTGGCCGCCCGCGGGATTCGCTGCGAATCGGATTGGCAGAGCGCAATCGAAACCGGCGGGGTCGAGGGTGGCCCTGTTCTTTAGGTACTACGGGTCTTCAGGCGCTATCAGCAATAAAAAAGGCCGGGCAGCCCGAACGATCGGGACTGCCCGGTTACGGTGCTCGTTACGTCAGCGACTCGCCGCCCCCAGCGAGGGGTAGGCGGACACTGCGTCTGCTCCTCCCAGCGGTTTCGCCACTCCCTGATGACAGGTGGCGCAATAGGCTTTGGGTGCGTCGCCCAGCTCTTCACCCAGGCGGTTTTCCGGATACACGGGACCGAGCGGCACCAGGTAGTTGGCATTGAGGTCACGCACCATGTTAAGACCATGATGTGCCGTCATGCGCTGCGGAGTGCTCTGCTCCCAGTTCTGGAACGCGCGCGTGTTGTGGCAATACGTGCAGTTGACGCCCAGCGCCTGCGACCAGTTGGTCATCAGACCAAACGTGTACTCGGCATCCTTGATGGACAAACCCAGCTCCGGTCCGGCAAACGCTTCCGCCGACGCCAGCCGTATTGACTGGTTGCCTTCCGTTGCGGTCAGGAAATCCGTATACGCATCGGACGGCAGACTCGTATAGCCGACTCCGACGTCAGGCATGTTTTGCCCGTCGCGCCAGCCGACAAAATGCTGATTGCCGTAGGCCGACATACCTTGTGAGAACCAGATGTATTCCGGCACGTTCTTGCCGCGGTGACAGGTGTAGCAGTTGACGCCATTGTCGCCGACGTGATCCGACCACGAGTCGTTGACGTGCTGCGTCATCTGAATCATGCGCCGCGATACGACCTTCGTATACACGTTGTCGTCGGCCAAATTGGCCGGATTGTGGCAGTAGTTGCAACCGGCTTCGGGCGATACCCATGCCGTCATCGCCGTCATGAGCCGCGTGAACTCCGCCACCGATAGATCACCCAGGACCTGGACGTTCTGATACACCTCACCCGCTTTTGGTCCGGAGGCCGAAGCGGGCGGCAGAGCCGCGGGGTACCCCTGCTCGGCTTCGGGCGCACGCGGATTGCTGACGTCGACCATAGCGGTTCCGCGATAGCCGTTTTGTGTCGTTTCGATGGGGGGCCGTTCGCAGGCCGACACGAGGGTTATGAGCGCTGCGACTGCGGTTATTCTAAGTAGTGTCATCGTCGTCTCCCTCACGGTGCCGCCGCCGGATCGCCGCCACTGGACTGATCGGGATACTCCGGCACAAAACCGTGTTCGAGCCCCCACTGGTACCAGTTGTCGACGACCGTACCGGTCAGCAGTATGCCGATCCCGCCGGTTAGCGTGGTTAGCACCGCAAACCACCATGCCCATCGATGAATCGACTCGAAGGTGGCGTTGAAACCCATCGTCCAGCGCCAGAACAACGCACCGCGTTCGGCGGCCGTCCCTCGATCGACAATTTGTTCGATTTCGCGATGCGAGCCGTAGTTACCGGACGCAATGATCGTTGCGCCGTGCATGGCGAACAGCAGCACTGACCCGTACAGGAAAGTGATCGAAAGCATGTGGAACGGGTTGTACAGCAGGTTGCCGTAGCGCAGCGAGAATGCGGTTGTCCAGTCGAGATGCGGGAAAATGCCGAACGGCACCGCCTCGCTCCAACTGCCCATCAACACCGGGCGAATGAAACCCAGCACCAGGTACAGCCATATGGCCGAGGCAAACGCCCAGGCGACGTGCGTGCCGAGACCCAGCTCGGTAGCGCGCCGATACATTCGCACCCACCACAGGCAAATCGACAGCGTGAGAAACGCGCCGGCGAGTAACCACCAGCCGCCCTCGTTCAGCGGCGGGATGCTCAACCCCCACTCGGGTCCCGGCGGCTCGAGCGCAAGCCAGGGAAGCAACCGGATGAACTCCACCGGGTCCCAGCCAACCGACGCCCACATGTTGAGGCCGATGATCTCGAAAGCCGCGATCCCGAACAGCAGCGACAGCAAGCCGGTCGTTCCCAGATAAGTTGGTCCCACCTGCGCTTCGCCGAAGCGACCGAACAGTCTCGAAAACCGAGCCTTCGAGCGATCCCAGATGCCGTCGGGCAGCGGCACGCCCATGTCCGCTTCGCCGTGAACCTGGACCCTGTTAAAAATGTTCTGATATTTGGCCATAGCGACGTCCCCTAGCTCCAGATCGGCAGCGACAGCCACCAGTTCCACCACTCGGGCCAGCCCCGAGTCCAGAACGGGCCGCTAATGATGATGCAAATGGCGCTCCAGAATCCCGCGTTCAAAGCCAGGAACAGGCCAAGGCGGTGGATACCGAGCGAACCGATCGAATACGCAATCGTGTCGCGGAAAAAACTGTTCTCGTGATACGCGCCTTTGACGGTATCCCCTTTCTTGTGCGGATTGGTCGCCGACAGAATGGCGCCGCCGTGCAGTCCGAGCGCAAGGACGGTCGTGAAGAAAAACGTCACGGCAATCATGTGCGCGGGGTTGTAGTGAAAGTGCAGATATTGATAGCCGGTATTCGACACCCAGTCGAGATGACTCATGATCCCGTAGGGAAAACCGTGTCCCCAGGCGCCCATCAGCAGCGGCCGGATGACGACCAGGCTGACGTAGGCAAACACGGCAACGCTAAATGCGATAGGCACGTGGTAGTTCATTCCGAGCTTGCGACTGATCTCAGCCTGTCGCAGAGCCCAGGACACAAAAGCCCCCACTGCGCAGATCGTAATCAGTTGCCACAAACCACCTTCATCTATTGGCGCAAACCCCAGACCGTAGCTAATGTCGGGAGGAGCAATGCTGATTTGCCAGATGTTCCAGGTAGGCCCCGTGGCGATGCCGTAGAAGATGAGTGCTGTCCCCAACAGTGTAAAGAACACTGTAGTGACGCCGAAGAAACCGACGTAGAACGGCCCGACCCAGAAGTCGAACAGATCCCCCCCGATCAACGTGCCGCCACGCACCCGATATTTTTTTTCAAAGCTCAGCATGGACATGTCGATACCTCAAATGCCGAAAGCACGATTTCCCGATTCCGGGTCACGAGGGGCGTCCCCCTCGAAACCCGAACCGGTGAAGCGCATCAGCGCCTCACGACTAGCGTTCAGCTACAAGGACTTCTTCGTCCTTGGTCTGAACTGCAGCCGTTGCCCCAGGGGGCGCCTCAGACAGCCAGCTGCCGTAACGCGGCGTGCTTAGCTGCACAAAGTGATTCACCAGCACCATGAAGAACGCGAATGCAAGCACTGCGATCAGCCCACGGCGTGGATCTACCATTAGCCAGATTCTCCACATAACTAGGTACTCCTATTCAATTGTTCGGAACGATTGCACTAAAACCAGGGGCGCCACATCCAGATCAGGATGTGTGCAACCAGGGTTAGCGCCACGAAACCCAACGTCCCTTGCATGAAGTACTTGTGGAACTCCTTGGCCTCCCTTGATGTTAGACCTGAAGCAGATCTATTTTCGTCAGACATGATTTTTTTCTCCTCAACACAAAGTCGACTTGGTTGTGGTCGCCGCGAAACCCTCGCGACATGGGTTGCCG
>JANQPG010000051.1 GCA_028289545.1 Woeseiaceae bacterium
TCGAAATTCTGTGGCAACCCCTGGTCGGGGCAGACGGATTCGAACCGCCGACCCTCTGCTCCCAAAGCAGATGCGCTACCAGACTGCGCCATGCCCCGATGCCAGCGTTGCCGCCCCGCGGGCCGCCGGCTTGGCCGGATCTCGCGGGGGCACGATGATACGGTCGCCTCCCGAGCCAGTCAACGCAAACCTGTCAATGCAAAACAGATACTTGCAGCATTTTTGCTTCTGGCCCGGAAACGCGTCTGGTATCGTCCGCACATCCATTTTCTCCTGGGCTTGGGTCATGAAAACCAGACACTTTGCCATTGCTGTCCTGGCGGCTTTCCTGACGACGGTTGCCGCACACGCCGCCGACCGGGTTCCGCCCCACCCTTACATCGAAATCGAGACCTCAGAGGGCCGTATCCTGCTGGAACTCGACGGTCGCGCGGCACCCATTACCGTTGCCCACGTGCTGGAGCTCGTGGACTCGGGCTTCTACGAGGGGCTCATTTTCCACCGCGTCGTGGAAGGTTTCATGATTCAGACCGGCGGTTTTACGCCGGGCTTCAAGCGCAAGGAAGACGACGAGAAGATCCCGAACGAATCGGGCAATGGCCTCTCGAACCTTCGCGGTACCGTAGCAATGGCCCGCACCTCGGACCCGCATTCGGCCAATTCGCAGTTTTATATCAACGTTGCCGACAACGTTCGGCTGGACCCCAACAAGTCGCCGGGTAACGGCGGCTGGGGTTACACGGTGTTTGGCGTCGTCATTGAGGGTATGGAGGTCGTCGACAAAATCGCATCCGTACCGACGGGCCCTCAGCAAGGCCAGAGAAGCGCCCCACTCGTCCCGATCATTATCAAAAGCATGCGCCGCTACACCTTCGAGTAAACAGTTCCAGACACATGACCACACTCTTTATCTCCGATCTTCACCTCGAAACCGACCGCCCCGATATCGGGGAGCAATTCTTCAGCTTTCTTTCGGATGAAGCGGGCGACGCCGAAGCGCTGTACATCCTCGGCGACCTGTTCGATGCCTGGGTCGGCGACGACGATCCGAACCCGCACTACGCGGACGTCAAAGCGGCGCTCCGCAAGCTGGTGGACAGCGGCGTGCCGGTCTACTTCATGCACGGCAACCGCGATTTTATGATCGGTGACGGCTTTGCCGAGGAAACCGGCGTAAAAATCCTGCCGGACCCGATCGCGGTCGATCTGTACGGCGAGCATGTCCTGCTGTCGCATGGCGACGCGCTGTGCACCGACGACTTCGAGTATCAGCAAATCCGCGCCATGACTCGCCGACCGGAGTGGCAAGAGGCCATGCGCCAGAAGCCGCTCGAGGAACGGCTAATGATTGCCAAAGCGGCACGTGCCGAGAGTCAGGCCCGCGGCCAGACGCTCGACATGGACATCATGGACGTCAACGACACGGCCGTGAAGAGAACGATCCTCGACTACGGCGTCGACATCCTGCTGCACGGACACACGCACCGACCCAACGTGCACGACGTCGATCTGGGCGAGCGCACGGCCAAACGTATTGTGCTGGGCGACTGGTACGACCAGGGCAGCGTGCTGCGCTGGAACGCGCAAGGGCCCGTGTTGAGCGGCATGCCGCGCTAGCGAGCTCTGGTCAGCTAGCGGAGGCCGGCGAACCCGAGTGAAAACGGAACACGTCGTCCGGCGCCGCAATGAGTTCACCCTCGAGCAGCCGAAACGCCTCGAGCCGCGCGTCGAAGTCCGCGTCGCTGACATTGCACTCCGTTCTCGCAAAACCGAGATAGTGTTCGAAATGCCGCGCCTCGGACGCCAGCAGGCCGGCATAAAAGCGCCCCAGCGACTCCGGTAGCCGCGGAGCCACCCGCGCAAAGCGCTCACAGGAGCGAGCCTCGATCAGCGCACCGACCAGAAGCATGTCGAGGAGCCGTAGCGGCTCGTCCGCGCGCACGGCATCGCGTAGCGCGCCGGCGTAGCGGGAAGCGGTCAGGCGCTCGAAGGGGACGTCGAAGCTGTCCATGATCTTGCGCACCTGCTCGAAATGCCGCAGCTCCTCGCGAGCCAGCCGCGACATGCGTTGCGCCAGCCCGGCACGTTCCGGGTAGCGATACAGAAAACCGAGCGCCGTCGACGCCGCCTTGAGTTCGCAGTTGGCGTGGTCGAGCAGCAACTCGGGAATGCGATCGCACGCCTCGTCCACCCAGGCATCGGGCGTGGGCACGGCAAGAAAATCACGAACCGCCGCGGGCAACCCGGCCTTTTCTATAGCCATTCGATGACCTCCTCCGCCGAGTTGAGCCGATTGTCCGGGTCCTTCGCGAGCATCAGGTTGATCAGGGACTGGTGTTCCGCAAGACGCATCGGCAACAACGGTACGGGTGCATTGGCGTGCAGGTACACGATACTCAGGGCCGTATCGGCGCGAAAGGGTTTTTCGCCGGTCAGCATTTCGTAGAAGATGATGCCGAGGCTGTAGATGTCCGAGCGCGGGTCCATGCGTTTGGCGTGCCCCTGCTCGGGACTCATGTAGTACGGCGTGCCGAAAATTTCCCCTGTGCCGGTGATATCGAGCTTGAGCCGCATGCGCTTGGCCAGGCCAAAGTCGATCAGCGCAAGGCTGCCGTCGCCGCGCAACATGATGTTGCCGGGCTTCAGGTCACGGTGCAGGATGCCAACCTCGTGAATGCGGCCAAGTGCGCTCGCCATCTGACGCAGATACTCCACAGCCTCCGTTTCGCGTATGCCGGAGGCAATCCGCTGCTTGAGGTCGCCGCCGTCGAGATACTCCATGGCAATGTGAGCGTGAGTATCGCCGACGCCCAGGTCGTGAATCTTGACGATGTTTGGATGATCGAGGTCGGCGATCAGCTCGTATTCCTGCAGGAATCGATCGAAGGCGCCAATGCCGTCGCTGGCTTCCGGCACCTGGCTCAAGACCTTGAGTACGAGATTCTCACCGGTTGCGACCCGTTCGGCGAGGTACACGGCCGAATGTGAGGACGAACTCAGCTTCTGAATGAACCGGTAGCCGCGAATCAGCGGATGAATGCCCGTGCGCTCGTCGCCGACAAACAACGAACCCGTCGACGCGACCTGCTCGCGCGCGGCGAGTATGTCGCCGAGACGAACGGCCAACGCATCGTGGTTCAGATTGTCGCGCTCGAAGAAACCGTCGGCTTCCGCCTTCAGGGCTGCCTGCTTTTCGTAACCGTGGCCGAAGTACACAACAGCGGGAAACGCAGCGCGGCGCGTAAAACGCTTGAGCACGTCCATGCCGTCACGATCACCGTGCTCGTCGCCCAAGAGCACAATGTCGTTACCCGCACCGGAAAATTCGTCCGGCAGGTGACCGGCTGTCGTCGGATCGTAGGCTGAGATGACCGCGTCCGGCCAATGGGTCGTCACGTGATGCATCAGCAGACTGCGAAAGTCCGCGGAGCCATCGATAATCATGACTTTGACGCTCAAGGTCGGGGCGCGGCGTTTGCCAGCCGCTACATGCCGACAACGGCGCCTGAACGGTTGTCGCCCGCGTACTTGCGATACCGGGCGGCGTCCTTCTCCTTGGCGGCGTCGTTACGGCGGCGCTCGACTTCTCGAAGATACTCTTCGGTGACGTCGCCCGTGACGTATTCACCCGAGAAACAGGACGTGTCGAACTCGTTGATGGCGGAGTTGTCGTGGCGCACGGAGCGAATCAGCCCGTGCAGGTCCTGGTATATCAGTCGATCGGCGCCGATCAGCTTTTCGATCTGCTCGACGCTGCGGCCGTTTGCAATGAGTTCGGACGCGGCCGGCATGTCGATGCCGTACACGTTGGGGCAGCGCACGGGCGGCGCCGCCGACGCAAAGTACACCTTCTTTGCGCCGGCCTCGCGAGCGAGCTTGATGATCTGCCGCGAGGTTGTGCCGCGCACGATCGAGTCGTCGACGAGCAGGACATTCTTGTTGCGGAATTCGAGGTCGATGGCGTTGAGCTTGCGGCGCACGGATTTTGCGCGTTCCGCCTGACCGGGCATGATGAAGGTGCGGCCGATGTAGCGGTTCTTGATGAAGCCTTCCCGGTACTTCACGCCGAGATGGTAGGCCACCTGCAGCGCGGACGTGCAGCTCGTATCGGGAATCGGTATCACGACGTCGATATCGTGATCGCGAAAATCCCGCACGATCTTGCCGGCCAGTTCTTCGCCCATGCGCAGCCGCGCCTTGTACACGGACAGATCGTCGAGTATCGAGTCGGGCCGGGCAAAATAGACGTATTCGAAGATACACGGCGTGTGCCGGGTCTCGCCCGCGTAGTCCTGCTGATGGAAGGTACCGTTGTTCTCCACGACGATCGCCTCACCGGGGCGGACATCCCGCAGGCGCTCGAACTGCAGGCTGTCGAGGGCCACACTCTCGGAGGCCACCATGTATTCGTCGCCTTCCGCCACGGTTTTCTTGCCAAGCACCAGCGGTCGGATGCCGTTCGGATCGCGAAACGCGACGATACCGAAGCCAACCACCATGATCACGACGGCATAACCGCCGGTGCAGCGACGGTGCACAGCCTCGACGGCGCCGAAGACCTGTTCAGCCGTTGGACTGCCGTTCGCCCGGATGTGCAGCTCGTGAGCGAAGACGTTGAGCAGCACCTCGGAATCCGAATTGGTGTTGAGGTGCCGGCGGTCCTCGCGAACCAGATGCTCGGTCAGTTCCTCGTGGTTGGTCAGGTTGCCGTTGTGGGCAAGGCAGATGCCGTACGGCGAGTTGACATAAAACGGCTGAGCTTCGGAGGATCGCGCGCCTCCCGCGGTCGGGTAGCGAACATGCCCTACCCCAACCTTACCTTTCAGCCTCAGCATGTGGCGCGTGTGGAAGACATCGCGCACCAGGCCGTTGTTCCTGCGCTGCTGCAGCCCGTCGGACTCACTCCAGGTCACGATGCCGGCGGCATCCTGACCGCGATGCTGCATGACCGTCAGCGCATCATAGAGCGCCTGATTCACGGGACTCTTGCTGACGATACCGACTACGCCGCACATGCTAGTGTCCTTTCCCGCAAGTTGGTTGCTTGAGTCGCGCGCAGATTTTTGTGTCTGGCAAGGCGCGCCGACGAGGCATATCGGGAATATGCCGAGGAGGCGCAACGCCGCCAGGCACAAAAAGATGCCGCGAATCATGCGACGTATTTGTGGGAAAGGACACTATACCTCCACGTCCGTTTAGACTTCCATTTCCAAACGACTGCCGTCCACGCGCGTCATGCCGGGTAGTTCAACGGGTAATGATTCAGCCGGCGCATCGGGAATGATCAGATCGTAACCGGCGGGGGCCATTTCCTTGATCCAGTCGGCCACCACCGCAAAATGTGGAATCAAGGTCGAGTTCAGCCACCAGTCGTCGTTGTCGAAACCGGCGAACTGGCCGCCAATCACCGCAACGGCGACAAGCAGCATGCCGCGCAGCAGCCCAAATACGGATCCGGCAAACCGATCGAGGCCACCGAGCACCGATAGCTTGACGAGTTTGGACAACCCCCAGCCGAGCAGGCCGCCCACGGACAGAATCACGGCGAATACCAGTACGCGGCCGAACCAGGTCTGCAGTTCCTGGCTCGATAACCACGAATCCGATACCGTGCCCACGCCCGGCCCGAAGTACAGCGCGGCCCAGATCGCAAACAACAGCGCCGCGATGGATATCGCCTCCTTGACGAAGCCGCGCAGGAAGCCGACAACCACCGAGATCACGATGGCGACGGCGATAATGATGTCGATGATCGGCATGCGATTGGCGTGTCTGGCGAGTGCCGGTAGGTGGTGGCGAGCGGCTTCGAATTCTACCAGAAGCGCATCGCTTTGCACCTCATGGGTGGGGTACGACCTGCCCTTTCTGCCCGGCGCGCTCGAGGCGCGCGGCCATCGTCTCGGCTGCCTGACGATCTTTTTGCGGGCCGATTCGGACGCGATGCAGTTCGCCGTTTGGCGTGTCGAGCTGACTCAGGAAAGCCGCGAACCCCTGCTGCCTGAGCTCAGCGGCCAATCGCTCCGCGTTGTCGGGGTTCGAAAAGCTGCCGAGCTGCACGGCGTACATACCGGTACTCGAACGCGCCGCGGCCGGCGGCTCGCTGTCTGCCGGCGGCTCATTACTCTGGGCAGGCTCTTCGTTTTGAACAGGCGCATCGGCCGGCTCCCGGCGTTCCGGCTCGTCGCTCCGGTCACTTGCCGGCGGCGGAGAAACGGCGGCAACGGCATTCTCCGTACTCGTCTCCACCGGGTCCGCAGCGGGTGTCTCGGGCGGCACGCTGGCGCCCTCATCGCTTGCCGCCGTCTCGGGCAGGGGCACCGGCTCCGAGCGGTCGCGGTCGAGGACAACGGTGCTGACACCATCTTCCGCGGTCTGACCGGGAAGCGTAATGCGCTCACGAACGATCGTGTCGTCGCCGGGCGGACCGTCCAGAAATACAGGGACCACGAGAACCGCGGCCGCGACCAGAACCACGGCGCCGATGATGCGTTCTTTCAAAGCTCGTTCCATTCTTGGGGCTTAAGGCCTGGGCAGCGGCGCCGGCAATGAGTGCCGACGATGGGTGTCGGCAATTATAGCCCAAGCGCGTGTTGCACCGGGCCCACCGTATAGAAGCTGCCGAACACCACAATTTCCGACTTTTCTTCGGCCGACCTGTCGCCAGAGCGTCGGCGCGCCTCGGCAACCGCGTGCGCCGGACTTTCCGCAATCAAACAGGGACGGTTGGAAAGCGAGGCCACGCGCCGGCCAAGTTCAGCTGCCGGAACGGCCCGCGGGTTCGATGCCGACACCGCAATCCAGTCATCGATAAACGGCAGAAGCGGCCCGATCACGGCGCTCGTGTCCTTGTCGTCCAGCATGCCGACTATGGCCACCCGATGCCGGCGCGGCACGCTCTCGAGCGTGGCCGCCAGGCCCTCGGCCGCCGCCGGGTTGTGCGCAACGTCGAACAGCCAGCGATGCCGATCCGAGAAACGCTGGCTGCGGCCCGGTACTTCGATGGTCGACAGGATTCGGTTGATCCGCTCCAGGATTAGTACTTCCCCCAAACCCGCGGCTTCGAGAGTACACAGCACGCCTGCCGCGTTGGCGCGCTGGAACTCGCCGTACAGCGCGGGCGCCGCAAGATCGTGGAACTGCAGGACCATGCCGGTGTATGACCAATCGCCTCGCTCTCCCGTTTGCCAACAATAATCGCGGCCGGCGGCGTAGAGCCTGGCGCCAATCTCCGCTGCCGCCGCGTCGATACTGGCCGGGCGGTCTATCTCGGCGTATACAGCGGGCTTGCCGGAGCGCATGATCCCGGCCTTCTCGACCGCAATCGCTTCGCGCGTATCGCCGAGCCACTCCTGATGGTCGAGAGCAATACTCGTAATCAGGCTGACGTCCGGCTCGACAACATTGACGGCATCGAGCCGGCCCCCGAGGCCCACCTCCAGGACGGCAACGTCGACCTCGCGAGCGGCGAAAACCTCAACCGCCGCGAGCGTGCCGACCTCGAAATAGGTTAGCCGCGTGTCGCCCCTCGCCGCCTCGATGCGCTCGAACGCACGAACAATCTCGTCATCACTTGCCGGCAGACCGTCGATGGCGATCCGCTCGTTGTAACGCATGAGGTGCGGCGACGTGTAGGCACCGACACGATATCCCGCATCGCGCAGCAGGGCCGCAAGCATGGCCACCGAAGAGCCCTTGCCGTTGGTGCCCGCAACGGTCAGAACATGCTGGGCCCTTCTTGGATTAAGCCGCGCGAATACGTCGCCGACGCGGTCGAGTCCGAGCTCGATGCCCTGACTCGTGACCGTCTCGTAGCGAGCCAGCCAGTCGGCAAGCTTTGCCTTCGGACTCGACATGCCGGAACGGCTCAGGTTGGACTGGCAGGTTGCGGTCGATGTTCGAACTTGGCCAGCAAATCGGCGATCTGCTCACGCAGCTGCCGGCGGTCGACGATCATGTCGATGGCGCCATGATCGAGCAGGAACTCGCTGCGCTGAAAACCCTCGGGCAGCGTTTCGCGGACGGTCTGCTCGATGACGCGCGGGCCGGCAAAACCGATCAGTGCACCGGGCTCCGCAATGTTCACGTCGCCGAGCATGGCCAGGCTCGCCGACACGCCGCCCGTCGTCGGGTCGGTCAGCACGGACACGTAAGGCACTTTTTGCTCGGCCAACCGGGCCAGCGCCGCCGACGTCTTGGCCATCTGCAGCAGCGAAAACAGCGCCTCCTGCATACGTGCTCCGCCGCTGGCCGAAAAGGAAATCAGCGGCATCTTCGTCTCGGCGGAGTGTTTGGCGGCCCGCGTGAAGCGTTCCCCGACAACGGAGCCCATCGAGCCGCCCATGAAGCGAAACTCGAACGCGCAACACACAACCGGGCGTCCGATCAACGTGCCGGTCACGCTCAGCAGCGCATCTTTTTCGCCGGTCTGCTTTTGCGCCTGCGACACCCGATCGCGATAGCGCTTGCTGTCCTTGAACTTGAGAGGATCTTCGGGTTCGAGTGCGGCGCCCAGTTCCTGCATCGAGTCGGGATCCAGAAACCCCTCCAGGCGTTCACGCGCGCCGATGCGCATGTGGTAGCCGCATTTGGGACAGACCAGGAGATTGCGTTCCAGCTCGTTCCTGTAGAGCTGTGCGTCGCAACGCTCGCATTTGATCCAGACGCCTTCGGGAACGGAGCGCGTGCGTTTCTCGGTGCTGATGCGTGACGGCATCAGTTTCTCGAACCAACTCATGCGGCGAAGTGTACAGGCTCGGGGGCTGGCGGCAAACGCAGCGCCTCGGGGTACTCGACGTGTACCAGGCTCAGTCCTTGAGGTGGCGCGGCCACCCCCGCCGCTTTGCGGTCGCGGCTCTCCAGGACCTCTGCCGCCCACTCAACGGGCGCATCACCCGTGCCGATAGCGGCCAGCGTCCCCGTAATGTTGCGGACCATGTGCTGCAGAAACGCATTGGCTGTGACGTCCAGCAGCACCCAATCCCCATCGCGGCGGACGCTAAGCGAACGCACGTTGCGGTTTGCGGTGGCCGCCTGACAGCCAGCCGCACGGAATGCGGAAAAATTGTGCTCGCCGAGCAGCGCCTGAGCGGCGTCGTGCATACGCCCGGCGTCGAGCGGCCGGTGCAGCCACCATGCCCGGTGCCTGTGCAGTGCCGACCGCACGAGGCGGTTGAGGATACGGTACCGGTAGCTGCGCGCCGTGGCATCGAAGCGGGCGTGAAAGTCGTCTTCGACGGCGCTGACCCAGGTCACCGCAATGTCGTCCGGGAGATTGCTGTTGGCGCCCAGCAGCCAGCCGCGCGCCGAGCGCTGGCTGTTCGTATCGAAGTGAGCAACCTGCGCGGTTGCGTGTACGCCGGCGTCCGTGCGCCCCGCGCAAACAACCTCGAGATCGTGATCGGCAACTTTGGCGAGCGCCTCTTCGAGACGCTGCTGGACCCCCACTCCGGACTCCTGACGCTGCCAGCCGTTGTAGCCGGTACCGTCGTATTCGATACCGATCGCGAGGCGCACGGGGTTCTTGTTAACTTGGCGGTTTAGCTTGGCAGCGAATCGAGCAGCGACTGTGCCTGCTGACGCTGTGCGTCGTCGCCTTCGTCGAGCACTTCCTCGAGTATGCTGCGCGCACCGCCCGGATCGCCCATATCGACGTAGGCGCGCGCAAGATCGAGCTTGGTGCCTACCTCCGTCATTGTGCGTGCGTCCTCGAGATCGTCGCTGATTTCGTCAGGACCAAGCTCCATCGTCGGCGAGTCGGCGCTCGCCAGCGCCGGTCTCGGCTGTTCGACAGTTGCGTCGTCGCGCGGCATGTCGACCGTGTCGCCGCCGGCGCTGACTTTGAGCGCCGCCGTCAGATCGTCGAGATCGAGATCGACATCCGTGCTCGCCACCGGCAGTTCGCCGGTCTGATCCACGCCGCCCTCGCCGTTGCTCGTAAACACGTCGGGCGGCAACGCTTCGGTCTTCGCAAAATCGAAATCACCGTCGTTGTCGTCGTCGAGCCCCGCCATGAGCGTCGCTTCGTCGTCGCCGATCTGAGCACCGCCAAGACCCGGCGCCAGCATGGTGGCGTCGTTATCACCGAGCGCCGTCTCTTTCGCCTCCACACCGGTCTGCACGGCAAAGTCGTCCGGCAGCACCTGCGTCTTGCCGGTTGCGGCAAGCAGGTCTTCGTCGACTCCAGGCAATGCGGGCTCCGCGACCGGCGCCATTTCGGGATTCACGCCGGTCTCGTCGGCGGCCAGCCGCATCGAACCGGTCTGCCCCATGATGTCGTCGATATCGAGCGCTTCGCCCAGGCCCGTCGAATCGATGTCGCCGAGCTCAGCCTCGAGGCCGGTCAGCGCGTCTTCGTCGATCTCGAGGTTCTTGCCGGTGATGTCCGCCTGGTCGCCCAGCGCGGGATTGACGCCCGTGTCCGAAAGCTGCTCATTGGTGCCCGTGGCGTCGAGATCGTCGAGCGATGCCACCTCGGTTTCCGCGAGACCGTCTACGTCGAGACCGAGGTCTGCAAGATCAATTTCGGCCGTCGCCGTCGAATCCATCGACCGGACGGTATCCGTGTCCTCGATCGAAGGCAGCTGAGAGGTTTCGTCGGCGTCCGAGAAGATGCTGTCGCTGCCCTCGACTTCACTCGTCACGTCCAGCGCGGGCATTTCCCGGGTCGGCTCACCGCTCGTCGGCGATTCGAGCGTCGGCGATTCGGCCGTTGCCTCGAGCGTCGATTCTATCGTCGGTGACTCCGCCGTTGCCTCGAGATCCAGATCGAGCAGATTGGAGTCGTCGCCACCGCCGCTGGTGTCGTCGTCGAAGAGGAAGTCCACGCCGTCGTCGGCCGCCTCGACGGTCTGCGACGTTGCGCCGAGGTCGATGATATCGGCGCCGCTGGCGTCGTCACCGAACTCCATGTCCAGCGCACCCGCCGCGTCGGATTCGTCGGCGTCGAAAGACAGGTCCATCTCGCGGGTTGCTGCGGCGGTGCCCGCTCCGGCAAACAACGCGTCATCCGCGGCAATCTGCTGACCCATAATGACAATCTTGTCCCATTCCGCCGATTCGGCTCCGCCGACCGCGGTCTTGAGGCGGGTTGCCGCGTCGACAAACGCATCGCGATTGCCCCACACAAAATAGATTTCGCACAACTTCGACAGGAGATCCTGTCGTTCGGGCTCCGCCTCGATAGCGCCGTTGATCAGGTCGGCCGCCTGGTCGTAGAGGCCATAGGCCATATGAAAATCGGCCTCGGCGATCGGATCGGTCTGGTCGAGATTGATGGCGGTTTCGCTGCTGAAGGTATCTTCGAGCGAACCGAACTGCCCGGTCTCGTCATCCGCGCCGGTGGCCGCAATGGCCGGGGTTTCGATCGTGTCGTCGGTCGTGGAGATACCGGGGTCCTCCTCGACGACGACAAACGCGTCGTCGCGGTCCGGCGCACGGATCGACTCCGTGCCGCTGCCAGCCGCCGTCATTGTGCCGAGATCGTCGGAGTCCAGCGGTTGCCAGGAATCGGGATCGTCATCACCGCGACCGCGGCGCATGAACCAGAACAGCACACCCAGTGCGAGCAGCACAATCGCTGCGATTGCCGCATAGATGCTGGTGGCCCAGCCAATAATGCGGTCGACCAGCGAAGGCTCGGGCGCGCGGCTCGTGACAGGAACGGCGGGCTCTTCGACCGCCGCTTCGGTCGTGTCTTCGGCGGCCGTCTCCTCGGTGTTTTCGCCGAACTCGGATAACGCGTCGCTGCTCGGCTCGCTTGCATCCTCGGCTGTGGCCTCGTCACCCTCGTCGACGAAGATCTCCTCGTCGGGTGTCGTGGCGACCGGCGGTTCGTAAACTTCACCGCGAATGCGCGCGAGTTCTTCACGCAGCGAGGCCAGTTCGTTGTCGCGAATCTCTATGAGCGATTGCTGCCGCGGAACGTCCTCGGCTTCAATAGTGGCGATCCGCTCGAGAATCTCCTGCTCGCGCGTCAGTGGTGCTGCATCGACGACACTGTCGGTGCCGGTGTC
Source organism: Woeseiaceae bacterium (assembly GCA_028289545.1). GTDB lineage: Bacteria > Pseudomonadota > Gammaproteobacteria > Steroidobacterales > Woeseiaceae > UBA1847. The sequence goes on from JANQPG010000051.1 coordinate 12,012, forward strand.
GACGGCCGTCAGGTCCTCGTCCGGCGGTACCAGCTGCAGACTGGGCTGGCTGGACTCCTCATCGACTACCGGGTCGGGCGTGGCCGGGGCGGCGGGTCGGTAGCCGCTGTCCCACTCGGCATGCTGACGCTCCGCCTCGCGGAAGGCGTCTCCGCGATCGATCTGGAAGATCTCGTCCGCGCTGGGCATCCGCAGACTGGCGCCGGCCCGCAACATATTGATGTTGCCGCCGAAGGCATCGGGATTCGCCTCGAAGATCGCGAGCATCGTCTGATTCATTGTCAAACGCGCGTCCGGCCGCATCCGCGCCGCAAGGCCCCACAGGGTCTCGCCGCGCTGCACGACGTAGTCCCCGCCCGGCGTGGTTTCGAACGGCGCCTCATCGAGGGGCGGTGGCGTTTCCGAAAGCACCGGCACGGTCGCCGTCGCGGGTTCCTCGGCAGCCGGCTGCGCCGGGGACGGTTGCGCCGGCGCGGTTTCTGCCTCTACGGGCGCCGAACGTACCGGCGGCCGGGATGGCGCGGGCTCAGGCTCGGAGCGCGGCTCGGGCGCGCGCTGGATGCGGCCGCTGTCGCTCGGCTGGCTGCGCTGCGGGGCCGTTACGGCCGGCGCCGGTTGCGCGGCTGCGGGCGGCGCAAACGTCGGCGGGTCGAGCAATACCGTGTATTCGCGCAACAACCGGCCGCTGGGCCAGGTCGCCTCGATCAAAAACGTAATGAACGGTTCGGTAATGGGTGTCGGAGACGTAATACGAATGACGTTGCCGTCCGCCCGGCCCGTGCGGAACACCTGGAACTGGATTTCGGTCAGAAAAAACGGTCGGTCGAGGCCATAACGGGCAAACGTTTGCTCCGACGCCAGCATGACCTTGAGATCGGCCACTTCTTCGGGGGAAGCGGACAACAGCTCGATTTCGGCTCTGAACGGTTCGTTGAGGGCGGAGTCTGTGCGTATCTCACCGAGGCCCAGCGCAAATGCCTGTGACGACAATAAAAGGGCAAACGCAAGCGAATAACGAACGAATCGTCGCGGCATGTTGATCTTCTCCAACTCCCCAAAGGTCCGGCGGAGACGGCTCGAACGCCTTTTTCCCCGCTGGCTTATGGCAAATCCATTTGCCGCCGAACTATAGCTTATAAATGGTTTTTCGCCAATATTTCAGCAATTTGGACGCTATTTAGAGCCGCGCCCTTACGTATGTTGTCAGACACTACCCACAGGTTAATTCCGCGATTATGTGATATGTCCTCACGCACCCGACCGACATATACAGGGTCATTACCCGAGCTGTCTGTGACGGCCGTCGGGTATTCGCCGGTTGAAACGCCGTCAAGCAGGGTTACGCCCGGGGCCTGTGACATGAGTTCGCAAACCGCCTGTGCCGAAATCTTCTCCCGGGTCTCGATATGGATGGCTTCCGAGTGGCCGTAGAACGCCGGAATACGCACGGCGGTGGGATTAACGAGAATTTCGTCGTCGCCCAGTATCTTGCGGGTCTCCCAGACCATTTTCATC
>JANQPG010000052.1 GCA_028289545.1 Woeseiaceae bacterium
TGGTGTCGGTCCTGTACGTATTCGCTTCCGCCGTGGGCATGATGTTCACGTACACGTATCTCGTACGCTTCGGCATCAACGTCTTCACCTACTCGCAGATTGGCGACTTTCTGCTGGCCTCGTTCAAGGAGCCGTTCACTTGGGCGCTCGTGGCCGTTACTTTTGTCGCCGCGGCGACGGACGTTTCGATGAGCCGTCGGGTCGGGCGAAAGCCCCGCAGCCGCTGGATTGCCTGGTACGGAAAGCCGGCCTATCGGCGTGTCAGTCTGTTGCAGGCCTTCATTTTTGTTTTTATCTTCCTCTTCGTGCACGCGTACATCAAAGCCGAGCAAACCTATTCCGGCAAGGGGACCCGCGTCGAACTGCGCCTCCTGGAACGCGACGTGCGCTACGACCGGATTTTGCTCGGCACCACCAACCAGTTCCTGTTCGTCTACGATCCCGAGCGGCAGAAAGTATCGGTGTATCCCAACGAGGCCGTGGAGTCGATCACGATCCAGGCGCCTAGCGAATTTTTTGATTAAGTGGGAGTCGAATCGGCTACGGTCCAGCCGTCCGGCGAATACTTTGATTAATGGAAGGAATTCCCGCCTAGGCTGACGCGCGGTCGTTCTCGGCTTCCTGCACAAAAAAGCGCCGCACTTTGATCGCGCGCGACAGTTTGCCGCGGCGCACGAAACACTGATAGAGCATGTCTTTCAGGACTTCGAGCAGCATGCCGGCGGTTGCCCGGTTCAACAGCGGCATTTCCTCTTCCTCGCCGCTTTCGAAGAGTATCGTCTTGATCGGGAGGAACGCCTGGTCGTCGAGGCCGGCGATGTCCTGTGCCACCATGACGTCCTCGAAGGCCCGGAGCTTGCCGCCTTCGCCCAGGGCGGCAAATGCGCTGATGGCCGTGCGCCGGCACATCGAGGCGAACGCGTTGAACTGATTGCCCGAGTAGCAGGCCAGCGCCTCGCGAAACAGAGTTTCCGTCGGCTGTGGCAGATAAGAGAACGCAAAGCGCTCCTTCGGCCGCTCGAGTTCGACGAAGTTCTGGTACAGCTCGACACTGTCTTCGCCGAAGCGTTTCACCGCGAAGCGCAGGAACACCGGCGCGTGACAGGCGTCGCACTGGTAGACGAGGCCCACATGCTTGGGCCGGTCGCGCAGCAGCAGCCCGGCGCTCGGGACACTTTGCGGACGCATGTGCGCGAAAACCCCGCAGTAGGGGCATTCGAGCGCAAGGGACGTGCCTTGCTCGCCGGTCAGGCCTTCTGTTTCGCTAATTGAAACGCTCATATCGCTCGCAGGTGTTCGCTTGTTATCTGTCCCGCGGGTTGCGGGACCGCTTATGTTGAACCCTTGGTGTCAGTATGCACCATGGTCACCGTCGCGCGACTTCGGCTTGGACATAATCCGCAAATAGTCGATGTGGACCGCCAGTGCGGCGGGACCCCCGCGACCGCACGCTGCGATATCCGTCTGCACGGAGCGCGGTTACTGCTGGCTCCAACGCCCCAGCGCCTCGCGCGCCCGATCGTTCAGCGGCCGCGCGATCAGTGCATCGCGGCTCATGCTCAGGCTGTAGCGCGCGCCGTCGGCCATCGGCAGGTAGGTTGCGGTGCCGTAGTAGGCGTCGACACCCGGCAGCAGCTTCGGAAACTGCTGGGCCAGCTGCCAGACGTCCAGCGTTTCGACCTCGGATAGCGCGTGGACCGATCGTTGCCGAGTCTGTTCGTCGCGGATGTCGGTGTAACGGCCGCTGAGCCGCTCGAGTTTGTAGATCGGGTCGAGTCCGAGCACCGTGGCGGGCGGTGTCCAACTCACCACTCTTGCGTCGAGCTGCCATTCGTCGCCGTTAAGCGTCATGATGCGATCGCGTTCACCTTCGATCATGAGCCGCGCTTCGAAGGTGTTGTCGGCGACGGCGGCAAACTCGATCATGCCGATATCCTGTTCACTGACCAGCCTCGAGTAACTGAGGTAGCTCGTAGCAAGGACAACACCGAGTCCGCCGACAGATGCCGTCGTAACGCAGCCCGCCATTGCGCCGCCGGCTCTCAAGACGCGCCCGCGGCGGAGCTGGCGGATGCTGGAGAAAACAAAATACAGCGCCAGCAGGCTAAACAGGACGGTTGCGGCGAGCAGCGTGTTCACGGCGGGCCTCAGATTTCCAGGCGCTTGTACTTGATGCGGTGCGGGTTGCTGGCGTCCGCGCCGAGGCGACGCTTGCGGTCTTCCTCGTAGTCGGCGTAGTTACCCGAGAAGAACACCACCTCCGAGTTGCCCTCGAACGCCAGTATGTGGGTGGCGATGCGGTCGAGGAACCAGCGGTCGTGCGAGATGACGACGGCCGAGCCCGGAAACTCGAGCAAAGCCTCCTCCAGGGCCCTGAGGGTTTCGACGTCGAGGTCGTTGGTGGGCTCATCGAGCAGCAGCAGATTGCCGCCCGACCGCAGCATTTTGGCCAGATGGACACGGTTGCGTTCGCCGCCCGAAAGTAGGCCAATCTTCTTTTGCTGTTCGCTGCCGCGGAAGTTGAAACGGCCGACGTAGGCGCGCGACGAGGTCTCGTAGTTGCCGACCTGGATCAGGTCCTGTCCGTTGGAAATTTCCTCCCAGACGCTCTTGCCGTCGTCGAGGCTGTCGCGTGACTGATCGACGCTGGCGAGCGCGACCGTATCGCCGAGCCGAATGTTGCCGTCGTCGGCATCTTGCTCGCCGGTGAGCATTCGGAAGAACGTAGTTTTGCCGGCGCCGTTTGGCCCGATGACCCCCATGATGCCGCCGGGTGGGAGACTCATCTCCAGACCGTCGATGAGCAGCTTGTCGCCGAAACCTTTTTTCAGCCCGTCGACCTCGATGACGACATCCCCGAGCCTCGGCCCGGGAGGAATGTAGATCTCGTTGGTCTCGTTTCTGGCCTGATAACTCGGGCTCGAAATCTCCTCGAACTGCTTGAGGCGGGCTTTCGACTTGGCCTGCCGGCCTTTCGGGTTGGAACGCACCCATTCGAGTTCAGCCTGCATGGCTTTCCGCCGGGCTTTTTCGCTGGCTTCCTCGTTCTTGAGGCGGTTTTCCTTCTGCTCCAGCCAGGACGAATAGTTGCCTTCCCAGGGAATGCCGTGGCCGCGATCCAGTTCGAGGATCCATCCGGCGACATTGTCGAGGAAGTAGCGATCGTGAGTCACGGCAATGACGGTACCCGGATACTCCTCGAGGAAACGCTCGAGCCAGGCAACCGACTCCGCGTCGAGATGGTTCGTCGGCTCGTCGAGCAGCAGCATGTCGGGTTCGGACAGCAGCAGTCGGCACAGCGCAACTCGACGTCGCTCGCCGCCGGACAGCTTCGTGACATCAGCGTCCCAGGGCGGCAGGCGCAGGGCGTCGGCTGCAATCTCGAGTTTGCGATCGAGTTCCCAGGCGCCGGCCGAATCAATGGCGTCCTGCAGCTTGCCCTGTTCCTCGAGCAGTGCGTTCATCTCGTCGTCCGACATCGGCTCGGCAAACTGCATGCTGATCTCGTTGAAACGGTCGACCAGCGCTTTGGTTTCAGCCACACCCTCTTCGACATTGCCGCGCACGTCCTTGCCGGGGTCGAGTTCGGGTTCCTGGGGCAGGTAGCCGATGTTGATGCCGGGTTGTGGCCGCGCTTCGCCCTCGAACTCCTTGTCGATCCCCGCCATGATTCGTAGCAGCGTCGATTTGCCCGAGCCGTTGAGGCCCAGCACGCCAATCTTGGCCCCGGGAAAGAACGACAGGGAAATGTCGCGGAGTATGAACCGTTTCGGCGGCACGACTTTCGCCACCCGGTTCATCGTGTAGATGTATTGCGCCATGTGTTCGGGGCACCCTCGAGCTTGTGGAGGGCGCATTATCCGGTATGCTGCGGTTCGTGCCAATCGCGCCAAACGTGTCGAGGGCTAAATGAAGGAAAGTGTGCTCGTCTACAGAGGTGCGGAGATCGCGCGCTACGGTTTTGGCGATCCGCATCCGTTCGGCATCGATCGGCACGACGTGTTCCATGCCGAACTGGCGCAGGCCGGTCTCGACGAGCGGATTGACTACCGTTCGCCGCGGAGCGCCAGCGTCGACGAACTGACCTTGTTTCACACGCCGGAGCACATCGACCGGGTCTCGCAGAAATCCGCCGAGGGTCGCGGCTGGCTCGACGAAGGCGACACTCCTGCCGTAGCCGGCATCTTCGAGGCGGCATCGAGCGTTGTCGGCACAACGCTGGCGGCCGTCGACGCCATCATGGCGGGTGAGGCTTCGCGGGCATTTTCACCGATTGCCGGGCTGCACCACGCCGGCCGCGGTCACGCAGCCGGCTTCTGCGTATTCAACGACTGCGGCGTTGTGGCCGAATATTTGCGCAGCCGCTACGGCCTTACGCGGATTGCCTACGTCGATATCGATGCGCATCACGGCGACGGCATGTTCTACGCATTCGAGGAGGACCCCGGGCTGCTGTTCGCCGACATCCACGAGGACGGCCGACATCTCTACCCGGGTACGGGCGCCGCGACGGAAACCGGCAAGGGAGCCGCCACCGGCACAAAGCTCAACGTGCCGTTGCCGCCGGGCGCCGACGATCAGGATTTTCGCTCAGCCTGGGCGCAGGTGGTGGATTACCTCGAGGCCGGCCGGCCCGAGTTCATCATCTTCCAGTGCGGCGCGGATAGCCTCGAGGGCGACCCGATCACCCATCTTGCGTTCAGCGAAGAGGCCCACGCAGAGGCGGCCGCGGCGCTCTGCCGGATTGCGAACCGGCACGCGGACGGCCGCATACTGGGGACCGGCGGCGGCGGCTACAACCGCCAGAATCTCGCGCGGGCCTGGACGCGCGTCGTGCAGTCGTTTGCCGAGGCGGAAGACGCGGGATCCTGAGCCGCTTCCGGCTCTGGATGAGCCGTGGACATCTCGCGGACCTCTCATCGGCTGAACGCCGGCTGACGACGGTCTGCCATCGCCACGGAGAACGGGTTACTATTCCCGATTACCCGCCGAGCCCGCTGCCGAACCGGAGAATGACCCGATGCTTGCCACCTATCCGACGATAGAATCTTTTGATCCCGAACTTGCCGCGGCCATGGCGGCCGAGTCGCAGCGCCAGGAGGAACATATCGAGCTCATTGCGTCGGAAAACTACGCGAGCCAGCGGGTCATGGAGGCGCAGGGATCGGTGCTGACGAACAAGTACGCCGAGGGTTATCCGGGCAAGCGCTACTACGGCGGCTGTGAACACGTCGACGACGCGGAAACGCTCGCCATTGAACGCGCAAAGGCGCTGTTCGGCGCGGACTACGCCAATGTGCAACCGCATTCCGGTTCGCAGGCAAATGCCGCAGTCTGCATGGCGCTCATCGATCCGGGCGATACGCTGCTTGGCATGAGCCTCGCGGAGGGTGGCCACCTGACGCACGGCGTCAAGGTGAATTTTTCCGGGAGACTCTACAATGCCGTGCAGTACGGTATCGATCCGGAAACGGCGCTGATCGACTACGATCAGGTTGAGGCGCTCGCCAAAGAACACCGCCCGAAGCTCATTATTGCCGGCTTTTCAGCCTATTCGCGGATTGTTGACTGGGAGCGTTTCCGGGCCATCGCTGACAGCGTGGGCGCTTATCTGCACGTCGACATGGCGCATGTCGCCGGTCTCGTGGCGACCGGCCACTATCCGAACCCGGTGCCGCACGCCGACGTCGTCACCACAACCACGCACAAGACCCTGCGCGGACCTCGCGGAGGGCTGATCCTGGCGCGGGAGAACGAGGAGTTGACCCGGAAATTCAACTCCCTGGTGTTTCCCGGCACGCAGGGCGGTCCGCTAATGCACGTGATCGCGGCCAAGGCGGTGGCGCTCAAGGAAGCGATGGATCCGGCTTTCAGCGACTACCAGCAGAAAGTCTGCGACAACGCGAAAGTCATGGCGGAGGTGCTTACGGAGCGCGGCTACCCGATCGTCTCGGGAGGCACCGACAACCATCTGATGCTCGTCAGCCTGATCGACAAGGGGCTCACGGGCAAAGCGGCCGACGCGGCGCTCGGCAGGGCCAACATTACGGTCAACAAGAACGCGGTGCCGAACGATCCCGAGTCCCCGTTTGTCACGAGCGGGCTGAGACTCGGCACACCGGCGATCACCACACGCGGGTTTGGCGCGGACGAAACGCGCGAGCTGAGCGGCTGGATTGCCGACGTGCTGGATTGCGTCGGCGACGAAGCCGCCGAGGCGGCGGCAATCGAAGAGGTGAAGGCAAAGGTTCTCAAGCTGTGCCGCCGGTTTCCGGTTTACGCCTGATCCGCCGGCTTCGATTTCTGGACAATGAACCATGCACTGTCCGTTCTGCGGTCACGAGGAAACCAAGGTCATTGATTCGCGGCTGGCCGGCGAAGGCCGCCAGATCCGCCGTCGCCGTCAGTGTCTGAACTGCAACGAGCGGTTCACGACGTTCGAGACCGCCGAACTGGTCATGCCGCGGCTCGTCAAGAGCGACGACACCCGGCAGCCGTTCGACGAAGACAAGCTGCGCTCCAGCATGCTGCGCGCGCTCGAGAAGCGCCCAGTTCCGAGTGCTCACCTCGAGCAGGCCGTCGGCCGGCTGATACATCGTTTGCGAACCATGGGCGAGCGTGAAGTGCCGTCGCGCCTCGTCGGCGACCTGGTCATGGAGGAGCTGCGCGCGCTTGACGAGGTGGCCTACGTGCGCTTTGCGTCGGTCTACCGGCAGTTTCAGGACATCACCGAGTTCGAGGAAGAGATCAAGCGTCTGCAGCGGATTTCAGAGGCGGCGGCAAGCCGCGAGCAGATGTCGCTGTTGCCCGATCTTCTCGACAAGAAGAAGTCTTAGTGCCGGCAGACACCCACACCGTGTTCTCGACTGAAGACACCCGGCACATGGCGCGTGCCCTGCGGCTGGCGGCGCGTGGCCGCTACACGGCGCAGCCCAATCCCATGGTTGGCTGTGTGATGGTGCGGAATTCGGCCGTGCTTGCGGAAGGCTGGCATCAGCGTGCCGGCAGCGCACACGCCGAGGCTGCGGCGATCGAGGCCGCCGAAGGTTCTCTCGAGGGGGCGACGGCTTACGTCACCCTTGAACCCTGTTCGCACCAGGGCCGCACGCCACCGTGCGCCGACGCGCTGATCAAAGCTGGCGTTGCCCGGGTCGTCGCGGCGATGCACGATCCCAACCCGTTGGTTGCGGGTAGCGGTGTGGCCCGCCTGCAAGAGGCCGGTATCGACGTGCAGACCGGGCTGCTGGAGGCCGAGGCCGAACGGCTCAATCGCGGCTTCGCAAAGCGTATGCGGCACGGCCGGCCTTTTGTGCGGCTCAAGATAGCCAGCAGCCTCGACGGCGCCACCGGGATGGCCAGCGGCGAAAGCCAGTGGATCACCGGGCCAGCAGCGCGCGCGGACGTGCAGCGGCTCCGAGCCGAGTCGGGCGCGATATTGACCGGCATAGGTACGGTGCTGGCTGACGATCCGCGGCTTACGGTTCGCGACGAACTGAGGCCGAAGGATGTTGAGCAGCCGTTGCGGGTTGTGCTCGATTCGGATTTGAGAACGCCGGTTTCCGTGCAGATGCTGCGCATGCCCGGCGAGACGCGAATCTATTACTGCGGGGACAATGTTCGCGACGATCTTACCGAGGCCGGCGCCACGCTGGCGGCCGTCTCCGAACACAAGCGCGGGGTCGATATTGGCGAGGTGCTCGACGACCTGGGGCGCCTCGAGGTGAACACCGTACTTGCCGAAGCCGGCGCCACCCTGGCGGGTAGTCTCTTGAGCGGCGCGCACGTCGACGAACTGGTGATCTACCAGGCGCCGCAGTTACTTGGAAGCAGCACGCGACCCATGCTGTCGACGCCGGGATGGCGGCGCCTACAGCATCGTCTGCAGCTCGATATTACGGATATCCGCGCCGTCGGACGCGACCTTCGAATCACGGCACGGCCAATGAATACGCTGGAGGCTTGAATGTTTACCGGGATTGTCAAAGCACTGGGCCGTATCGAGGCGATGACGCCCGCGGGCGGGGACATGCGTCTCGAAGTCACGGCCGACGATTTGCCGTGGGGGGACTACGAGCCCGGTGAGAGCATCGCCGTGAACGGCGTTTGTCTCACTGCGGTGGAGTTGCGCGAGAACGGCTTCAGCACCGACGTGTCGCTGGAGACGCTGAGCGTGACGGCGTTGGGGCAGCTCAGCGCCGGCGACACCGTGAATCTCGAGCCCGCGCTCAGGATGAGCGACCGCCTTGGCGGCCACCTGGTGTCGGGTCATGTCGACTGTGTCGCCACCCTGCGTTCGCGCCGCGACGATGCGCGTTCGATACGCCTCGAGTTCGAGTTGCCCGCCGAGTACGCGCGCTACGTTGCGAAAAAGGGGTCGATCTGCATCGATGGCGTAAGCCTTACCATCAATTCAGTAAAGTCAAATCGATTTACGGTGAATATCATTCCGCATACGGCCGAGGTCACGATCATCGGCGGCTACAGGAACGGAAGGACCGTCAACATAGAGGTCGACCTCCTCGCGCGGTATCTCGAACGCCTGCTGGCCAAAGACGAAGGCCTCGATATCGATACATTGCGAGAACACGGTTATGCATGAAGCGTTCAGCCCGATCGAAGAGATTGTTGCCGACATTCGGGCCGGCAAGATGGTCATCATGGTCGACGACGAGAATCGCGAGAACGAAGGCGATCTCCTCATGGCGGCTGAAAAGGTCAGGCCGGAAGACATCAACTACATGGCCACCCACGGCCGAGGGCTGATTTGCCTCACGCTCTCCAGGGAGCGCTGCGCGCAGCTACGACTGCCGCTCATGGTGACCGAAACCGACATGTACCACGCCACCAACTTTACGGTGTCGATTGAGGCCGCAGAAGGCATAACCACCGGGATATCGGCGCACGACCGGGCGCGAACCGTGCTTGCGGCGGTTGCGACGGACGCGCGGCCCGAAGATCTCTCTCAGCCCGGGCACATCTTTCCCGTCATGGCCCAGCCGGGTGGCGTCCTGACCCGCGCTGGCCACACGGAGGCCGGCTGCGATCTGGCGCGCCTCGCGGGGCTGGAACCCGCGGCCGTGATCGTCGAGATTCTGAACGCCGACGGCAGTATGGCAAGACGGCCCGATCTCGAGCGGTTTTCGAAAGAGCACGGCGTGAAGGTCGGAACCATTGCCGATCTGATTCGCTACCGGCTCGAAAAGGAACGCAACGTCGAGCGGATTTCCGAGACGCAGGTGGATACCGCCTACGGTGAATTCAAGCTGATTTGTTACGACGACCTGATTAACCGCTCTGTGCATCTGGCGCTGGTCAAGGGCAATCCCGAGAACGAAGAGAACCCGCTGGTGCGGGTGCATTTGCAGGACACGCTCGGCGATGTGGTTGGCGTTCGCAGCGAAGCGCTGGGCTGGCCGATTGCGAGCGCCATCGAACGCATTGCGGAAGAGGAGGCGGGCGTCATTGTGCTGCTGCGCGAGCAGGAGAGTTCGCGCGAACTCATGGAGGCCGTCGAACGCGTCGCCAACAAGCGCGAGCGCTCGCGTCATGCCGACGTTGGGGATAGCGTACTGCGCACTTATGGTGTCGGTGCGCAAATACTCCGCGACCTCGGATTGCACCGAATCCGTGTATTATCGGCGCCGAAGAACATGTATGCGATCTCGGGCTTCGACCTCGAGATTACCGAATACGTCTGAGAGCCCGGTAACATGGACAAGATCAAAACCACCAGCGCCGACCTCGTGGTCCGAGACGCGCGCTTCGTGATTGTTGCGTCGCGCTTCAACGAGTTCATCGTGGAGTCGTTGATCAAAGGCGCCGTGCACTGCCTAAAGACCCACGGTGCAGCTGACGCGGATATCGAGCTCGTACGCGCGCCGGGCGCGTTCGAAATGCCGGTTGTCGTCGAGCGGGTCGCGGCATCGCGCAGGGCGGACGGCATTGTCGCACTGGGCGCCGTAATCCGCGGCGGCACGCCGCACTTCGACTACGTGGCCGGAGAGTGTGTGCGCGGCCTGTCCGCCGCCAGCCTGAAACACGGTATCCCCGTCGGCTTCGGCGTGTTGACCGTCGACACCATCGAGCAGGCTATCGAGCGGGCCGGCACCAAAGCGGGCAACAAGGGTGAGGAGGCGGCGCTCGCCGTGATCGAAACGGTCAATTTGCTGCGTCGGCTGGACTAGGGCCTGTGAATGTTATGCGAGTGCACCCTGTTGTCCCCCAAAACGCGCCAATCAAGGCACGAGGAGTGAAGTTTGGTGAATCCAAATAAGCGACGAGCAACGCCGAGTGGCGCGTTTTGGGGGACAACCCGAAGGGCTGGGCCTATTCGGCCGTCCAGCCGCGTTGTCACTCGCTTATGTAGCCGTGCTACACGTCGCTCGTTCCGCCTTACTGGCCAGCCGAATAGGCCCAGCAGGGTGCACTCGCATAACATTCACAGGCCCTGAGCGATGAGCAAGGCCTCCGCAAGCAGCGCACGAACCCGGGCGCGGGAACTGCTCGTGCAGGCGCTGTACCAGCAGCAGATTGCCGGACACGACCGCGCTGAGCTCGAGCGCCAGTTTCGCGAACAAACCGCCTACGAGCGCGTTGATCAGGAAATGTTTGATGAAACGTTGACGGCTATCCTCGCGACTCGCGACGAACTCGATGCGCTGATCACCGAATTCATCGATCGCCCGCTTGCGCAACTCGATCCCGTGGAGCTGGCCATCCTCCTGATCGGCAGCTACGAGCTCAAGGAGCGGATCGACGTGCCGTATCGCGTCGTCATCAACGAAGGCGTCAACCTTGCCAAGCGTTTCGGAGCGCTCGACGGCCATAAGTACGTCAACGCCTGTCTGGACAAAGCGGCGCAGTCCTTGCGCAGCATCGAAGTCAAAGCCAAAGGCAGTGGATGAGTTCGGGCTGATCGATCGTTACTTCGCGCGCGCGCGCACGGACGACAGCGTGCGTGTGGGTATCGGCGACGACGGCGCCGTCCTGTCGCCGACCAACGGGCACGAGCTCGTTGCTGCAACCGACACGCTGATCGAGGGTGTGCACTTTCCCGAAGGTCTGGATTCCTGCGACATAGGCTGGCGCGCCGTTATGGTAAATCTGTCCGATTTTGCCGCGATGGGCGCGACGCCGCGCTGGATGACCCTTGCGCTTTCACTGAGCGAGCTGAACCCGTCCTGGCTCGACGGTTTTGCTACGGGTGTGTTCGATGCCGCGGCAAGATCGGGCGTGTCGCTGGTCGGCGGCGATACCACCCGCGGCAAGAACCTCGTCGTGACGCTGCAGGTTATCGGCGAAGTCCCGGAAGGCGAGGCGATTCTACGATCGGGGGCGGGGCCGGGCGACCTTATCCATGTAACCGGTCATCCAGGTGACGCAGCCGCTGGCCTCGACGAGTTCGACAGCAGCGAAAGCAGCTCGCTGTTGCGCCGCCGTTTCCTGAAGCCGGAGGCCCGAGTTGCCTACGGTCTGGCACTTCGGGGTGTTGCGACGGCGGCGATCGACGTGTCGGACGGCCTGTACGCTGATCTTGGCAAACTGCTTGCGGCGAGCCGGGTGGGTGCGCGCCTGGACCTGGATCGCCTGCCGGTTTCCGAAGCCCTGCGCTCCCGTTACCCAAGGCCACAACAGCTCAAGTTTGCGCTGACCGGCGGCGACGACTATGAGCTGCTGTTCACGGCGCGCTCCGGCGAGCTGCCGGAGGGCGGCGATACGCCGGTGACCGCGATTGGGGAGGTTGTCGTGGGTTCCGGCATTCAGTGTATGGAGGCGGGCGAGGCGGTCGAGTTCGACGACCTCGGATACCGGCACTTCTCGTGAGCGGGGACGAGCGGCCAATGTGGCGCACCGTGCTGACCGACCCGGTGCATTTCCTGGCGTTCGGTTTTGGGACCGGCCTGGCGCCGAAGGCGCCCGGCACCGTCGGCAGCCTGCCGGGCATATTGCTGTTCTGGCTGACCCAGGACTACGGGTTGCTTCCGCAACTTGGCATGGCGGCAGCGGGCTTTGTCTTCGGGATCTGGTTGTGCGGACAGTCGGCGCGGAAGATTGGCGTCCATGACCACGGGGGTATTGTCTGGGACGAGATTGTCGGCATGTATTTGACATTGCTCGCGGCACCACCCGGCGCCGCCGGCTGGCTCGCGGCGTTTGTACTGTTTCGGGTTTTTGACATCCTCAAACCCTGGCCGATTCGGGACCTGGATCACAGACTGCGCGGAGGCCTCGGAATTATGCTGGATGACCTCGTAGCCGCGCTGTACGCCGCTCTGTTACTGGTTTTTTACAGGTGGCTTATGACCTGAAGTGTGAGACAACATGGCCAGCCCCGTCAGCGAATTCAAGCGCCCGCCCGACGTGCCCGACAAGATCGGCAAGTACGTCATCATCAACAAGATCGGCAAGGGCAGCACGGGCACGGTCTATCTCTCGCACGATCCGTATTACCGCCGCGATGTGGCCATCAAAGTCTACAATATCGAGGAAGATGCCGATCCGGAACGCGCTCGCGTTTCCCGGAAGATGTTCTTCAACGAAGCCCACATGGTTGGGATGCTGCAGCACCCCAATATCATGCCGATCTACGACGCCGGCGAAGAAGACGGTTCCTACTACGTTGTCACCGAGCACATCCAGGGCGCACGCACGCTGGCCGCGTATTGCCGCCCCGACAACCTGCTTCGGGTCGATGATGTTGTAGAGATCATTTACAAGTGTGCCAAGGCGCTGCATTACGCACACGGCCGCGGCGTCATCCATCGCGATATCAAGCCGTCGAACGTCATGCTCACGATCGACAATGACGTTCGCATCATCGATTTTGGTATCGCGATCGTCAACGATTCCGAAGTGTCGCGTATCGAGGGCATTGCGGGCAGCCCCAGCTACATGTCGCCGGAGCAAGTGCAGTCGGAAGAGCTGACGCCGCGTTCGGATCTGTATTCACTCGGCGCCGTCATGTACGAGTTGCTGACGGGCTTCCGGCCGTTCCGGGCGGACAACCTGTCGAAACTCCTGCACCAGATCGTGTACGCGACGCCGCCACCTATCCACACCTATCGCGACGACCTGCCCGACGAACTCGAGCACGTCGTGGCGATGACGATGCAGAAGAACCCCGATAAACGGACCGTGAGCGGGGCCGCAATGGCAGCCGAACTCACGCGTGTGTACAAGGATCTGCGTCAGAAGTACGACAGCCTCGACAACCAGGAACACTTCGACTTGCTGCGCACGCTGACGTTCTTCCACGAGTTCTCGCACGCCGAGATCTGGGAGGTCCTGCGGGCGTCGGACTGGCACGAGTATCGCGACGACGAGGACATCGTTCGCGAAGGTGAAATCGACGACCGCTTTTACATCATCGTGTCCGGGAAAGTGATCGTGCAGGCCAACGGCACGGCGGTCGGCACGCTCGAGAACGGCGAATGTTTCGGCGAAACCAGCTACGTCCGCGGGGCGAAACGCCAGGCGTCGATCAAGGCGGACGGTCCGGTTACGATCTTGCGCGTGAGTTCGACGCTCATGGAGCAGGTCAGCTCTTCCTGCCAGCTGCGCTTCAACAAGGTATTCCTGCGGTCTTTGATTACCCGACTTCAGGGTAACGGTGGCGCCAACACCTGATTCGGTCGTTCTGACCGAACTTTCAATAACTATCGTCGCGGCTAATGGTGCTGTTGTTTGGACCTGCGTGCTGCGTGCGGGACATCGCTGGGCGGAATGGTTCGCTTCACTGCGCTAGATTTCCGCCCATCGACATCCCGCCCGCATCGGGGCCCGACGTGGATTTGCCGATACCTATCCCGCTGCCGGGCGCGAGTAGGTGCCCATGAGACGGTTCATGCCGATGACGGCGGGCTCAATGCGTGTAATCAATTCAGACATCGTGAGTCCCTTATCCAGGTTCAACGTGTCGTTGAGCGCGAACAGCCAGAAGAAATAGCGGTGAGTGCCGTGGCCTTCCGGTGGCATCGGGCCGCCGTAGCCGTCGCGGCCGAAGTCGGTGATGCCGCTCGTGTATTCCGCAACGCCGTCGGCCAGTGACGAGACCGAGCCGGGAATGCCGTACAACAGCCAGTGGACGTAGCCGTAGCCGTCTGGTTTGATCAGCGGCGCGTCGGGGTCGTGACAGATAAGGGCAAACTCCCGTGTGCCGTCCGGTACGTTCCGCCACGCAAACGCGGGTGATACATCTTCACTTTCGCCCGTATGGCGTGTCGGAATACGCGCACCGTCGGTGAAGCTCTCGCTCGTGAGCTGCATGTCTGAAAGGGCAAATCCCATCGTGTACATCCTCCGTGTTGATGTCGCAATACCTAGAAGCGGTCTCAAAATCATTCGACGCCGCCGGAAAGTCGGACTGCCGCAACTCCGTTTTGGTTTCCCGGGGCGTGCCGGTAGACTCGTGAGTTGGCGCAATCGGTCCCGGGCCCTTTTGGGGAAGGGCCCGCCGACAGCGTTTTTAGCGACAACCGACGCCATCGGCAACTCTCACTGCCGACGATGGGCGGAAACCAACCCGGGGACACCCAATGAAACGACTGATTCTTGCCTCAGCTCTGCTGGCCGCCATGCTGACCGGGCCGGTTCTCGCTGACGACTTATCGGCTGCCGTCAAGCGCGACTACGACGACTACCTGTGGCCGCTCTTCGACCATTTTCACCGCAATCCGGAGTTGTCGCTTGTCGAATTCGAGACGGCCAAACGGATGGCGGAAGAGTTGCGTGCCGCGGGTTTCGAGGTTACCGAAAACGTCGGCGGCACCGGCATTGTGGCGATGCTCGAAAACGGTCCGGGGCCCATGGTCATGATGCGAGCGGACATGGACGGTCTGCCGGTTGAGGAAAAGTCCGGACTCGAAAACGCGTCCGTCAAGCAGCAGGAGGACCCCATTACGGGCAACCTCGTCTACACGATGCACGCCTGCGGTCATGACGTGCACATTACGAGCCTCGTCGGCACGGCACGGCAAATGGCGGCGCGCACCGACGACTGGTCGGGCACGCTGATGCTCATCGTGCAGCCGGCCGAAGAGCGCGTGCTGGGCGCCAAGGCGATGCGTGCCGACCGCCTGTACGAACGCTTCGGCACGCCCGACTATGCGTTTGCGCTGCACGTGAGCTCATCCGACGTCGCCGGCGTCATCAACGTTGTTGAAGGCAGCCCTTACGCGGGCGCGGACACCGTCGACATTACGGTGTACGGCGTGGGCGCACACGGCGCGGCGCCGCATCGCGGCAAGGATCCGATTGTGCTCGCGAGCAAGATTGTCCTGGCGCTGCAGACCCTGGTCTCGCGCGAGTTGCCGCCGCGCGACCCCGGCGTCATTACGGTCGGTTCGTTCCATGCCGGCACCAAGCACAACATCATTCCCGATACGGCAACGCTGCAGCTGACCGTGCGCAACACGAGCCTCGAGACGCGCCAGATTCTTCTCGACGGGATTCAACGCATTGCCGAGAACATGGGCAGAGTGGCCGGCCTGCCCGAAGACCGGCTACCCGAAGTGATCGTCAGCGCCGAGTCCGTGCCGCCGACGATCAACAGCGCGGAGCTGGCCCGTCGTTTGAAAGATGCCTGGGCCGAGGAGCTCGGCGACGAGGCTGTCGTGAGCATCCCGCCCACCGGCATGGGCGCCGAAGATTTCCCGATTTTTACGCTGGATCCCGCAATTCCGTCAGTCTACTGGCGGGTTGGCGGCACACCCAAAGAAGACTTTGAGCGCGAAGCCGCCGGAGGTGCGCCGGTGCCGAGTCATCACTCGCCGTTGTTCAAGATTGCACCGGAGCCGTCGATTCGCTCCGGCGTTGAGTCCACGGTGGTCGCTTTGCTGGAGATGATGCCGGTACGGTGAGCCGATTAGCTCTGGGCGAGCAGGCTGCGCCACGGGATCACAAACGGCAGGACAATTACCCAGATCAGAAAAAACACGGTCATGCCGCCCGGCAGCGTTTCGCGATTCCCGGCGGCGACTGCCGGCAACGCCACCACAAGCAACCAGCTTGCCTTGTAGATGAGTTGCAGCACGAGCACGACGGCAAAGCTCCGGGGAGCAAAGCAGCCCGCGAAAGACAGTAGCGCAATGCTGAGCCAGAGCGCACCCGTGACCTGCATCGCCGGCGAAGCGGCGGCCGTACCGGAGAATACGGTGCGGCTCGCGACTTGGGGTAAGAACAAGCTGAGGCTGCCGACCCAGCCCGCTACAAGCACATTGGCGGCGTAAACCAGTTTCAGCGTGAGGTCGGGCGTCATGCTTCCTCGTCGTCGAACTCCTCGAGACGATCGTTGCCGGAGTCGCCACCTGCATCCCGCATCAGTATTTCGACTTTCTGTTCCGCCTGCTTGAGCGCGGTCTGACAGCTGCGAGTCAGCTTGATGCCTTCCTCGAATTTTTTCATTGCCTTTTCCAGCGGTAACTCGCCCGATTCGAGTTCGTCGACAATCTTTTCGAGGCTACTCAGGCTTTTTTCCAAGTTGACAGTGGTGCTCATCGTTTCGGTTCCTGTAGGGCGCGAGGCTAAAAGCGGTCTCAAAATAATTCGTCGCCGCGCCGCTGTCTATTTTTTGAGATCGCGGCTCTGGCAGGCGCCGTTAGTCAGTGCGTCCACTTGCTGCTTGAGCCGCGCTCCGGACTGCTTCACACTGCGTCTGCAGCCCGGGCGGTCATCGCGCACTGCACTGAGTGATTGCGCAGGAGCTCAAATTGACTCGTGTGCAAAAGGCCACTAAAGTCTTCGCTCATTAGACTCGTTCTAAATGATAACAGTTCTCATCAAAAGGATCGATCATGTCTCTCAAAGGCAGCAAAACCGAAACCAATCTGAAAGACGCGTTTGCCGGTGAATCGCAGGCCAATCGTCGTTACCTCTACTTCGCGGCAAAAGCGGACGTCGAGGGCTACAACGATGTCGCCGCGGTGTTTCGTTCCACGGCGGAAGGCGAAACGGGTCACGCCCACGGTCATTTGGAGTACCTGGAGGAGGTCGGCGATCCCGCAACCGGTCTGCCCATGGGCTCAACGTCGTCCAATCTCGAAGCGGCCATCGCCGGCGAAACGCACGAGTACACGGATATGTATCCGGGCATGGCCAAAACCGCGCGCGACGAGGGCTTCGACGAAATTGCGGACTGGTTCGAAACACTGGCAAAAGCCGAACGCTCGCACGCCAATCGTTTTCAGAAGGCACTGGACACGCTGGACGACTAAAACCTGTCTTGAAATGGGTTTTCTTCGCCACGTGTTGAAAGTCACGGAAAAGCCGGGTGCCCGTCGCCTGGCTTTTCTTGTTTGAGTTGCATCTATGAGTTCACAACGGGAAGGCAGCCTCGAGGCCCCTATCCGGCATCCGATCGACTGGCGGTCGGACGAGTTTTACGACGACGCCAAGCTCTTCGAGGAAATGGAGCGCGTGTTCGACATCTGTCATGGCTGTCGGCGTTGTTTCAATCTTTGTCATTCCTTTCCGACGCTGTTCGAGGCCGTCGACGAGTCGGAAACCATGGAACTCGACAGCGTGCCGAAATCGGCGTACTGGGACGTCGTCGATCATTGTTACCTGTGTGACATGTGCTACATGAGCAAGTGTCCCTATGTGCCGCCTCACGAGTTCAATATCGATTTCCCGCATCTCATGCTGCGCGCGAAAGCGGCGCGCTTCAAGAAGGAAGGGGCATCGTTTCGCGACAAGACGCTGAGCGCGACGGACACCGTGGGTAAGTTAGCCGGCATTCCGGTTGTGGCAGAGACCGTCAACGCGCTCAACAAGACCGGCGTCGGTCGCAAGGCCTTGGAGGCGACGCTCGGCGTCCATCACAAGGCGCCGGTGCCGGAGTACCACTCGAAACCGGCCCGCGCGCGTCTTAAACAGCTGATCGGCGAGGACGGCGAAGGCGCCGTGCCGACGGCGTCGACCACCGGGAAGGTTGTGCTTTACGCCACCTGCTACGGCAACCGCAATCGCCCCGAGATGGACGAGGACCTGGTGGCCGTGTTTGGGCACAACGGCATTCCCGTGACGCTGGCGGCAAAGGAAAGCTGCTGCGGTATGCCCAAGCTCGAGCTGGGCGACCTCGAATCCGTCGAGAAGGCCAAGAACAACAACATTCCCGTGCTGGCCGCGCTCGTCGATGAAGGCTGGGATATCGTGACGCCGATTCCGTCCTGCACGCTGATGTACAAGCAGGAACTGCCGCTCATGTTCCCGGACGACGAGCAGGTGCTGAAGGTTCGCGACGCCATGTTCGATCCCTTCGAGTACCTGATGCTGCGACACCGCGAAGGTTTGCTGAAAACGGATTTTGCGGAACCGCTCGGCAAAGTCTCGTATCAGGTTGCCTGTCATCTGCGCGTGCAAAATCTGGGGTTGAAGACCCGCGACGCCCTGGAGCTGGTTCCCGACACAACCGTCGAGGCCATCGAACGGTGCTCTGGCCACGACGGCACCTACGCCGTCAAAAAGGAATATCACGACATCTCCAAGAAGATTGCCAGGCCCGTCGTCAACAAAGTAAAACGCGCCGAGGCGCAGTATTTTGCGAGCGATTGCCCCATGGCGGCGGAACAGATTGCTCAGGATATCGACAACCAGGAGGCGGGCCACCCGATGAGCCTGCTGAGAAAGGCATACGGCATATGACCACAGCGCAAAAACTCACTCGCGACGATCTTTTCAGCCTCGAAAAATACGCCGACATCCGTGACGAGTTTCGCGAGCGTGTGCTCGCCCACAAAAAAGACCGGCGCGTTCATCTGGGCACCAACGCTGCGCTCTATTTCGAAGACCGCCTGACAATGCAGTATCAGGTGCAGGAGATGTTGCGCATCGAGCGCATCTTCGAGGCGGCGGGTATCGAGGAGGAACTCGACGCCTACAACCCCCTGATTCCGGACGGCAGTAACTGGAAAGCGACGTTTATGGTCGAATTTCCCGACGTCGAAGAGCGCCGGGAAATGCTGCGCCGCCTGCGTGGCATCGAGCATCGCGTCTACGTGCAGGTGCAGGACTTCGACCGCGTATTCGCCATTGCGGACGAAGACCTGGAGCGGAGCGACGAGGAAAAAACCTCGGCCGTACACTTTCTGCGATTCGAGTTTTCGCCGGAGCAGGCGGCAGCACTCAAGGCCGGGGCAAGTTTTGCGGCGGGCATCGACCACGAAAACTATCAGGTCGACATTGCGCCGATTGCCGACGCCACCCGCGCTTCGCTGGTCGGCGATCTTTCCTGAGAACACGCCGCCGGCGTCGGGAATTCTTGTCCGACCCGCGGTGCAATCCCGGGGCTTGTGCACAGCTCGTGCAAACGGGCTAGAATCCCGCGATGCTTCCCTGGGCCAGCTAACGTTTCCGATTAATGAGTAAAAGCTACGACGCTAAGGACATTGAGGTCTTAAGCGGTCTCGAACCCGTGCGCCGACGGCCCGGGATGTATACGGACACCGCGCGTCCCAATCACCTCGCTCACGAGGTGGTCGACAACAGCGTTGACGAGGCGCTGGCGGGTCACTGCAAGAAGATCGAAGTGACGATCTACGCCGACGGCTCCCTCGAGGTGGCGGACGACGGCCGCGGCATGCCCGTCGACAAGCACCCGAAAGAAAAAATCCCGGGTGTCGAGCTGATCCTTACGCGGCTTCACGCAGGCGGCAAATTCTCGAACAAGAACTACCAGTATTCGGGCGGCCTGCACGGCGTTGGCGTTTCTGTCGTCAACGCGCTGTCGAAGAACCTGGAAGTGTGGATTCGGCGCGGCGCCAAGGAATACAACATGAGCTTCGCCGGGGGCAAGAAACGCGGCAAGCTCGAAGTCGTCGGCAGCGTCGGCAAGGCCAATACCGGCACCACCATTCGCTTCTGGCCGGACCCCAAGTATTTCGATTCGGCGAAGTTTTCGATCGGCAGGCTGAAGCATGCGCTTAAAGCCAAGGCCGTGCTCTGTCCCGGTCTCACCGTCCGCCTCAAAGTTGAGAAGCCGGCTGAAAAGACCGAGTGGTGCTATTCCGGTGGACTGGAGGAATACCTCCTCGAGGCAGTCGGGGGCGCCGAAAGACTGCCCTCGGAGCCGTTCTCGGGCGCAATGAGCGGCAACAACGAGGCCGTCGATTGGGCGCTGGTCTGGGCTACCGACGGCAGTCAGGTCGTCACCGAGAGCTACGTCAACCTGATCCCGACCGCCCAGGGCGGCACCCACGTCAATGGTCTGCGCACGGGACTGACCAACGCGTTGCGCGAGTTTGCCGACTTTCGCTCGCTGCTGCCTCGCGGGGTGTCGCTGGCGCCGGAGGACGTCTGGGATGGCCTCAACTTCGTATTGTCCGCCAAGCTGGAGGACCCGCAGTTTTCGGGCCAGACCAAAGAGCGCCTGTCTTCGCGAGAGTCCGCGGCGTTTGTCGCCGGTGTGGTCAAGGACAGCTTCTCGCTGTGGCTAAACCAGCACCCCGAAACCGGCGACCAGATTGCGCAGCTCGCGATTGTGAAGGCGCAACGGCGGCTCAAGGCGGCGAAGAAGGTCGTCCGCAAGAAGGTCACGTCGGGACCGGCGCTGCCGGGTAAGCTGGCGGACTGCACCTCGCAGGACCCGGAGTTTTCCGAGCTGTTCCTGGTCGAGGGTGACTCCGCGGGTGGTTCGGCCAAACAGGCGCGCGATCGCGCGACACAGGCCATCATGCCGCTGCGCGGCAAGATCCTGAATACCTGGGAGGTGGATTCAGGTGAAATCCTTGCGTCGCAGGAAGTACACGATATCAGCGTAGCGCTCGGCATCGATCCGGGCAGTGCCGATCTTTCCAACCTCCGATACCACAAGATCTGTATTCTGGCGGACGCGGATTCCGACGGGTTGCATATCGCAACGCTGTTGTGCGCGCTGTTTCTGCGGCATTTCCGCGAGCTGGTGCTGGCCGGCCACGTCTACGTTGCGATGCCGCCCCTGTACCGGATCGATGTCGGCAAAGAGGTCTACTACGCATTGGACGATTCCGAGCGCAAGGGTATTCGCGATCGCATCGAGGCCGAAAAGAAGAAGGGCAAGGTCACCGAGACGCGCTTCAAGGGTCTCGGTGAGATGGACCCCGAGCAGCTGCGGGATACGACGATGAACCGCGATACCCGGCGCCTGGTCCAGCTGACCGTAAGCGGTCGGGACAAGACCGATCAAATGCTGGACATGCTACTGGCGAAGAAGCGCGCGAAAGACCGCCGCAGCTGGCTTGAAACCAAGGGCGATCTTGCCGAAGTCTGAGGCTATCGATATGCAGAACTCGCTGAATCTTGAAGGTGTAGAACAACAGTCGCTCAAGGACTATACCGAGAAGGCGTATCTCGATTATTCGATGTACGTGATCCTCGATCGCGCCTTGCCGCAGATCGGTGACGGTCTGAAACCCGTGCAGCGGCGCATCGTGTATGCCATGAGCGAGCTGGGTTTGTCCGCAACGTCCAAACCGAAGAAATCGGCGCGCACGGTCGGCGACGTCATTGGCAAATTTCACCCGCACGGCGATTCGGCCTGTTATGAAGCCATGGTGCTCATGGCGCAGGACTTTTCCTATCGTTACCCCATTGTGCTCGGTCAGGGCAACTGGGGTTCGACGGACGATCCCAAGTCGTTCGCCGCGATGCGCTATACCGAGTCGAAACTTGCGCCGTATGCAAAAAGCCTGCTGCAGGAGCTGGGTCAGGGGACCGTCGACTGGGTGCCCAACTTCGACGGTACGCTGAGCGAGCCGGGACTCCTGCCGGCCCGTTTACCGAACCTGTTGCTGAACGGAACGACCGGGATCGCGGTCGGCATGTCGACGGACGTGCCGTCGCACAATCTGAACGAAGTGGTGAGTGCGCTCGTGCACCTGATCGACAAACCGAAGGCGTCGGTTGCCGATCTCATGAAACACATTCGAGCGCCGGACTTCCCGACCGGCGGCGAGATCGTGTCGCCGGCGGCGGATATCCGCGAAATATACGCGACGGGTAACGGCACGCTCAGGGTGCGCGCGAAGTATCGGATCGAAGACGGCAACATCGTCATTACGGAACTGCCGTTTCAGGTGTCCGGCAGGAAGATCCAGGAACAGATTGCCCTGCAAATTACCAGCAAGAAGCTGCCGCAGGCGACCGATATTCGCGATGAATCGGATCTCGAAGAGCCCACCCGGCTGGTCATCGACAAGAAGCGCGGCGTCGACGCCGAGCAGCTCATGTCACACCTGTTTTCGACGACGTCGCTCGAGCGCACCCTGCGGGTCAACATGAACGTGATTGGGCTGAACGGCCGGCCGCGGCTCTATAACCTCGCCGAATTGCTGACCGAATGGCTCAAGTTCCGCAAGGACACGGTCCGGCGGCGCCTCGAACACCGTCTTGGGCTCGTTCGCGATCGCCTGCACATACTGGACGGGCTGCTGGTTGCCTACCTCAACATTGACGAGGTCATTGCGATCATTCGCAGCGAAGACGAGCCGAAGCCGGTCCTGATGAAGCGCTTCAAGCTCAGCGATATACAGGCCGAAGCGATTCTGAACCTGCGGCTGCGCAATCTCGCGAAGCTCGAAGAGATGAAGATCCGCGGGGAGCAGGACGAACTGAACGAAGAACGCGACGTGCTCGAGAAAACCCTCAAGAGCGCGGCGCGGCTGAAAACCCTGATCAAGAAGGAGCTGCTCGCCGATGCCGAGGCTTACGGTGACAGCCGGCGGACTGAGGTCGTCGAGCGCGAAGCTGCGCAGGCGCTCGATGAAACAGAACTCGTCTCCAGCGAGCCCGTGACGATCGTGTTGTCGAAGCGCGGGTTTGCCCGCGCGGCGAAAGGGCACGAGATCGATCCGCAAGCCTTGTCCTACAAGTCCGGAGACAGCTTCCTGGCGGCGGCGCAGGGACGCAGCAATCAACTGGCCATGTTCGTCGACAGCACGGGTCGGGTATACAGCGTAATGGCGCACACGCTGCCTTCCGCAAGGGGGCAGGGTGAACCGCTGTCAGGCCGATTCAAACCGCCCGACGGTTCCGCATTTTGCGGCGCCATGATTGGCGGGACGGACGATCGCTACGTGCTTGCCAGCGACGCCGGATACGGCTTTGTCGCGAAGCTGGGTGACCTGGTCTCGCGCAACAAGGCCGGAAAGTCCGTGCTCCGTGTGCCGGCGGGCGGCCGGTCCGTGGTGCCCGCGGCGATTCCGGCCGGACGCGAATGTCTCGTCGCCGCCGTGAGTTCGATAGGCCGTCTCCTGATGTTCGAAATGGACGAATTACCCGAACTCGGTAAAGGCAAGGGGTTGAAGCTCATCAATATTCCCGGCAAGAAGTATCAAACCGGAGATGAGCGCCTGGTGGCGATCGCGGTCGTGCCGGAAGGCGGCGATCTTCGCGTCGTGACCGGCAAGCGCACAATGACTATCAAGTGGGACGACTCGGATCCCTACTACGGCGAACGTGCGCTGCGCGGTGGTCTGTTGCCGAAAGGCTGGCGGGCCGTTGAGCGGCTGGAGGCCGTCGACAACGACGCCGATTAGCAGCTCCCGCTAGCCGCCCCGTTTACCGCCTTCGACCCGAAGCTTGGCGGTGACTTCAACCGTATCGTCCTGAGCCGGCAGTTCCTGGGTGGCGTCCTCGAGCGGCAGCTGCGCCGTGAGCTCCTCGGTCAGGCCGGTTGCCTCCGCCGCAAGTTCGGAATCGTCGTCGTTGCCGGCCGGCATGTTGGCCGTGAGATCGAGTTCCGTGACGCTCGCGAGCGGCAGCGCGGTCGTCTCGTCGTTGGCCAGAGTTTCGTTGTTCTGTGTTTTGTCGTTCGCCAGCGTTTTCGATTCGACGGTCTCCGCCGCGTCCGCGGCCTCGTCGTCGTGCATGCTGTGCTCGAGTTCGCGGGCAGCGCGCTCGATTTCCATGTTGAGCGCCTGAGTTGCCGTCAGTTCGTCCTCATAATCCTGCTCGAGAATCTGATAGTCGATTTCCTGATTGAGCGTGTAGCTTTCCTCGTCTTCGGCGCTTTCGTCTTCGTCCACGACAACCGCGTGGAAATCGCGCTGCGTAGCGTCCTCCGGGCGCGGCATTTTTGTGGCGTCGACAATAACCGACATATCGTACTCGTCATCTTCCTCGGGGAGCACTTCGCTTTCGAGGATTGACGCCGTGCGCTGCGGCGGCGGAAGGATATCCGTTTCCGACGTATCGCCCCCGTCCAGCAGGGTCGCCTGAGCATCGAAGTCGAAATCGAGTCCGTCAGCGCCTGTTGTCGCCTCGCCGGAGAGACCGTTGCCGGCAACCAGGTCAGCGTCGAGAGCGGGGTTTTCCTCGGTCGGCGAGTCGTCCGACAGATCGAAGTCGATGCTTTCGCCGTACTCACTGCCGGGTGCGCTAATGACTTCGACTTCGATCGAGTCTTCCTCCGCATAGCGATCCCTCGGGTGCGGGGCGGGGCGGTCGGCAATCGGCGCCGGATCGACCGGCTGCCGGCGGCGACGGAAGAAAAACAGGCCGGTGATCAACGCCAGAGCGCCGCCGAGCGTCCACCAGACAATGCCCGTATCGGATGCGGGCGCTTCGGTCCTCGCGGACAGCGCGTCGCCCGCTCTGACCGGCGTTGAGCGTTCGATCGTTTCGGCAGCAGGGGCCGGAGCCGGTGCCTGCGTAATCGGGGTAATCGGTGTCGCGACCGCAGCCGATTCGGCGTTGCCGCTTGTTTCAGCCGCGACCACGCTCGGGTCGATGACCGTATCCACGGTGTTGCCGGCGAACGGGTTTTCGGCGTTGAGCGATTCGTCAACGGCGGTCGAATTCGCGGCAGGCTGCGCGCTGCTGCCGGCCGGTTCCAGGTAAGCCGTATCGTCGCTGCCCGCGGTCGATACCGACGGGCCTGTCGGCTCGTCAGCGAACTGTGTTCCAACGTCGCCGAGCGCCGTCCCGAGGGGAATCGTCAGCAGGCTGCCTGCCTTGAGGCGATTCGGATCGTTGTCGATGAACGCCTGCGGGTTGGCGGCGAAGATGGCGTTGACTGCCTGCCACAGACCCACCTGCCGCCCTTCGAGTCTCGAGGCAATGTCCGACAGCGAGTCGCCGGGCTGCACTCGATAACGGCTTCCGGTGACGATGCTGGGTTTTGCTGGCGATTTTGCCGACGTCGGCGCCGTTTGTGCCGGCGCCGCCTGGGGCGCCGGTCGGCGAGTGGCGACCGGAGCTGCCGTCGTAGCTTGTGCGGCGGGCTGGTTCACGACCGCCGGGCGATCGACCGCCACGGGTGCGGGATCGACAAACAGCATGTAGTCGCGTGCAATGTTTGGTGTGTAAGGGCACTGCACCGAAAGCCGGGCAGCAACCAGCGGCTCGCGTAAGGGCGTGCTGCCGGTGAGTGAAATGACGCCGTTCGCGACGCTGATACGGGCATCGTTGAGTGCCGGCATGCCGTTGACCGAGGAAGCGGGGGCCAGGCTGACACAATAATCGGCAATCGCTTCGTCGGCCGCGAGCGCGTAGGCGATGCTGGCCCGCAGCGGCTGTCCGAGGTGAGACTGTACTTTGATCTCGCCCAGTTCCAGCGCGTGAGCGGGACCCAGGCCGCCGCCCGCAAGGACGATAGCCGGAATGATTGGAAGGCTGTGACGCCTGGCAAGAGTTTTCGATTTCACACGCATACCCCGGTTTTATGCCCTGCCCGATCCGCGCGGCGCGGCCGGTGTGCAGGTCCCGCAGATTCAGCCGGCAGTATATTTTTTTTGTACGCGCGGGGCGTCCGGCTGGTTCCGGTTCGGAACTGTGACCGAGTTCACATTTCGAATGTGTTTCGAGGGACGTTTGGGGGCCGATTTTACGAGGCGCCGGCCGTGGAGAGTTCTTCCAGCGTCGTGTGGCGGCCGCTGTCCTGGTCTTCGAGCACCACTTCCGGCTCGTGAACATAATGTCCCTGCATGTAGTCGAGCCCGAGCTGGAACAGGACAGCCATGGCGTTGGCATTTTCGACGCGCTCCGCAATCGTGCGGACGCCGCGCTCGCGCGCGCCGTTGACAATTTTCTGCACGCTCTCCTGCATGGACGAATCCGTCATCAGGGAATGCATGAGTTCGCCGTCTATCTTGATGTAGTCCGGTTTGAGCAGGTCCAGGATCTGGAAACGCTCCTGATCGACGCCGTAGTGTTCAATGGCAAACGCGACGCCAAGCTTCTTGAGCCCGGCAACCAGGGAGCGGGTTTGCTTGATGTGTTTCGCCGCGTCCCGCTCGGGGATCTGCGCCACCAGCCGGGAGCAGTCGAAGTTGCGTTTCTCGAGTTCCTGCCGCATCCATGCCGCCGTCGTGCCGTCGAGAATCGACTGCCTGGAAAGTCGCACGAACACCCGGTCGGCATCGTTACGTTCGCAGAAGTCCATGGCTGCAACCAGCATCCAGCGGTCGATATTCTTCATCATGTTGTTGCGCTGGGCGGCGGGCAGGAACTCGGATGGAAGCACCGAATTGCCTTGCTCGTCGATCATCCTGACCAGCAGGTCGAACATCTTCACGGAGTCGCTGCGCAACCCCGCGATCGGCAACGATGCCAACCGGAAGCGGTTGTCCATCAGCGCCGACTTCAGGTGTTTGATCCAGATCGCGTCGAATTCCCGCTGCCGCGTATCTTCATCGATCCGGTCGTTGAGCACGGCGGTGTTTCCGCCCGCTTCCTTCCCGAGCTTCCAGGCGCCGACCGTGGCTGCGACCAGTTCCTCGAGACTGCCGAAGAGGTCGGACACGGCGCACACTCCGACCGTGCAGGTCAGATGGCAGGAGGTATCGCCGACTTCGAACGCACATTTCTCGATGTGCTGTGCCAGTTGCTTGCCCCAGACCTCCGCGTCGTTTGCGTTGCCCCGTTCCAGGAGCACCATGAGCGAGGTCCCTTCGAAGCGGCCGGCGACGTCGCGCGGGTGCAGGCGCTTGCGAACTTCTTCAGCGAACTGGCCCAGGACTTCCTCGGAGTCGAGATAACCGATCTTCCCTGCAAGCTCGCCAAACTTGTCCGGTTTGACGTAGGCGAGCACGTGCAGTCCGGATTGCGGCTTTCGGGACAGGCGTTTCTTGAGTCGCTCGATAAACTGCGAGCGATGAAACAATAGCGTCGTCGGATCGCGTTTTAACGCGTCGTGAACCAGCTTCGTCGGTTCGCTGGCGTTTGCGGGCGGGACAATCAGCACCTGCACCGCGGGCGCACCGTCCATGTCGACTCTGCGAAAGCTGAGACTCAGCTGATCGCCGTCGCCGCCTTCGTGCGCAGTGCGGGCCTTCAGCACCTCGCCCTCGGCCCACTTGCCGGCCGTCGTGGCAATGAGTGCGCCCTTGATCGCGGCGTGATGCTCGGAATCGAAGCTGTCCATGACGGGCATACCCTCGATTTCGTCACTGCTCTTGATCTTGAACAGTTTCAACCACGCTTCGTTGGTGCCGGTGACAATGCCTTCCGCGACCAGCGCAATGGCGCTGGTCGACGCCTGCATGTATTCATCGACCTGCTTGCGGTACCGGGTGGCTGACTGTAGCGTCGAATTCAGCGCGCGTTCGACGCGCAGCGCGCGGAGCTCCCTCGACACCACGGCCTGCAGTCTGCGTCTGCGGCCAAACGAAACCAGGTCGCAGGCGCCGTCCTGCATGGCTTTTTGAATGGACTGTTCGTCGGCTTCCTTGGCGAGCGCCAGCACCTGCACTTCGGGATCGAAGCGGTCCTTCTGCTTGATGACCGAACGTATCGAATCCGGGTAGCCGTCGCGGTGGAGTATCAGCAGTTCGACCTGCTGTTCGCCCAGTGTGTCGTACAGCGCTTCGGGACGGTTTACCCAGTGGCAGCGCGCAGCATGACCCGCATCGCGGAGCGTGCTGTTGATCAGTGCGACAACGTCCTGGTTCTTCGACAGAACGGCAATGGAAATGCTCTGCTGCGCGTTCAATAAACGGTCCTTCGAGTCTCGCGGCCCGCGTGTGCTGGCGGGCGCTCGATATGGAAATTCCCTTGCAGCGAGTCTAGCACCGCGCCGCACCGAGCCGTCGCGCGGAGTGTCAAAAGCGTGACTTGTTTCAAGTTTCGGCCGCGCTGGCGAAATCTTGAGCAAAAACAGAGCGTTTTCCGCGTCAGCAGAGCGATTGAGCATTGATCGTGCGTTCCGGTATCATTGCTTGAATTCCCTTTGTCACACCCACAAGCGACCGTGGCTTCGAGCGTTTTTTTGGCGTTTCGAGCGGGTCAGAACATAAGGAGCGAGCCGGCGACGCCGGCGAACACCATGGCGAGTTACAGCACCAACGAATTTCGTTCCGGGCTGCGTATTCTCATTGATCAGGCACCCTGCGTGATCGTCGAAAACGAGTTCGTGAAGCCCGGCAAAGGTCAGGCGTTCAATCGAGTCAGGATCAAGAATCTCAAGACCGGCAAGACGGTCGACAAGACCTTCAAGTCGGGCGAGAGCGTCGAGGCGGCCGACGTGCTGGATACCGAGATGCAGTATCTTTATACCGACGGCGAGTTCTGGCACTTCATGGTGCCTGACACCTTCGAGCAGTATGCGGCGGACGACGCCGCCGTAGGCGACGCCAAAGACTGGCTGTCGGACGGTGACGTTTGCCAGATCACGCTGTGGAACAACTCGCCGTTAATCGTCGCGGCGCCGAATTTTGTCGAGCTCGAAATCACCGAAACCGATCCCGGCGTAAAAGGCGATACGGCCAGCGGCGGCGTCAAGCCGGCCACCTTGTCGACGGGTGCCGTCGTGCGCGTGCCGCTGTTCGTGGATCAGGGTGAAGTCATTCGGGTCGACACGCGGTCGCGTGAGTACGTGTCCCGGGTCAAGTAGCCCGGCCCACGGGGGCGAGCGTAGCCAGCAACAAACCGCACATCGCTTCGATGCCGGCCTGATCCTCTTCGCTGAATCGGTCGGCCAGCGGGCTGTCGATATCGAGCACGCCGAGCAGCTTGTCGCCGAGGATCAGCGGCACCACGAGTTCGGATTTTGAAGCGATGTCGCAGGTAATGTGCCCCGGAAAAGCGTGGACGTCCGGTACACGCTGCGTCTTACGGCTGGCCGCCGCCGTGCCGCATACGCCCTTGCCGACCGCTATGCGCGTAACGGCCGCGAGACCCTGAAACGGGCCCAGCACGAGTTCGTTGCCGCGTAGAACGTAAAAGCCCAGCCAGTTGACGTTGTCGAGACCGTTGTAGAGCACGGCAACGAAGTTTGCCGCGTTCGCCAGCAGGTCCTGTTCTTCTCCCAGCGTTTGCGCGAGCTGCGACTCGAGCAGTGCGTAATTGGTTTCAGTCATGTGCGGGTCCGGATCGAAGTGTAAGTACCTGGGCGATGTCGTCGACACCCTCGTAGATCATGTGCAGGCGCTCGAAACCGAGCGCTACACCTGCGCATTCTGGCAGGCCGTGTTCGAGCGCGGCAAGCAGAGCCTCGTCGATCGGCGTCACGGGCTGGTCGCGCCGCCGCCTGCGTTCGAGCTCGGCCGAGAAACGCCGCCGCTGTTCGTTTGCGTCGAGCAGCTCGACGTAGCCGTTGGCGAGTTCGACGTCTCCGAGGAAGATCTCGAAGCGCAGCGCAAAGCGAGTATCTTCCGGGTCGAGCCGTGCAAGCGCGGCCTGCGACGACGGGTAGTGACTCAGGATCGTCAGGCTCTGGCCGTCGAAAGCCGGGGTAATCCGCGAGCTCAGCAGCAAATCCAGCCAGGCGTCGCGGTCGGCGCCCAACGATCCCTTGAGGTGCTCGTCAGCACCGGCGGCGGCAGCGAGCGCTTCAGTGTCGTCGTCCAGAACGTCGATCCCGAGTTCCGCGGCGAAGGCATCCGCGTACCGCAGATGACGGGCGTTGGACGCGAGTTCGGGTCGCTCCAGAACCTCGGCAATCAGCGCGGAGGTCTCGTTGGCCAGTGCCGTCAGGTCGAAGCCGCGCCGATACCACTCGATCAGCGTAAACTCGGGTTCGTGTCTGCGACCCTGTTCGCCGCCGCGAAACACCCGGGCAATGCAGAAAATGTCCGGGTAGCCGCCGGCCAGGAGGCGCTTCATGGCGAACTCGGGGGACGTATGCAGAAAGCGAGGCGCGCCGCGAGCAGTTGCCGGACCGACTACGAGCGATTCGATGTTGGGGTCGCAGCCGGCTGCTTCGTTGAGCGCAGGCACGTCCACTTCGAGTACCTGGCGTTCCGCGAAAAACCGCCGCACCGCTGCGAGGCGCTCAGCACGCCGACGAGCGGTCTCGGGGCCGGAACTCGGTTGCCAGCGCATCGTGTCGGTCAGTTGAGGCGCGTGCCTATGCGTTGGCCCATGCGCAGCGTTGCGCCCGCACGGAGCGCGTCGTCCCACTCGGCGCTACCGTCGGGCAGCAGCAGGATAACGGTCGAACCCATGTTGAACCAGCCGAGTAAATCGCCCGCCTCGAGCGCTCGCGGATGTGTACCCGGTTCGATGGATTCGCTGCTGCCGCGTCGGCGTGGGCGAATCTCCCCGGTCCACGGCGTGCTGATGCTGCCGACATTGAGCGCGCCGACAAATACGAGCGCCGCGGGCCCGTCGGCGGTATCGAAATGCATGACCAGTCGCTCGTTGCGGGCAAACAGGCGCGGAAGATACTTCGCCGTGGCGGCGTTGACGCTAAACAGATCGCCGGGCACGTAATGCAGCGCATCGAGCGCACCTGCGAGCGGCGCGTGCACGCGGTGGTAGTTATAGGGGGCAAGATAGATGGTTGCGAAGCGGCCGTTTTCGAAAGTACGGGCACGATCCGTGTCCAGGAACAGGAGGTCGGCAACGCTGTACTGGCGGCCTTTTGCCTGGAATATGTGATCGCCTTCGATGCGGCCCGCGGCGCTGACGGTGCCGTCGACCGGCGAGACGATGGCCCGTGCTTCTTCGGCGATCGGCCGTGCGTCGGCCTCGAGGGCGCGGGTAAAGAATGCATTGAAGCTGGCGAAACCGTCGGGCACCGGTTCGCGAACGCCTTCCAGATCGACGTCGTACAGCTTAACGAACCGTTCGATCAAGGCGTTCTTGACGCGGACGGAGCGCGATCGGGCCAGCCGGTGCACCAGCGCGGTCAGGGCGTAGCGCGGCAACAGGTACTGCAGGAATACGAACAGGCGTTCGCGCATGATGCTCAGTCGCTTGCAACCTGCGTGTTGACGCTCAGCAGCAGGGTGTCCCCGCTGTAGAGCCTGAGTTCTACGGTCTCGAGTGACGCCTCGACGGGGCGCATCAACATCAGGTGTTTGCCGCCGCGCTCGAGTTTCAGCGTCGTGCCCGGAGCAATGACCAGTGCGTCGACCGGGCGCATGCGAGAGACCCCGTCGACCGTTGTGGTTTCGTGCAGCTCGACGGCTTCGAACTGAGGACTTTCGGCGCGCGTGATCCTGACCGCGTCTCCGGTGTTGTTGTGGATCTCGAAGTAGCCGGCGCTCATGTTCATGCCCGGACGGGGCGGCGTTACCTCCAGTCCGTACACGACCAGCGGACTGTCGTCCGCCGGTCCGCAGGCGGACAGCAGGCACAGCGAGAGCAGGAGCGGAAGAGACCTCATGTCTGGCTCGTGACGATCGGCAGGTCGTGAACGTAGTCCGCTGCATTGTGGGGTCCGGAGAACAGCGCATGGAAACGGCCCTCCGGATCGACCAGCAGCACAACCGACGAGTGATCGACCGTGTAGCTGCCGTTTTCCAGCGGCACCCTGTTGAAATACACGAACAAGGGTTCCGTCAGCTCACGAATGGAGGCTTCGGGACCCGTTAGCGCCAGGTTGCCTTCGCCGAAGTAGTTAATGTATTCGGCGAGTTTTTCCGGTGTATCGCGTTCCGGGTCGACGCTGACCAACACGATTCTTGGCGGCGTGCCGGCATAGGACTCGGCGAGTTCCTTGCGTGCGCTCGACAGCGTAGCCAGCGTTGTCGGGCAAATGTCCGGGCAGTGCGTAAAGCCGAAAAACACGAGGTTCCACTGCCCTTCGAGGAAGCTTCGGTCGCGTTCGGCGCCAGTGTGGTCCGTCAGCGAGAACTCGGGCAGCGTCTGCGGTTCCGGCAGCACGGTCGCAACCCGCGGTGCGGCGGCCATTGCGGTCCCACCCGAGCGATCCCCGTTGAGAGCAAGCAAAGTCCCCGCCGCCAGCGCGGCAATGAGAATAGCAATCAGCAGTGTTCGATTCATCGTTGTCCACCAGGCTCCTGAGAAGCGGTTTGACCAAAGGTTCCAGGTAATCAGTTGAGGGCGCGTTGCCCTCGCGCGGCCGGATCCCGGTTTTCCCCGGGTTCGGCGCTGGCTGTGAGCGATCGGGAGGCGCCGCACAGAGAAACAACTCCGATTCTACCGTGCTCGTGATAGATTTGCGCGCCATGCGTGTGAAGCCACTCATAGACGACATTGCACGCCGCTTTGCCGCGGCGGAGCTTGTCTACGGTCACGGCACGGACAATCCGCTCGATGAGGCCGCCTGGCTCGTCTACGCTGTTGCCGGGATCGATCACTCGGCGGATCCCGCGGAAGCTTACGCCCGCGCCGTCGATCCGCGGGCGCTGGCGGAAATAGAGCGTCTGGCCGAGGCGCGCGTAACCCAGAGGATTCCGCTTGCGTACCTGCTGCGTGAGGCATGGTTTGCCGGCCGGCGGTTTTTCGTCGACGAGCGAGTGCTGATCCCCCGCTCTCCGTTTGCCGAGCTGATCGAAGATCGGTTTGCGCCCTGGCTGCCGCGAGAGCCGCAGCGCATCCTGGATCTCGGTACGGGCAGCGGCTGTATCGCGATTGCGCTCGCCGAGGTTTTTCCGTCTGCCGATGTCGACGCGGTCGACGTATCGGCTGATGCGCTGGCTGTAGCGGCGGTCAACGTTGCCCGCTACGAGCTGGGCGAGCGGTTGACGTTGATCGAATCCGATCTGTTTTCGGGGCTCGAGGCGCAGCGCTACGACTTGGTTGCCTCCAATCCGCCTTACGTCGACCAGAGCGACATGGAAAGCCTGACGGTCGAGTTCCGTCACGAACCGTCACTCGGTCTTGCGGCCGGCGACGATGGTCTTTCCTGCGTCGACCGCATTCTCAAAGATGCGTCGCGTTTTCTCGCGGATGATGGAATACTCGTGTGCGAAGTAGGCAACAGTCGGCCGGCGCTCGAAGCAAAGTATCCTCACGCTCCGTTCGTCTGGCTGGAATTCGAGCACGGCGGGCAGGGAGTATTCCTCATCGACCGCGCCGGACTCGATGCGGGCTTGACTTCGTAGGTCCCGAAACGTTTCGGACGAATCGTTTTCGGACCGGTCTTCGAGCAGGCGGGCAACAGGCAGGCAACTTAAGTGTCGGGCAACAGTTTCGGAACAAACTTTATTGTCACCACGTTTGGCGAAAGTCACGGTGTGGCGCTGGGCGCCGTTATCGATGGCTGTCCGCCCGGCATGCCGCTCGATGCTGCGGATATTCAGCACGATCTCGATCGTCGCCGGCCCGGACGTTCCCGGCACACGACGCAGCGCAACGAACCCGACCAGGTGCGTATTCTGTCGGGCGTTTTCGAGGGCCTGACGACGGGCACGCCGATTGGCCTCATGATCGAGAACACCGATCAGAGGTCGAAGGACTACGGCGATATCAAGGACAAGTTTCGTCCCGGCCACGCCGACTACACTTATCATCAGAAATACGGCATTCGCGATTATCGCGGCGGCGGCCGCTCATCGGCGCGCGAAACCAGCATGCGCGTCGCCGCCGGCGCCGTGGCCCGCAAATATCTGCAACAGCGGCTGGGCGTTACGATTACCGGCTACCTGTCGCAGCTGGGGCCGATACGCCTTGATGCCGTCGACCTGTCGATCGTCGACGACAATCCGTTTTTCTGCGCCGACCCCGCGCGCCTCGATGAACTGTCTCAGTTCATGGACGAGCTGCGCGAGGAGGGCGATTCGATCGGCGCGCGAATCAGCGTGCTGGCGTCCGGTTTGCCGCCCGGCCTGGGTGAGCCGGTGTTCGACAAGCTCGAGGCGGACGTGGCCAAGGGGCTCATGAGCATCAATGCCGTAAAAGGCGTGGAGCTGGGCGCCGGCTTCGCCGCTGTCGAGCAACGCGGCAGTCAGCACCGCGACGAGATAGGGCCGGACGGTTTCAGCAAGAACGACGCGGGTGGAACGCTCGGCGGGATTTCGTCCGGTCAGGATCTCCTGGCCAGCATAGCGCTCAAGCCGACGAGCAGCATCAGTGTGCCGGGCAAGACGATCGATCGTTCCGGTCAGGAGACTCGCATCGTGACCAAAGGCCGCCACGATCCCTGCGTCGGCCTCCGCGCAACGCCAATTGCCGAAGCCATGGTGGCGCTCGTTTTGATCGACCACTATTTGCGGCACCGCGCTCAGAACGCGGACGTCAGCACAGACACGCCCGTCATCACGGCATGAGTACATAAGCCCCTGCGAGCCTGCGGGGCAGACCAAGACAGGAATCCTCCAATGCCCAAAACCTTCGATGTTGCCGTTGTCGGCGCCACTGGCGTCGTCGGCGAAGCCATGCTGGATATCCTCGCCGAGCGCAAGTTTCCGGTGGGTGAGTTGTACGCACTGGCCAGTGAGCGCTCACTGGGTAAGAGTGTGCGCTTCGGAAACCGCGAACTCGATGTGGAGAATCTTGCCGAGTTCGATTTTTCCAAGGCGGCCATTGCGCTGTTTTCGGCGGGCGGTTCGGTGTCGGCGGAGTATGCGCCCAAGGCCGCCGCGGCCGGCTGTGTCGTCATCGACAACACCTCGCACTTCCGCTACGACGACGACATTCCGCTGGTGGTCCCGGAAGTCAACGCCGACGCCATTTCTCGCTACACCGATCGCGGCATCATTGCCAATCCGAACTGTTCGACGATTCAGATGCTCGTGGCGCTCAAACCGATCCACGACGCGGCCGGGATCGAGCGCATTAACGTGTCCACCTACCAGGCCGTTTCCGGCGCGGGGCGCAGCGCGGTCGAGGAGCTCGTGCGGCAGACCACGACGCTTCTGAACGGCCGGCCTCTCGAAATAGAGGGCGACACAAAACAGATTGCGTTCAACGCAATCCCGCACATCGACGCCTTCCAGGACAACCGCTACACGAAGGAAGAGATGAAGATGGTCTGGGAAACACAAAAAATCCTGGGTGACGAGCACGTGCGCGTCAACGCGACCGCGGTGCGGATTCCGGCGTTTTTTGGGCATTCCGAGGCCATCAACGTCGAGACGCGCGACAAGCTCACCGCAGCGGATGCGACGGCGCTGCTCGAGGCCGCGCCCGGGGTCGAAGTTCTCGACGGAACCCAAACCGGCGAATATCCGACAGCCGTCACAGAAAGCTCCGGCCATGACCCTGTATATGTAGGCAGAATTCGAGATGACATATCTCACCCACAAGCAATCAATTTATGGGTGGTTGCCGATAACATACGTAAGGGCGCGGCTCTAAATAGCGTCCAAATTGCTGAAATATTGGCGAAAAACCATTTATAAGCTATAGTTCGGCGGCAAATGGATTTGCC
>JANQPG010000054.1 GCA_028289545.1 Woeseiaceae bacterium
GGCTGCCAGATGAACGAGTACGACTCGGAGAAGATGGCGGACGTCCTCAATGCGTCGCACGGCTACGAGCTGACCGATCGGGTCGAGGACGCGGAGCTGTTGCTGGTCAACACCTGTTCCATCCGCGAAAAGGCGCAGGAAAAGGTCTTTTCCGAGCTGGGCCGCTGGCGGGCGTACAAGGACCGGAACCCCGAGCTGGTCATCGGCGTGGGCGGTTGTGTCGCCAGCCAGGAAGGGGAAGGCATTACCCGGCGCGCGCCGTTTGTCGACCTTGTGTTCGGGCCGCAGACCCTGCACCGCCTCCCGGAAATGCTCGAGCGGAGCAGGGCCGAACGCCAGTCCGTAGTCGACATTTCCTTTCCGGAGATCGAAAAGTTCGATCGCCTGCCGGAGCCGCGCGCCGACGGCCCCACGGCCTTCGTTTCCGTCATGGAAGGCTGCAGCAAGTACTGCAGCTTTTGTGTCGTGCCCTACACGCGCGGTGAGGAGATCAGCCGTCCGCTGGACGACGTCGTGGCGGAAGTCGTGCAGCTGGCGGGCCAGGGCGTCCGCGAAATCAACCTGCTGGGTCAGAACGTCAACGCGTATCGCGGCGCCATGCACGACGGCACGACGGCGGACCTCGCGACGTTGATCTACTACGTGGCGGCCATCGACAGCGTCGAGCGGATTCGTTTTACGACCTCACACCCCGTCGAGTTTACGGACAGCCTCATCGACGCGTATGCCGAGGTGCCGAAGCTTGCGAACTATCTGCACCTGCCGGTGCAACACGGTTCGGATCGTATTCTCGCGGCCATGAAGCGTGGCCACACCGTGCTCGAATACAAGAGTCGAATTCGCAAACTGCGCCGCGTGCGCCCGGACATTTCGCTGTCGTCGGATTTTATCGTCGGTTTCCCCGGCGAAAGCGACGCGGACTTCGAGGCGCTGATGAATCTCGTCGCCGACGTGGGTTTCGACCAGTCGTTCAGCTTCATCTACAGCGCCCGGCCGGGAACGCCCGCGGCGGGGCTCGAGGACGACACGCCCCTCGAGATCAAGAAGCAAAGACTCAGCATCCTGCAGGAACGCATCAACCAGCAGGCGATGGCGATCAGCCGCGCAATGGTTGGCAGCACGCAGCGTGTGCTGGTCGAGAAACGCTCAAAGAAAAGCGCAGCGCAGCTGGCCGGCCGCACGGAAAACATGCGCTGGGTGAATTTCGACGCTGACCCGGCATTGATCGGCTCGATGGTCGACGTGGTGATTACCGAAGCGTTACCGAACTCGTTGCGCGGACGCCTGATCGACAGCCGCGCGGCATAACGTCGACGGCTGTACTTTCCATGACCCGGGCATCGCGGTAGTCTAATGAGAATGATGTTCGTATCCTCTTGTCGGACTCACGAGTGTCGGCCCAACGCAACGCTGCCCGGCCCACGCGCGGCGGAGTGCGCGGCAGTTGTTCGAGGTGCCGTGTATTGAGCACCGCGGACGTTTCGCGCGACCTCGTTTTGGAGCCCGCCGACAATCATCGCCTCGCCAATCTGTGTGGCCAGTTCGACGAGCACCTCAAACAGATCGAAGATCGGCTCGACGTGGAGATCGCGAGTCGCGGCAATCACTTTCGAGTCACCGGCGATGCGGGCGCCGCGGCGATCGGCAGCCAGGTCATCGAGTCACTGTTCGACCTGACGCTCCGTGAGCGGCTCGATCCGCAGCGTGTGCATATGCTGCTCGCGGAGACGGTAATGAACGACGAAACGGCCACCGAAACGGGCGCGGACACCGAAGGCGTCGACGATCTGAGCATCCAGACGCGCCGCAAGCTCATACGCCCGCGCGGCACTAACCAATCGAAATACATACGCAGCGTACACGCGCACGACCTGGCGTTCGGCATTGGCCCCGCAGGTACCGGCAAGACCTACCTGGCCGTTGCTGCAGCGGTCGAGGCACTCGACAGCGAAGAGGTCCGGCGGATTGTCCTGGTGCGTCCCGCCGTCGAGGCGGGTGAGCGCCTCGGGTTTTTGCCCGGCGACATGTCGCAGAAGATCGATCCCTACCTGCGGCCAATGTACGACGCGCTGTACGACATGCTGGGCGTGGATCAGGTTTCCCGGCTCATCGAGCGGAACGTGATCGAGATCGCGCCGCTTGCGTTCATGCGCGGGCGTTCCCTGAACGAGTCGTTCGTGTTGCTCGACGAGGCGCAAAACACCAGCGTCGAGCAGATGAAAATGTTTCTGACGAGGATCGGTTTTGGTTCCCGCGCGGTCGTCACCGGGGACATTACGCAAATCGATCTGCCCTCGGGACAGAAATCGGGCCTGCGTAACGCTATAGACATCCTGGAATCGGTGGACGGCATCGGTTTCACCTACTTCACGCCGCGGGACGTCGTTCGCCATCCGCTCGTGAAGCGTATCGTCCGCGCTTACGAAGCCGCAGAGAACAGCTGATCGGCGCCCGGTTGCAGCGCCGGATCGACGTCGACGTGGAGCGTCCGGCGACCGTGCAGGCGGACGTTCCTGCCGACGACGACATTACGCATTGGATTCAGACGGCGCTCGATGGGGTCGGGTGCCGGCCAGAGCGCAATCTCGACGTTGCGGTTCTGTTGACCGACGCCGAAGACATACGCCGCATCAATCGCGAGTACCGACAGCGCGACAAAGCCACCAACGTCCTGTCCTTCCCTGGCGGTGAGCTCTCCGGATTGCCCGCCGAGGCAGCGCTACTCCTGGGCGACATCGTGTTCTGCCCCGAGGTGATCGCCCGCGAGGCTCGCGAACAGAACAAGCGTGTGGATTGGCACTGGTGTCATTTATGCGTGCACGGGGCGCTGCACCTCGCCGGATACGACCATATCGAAGCGGCCGAGGCGGAGCGCATGGAGGGGATCGAACGCCGATTGCTGGCGGGATTCGGGATTCCGGATCCCTACAGTCCCTCCTGAAGGCCGCCCGTCACGGCGGCTGCTCCCGCGGTATCGGATCGCGAAGGTCTTGCGCTACAATAGCGTCTCACCGGCGGTTTACCGCCGGCATCACCCATCACAAGGTTCGATGAACGACAAACCACCAAGTACCAGCGGCACAGGGAGTACCGGCCTGCTTGCGCGACTCAAACGCGCGCTGAACGGCGAACCCTGGAGCCGCGACGAAATTCAGCAACTTCTGCTGCACTCCGAAACTGCCCTGGAACCCGAAGAGAAAAGTATGCTCTCGGGCGTTCTCGGCGTGTCCGAAACCCAGGTGCGCGACGTCATGATTCCGCGCTCGCAAATGGTGGTCATCGACATACAGCAGAGCTTCGACGAGATGCTCGCAGTGATCGTCGAGTCGGGTCACTCGCGATTTCCCGTCATTGGCGAAGACCGCGATGAGGTGCTGGGTGTTCTTTTGGCCAAGGACCTGCTGCGCTACTTTGGCAGCGATGCGGCGAAAGACGTGTCGATACGCCGACTGTTGCGCAGTGCCGCCGTCATTCCCGAGTCCAAGCGTCTCAACGCCTTGCTCGAGGAGTTTCGTGACAGCCACAATCACATGGCGATAGTCGTTGACGAGTACGGCGGCGTTGCCGGCCTGTTGACGATCGAAGACGTGATCGAGGAGATTGTCGGCGAAATCGATGACGAGCATGACCCGGAAGAGGCCGCGTTCATCCGCCCGGACGGCGAAAACGACGGCCGGCCGTGTTACGCCGTGCGCGCATTGACCCGGATCGACGACTTCAACGAATTCTTTGAGTGCGAGCTGAGCGACGAGGAATACGATACGGTTGGCGGGCTGGTCATGCACGAGCTGGGGCGCCTGCCGCGTCGAGGCGAAAAAATCGATTTTGAGGGATTTCGTTTTTCGGTGACCAAGGCCGACAAACGGCGGATCGATTCCCTGCTTGTCCAGCGTGAAGCGAGTTAGTCGGTGATCGCAGTCCTGCCGCCGGGCGCCGCCGGCCCAAACGTGTCGTCGTGGAACTAAAAGGTTCTTTCCTGCAGTGGCCGGCGGACCGGCCCGTACTGAGTCGTGCGATAGCGTTGTCGCTCGGCGCACTCTTTACGGCCGGTTTTGCGCCGCTTGGCCTGTCGCTGATCGTCATGTTGACTCTCGTGCCGCTTCTGTACGTGTTCAACACCGTGTCGCCGCGCGACGCAGCGGCGCACGGGTTCTGGTTCGGCATTGGTGCGTTTTTGGCCGGCACCTACTGGATCTACATATCCGTTGCCGGGTTTGGCGGAGCCCCCTGGTATGCCGCCGTGCTGTTGCTCATAGGGCTGGTCCTGATCATGGCGGCCTATCTGGCCGTTGCGGGCTGGGTCGCGGCGCGCCTGTCGGCCGGCGAACCCTGGTTTCTGCTCGTCGTTGCGCCCTCGATCTGGGTGTTGATCGAATGGCTGCGCGGCTGGTTGTTCACGGGCTTCCCGTGGCTGGCCGTCGGCTACGCGCAGTCCGATTCCTGGTATGCGGGCTGGGCGCCCATGCTGGGCGTATACGGCGTTTCGTTCGCGGTGCTGCTGTCGGCGACTGCGCTGCTCGTCGCCCTGCTGACTCGCGGCAAGCAGCGGATTGCGGCGGGCGCCATCGTCGTGCTGCCGTTTCTTCTGGGCGGCATTCTCGGGCGCGTCGAGTGGACCGAAGCAGACGGCCCGCCGCTCAAGGTCACGATCGTCCAGTACGGCATTTCCCAGGACCAGAAGTGGCAGCGGGAGATGCTTGTCCCGACTCTCGAGTTTTACCGCGGCGAGACCCTCAAGGCGCGTGACAGCGATATCGTGCTGTGGCCCGAGGTTGCCGTACCCTCGGCCACCGACCTCATGGAACCGTACATTGCCCAGCTCGGAAACGATGCTGAGGCGGCCGGGCAGAGCATCGTGTTCGGCATCCTGGAGCGCGAGGAAGATCGCGGCGAGCTCAGAACCTACAACGCCATGTTGCTCGTGGACGGACAGAAGCGGCAAAGCTACCGCAAGCGTCACCTCGTGCCCTACGGCGAATACTTCCCTGTCCCGCAGTTCATCAGGGACCGCTTCGACATGGAGTACATTCCGCGCAACGATCTTACGCCCGGCGCGCCCGAGCAGGCCTTGCTCGTGCACGGCACGAGCACGCCGCTGGCGGTGGCAATCTGCTACGAAGATGCCTACGGCGCGGAGCAGCTGTATGCGTTACCGGACGCAAAACTGTTGATCAACGTCAGCAACGATGCCTGGTTCGGCGATTCGATTGCGCCCATGCAGCATCTGCAGATTGCCCGCATGCGCTCGATCGAGGCCGGGCGGGAGACTGTGCGGGCGACCAGCACGGGCATCAGCGCGTTCATTGGCCACCGCGGTGAACTGGTCGAAGCCGGCGCGCAGTTCGAACCCGTCGTGATGAGCGGCCGCGTGCAGCCGCGCAGCGGCGGCACGCCCTACGTGAGCGCCGGGAACACGCCCATAGTCGCTCTCTGCCTGCTGCTGCTCGGCCTGGCCGCTTTGCGGTCGAGAAGCGGTCTCTAGACGGGGCGAGGCCGCAAAACTACGGGCTGCGCCGCCCTTGCTCTTGCGGTACGCTTCGCCCTTTCGCACAGCAAAACGGTTTACGATGAGTTCCCCCTACCACCCGGCGGATATCGAGCGCGATGCGCGCGAGTACTGGGAGTCCAGTCGGGC
The DNA here is from genome assembly GCA_028289545.1 of Woeseiaceae bacterium. Lineage (GTDB taxonomy): Bacteria > Pseudomonadota > Gammaproteobacteria > Steroidobacterales > Woeseiaceae > UBA1847. The sequence continues at coordinate 5,636 of JANQPG010000054.1, forward strand.
ATTCGAAGTTCAGGAACGCGACGACAAGGAAAAATTCTATTGTCTGACCATGTTCCCGTACCCCAGCGGCAAACTGCACATGGGGCACGTGCGTGTGTTTACGATCAGCGACGTGATAGCGCGCTACCAGCGGATGCAGGGCAAGCACGTACTGCAGCCGATGGGCTGGGACGCCTTTGGTATGCCGGCCGAAAACGCGGCCATCCAGCACGGCGTGCCGCCCGCCGCATGGACCTACGAGAACATCGACTACATGCGCGGTCAGCTCAAGCGCCTCGGCTACGGGTACGACTGGAGCCGCGAGGTGACGACCTGTCGGCCGGAATACTATCGTTGGGAGCAGTGGCTGTTTACGCGCCTGTTCTCGAAGGGACTCGTCTATCGTAAGAACTCGGTCGTCAACTGGGATCCCGTGGACCAGACCGTGCTGGCCAACGAGCAGGTCATCGACGGCCGCGGCTGGCGTTCCGGCGCGCTTGTCGAACGCCGGGAGATTCCGCAATGGTTCATGAAGATCACGGCCTACGCGGACGAGTTGCTCGAGAAACTCGACGAGATGCCGGGTTGGCCCGAGTCGGTCAAGACCATGCAGCGAAACTGGATTGGCCGTTCCGAGGGGCTCGAGCTGGCGTTCGAGGTTCAGGGCGAGAGTGAGCCGCTCCGGGTTTACACGACCCGGCCCGACACGCTGTACGGCGTCACCTACATGGCCGTCGCGGCGGAACACCCGCTCGCAAAAAAAGCGGCGGCCGGGAATCCGGAGCTGGCGGCCTTTGTCGAGGAGTGCAAGAAGACCGACGCGGCCGAGGCCACCCTGGAAACGATGGAGAAGAAGGGCATGCCGCTCGGCATCAACGCCGTGCACCCGCTGACGGGAGAAGCCGTGCCGCTGTGGGTCGCCAACTTCGTTTTGATGGGCTACGGGACGGGCGCCGTCATGGCGGTTCCGGGTCACGACGCGCGCGACTGGGAGTTCGCGAAGAAGTACGGACTGCCGATTCGGCAGGTGATTACTCCGGCGGACGGCGGCAGCATCGACCTCGAAGACGGGGCGTACGTCGACAGAGGCGTACTGGTGAATTCTGACAGCTACGACGGACTCGACTACGATGCGGCGTTCACCGCGCTGGCCGAACACTTCGAAAGTGCCAGTCTCGGCGAACGCAAGGTGAACTACCGCCTGCGTGACTGGGGCGTGTCTCGGCAGCGCTACTGGGGCACGCCGATACCGATCGTTTATTGCGACGACTGCGGTGCCGTACCCGTGCCCGAGGATCAGCTGCCGGTTGTGCTGCCCGAGGACGTGGAAGTCACGGGCGAGGGCTCGCCGCTCAAAAAAATGCCCGAGTTCTACGAGACCACTTGCCCGAAGTGCGGCAAGCCTGCGCGCCGTGAGACCGACACCTTCGATACCTTCGTCGAGTCATCCTGGTACTACGCGCGCTACGCCAGTCCCGACTGCGATACGGCAATGCTGGATGAGAGGGCCGGTTACTGGCTGCCCGTGGATCAGTACACGGGCGGCGTGGAACACGCGATTCTGCATCTCCTGTACGCGCGTTTCTTCCAGAAGTTGTTGCGCGACGAAGGGCTGTCGGCTGCTGACGAGCCGTTCACGAACCTGCTGACTCAGGGCATGGTGCTCAACAACGGCGCCAAAATGTCCAAATCCAAGGGTAATACCGTCGATCCGCAGGCATTGATCGACGAGTATGGCGCCGACACGGTACGTGTGTTCATGATGTTCGCCGCGCCGCCGGAACAGGCGCTCGAATGGTCGGACGACGGCGTCGCCGGTGCGTTTCGTTTCCTCAAGCGGTTCTGGCATGCCGTCAACGAGCACGCCGGCGCCGGCGGACCCTCAGCGCTGGATCCGGCGGAACTGAATGCGACGCAGAAAGACCTGCGCCGCAAAACCCACCAGACGATCGCAAAAATCAGCGACGATCTCGGCCGCAGACAGTCGTTCAATACGGCCGTGGCGGCGATCATGGAATTGCTGAACGCGGTGACTCGCTTCGACGACCATTCGGCCGCGGGGCGCGCCGTCGTGCAGGAGGCGCTCGAAGCCGCCGTGCTGATGTTGTCGCCGATGGCGCCGCATGTCTGTCACGAGCTCTGGCAGGTGCTGGGGCACAAAAGTGTACTCATCGATCAACCCTGGCCTCGTGCCGACGAAGGCGCGCTCGAGATGGATCGCATCGAGCTCGTCGTTCAGGTCAACGGCAAACTGCGCGGCCGCATCTCCGTCGCGCCGGACGAGGATCGCGATGCCATAGGCCAGCTTGCGCTGGACGATCCGAACGTGCAGCGGTTCGTCGCCGGCAAGGCTGTACGCAAAACGATCGTCGTGCCCGGGCGGCTCGTGAATATCGTGGTTTAGGCTGTGCGCTCTGTCTTTCGGATTTTGCTGGCGGCAAAACTGACCGCGCTGTTGGCCGGCTGTGGTTTTCAGCTGCAAGGCGCGGTCGCCGTGCCCGCCGAGATGCAGCGCACCTACGTCGACGGTGTCGACACCTATAGCCCGTTCTACAGACGCCTTACGCAAAGTCTCGACGCGGCCGGCGTCGAACTCGTCGATTCCGCGGCGCAGGCGACGGCGGTCTTTTCCGTGCTGTACGACGATACCGGTCAGCGTGTCCTGTCGGTGTCGACGCGAAACACGCCGACCGAGTTCGAGGTGTACTACACCATTCGCTATGCACTCGCGAGCGACAGTCAGAGCCTCCTGGAGCAGCAGGATCTCACCTTGACGCGCGACTACACCTACGACGAGACGCTCGTCCTCGGCAAGTCCCGCGAGGAGGAACTGCTGCGCGACGCCATTGTGGACGACCTCGTGCGCATTGTGCTGCGGCAGATCTCTACGCTCTAAGCTTCGTGTCGGACGCGGCAGTGCTGACGGTTAGCCAGGTGGGTGCCGCCGACATTCGCGCGCTGCTCGATCGTTATGGATTTCGGTTTCAGGATGTAGCCGACAATGCCGACATACCCGGCAGCTACTGGGGTGACAGCGAGGCCGGCATCATTGCGCTCGATGTTTTCGGTCGTCGCGACACGCCCGTGCATTCGGTATTGCACGAGACCTGCCATCTGATCTGCATGGACCGACGGCGCCGTGATTCGCTGCGTTGCGACGCCGGCGGCGACGACCTCGAGGAGGCGGCGGTCTGTTACCTGCAGATTCTCCTGGCCGACGAGTTGCCCGGCGTCGGCCGTCAGCGCCTGATGCGGGACATGGACACGTGGGGCTACAGCTTCCGGCTCGGCAGCACGGAGCGCTGGTTCGAGCGCGACGCGGACGATGCGAGGGACTGGCTGCTGCGTGAAGGTTTGATCAGCGTATCGGGCAGTCGTGTTCGGCCGTCATTTACGTTGCGGGATTGAGAGCGCCCGTACAGGCGGCTTTTACAACAGGGTCGGGTTCGGCGCGTCGCCGTAGACCTCTTCCGGATCGAAGACTTTTTTTGTGTCCGTAAACACAAGGTCGATATCGCCGTCCCGCTGCTTATCACCGAACTCGGTTGCCGTGGGGATGCGCCGATAAAAGCAGCTGCGGTAGCCGACGTGGCAGCTGGCGCCGCCTTCGACGTCGACGCGCAGCCAGATGCAGTCCTGGTCGTCGTCGATCAGCAGTTCGCGCACCCGCTGCACAAAGCCGCTCGTGGCGCCCTTGTGCCACAGTACCTGGCGGCTACGGCTGAAGTAATGTGCCTCGCCCGTCGCGATGGTCAGCGACAGCGCCTCGGCGTTCATGTAACCCTGCATGAGGAGCTCGCCGCTGTCCGCATCCGTTGTGACGACGGTAATGAGCCCGCGGTCGTCGAATTTTGGAGCGAGATCGGAGCTTTCTTCCACCTGCTCAATGGACTGTCGAGCTTTGAAATTGACGCTGGGGGCGGACATGACAAATTCCGGCGGTTAAGGACAACGGGCGGGCGAGAATACAGCGCATCGCCGCCCGCGGCAATATTGGTATCATGGAAGCTTCGTGCGCCGTACCCGTGCCAACGCCCGGGCGGCGCGGACGCAACAACCCGACCCGCTTACACACGGAACGTTTTGAGCAGCGCATTATGAGCATAGTTCTGCACGATACCCGCGAAGGCCGCAAACGGCCTTTTGAGCCCCTCGTCGACGGAGAGGTGACGATGTATCTGTGCGGGCCGACGGTCTACAACTATGCGCATATCGGCAACGCTCGCCCGGCCGTGGTCTTCGACCTGCTGACCCGGTTGTTGCGGCGTCGTTACTCGCTGCGCTTCGCCCGCAACATCACCGACGTGGACGACAAGATCAACAAGGCGTCGATCGAGACCGGCAAGCCGATCGAGGAGATTACGGCCCGCTTCATTAAAGCCTACAACGACGACATGGGGGCGCTGGGCGTACGCCCGCCCACCGTGGAGCCTCGCGCGACCGAGCACATTCAGGAAATGATCGCGATGATCGAAACCCTGATCGAGAAGGGTTTTGCCTACGAGGCGGAAGGGCACGTGCTGTTCGACGTGAGCAGCAACCCGGACTACGGAGCGTTGTCGAAACGCAATCTCCGCGAAATGATCGCCGGTTCCCGGGTCGAGGTGGCCCCGTACAAGAAGGCGGCCCACGACTTTGTTCTCTGGAAGCCCTCGACCCCCGAACTGCCGGGATGGGATTCGCCCTGGGGTCGCGGCCGACCCGGCTGGCATATCGAGTGCTCGGCAATGGCGGCAAAACATCTCGGCACAACCATCGATATACATGCCGGCGGTCAGGATCTCGTGTTTCCTCATCACGAAAACGAAATGGCCCAGTCGACCTGCGCGCACGACGGCGCGGTGTTTGCGCGCTACTGGGTACACAACGGTTTCCTGTCGATCGATCACGAAAAAATGTCGAAGTCCTTGGGCAACGTCGTGCTCGTGCACGACCTCATCGAGGAGTTCCCGGGCGAGGTGATCAGACTGGCGCTCCTGAGCGCACACTATCGGCAGCCGCTCGACTGGTCCGATGAAACGCTGGCCGCGGCGAAGCACATGCTCGACAGGCTCTATGGCGCGGTGCGCGGCATCGACGTTCCGGCGGAGGCGATCGCTGCCGCTGAGCCGCCGGCAGGCCTTGTCGAAGCACTGGAAGACGACCTGAACACGCCGAAGGCAATGGCCGAATATTTTGCGCTGGCGCGTGAACTCAACAAGGCTAGCGACGACGACGAGCGCGTCCGGCTGGCGGCCATAATGTACGCCGCCGGCGAACTCATGGGGTTGCTCAACGAGGACCCCGAGGCTTGGTTTGCGGGCAAGACGAACGGCAAGATTACGCCTGAAGAGATCGGGACGCTGCTCGAAGAGCGCAAGGCTGCGCGCGCGGCCCGGGATTTCGAGCGGGCCGACGAGATTCGCGATACGCTGGCCGAGGTGGGCGTGCTGATCGAGGACAGTCCCTCGGGCACTACCTGGCGCTGGGACAACTAATGAGCGAGCATGTGGCGTCGAGCATCATCCGACGCAGGACTACGTAATGAACGAGGTTTCCAAAGCCCAGGCCGAGGTTATCGAGGAGTTCGCGTTCTTCGAGGACTGGATGGATCGCTATCAGTACCTGATCGACATGGGCCGCAAGCTGCCCGAACTGCCGGAAGCCGACCGGACCGACGCCAACCGAATCAAGGGCTGCCAGTCGCAAGTATGGATGGTGGCCGAAGCCTGCGGCGACCGGCTCAGGTTTCGCGCGATCAGCGACGCCGCTATCGTGTCCGGCCTGATCGCCCTCCTGCTGCGCATCTACAGTGACCGCAAGCCTGAAGATATTCTCGGCACTCCGCCGGATTTTGTGCAGGCGCTTGGCCTGGAGAGTCATTTGAGTCCGACCCGCAGTAACGGGCTGGCCTCGATGCTGGCTGCGATTCGCGGCTTTGCGCAGGAACAGTTAGAGACAGCGTGATGCCCAGGCGCCGCTGGCAGGTGTTGCCGCTGATCGCCGTCGTCCGGTTTTATCAGCTGGCGCTGTCACCCTGGCTAGGGCGCTGCCGCTACCAGCCGACCTGCTCGCAATACGCCATCGAGGCGTTGGAGACGCACGGCTTCTTCCGTGGCTCCTGGTTAAGCGTGCGGCGCATACTCCGCTGCCATCCCTGGGGAGGCAGCGGCTGGGATCCCGTGCCGCCGGCCAGGGCAAGTCGGGCCGACGAGGACGCCGCATGACGCCAGCGGAATTTGTTCGCGAGCTGACGTATCCGTTGCGGCACTCCGCGCCGCTTGTGACGTTCGCGACGTTCTACGTGCTGTGGCTGCTGGCCCGGAGCGCAGGCTTGCTGGGTATCTATCTGCTCGTCGCCGTGCTGCCCGCCATAATGCGCTATTCGCTGCAGATGCTCGAGGCGAGAGCGCGCGGAGTGGATCCGGCTCCGCCCGGCATTGAGCTTTTTACGATCGTGGGACAGTTCTGGAGCCTGTTTCCAATCGTTCACGTCGCGATTTCAGTCGGGGCAGTCCAACTGGCAGAGCAGTCTTTCGGCACCGCGGCGGCCATGGCCGTTGCAGCTGTACTAATCGTTGTCGTGCCGTTGTCGCTCATCATTCTGGCTGTCACTCGCTCACCGTTGGAGAGCCTCAATCCGGTTTCGATGTTTCGCGTTGCGCAGAGGCTGGGCAGCAGCTACTGGGTGGGGCCGGCCTTCGTTTTCCTGATGTTGTTGGCGGTCAGCGCCACGGAAGGACTACCGCGCTGGCTGACCGCCGCCGTGGATCTCTACCTGCTGTTCGCCTTGTTCGCCGTTCTCGGGGGCGCCATCCGACCCCACGACCTGTTCGCCGAGGTCGACATCGAAACACCGCTCGAACCGGAACCCGAGAAGGTCATTAGCGATCTCGAGCGGGAACGCACGAGCGTGCTGAATCACGCTTACGGGTTTGCAAGCCGCGGCAACGTCGAAGGCGCCCTCCAGCACGTCACGGGCTGGATTCGATCGGATGAACCGTCGCCGGGCGATGCGTGGCCGTGGTTTTTCGACCAGATGTTGAAGTGGGATGACCGTTTCCCGGCCCTGAAACTGGCGCAGATTTACTTGGATCTGCTGCTTGCCGCCGGTGACGCTCGCGCCGCGGCCAAGCTGATGCTGCGCTGCCGGTATATCGACGAGTCGTTCAGGCCCAGCCATGACAGTCTGGATGCGGCCCTGGCCGCCGCCCGCGAAGCGGGCAACCCGGAACTGGAAAACTGGCTCCGACGTCTATAATTGGCGGTTTAAGACGCCGAACGCTCATGCTAGCCTTTAGTTGATGAACAAGAGCCTGCTTACCATCTTGCGTTGTCCAGTCACGCACAAAGGCTTGTCCGTCATGCGCCGCGAGGCACTGGACGAACTGAACGTCGCCATCGACAGCGGTGATGTGCAGAGCCGCGACGGCACCGCAGTGACAGAGAGATTGGCCGAGGCGCTGATTACCGACGACGGCAAGCTCATGTACCCCGTCAACGACGGCATCCCCGTTCTACTGGAAGGCTCAGCCATTGTCGCACCCGGCCATGCCTGAAGACCTCCTGTGGCGCTTGTGCTCGCAGGGTCCCGGTACATTCGAGACGGCATGAGATTCCCTGGACTTATGAGCTTGGGCTTATGAGCAAGTCTTTGTTCGCGTGAAGATCCACGCCAATCAGCTGTCGACTCGCCTGAAGCAAGGCCTTTCGCCCTGCTATCTCGTGACGGGCGATGAGCACCTGCTTGTCGCCGAGGCGCTCGATGCTATTCGTGCCCGTGCGAGGGAAGAGGGATTCGGCACACGCGACCTGCATGTGGCGGGACCGGGTTTCGACTGGGCAGCGTTGAGAGACTCGAGCGCCAACCTGTCGTTGTTTGCGGAGCGGCGTATCGTGGAGCTTGTGCTGCCTACCGGCAAACCGGGTAAGGCCGGCGCGGCCGCGATCGTGGATCTCGTCAACGACCTGCACGCAGATACCCTGTTCATCGTGACGGGGCCGAAGCTCGACCGGGCAGCCAGCAACGCCAAATGGGCCAAGACGTTGGACAGCGCCGGCGTATCGCTGCCCATCTGGCCCGTCGAACGCCGCGAACTGCCGCAGTGGATCGACCGGCGCATGAAAGCGGCCGGTTTGAAGGCCGATCGTGACGCCGTGATGCTGATCGCCGATCGAGTCGAGGGCAACCTGCTCGCCGCAAGCCAGGAAATAGAGAAGCTCAGGCTGATTCTGGGCGAAGGCGCAATAGACGCTGAAGCCGTCGCCGCCGCGGTTGCCAACAGCAGCCGCTTCGACGTCTACAAGCTGGCCGACGCCGCGTTGGCCGGCGACGCCGCTCGCGCGCTGCGTGTGCTTGCCGGTTTGCGGGCCGAAGGGGTGGAGCCCGTACTGGCCGTGTGGGCGCTGATTCGCGAAGTGCGCGTCCTCGCAAAACTGGCCGAGGCCTCGCGGGAACGACGCGACCTCGGTGCCGTCATGCAAAAAAACGGCGTGTGGCGAAACCGGCAGGCGCTCGTCAAAAGCGCGCTCAGCCGCCATTCGCTCGGCAGCAGCTACCGGCTCCTGAAGGCGCTCGGCGTGGCCGATGCCGTATCCAAGGGTCAGGCTCCGGGCGATCCGTGGCAGCGGGTCAGCGAGGTTGTGGTCGTTCTGGCGGGCCGCGTCGCAAGGCGGGCGGCATGACGGCAGCTCTGTATTTCAGGGACGGGAGCGTCGCGTTTTGAAGCCGGTCGGTGTATTCGGCGGCACCTTCGATCCGATTCACTACGGCCATCTGCGAACGGCGTTCGAGATGCTGCAGGCGCTGGATTTTGGCGAGGTGCGGTTCATTCCCTGCGGCGACCCGCCGCACCGCGGCAAGACGTTTGCAACGGCGATTGAGCGGCTCGCAATGGTCGAAGCCGCTGCCGCCGGCCAACCCGGCCTCATCGTTGACGACCGGGAAGTCCGTCGCAGTGGACCGTCGTATTCGTACGATACGCTCGCGAGTCTGAGGCAGGAGTTTCCTGACCGGCCGCTGGGGCTGATCGTTGGGATGGACGCGTTCCTGAATCTGCCCGGCTGGCATCGCTGGGATGAAATCCTCGATCTGGCGCACATTGTCGTTGCGCACCGGCCGGGCTGGAGGGCGCCGGATTACGGTCCGCTCGGCGATTTGCTCGCGGAGCACGGCACACACAAGGTGGAGTCGCTGCACGCCAGTCCGGCGGGCCTTGTGCACATACACGCGGTCACGCAGCTCGAGATTGCCTCGACCGACATACGCCAACTGATCGCCATTGGTCGCAATCCACGCTTCCTGATGCCAGACTCTGTCATTGAGGTCATGCAGGAGCTGGCCTGCTACGAAAACACGTGAGATCGACGCCGGCAAACCGGCAAAGGAGAAACTGCAATCGCCAAGTTCAAAAACTGGAGGATGTGTAAAAGCCTATGACTAGCGGACAACTGAACAGCGAAGAGCTGAGCGCTCTGGTCATCGAAGCGCTCGACGACGTCAAGGCTCAGGATATCGTGAAGCTGGACGTTCGCGATATGACAACCGTGACGGACTTCATGATTGTCGCCAGCGGTACGTCCAACCGGCACGTTCAGGCATTGGTCGACAACGTGGCGGAAAAGGCCAAGGCCGCCGGCCATCGCCCGGCGGGTGTCGAAGGTGAGGCAGGCGGGGAATGGGTATTGCTCGACCTGCAGGATGCGCTGGTCCACGTCATGCTGCCGAAAGTGCGTGAGTTCTACAATCTGGAGAAACTCTGGTCGCTGGGCTCGGCGAGCGGCAAGGCCGCGAGCGAGCACTAGCATCCCAACGGGTGACGCTCGGCCCCCCCGGGGGTCCGGCGTGTTGCCGACCGGGGACTAGACCGACAAGACTGGCCTGATCATGCACGTTCGTGTCCTGGCTGTCGGTGACCGGCAGCCGGCGTGGGTTGATACCGCCGTCACCGGGTACGCCGGCCGGCTGCCTCCCGCATGGCGTTTTCGAGTCGACGTCCTTCCGGCTGTGAAGCGCGGCGGTCGCGAGCGCCCGGCCGAGGCGCGTGACCTCGAGAGCGACCGCCTTCTAAAAAAACTCGGCGACGATTTCCTCGTATTGCTGGACGAGCGCGGCAAAGCGCTATCCAGTGTCGAACTGTCGCGGCAGCTCGCCTCGTGGCAGCACGACGGTCGCAATTTGTGTTTTGCCATTGGCGGGGCCGACGGCGTCAGTGAAGCTGTCAGGCAGCGCGCGGATTTCTGCTGGTCGCTGTCCTCGCTCACCTTGCCCCATGGGCTCGCCCGCATTTTTTGTGTCGAGCAACTGTATCGCGCCTGGTCGCTCGAAGCCGGGCACCCTTATCACCGAGCCTGAGAAAGCGCATGAAACTGCAAAAACCGCGTCTGCTGCTTGCTTCATCGTCTCCGCGGCGGCGCGACATCCTGGAAGCGCTCGGTCTCGAGTTCGAGCAGCAAAGCGTCGACGTCGACGAAACGCCGCGAGCCAACGAAGCGGCCGAAGAGCTCGTATTGCGGTTGGCCTCGGCCAAGGCGCTCGCGGCGGCAAGGGAGGACCGTGTGGTGCTTGCGGCCGACACGGCCGTCGTGCTGGACGGCGAAGTGTTCGGCAAACCGACCGGTCGAGACCACGCGCTCGACATGCTCGCGCGGCTCTCCGGGCGTAAACATATCGTGTTGACCGGGGTTGCCGTCTCGGCCGGGTCGGAACTTTCCACGGCGCTTTCGGAGACAGAGGTCCGGTTTCGCGAAATCGGTCGGGACGAGGCGCTGCAATACTGGCAGAGTGGGGAGCCCCGTGACAAAGCCGGGGCTTATGGGATCCAGGGTTTGGGAGGCGTATTCGTGAGTCACGTGAGCGGCAGCTACTCCGGCGTGGTCGGTCTGCCGGTGTTCGAAACGGCCGGCCTGCTGGCGGCGGCCGGGGTGCCGGGCCTGCCGGTTCTCGAGGACCGATGAGCCGACACCGATGAGTGACGAGCAGTCAAAAGAGGAGATACTCGTCAACGTGACCTCGGGCGAGGTTCGTGCGGCCCTGCTCGAAAACGGCGTGCTGCAGGAGGTGTATGTCGAGCGCGCAGAACGCCGCGGCGTGATCAGCAACATCTACAAAGGCAAGGTCTCTCGGGTCTTGCCCGGAATGCAGGCGGCGTTCGTGGACATTGGGCTTGCGCGCACGGCGTTCCTGCATGCGTCCGACATCAAGAGGCCAAACAACGGCGAGACGGTTTCCGAGGACGAGTTGCCGAGCATTCGCGAGCTCATCCGGGAGGGCGACGAGTTGCTCGTGCAGGTCGTCAAGGATCCGCTCGGCAACAAGGGCGCTCGCCTGACGACGTTCATTACGCTGCCCTCCCGGCACCTTGTGCTGCTGCCCAAGGGCGACACCGTGGGAGTGTCGGCGCGCATAGAGGATGAGGAAGAGCGTGAACGTTTGCGCACGCTGGTCGCGGAGCTCCTCGAGGAGTTCGGTCTCGACTGCGGCGCGATAGTGCGCACGGTTGCGGAGGGCGCGTCGATCGACTCGTTGCGAGGAGACCTCAAGTATCTGGTGCGGCTATGGGAAGTCGTTCAGGAACGGTGCAGCAAGAAAGGGGTAAAAACACTCATACACGAAGATCTGTCCCTGCCGCTACGGGTGCTGCGCGACATGGTAACGAGTGACGTCGATCACATACTGGTGGACTCGGCACCGGATTTCGAGGAGATGTTCGCGTTTGCCCAAACGTTTCTGCCGGGCGTCGAGGATATGTTGGAGCTGTACCGGCGGCGGCGGCCGATATTCGACCTGCACGGCATCGAGGACGAAATCAAGAAGGCGCTGGAGCGCAGCATACCCCTGAAGTCCGGCGGCTATCTGATCTTCGACCAGACCGAGGCGATGACGACGATCGACATCAACACGGGTGGATACGTGGGTCACCGCAATCTCGAGGAAACCATCTATCGGACCAACCTTGAAGCCGCGGTAGCGATTGCGAGACAGCTGCGCCTGCGTAATCTCGGCGGCATCATCATTATCGATTTTATTGACATGGAGGAGGAGGACCATCGTGAAAGCGTGCTGGCGGCGCTCGAACAGGCGATGTCGCGCGACCATGCCCGCCACCAGCTGACCCCGGTTTCGCCGCTGGGTCTGGTCGAAATGACCCGTAAAAGGACGCGTGAAAGCTTGCAGCATATTCTCTGCGAAGATTGTCCAAGCTGTCAGGGACGCGGCTTCGTCATGACGGTGGAGACCGTGTGCTTCGAGATTTTTCGCGAGATCATTCGCCAGGTCAGGCAGTTCGACTTCGACGAATTGCTGGTGCTGGCGCATCAGGACGTCATCGAGCTGTTGCTCGATGAACAGGCGCCTGCGCTCGCCGAACTCGAGGAGCAGACGGGCAAATCCATCGGCTTGCAGACCGAGTCGCTGTATCTGCAGGACCAGTTCGACGTGGTCCTGATGTGATTGTCTGAATGTAATTACCCGATGTAACCGTCTTACGCGACAGCTATGCAGAAGTTCTTCAAACGCTTGATCAAGTTTCTGGCCTATACGGTAGCCGGTGCCGTGATCCTGTTGGCCGTGGCTGTCGGGCTGTTCCGTCTGTTTCTGCCGAAATTGCCCGAGTATCAGGAAGAGCTGAAAGCGTGGGTCAGCGAAACCGTTGGTGTGCAGGTCGAGTTTTCAGGCATGGATGCCCGCTGGGGGCTACGCGGCCCGGAGCTCAATTTCTACGACGCTGAATTGATTCGCAAAGAGAGCAACACGCGCCTTCTGGCCGCGGAAGAAGTGTCAATCGGCGTCGCGGCGCTCCGGTTGCTGCGCGACCGCACGGTGGTAGTGGACCGGATCAGCGTGCGCGACACGTCGATAGAGCTGCGCGAACGCGACGACGGCCGCTGGTGGTTGCAGGGCGCGCCCATAGACGACTTGCTGGGAGCGGGCCAGAACCCGGCGGCTTCCGGCGGGGCAATCGACATTACGGGCGAGGATATCGAGTTTATCGTGCTCCGTGCGGGCGATCAGCGCCCTAGCTTCCTCACCGTTTCGCGTCTGAGTGCCGCAAGGGATTCACAGCGTCTGGCGATCGACGCCGAACTCAGGCTGCCGGATGCTCTTGGCCGGCAGCTGAACGTTTCGGCGACACGCCTCACCGACCTCGAACCGGCCGAGCGGCATTGGGATGTGGTCGTCGCGGGTCGGGAGCTTGTGCTCGGCGGCTGGTCGACATTGCTGCGGATTGGCGATACGTCGATAGAGTCCGGATTCGGTGATCTGGACGTCACCGTGCGTGTGGGTGCCTCCGGTGCAGAGCAGGTGGCCGCGGATTTTGAACTCAGGGAAGTTCGGGTGCCCGGCGCCGAACCGTTTTCGGCGGCGGGCCGTTTCGAGTATCGCCGGGATACGGCTGGGTGGCTGGCGGCATTCGACGAGTTTTCGCTGGCGACCGTCAACGGCGAATGGCCCGTCTCCTCGCTGCGGGTCGAGGCAGGCATCAACGGCGAGGGCACGCCGACAAGATTCGACGTGCGCGCGGACTACCTGAACCTGAGCGACACGGTTTTGCTCAAACCCTGGCTCGACGAACAAACGCTGACGCTCCTTGAGCGCTTCGACCCGGATGGCGTGCTGCGGCGGCTTAGCGCAAACATGAGCCGGTTCGACGCGGAGCGCCCCGATTTTTCGGTCGAGACCCGCTTCGAAAACCTCGGCATCGCCGCCGCCGACGGTTTTCCCGGCGTTCGTAACCTGAGCGGCAGCGTCCGCGCGGACAGCGCCGGCGGTTTTGTCGAGATCGACGCGGAGCAGGCCAGCCTTGGGTTGCCGAATTTTGTCAGCAACCGCATTCCGCTCGATACGCTGACGGGCACGGTCATCTGGCGGCATAGTGACGAGCGTCTGACGATCCTTTCCGACAGCATTGCGTTCAGCAATCCGGGCGTGTCGGCAAATAGCAGTTTGCAGCTGACTTTCGAGGGGGACGCCGGGCCGGTCATCGACCTGTCGTCGACGTTTAGCGTTGCCGATATTGCGATTGCCAAACAGTACCTGCCCGACCAGTTGCTGCAGCCGCAGCTGGCGAGCTGGTTTCAGAATGCGCTCGTGAGCGGCCAGATCCCGTCCGGGACGGCGCGGCTCAACGGGCCGCTTTTGAAGTTTCCGTTTGACGGCAACGAGGGACGCCTGCTGATCGAGGCCAATATTCGCGACACGGAGTTTCAGTATCTCAACCGCTGGCCGGCGGCCCAGCTGATCGACGTTGATGCCGTTCTGGATAATGCGCGGCTCTATACGGTTCGTAATCGATCAACAAGCGCCGGCAACAGTATCGTCGATGCGCAAGTCGACATCCCGGATTTGCGGGAGCCGGTGCTCAAGATCGAGGGCCTGGCAACCGGCACGCTGGAGACGATTCGCCAGTACGCCAACGGCAGCCCGCTGGCCGGGCTCTTCGCGGGGCAGCTCGACAACATTGCCGTGGAGGGTGAGGGCTCGCTGGCACTGGATCTGACGGTGCCGATCAAACGGGCACGGGATTTTGAGGTCACCGCGCGGGTGGAGACGGAAAACGGCAGTGTATCCGTGCCGGGCCTCAAGCAGCCGGTTACTGCGCTGTCCGGTGCCGTGATTATCGAGAAAGACGACATTTCAAGCGAAGCGCTTACCGGCAGCTTCCTGGAGCAGCCGGTGAGCTTCGATCTTCAGCCCGCCCCCGAGGAGATGGACGGGTTCAGCGTCATATTGAACGCGTTCGGTCGCGTCAGCGCCGAGGGGCTCGTCGACGGTTTTGGCCTGCCGGCTGAACGCTTCATCGAGGGCGCCAGCGAGTACACCGTCAGCGTGTTGTTCCCGGACGCCAAGGCTGACGGCGAACCGGGAGAGCTGACCGTCGAAGCCGCGAGCGACCTCGTGGGGCTGGCGATCAACCTGCCGGAACCGTTTGCAAAATCGAGTGATGCGCCGCTCGCGTTTGCAGGAGCCATGCGCCTGAAAGCAGGTGCCGAGGCCATCGAGACCACGGGCGGCATCGACGACGACCTTCGCTGGCAACTCGATTTCCTGAAAAGCGGCGACGTGTGGGATCTGGATCGCGGCGTGTTGTCGCTGGGCGGAGATCCGCCGCCGCCCGCCGATACGCGCGGTCTGCACATTCGCGGCAAAGCCAGCGACGTCGTCTTCGAGGAATGGCTTGCGCTCGGAGACAAGCAGAGCGACGAGCCGGACATACTGGAACGCATCCGTTCGATTGATCTCGAGGTGACCAACCTGCGCCTGTTTGGGCAGCATCTGGTCAATCACACGGTGCGGCTGGACCGCAGTGCCCGCGACTGGCTCCTGCAGTTCGAGGGCGAAGACGTGAGTGGCTCGGTATTCGTACCCTACGAACTCGAAGGCGACCGCCCGCTGGTGATGGACATGCAGCGTCTGGTGCTGCCGGGAGATGCCACCGCCATTCCGTCGCAGCGCTCGGCAATCGACCCACGCAGGCTGCCGTCGATATCGCTGAAGACGGAAGAGTTCGGGCTCGGCGATCGCGGATTTGGCGCCGTCGAGGCCGAGTTGCTGCGCGTCGAGGGCGGCCTCCGAAGCGAGCGTATCATTGCCAAGGACGCGACCTTCGACATTGTCGCCGAAGGCAGTTGGCTCGTGGACATCGAAGATCCGCTGGGGTCCCGAACGGCGGTGACCGCAACGCTGACCAGCAGCAACGTGGCCGTCACGATGTCGCGCCTCGGGTACTCGCCCGGGCTTCTCGGCGAGGACATGCGCGTTCTTCTCGACGTCGACTGGTCCGGCGGACCGGACGGGGATTTTCTGCCAACCCTGGACGGAGAGGTGCAGCTGCGCCTGGGCGCCGGACAGCTCGACGAGGTTGAACCCGGCGCGGGGCGCGTCTTTGGCCTGATGAGTATTGTGGCGCTGCCGCGCCGCCTGTCGCTGGATTTCTCCGACGTCTTCGGTGACGGCTTCGGGTTCGACAGTATTGAGGGCAGCTTCCGCCTCGAGGACGGCGAGACGTATACCTGCAACCTGTCGCTCGAGGCGCCTGCGGCCGACATTGCGATTATCGGGCGGGCGAGCCTGACCGAACGCGACTACGAGCAGACGGCGGTCATTAGCGCCAACTTCGGCAATGCGCTGCCCGTCGTGGCGGCGGCCACGGCCGGGCCGCAGGCAGCGGTGGCCGTGCTGATATTTTCGCAGATCTTCAAAAAGCCGCTGCAGGACTTGGGCCAGGTGTATTACGCCATCGACGGCTCGTGGGATGCGCCCGAGCTGACGACGGCTGATCCGGAGCGTTTCGCGAGCAGCGGCGAACTGGCAGGCTGCCTCATCGAACAGGAAACGTCCGCGGAGGCGAGAAGCGAGTGACCGGGACCGCTGTTCCGCTGGCGGCTGCCGTGCAAATGCACAGCGGCGACGACGTTGCCGAAAATATCGAGCAAGCGCGCGGCCTGCTGGAAGAGGCGTCCGCCAAGGGTGCGGCGCTTGCCGTGTTGCCCGAGAACTTCGCGCTGATGCCAAAGCGTTCGCGGGAAAAGACCGCCATCGCGGAGCAGCCGGGTGAGGGCCCGATCCAGACGTTTCTTTCGGAAACGGCCGAGCGTCTCGAGTTGTGGATCGTTGCCGGAAGCCTGCCGCTCGTTTCGCCCGATCACCGAAGAACGTACGGCGCCAGCCTGGTTTTTGATCCCACCGGAGCGCTCAGTGCCGTATACCGGAAGATTCACCTGTTCGACGTCGATCTCGCTGACAGCAAGGAGTCGTACCGGGAGTCTCGAAGCATGTACCCCGGTGACGAGGTCGTCGTCGTGCCCACGTCGCTTGGCAAGCTGGGCTTGAGCATTTGTTACGACCTCCGGTTTCCGGAGCTATATCGGGAACTCGTGGACGCGGGCGCTACGCTGTTGTCCGTACCCGCGGCGTTTACCGAAACGACGGGTCGAGCGCACTGGCATACGCTGCTCAGGGCACGCGCCGTCGAAAACCTGGCGTACGTTATTGCTCCCGGGCAAACTGGCACCCACCCTGACGGACGCAGCACCTACGGGCACTCGGTGATTGTGGATCCGTGGGGTAAAGTGCTCGGCGAACTCGAGGAGGGCAGCGGCGTTGTCGTGGCGCCGGTCGACCTCGACCGCGTCGAGCGTCTGCGCAAGGAGTTCCCGGCACTTGTCAACCGGCGGTTGTCGGGTGCCCAAGCTGTCCCCTGAAAGCCCAAATACGAATGGAAGCCTCTGTGAACACAACTTCAGCAAACCCTGTCGACACCGTTATGACGCATATGCTCGAGCCCGCGGGACTCGACGAGCGGGCACTCAGCGAGACGCTTGGCGGCGTGCTTTGCGGCGCCGTCGATCACGCGGACCTGTATTTCCAGGTCAGCCGGCAGGAAAGCTGGACACTCGAAGACAGCATCATTCGGGAGGGCAGCTTCAGCCACGATCAGGGTGTGGGTGTACGTGCCGTCAGCGGCGAAAAGACCGGTTTTGCGTATTCTGACGAGTTGCTGCTACCGGCGCTGAAGCAGGCGGGCAGCGCGGCACGCGCCATCGTTCGCGCCGGCGACCAGGGTTCGCTCAAGGCATGGCGCCGGGAGAGCCCGGCACGCCTGTATCCGGCCATCGATCCGACGACCAGCGTCACAGACGAACAAAAGACGGCGCTGCTCGCACGCATTGACGCCGCCACGCGTGCAATGGACTCACGAGTCGAACAGGTTAGCCTGAGTCTCACGAGCAGCCAGGATCTGGTGCTGATTGCGGCCTCGGACGGCACCCTTGCCGCCGACGTCCGGCCTCTGGTCCGCTTCAACGTCAGCGTTATCCTGGAACAGGAGGGACGCCGTGAACAGGGTTACGCCGGTGGCGGCGCGCGTTTTGATCTGAACTATTTCATCGACAGCGACCGGCCGCTTGAATACGCGCGCGAAGCTGTCCGTCAGGCGGTTGTGCAGCTCGACGCAATACCGGCGCCCGCCGGAACGATGCCCGTTGTGCTGGGTCCAGGCTGGCCCGGCGTGTTGCTGCACGAGGCCGTCGGCCACGGTCTGGAGGGCGATTTCAACCGCAAGGGAACCTCGGCATTCAGCGGCCGCCTGGGTGAACAGGTGGCGTCCGAGCTGTGTACGATCGTCGACGACGGTACGTTGCCGGATCGCCGCGGATCGCTGACCGTCGACGACGAGGGCGTTCCGGGACAGTACAACGTGCTGGTCGAAAACGGCGTGCTGAAAGGCTATTTGCAGGACAAGCTGAACGCCCGGCTCATGGGCGTCAGCCCTACGGGTAACGGCCGGCGCGAGTCGTTTGCGCACATACCGATGCCGCGCATGACCAACACTTACATGCTGGCCGGACCGCACGCGCCGGAGGAGATCCTGGCCTCCGTTGACAAGGGTCTTTACGCGCCCAATTTTGGCGGCGGGCAGGTCGACATTACGTCGGGCAAATTTGTGTTCTCGGCAAGCGAGGCCTACCTGATCGAAAACGGCAAAATTACGGCTCCGGTCAAAGGCGCCATGTTGATCGGCGACGGTCCGGAAGTGCTGACAAAGATCTCCATGGTCGGCAACGATCTGGAACTCGACAGCGGCGTGGGGACTTGTGGCAAGGAGGGGCAGTCCGTGCCGGTGGGTGTCGGCCAGCCCTCGCTCAAGATCGATGAGCTGACCGTCGGCGGAACGTCCTGAACGAATGTTTCGCGCAACCGTCTCGAGTGATTGCCTCGAGCGCTTGGCGAGAGGCCGCCGCTTGACATAAGCGAGGCCCTGAACCGTTTCTCATTGTGCTCTGTGAGCCAACGCACTCAAATTCGAAAGCGTATCCGCTAGTCTCTCAAACGTCTCTCCAAGGAATGGGTACCATGGCTTTCGACAATACAATTACCGAGCAGGATCTGGACAGAGAAGGCCAGGCATTCGTCAGCAGCTTCAGGAACGTCGATCTCGAACCGGATCTCGCCGTCGACGGGCTGTCCGACTCGCTGCTGGCGCGGCTTCTGCGCTTGTTCAAGCTCGCCTGAGCCCGGTCCTATACCCCAACCATACGCGCAAGCGGTTGATACAAAAAGAAAACCCGGCATCGAGCCGGGTTTTCTCTTGTGCCTGGAAGACAGGGTCGATGGAATCGCCAGGGGCGTTTCTCGCCGATCTACCAGCTGGACGTGCTGGACGGACACCGGCGCGGTCGACACAATGTGACGTCCCGACTGGGGGTGCAGGCGAGATGTGGCACATGTGGATATCCAAACCGCTTTACGAAAGTCTGCCGTACTTTTACCTGGCGGCCGGCATCGTTTCGCTTCTGGCCGCCGCGTACGTCACTCACGACTACTGGCCGACCCTTTGCATCACCACCGGTGTTTTGTGTATCGCTGCCGGGGTTCTTGTGCTCTACAAGCGCCGCAAAGCGCGCAACGGCGGCCGCAGTCGCCGTCCGGGGTAACACGAAGCAGCGGCTTCGGGGCACTCCGAGCCACTCATTGAGACCTAGATTGCCGACGCCTCGTCGTCTTCGAGGCCCGCGTTGGCGGTATCTTCGCTTCCGTCGATGCCTGCGCGCAGGTCGTGGTAGACCAGTTCGTGCACGCCCATCGAGATGACGTCACCGTCACGAAGGCGGTGTTTCTTCACCTGCTTGTCGCCGATAAAGATACCGTTAGTGCTGTTGAGATCCTGAATCGTCGCGCCTTCCTCGTCACTGACGAGCTGGGCATGATGCCGGCTGACGAACTTGCTCTTGATGTAGATCTCGTTGTCGGGTGAGCGGCCAATAATGACCCGCCCAAGCGGGAAGCTCTGGGTCGATAGCGTTTTGTCTTCCGAGCGGATCTCCACGCGCGTGACCGACGGTTCCGTGCCCGGGGTAAAAACCGGTTTGTTGAGCTGAGAAAAAACGCCCGTGTTGTACTCGTGCTCCTTCCAGTCGAGCTCCTTGACGGCGGCCCAGATGTCGTCGACGGATACGACGTCTTTTTCGTCGGCGAACGCGATGAGTAAGGCGGTATCGCACAGCGTGTTGATGAGCCGCGGGACCCCACCCGTATATCGGTGTATGGCGTCGAAGCATTCCTCGGCGAACAGGTCGTTCGGACGCCGGCCGGCGACCGAGAGACGATGGTCGATATATTCGCGCATCTCGCCCTTGTCGAGCGGTCCGATGTGAAACCTCAGACGCACACGCTGCACGAGTTGTTTCAGGTTGGGCGAGTCCAGTGTGTCCTTGAGTTCCGGCTGTCCCGCGAGAATGATTCTCAGGACTTTTTCTTTGTGTGTCTCGATACCCGAGAGCATGCGAATCTCTTCGAGTACTTTCTTCGAGAGGTTCTGCGCTTCGTCGACGATCAGCACAACCTTCTTACCGTTCGAGTACTGTTCGATGAGAAACATATTGAGCATGTCGAGTAGCTCGACTTTGTCCTTGTTAAACGGCTTGAAGCCGAACTCGGTAAGGACGGCCTGCAGAAACTCGGTGGCGTTGAGCTGAGTCTGGGAGACCACCGCATAGACGATGTCTTCGTCGAGCTCGGCGAGAAACGACTGCAGGAGGGTTGTCTTGCCGGAGCCAATCTCGCCCGTGATGACGACAAAGCCGTCGGCCAGCCAAATGGTCGATTCCATGTAGGCCTTGGCGCGAGCGTGCTGCTTGGACCAATAGACAAAGCCGGGGTCGGGAGTTAACCGGAACGGTTGTTCTTCCAGCTTGAAGTGCTCTAGATAGGACATACCCAGCTTTTTGCCTGACACGACCGGCATGAGCCCGGCCAAAGCCACAGTTTACCCGCAATCCGCGGGTTCGGGCTATTGGGCAGTGCCGAACTCTGGTGTCGATCCCGTCACACTTTCGCCGAGCCGCGCCAATCTGGCGTCCCGCTCGCCGGCGCTGCTCGCGACCAGGGTCAGGTGGCCGAGCTTTCGTCCTGGGCGGGGTGATTTTCCGTAATCATGGAGCACGGCGCCCGTATCCAGCGGTTTGCGGGCCTCGGGCGGCAGCTCGCCGATCAGGTTGAGCATGCCGGCGTGGCCCCGGAGTTCGGGCGCCTTCGGCTTTTGCCCGGTGACGGCCAGCAGGTGGTTGCCGAACTGACTCACGCTGGCCCCTTCGATCGTCCAGTGTCCCGAGTTGTGGACCCGCGGCGCAAACTCGTTGGCGAACAGCGAGTCCCCGACGACAAACAGCTCGAGCGCAAGTGTGCCCACGTAGTCGAGTTCCTCGAGCAGGCGGTGAATATATTCTGCCGCTTTGTGTTCGAGTGGCGGCGATTTTATCGGTGCGCGCGAATAGCGCAGTATCCCGCCCGAGTGCACGTTGTGGGTCAGCGGGTAGACGACAACATCGCCGTCGATGCCGCGCGTTGCAATGGCGGAGACTTCGTAGTCGAAGTCCACCCATTGCTCGGCAATGAGCGCATTACCGCCGAGCTCGGCCCAGGCCGTATCGAGGTCAGCCTCGGTCGATATCAGGGCCTGGCCTTTGCCGTCGTATCCGAGGCGGCGGGTTTTGAGCACCAGCGGCAGTCCGAGTTTTTCGGCGGCCGCCGTCAGATCGCCGCGGCTGTCCACGACGTGCCAGCCGGGCAACGCAATGTCGAGCGTCGCGAAAAGCTGCTTTTCGCGAAGCCGGTCCTGCGCTTCGGTCAGCGCCCGCAGCGGCGGGTAGACCGGGCAGGCGTCGGCGACAGTAGCGAGAGCGTCGACAGGCACGTTCTCGAATTCGTAACTCAAGACGTCGACGCGATGCGCGAGCGCGGCGAGCGCTGCAGGGTCGTCAAACGCCGCCGTGGTGACGGACCCTGCGCTTGCCGCCGGCGGGGCTGGCGAAGGATCCAGAAATTCGCAGCTGATTCCGAGTTCGCGTCCCGCGTGGCCCAGCATCTGACCCAGCTGGCCGCCGCCGATGATACCGACGTGCATGGTCTTCAGCCGGCCGGATCGGGATTTGCGAGTACCTTCGCCGTTTGCTTGCGGCGAAACTCGTCCAGCGCCTCGGCGACAGCTTCGTCCTCGTTGGCGAGGATGGCGGCCGCGAGCAAGGCGGCGTTGACGGCGCCGGCTTTGCCGATGGCCAGTGTCCCCACGGGAATGCCGGCCGGCATTTGTGCAATCGACAGGAGCGAGTCCTGTCCGTTGAGCGCCTTGGATTGAACCGGCACGCCCAGCACCGGCACACGAGTCTTGGCTGCCGCCATGCCCGGCAGGTGCGCCGCGCCGCCGGCGCCAGCAATAATGACCTTGAGTCCGCGCTCAAGCGCACTCTCCGCATACTCGAACAGCAGGTCGGGCGTGCGGTGTGCCGAAACCACCCGGGTTTCATGCGAAACGCCGAGGCTGTCGAGTGTTTCGCTCGCATGACGCATCGTGTCCCAGTCGGACTGCGATCCCATGATGATGCCTATGCGCTTGTTCATCGTGACTTAAGCTTCCTTTTGTTGTTGTTCAGCTTGTTGTTCATCCGGCGGGGCCTCGACCTGTTGCCCTTCGGAAGATTGACTTTGCAGAGCGTCGCGAACGACCCTGAACAGTTCGCGACGCGCCGTCTTTTCGGCTTTTTCGCTGCGGCTTCCCCGAATTCTTCGCAGGAGGTCCCGTAGAACAGATGCGTCAGCGCCAGTTGCGGCCACGCAGGCGTCGAGTGCAGCCTCGCCTTCCGCGAGCAAACGGTCGCGCCACAACTCTGCGCTTTTGAAACGCCGTTTTTCCACAGCGCTGTCCCGGCCGAGTTCCGCCAGAGCACGCCGTATCGCTTCGGCGTCCGACTGCCTCAACAGTTTACCGATCAGCTGGCGTTGTCGGCGCAGCGCGCCATGAGCGCGTATTCGCGAAGCGACGTCTAAGGCGTCCCTGAGACGCTCGTCGAGCGGCAGACGATCGAGTTCGACTGACCCCAGCGACACGAGCTTCTCGGCGAGAACCTTTAACGCCTGATCTTCCCGCTTGAGCGCGCTTTTGCTGGGTTTTGTGTCCTGCACCGGCTAAGCTACCCCGCGGAACGCTCCGGCCTTTCAAGGGCAGCGGAGTCTACCACGGGGCTGCCTTCGGCCCCAGCATAGAAGAGCGAGCATGAACCAGCCGAGCAACAACAACCCCAGCAGCAACGTCGCCGAAGTGGATCTCGAGCCGATTGTCCGGGCAGCCCTCGAGGAAGCGAAGGCGCTGGGTGTCGACGAGGCGGAGGTGGCCGCAAGTCACGATCTGGGACTCGCCGCCACCGCACGGCTCGGCGACGTCGAGAATCTCGAATACAACCGTGATCACGGCATTGCCGTGACGGTGTACCGCAACAAACGCCGAGGCAGCGCCAGCACGTCGGAGACCAGTACCGATGCCGTGCGCGAAGTGGTTCGCAAGGCCTGTTCGTTTGCGACATACACCGCGGAGGACAAGCATGCCGGTCTTGCCGATGCCGACCTGTTGTGTCGCGATCTCATCGACCTCGATCTCGATCACCCCTGGGATATCGATGCCACTGCGGCGATTGAGCTGGCCATACGCTGCGAGGCAGCCGGGCTGGACGTCGACCGGCGGCTCAAAAACTCCGAGGGCGCGACCGTTGCGCAGAATCGCGGTCTGCGTGCTTACGGCAACAGTCACGGTTTCTTCGGTCAGTTTGCCAAAACCAGCCACAGCATCACCTGCGCTTTGCTGGCGGAGCAGAATGGGGAGATGCAGCGGGACTATCACTACACGGCTGCCCGCTCTCCGGACGAACTCGAATCGGCCGAGGCCGTAGGCCGCGAAGCGGCCCGGCGAACCATCGCGCGCCTCGGGGCTCAAAAACTGCCCACGCAGCAGGCGCCTGTGCTGTTCGTTCCCGAGTTGGCGCGCGGCTTCATCGGCCACGCCGTCAGCGCGCTGAGCGGCGGGGCGCAGTACCGCAAGGCATCGTTTTTGCTCAATGCGCGGGGTGAGCGGCTGTTTCCGGATTTTGTGGACATTACCGAGCGGCCGCACATTGCCGGTGGCATGGCCAGCGCGGCTTACGACGACGAGGGTGTGGGTACCTGGGACCGCGGGCTCGTCACGGCCGGCTCCATCGAAGACTACGTTCTCTCCAGTTATTCCGCGCGCCGGCTGGGGCTCGAGACGACCGCAAATGCCGGCGGCGCGCAGAACCTCGTCGTTTCATCGAACGGAGCGGATCTCGAATCCCTGATCGCCGAGATGGGCACCGGACTCATTGTGGAAGAGCTGATTGGGCAGGGCGTCAACGGCGTGACCGGGGACTATTCCCGTGGAGCCGCCGGTCACTGGGTGGAAAACGGCGAGATTCAGTTCCCGGTTCACGAGGTCACCATTGCGGGAACGTTGCGCGACTTGTATTCCCGGATCGAGCGTATTGGCGACGACAGGGATTTGCGTGGCGGCATCCGCTGCGGCTCGCTTCTCATCGGCGAAATGACGATCGCCGGTAGCTGAAAACGAGAGACGCGCCCTCAGCCCGCCTCGCCGCGCTCCGCGGAATCGAGCAGATCGGCGAGCGTTCGCTTGTCGATTGCACCTGTCACGGCATCGTCCAGGGATTTGCCGAGCGCCGCGACGTCGGGTTCCCAGTGAGGTTCGTCGTAAGAACCCGTTTCGCCCTCGCGTCTGACGACGGCAAGGATGTCGTTGAGACCAATGCGGTTGATATCGCGAGCCGGTATCAGCGCGTCCCGGTCGGTCACCGATACGAGCCCAGCCTGTTCGAGGCCGGTCAGTATCGGCGCCAGCGTAATCGACGGCATACGCAGGCTGGCCGCCAGACTGCGAACGGTTTCTTTCCTGCGGCCGCCGCGAAACGCACGGCCGATGAGAAACATCAGGTTGAGCGCCAGGCGCTCGCGCATCGAGTTGGAGAGTCTCGGATCGCGGCGCCCGATTCTGAGGTAAGCCGGGTTCTGATGGTAGTAGGCCACCTGGGCACCGAGCAGCAGCACGATCCAGTTCAGGTATAGCCAGATCAATGCCGCCACGGCGACGGCAAAACTTGCGTAGATGGCCTGCTGGTTCGCCGAGTTGACGATGAACTGGGTGAAGAAGATGCCGACCGTGGCCCAAAGGAAACCGCCTGTCACGCCGCCGACGATGGCCGATCGTAACCGCACGCGCGTGTTCGGCATGAATACATAGAGAAAAGAAAACACCGCGGCCACGATCATGTAGGGCATGATCTTGCTGGTTTCCTCGAGCGCGAAGCGCACCGTCTCGAACTCGGACAGTTCCCTTTCAATCGGCGCAATCATGCCCAGCGCAATGACGATCGCGAGCGGGCCGACCAGCATCACGACCGTGTACTCGGAGAAGCGCCGAGCAAAGCTTCGCGGTTTGGAGACTGACCAGACGTAGTTGAAGCTCTCTTCGACCTTCTGCACCATCGAGATGGCGGTGTAGACGAAGAACGCAAGACCAATGCCGCCGAGAACTCCGCCGTTGACGTTTTCGACCCGCAGCATGACCCAGTCGGTAATCATGAGGCCGCCGTCTCCGAGCGGTTCGAGGAACAGGTACATCTGCTCCTTCAGGTCTTCATGTACGCCGAAACCCTTGAGGACCGAGAAGCTGAAGGCAAGCAGCGGCACAATCGACAGCAGTGTCGTGTAGACCAGGCTCATTGCCCTGAGCGTCAACTGCCCCTGGAACACGTCGCGAAGCATGGCGTACAGATAACGCAGCAGAGTCGCAATCGCGCGCCCGGGCAGGCCGCGCCGATCGAGCGCGTCGCCCCAGATGAACCGGTCGATGCGCGCCTGCAGTCCTTCGGACAGGTGATTTCCCTCGATGAGCATGAGGGAATTGTACCGCTTACGGCGCCGGCCGCGGCTGGATATCGATCACAGCTTTCACGACAATGCCCTCCGGCTCCAGGGAGATACCATGACACAAGCGGGCGGTTACGCAGAACGTATTGTCTGCCTCACGGAAGAAACGACCGAAACGCTATACGCGCTCGGCGAGGAGGACCGCATTGTCGGCATCTCGGGGTTTACCGTGCGGCCGCCGCGGGCGCGAAAGGAGAAACCGAAGGTGTCGGCTTTTACGAGCGCGAAGATCGATCGCATTCTCGCGCTCGAGCCGGACCTTGTGCTCGGTTTCTCCGACCTGCAGGCTGATATCGGCGCCGAACTGGTGCGCCGGGGGGTGGCTGTGCACATCTTCAATCAGCGCTCGGTCGACGGCATTTTTCGCATGATTCGAACGCTGGGCGCGCTTATTGGGGAGCAGGAAAAGACCGAACGCTACGCGGCGGAACTCGAGGCGGGCGTACGCGCCGTGGAGCGGGCGGCGGCGGGCTTGAGCCGCCGGCCGCGCGTGTACTTCGAGGAATGGGACAAACCGCAGATCAGCGGCATTCAATGGGTGTCCGAACTGATTGGGCTCGCCGGCGGCGACGACGTGTTTCCCGAGCTGGCCCGAGAGTCGCTGGGCAAGAATCGAATCATTGCCGACCCGCTCGAGGTGGTTCGTCGGGAGCCCGACATGATCGTGGGTTCCTGGTGCGGCAAGAAATTCAGGCCGGAGCGTGTCGCCGAAAGGCCCGGCTGGTCGGCGGTGCCGGCCGTGCGCGATGCCGAACTCCACGAGGTCAAATCGGCCGTGATCCTGCAGCCCGGACCGGCCGCGCTGACGGTCGGCATCCACGAGCTCCACACGCTGTTCAGTCGCTGGGCGGATCGTCAGGACTGACGGTCGCCGGCCCCGTGAGGAGCCGATAGGCCTCGCGATACTTCTCGGCCGTCTTTTCGGCAACGGTTGCCGGTAGCGCCGGTCCGGGAGCTCGCTGGTCCCAATCCAGCGTGTCCAGATAGTCGCGGACGTACTGTTTGTCGAAACTCGGCGGACTCGTATCCAGACGGTATTCCGCGGCGGGCCAGAAGCGCGACGAATCCGGGGTCAGCACTTCGTCGATCAAATGCAGGCGGCCTTCCCCGTCGAGGCCAAACTCGAACTTGGTGTCGGCGATGATCAGACCGCGAGCCGCGGCGTGCTCGCTGGCACGCTGATAAATCTCCATGCTGGTGTCGTGTACCTGCTCAGCCAGCCGTTCGCCCACCCGATCCACGACGTCGGCGAAGCTGATGTTCTCGTCGTGTTCGCCGGCTTCCGCCTTGCTGGCCGGCGTGAACAGCGGGGCGGGCAGGCGCTCTGCCTGACGGAGCCCTTCCGGCAATTCGATGCCGCACACCGCTCCGCCGGCCCGGTAGTCGCGCCATCCGGAGCCGATCAGGTAGCCGCGAACGACGGCCTCGATCGGCAGGGGTTTCAGGCGCTTGACGACCAGCGACCGACGCCGCAGCTGTTCGGCCAGCGCGGCGTCATCGATGACGTCGTCGACCGAGAGGTCGGTCAGCTGATTGTCGATGACATCCTGCATACGGCGGAACCAGTACAGAGAGATCTGCGTCAGGAGTTCGCCTTTGCCGGGAATCGGATCGGGGAGGACGACATCGTACGCCGACAGTCGATCGGTTGTAACGATCAGGAGGTGTGCGTCATCGACGCCGTAGATATCGCGGACTTTGCCGCGGCCCAGAAGCGGCAGCTCCGGTATCGAGGATTCAAACAGGGCGTCTTGCGGGTTCATGGGTCGTTAGCGGGTTGCGCATGGAGACGCCGGTATCATCCTAGTACACACTCGCGCTGGCAAGCGCGCCTTGTCCTGACACTGTCCGTTTGCTCCGAAAGTGTAGGAATTTATCAAGCGGCCCACTAGGATGTCGCCTTGAGAACCGGAGACGACGGACGTGTACTGGGGCAAGGTCATTGGCACTCTACTCGGCGCTGCAACGCTCAAGCCCATGCTAGCGCTCCTGGGCCTGATTCTTGGGCACCAGTTCGATCGCGGTTTCCAGAGCCGCTATCGTGCCTTCTCTGACGCCGGTACCCGAACCGGAATGCTTCCGGACGGTTTCGCGCCCGCCTTGTTTCAATGTATGGGCCATCTCGCCAAGGCTGACGGTCGCGTGACGGAAGACGAGATTCGTGCCGCGCGCGGCGTCATGCATCGTCTGAACCTCGGACCCGCAGCCGTACGTCGCGCAATCGGCCATTTCGAAGAGGGAAAGAGCGCCACCTTTGCGTTCGCGGCAACCCTCAAACGGGTCCGCCGGGACGCGTTGAGGCGCCCTGAGCACCGCCTGCTGTTCGTGCGTCTGCTGCTCGAAGTCGGGTTGTCCAAGCCGCGCATGCGCGCGAAAGAGAGGGCCCTGATCTGGGAGGCTTGTACCGCGTTCGACATCGGTCGTGTCGAGCTGGCGCAGCTGGAAGCCATGCTCCGCGCACAAAAGGGCTTTCGTCAGTCACCCGCGGGTGACGCCGATCGTGACCGGGTCCACTCGGCTTACGCTGTGCTTGGCGTGGCCCCGGACGCAAGCAACAGCGATATCAAGAAGGCCTATCGCCGGCTCATGAACCAGAGTCACCCGGACAAGCTGGCGGCGAGCAAACCGGACGCAAAAGCACTCGCCGCCGCCGAGCAAAAAACCCGCGAGGTACGATCCGCCTACGAACTGCTCAAGGCGCGCCGTTCCATTCGCTGATCCGCTCGCTCGTTTCGCGGTTTTTTTCCGTCCGACGCGGTTCTTCGCTGTCGTCGCGGCAGCAGCTCAGGTACATTGCGCGGGTGATGAAAACCGGAGGCGCCGACGTGGAGCCGCTCATTGCCCCTTCCATACTGTCCGCCGACTTTGCGCGTCTGGGCGACGACGTCAAGGCTGTTCTCGACGCCGGCGCGGACGTCGTGCACTTCGACGTTATGGACAACCACTATGTGCCGAACCTGACCATTGGCCCGATGATCTGCGAGGCGCTGCGCAACTACGGCATTGAGGCGCCCATCGATGTGCATCTCATGGTGGAACCGGTGGACCGGCTCATACCCGACTTCGCAAAAGCCGGTGCCGACTACATCAGCTTTCATCCGGAGGCGAGCCGGCACGTCGACCGCACGCTCTCACTGATCCGTGAGCACGACGTGAAAGCCGGACTCGTGTTCAATCCCGCTACGCCGCTGACCTGGCTCGAGCACGTGCTCGACAAGGTGGACATGGTGCTGATCATGTCGGTCAATCCGGGTTTCGGCGGGCAGTCATTCATTCCGTCCGCGCTCGATAAACTGCGCCAGGCGCGCCGCCTCATCGACGACAGTGGACTCGAGATACGCCTGGAGATAGACGGGGGCGTCAAGGTCGACAACATTGGCGCCATTGCGGCGGCGGGCGCCGACACCTTCGTCGCTGGCTCCGCAATTTTCGGCAGCGCGGACTACGCCGCAACGATTGCCGCGATGCGCCGGGAAATCGGCGGCGGCAAATAGCGGCAATTGCCGGGGGACTTTTTCAGAGTTTGCGGTTGGGCCGAGCGCCGTACACCACGATGGTTTTGCCGCTGGCCGACACGAGTCCCTGTTCCTCGAGCACCTTCAGAACGCGCCCGGCCATTTCCCGCGAGCAACCCACGAGGCGGCTGAGTTCCTGACGGCTGACCTTGATCTGCATGCCGTCCGGGTGCGTCATGGCATCCGGCTCATTGCAGAGGTCCATGATGGCGTGTGCAACACGGCCCGTGACGTCGACAAAAGCCAGGTCGCCAAGTTTGCGGTTCGTGCGGTCGAGGCGGGTGGCCAGCTGCGTGGCCAGTTCGAATACGAGGCCGGGGCTTTCGCTGGCGATTTGCCGGAAGCGCGGGTACGTCATTTCCGCGATCTCACACTCCGTCCGCGTGCGTACCCAGGCGCTTCGCGTCGGTTGTTCGTAGAACAGCCCCATTTCGCCAAAAAACTGACCTTTGTTGAGGTACGCGAGCACCATCTCGTTGCCGTCTTCGTCCTCGATCATGACTTCCACCGAGCCGTCCACGATGTAGTAGAGGACGTCCGGCAGGTCGCCCGCGTGGATCATGACCGTCTTCGACGGGACGGTGCGTACCCGGCAATAACTCAGGAATCGGTTGATAGCGGGTACATCGCTCAGGGTTTTGGCGGTTGTTTGCATAGTTCTGGGCCCCTAGATCGCTCAAGCGCTCTCCTTTTAAACCTTTTTTCTTAGGAGAGCAAGCTAAGTCCGTGTTTTTTCTAAAATCATCTGCTCATCTCAGCTTACAGCCAGTACGCCGTGCGGGTCATGACCCGCGCCGTCTGGCGCATGAGATCCTGTACGGGTCGCGGCAGTTCGGCCGCTCCCGCTGCACGGGCATCGTCACCGTGCTGCTGTTCTTCGTCGCGCATCGTACTAACGACGGCGCGACTTCGCCGATCTGAATCCGGGAGCCCGTCGAGGTGGCTATCCAGGTGTTCACAAACCTGGCGCTCGGTCTCCGCAATGAAGCCGAGGCTCCAGCGGTCGCCGAACAGACCGCTGACGGCGCCGATGGCGTACGCGCCCGTGTACCAGATCGGACTCAAGCGGCTCGGCGCCTCGCCCAATTCATTTAGCCGGCGTTCACACCAGGCGAGGTGGTCGAACTCTTCGGCCGCCGCGTTCTGCATCTGGGCTTCGACGCGACGATCGCGCGCGACGGTGGCGTGTCCCTGATACAGCGCTTGTGCGGCAACCTCTCCAGCGTGATTGACGCGCATCAGGCCCGCGGCATGGCGGCGTTCGGCCGCGCTCAGTTCTGCTTCGTCCACCGATTCGCCCGGGTACGGGCGGGCGGCTTCGCCCGCCGGGGCGGCGAGGGTCCTGAGCGCGTTGTTCGCGCCGGCCAGCAGGCGGTCGAAAGCGGTCAGGTTCCTCGTACTCATTACATAAGTATACCGCCACCCCGCGCCGGCTGCGCCTCAAAAACTGGCCGGAGCTCAGGGCGCAGGGCTATACTTCGCGGCCGCCCGGTGTCCCGGTCGGTCTTCTATCTCCGGTAACACTTTCTTAAGGAACCACCATGTTGTTTCGCGTTGTACTCATTGCGCTCGTCTCGCTGCCGCTGTCGGCTCTGGCGGCCGAGGACGAAGGCCCGTTCGGGGGCACGATCAAATTCGGTTTTCTCGGCACCTCGGGCAATACCGAAACCTCCAGTCTGAATTCCGGCGCGACGCTGAACTACAAGAAGGGCAAGTGGGAACACGAGGCGACCGGCGCGGCGATCTTCGCCGCCGAGGACGACGAGACAACGGCCGAGGCGTACGAAGCCGGCTTGCGGAGCCGCTGGGACATGACCGACAAGGACTTCCTGTTCGGTCGCCTGAACTGGCGCAAGGATCGCTTCGGCGCCTTCGATACGCAGTTTTCACAGACTCTCGGCTATGGCCGACGGTTCATGGAAGGGCCGGTGCACACGCTCAACGCGGAAGTGGGTGCCGGTGCCCGGCAGTCCGAAGACCAGTTCGGCGTGGAATCGGACGAGACGATCTTCTTCGGCGGCATGGACTACAAGTGGCAGTTCAGCGAGACGGCCGCTTTCGAGCAAACCTTTGTGGTCGAGGCTGGTGAAGACAACACGTTTCTGGAATCGAAGTCGTCCGTGTCCGCAACCCTGGTCGGTGCCCTGAGTCTCGTGGCGTCGTACACAGTCCGTAACAACAGCGATGTGCCCGCGGGTACCGACAAGACGGATACGCAGACCGCAATCTCGCTGGAGTACGGTTTCTGACAGGCTGCGCCCGCGCCCCCTCTCCGGTGGCGTAAGCCGCTGACCTGAAAGGTTTTTGCGGGCGGCTTGAGATCGCAAACAACACCTCGCCCGGGGTTTGCACTGGGCGGGCCGCTCAAGTACAATCTCGCGCCTTTCGCCCGTGAGGAGCTTGGCGCTCCGGGGCGGGCGCCGGACGGCCGCAACGACGGCGCACCGGCAATACACTGAATTCCCGACGGAAAAAGATCATGAAGACGTTTTCTGCCAAACCAGCAGATGTGCGCCGCGACTGGTATGTTGTTGATGCTACAGGAAAAACCCTGGGCCGACTCGCCACCGAAATCGCTCGCCGCCTGCGTGGCAAACACAAGCCTGAATACACGCCGCACGTCGACACGGGCGACTACATTGTCGTCGTCAACGCCGAGAAAATTCGCGTGACCGGCAACAAGCTCAAGGACAAGATGTACCACCGGCACACCGGCTACATCGGCAACCTGAAGTCGACGTCTCTCGAGAAGCTGCTCGACGAGAAACCCGAGCGCGCGCTCGAATACGCCGTCAAGGGCATGTTGCCCCGCGGTCCGCTGGGCCGCAGGATGTTCTCGAAACTGCGCGTATTCGCAGGATCGGAGCATAGCCACACGGCGCAGCAACCCATACCGCTGGAAGTGAACGCCTGAACCTCAAGGCGCCAGGACAAGACTTATGACTGATACCCATTTTTACGGAACAGGTCGCCGCAAGACGTCGACCGCACGTGTGTTCCTTCGCCCGGGCTCCGGCGCGATCAAGGTCAACGATCGCGATCTCGATGTGTTCTTCGGCCGCAAGACGGCGCAAATGATTGTTCGCCAGCCGCTCGAGCTCATGAACCTCACCGACAAGTTCGACGTCACCGTAACCGTTAGTGGCGGCGGCACGACCGGACAAGCCGGTGCGATTCGCCACGGCCTGACGCGTGCGCTGATGCAGTACGACGAATCGCTGCGCTCGGCGCTGCGCAAGGCGGGCTTCGTGACCCGCGACGCTCGCGAAGTGGAGCGCAAGAAGGTCGGTCTGCGCAAAGCTCGCCGCGCGACGCAGTACTCGAAGCGCTAATCGTCGACTCCCTACTTGGGGGATCGTCTAGCGGTAGGACTACGGACTCTGACTCCGTCAACCCAGGTTCGAATCCTGGTCCCCCAGCCAAAATAAAACGGGCCCCGAGAGGGGCTCGTTTTTTTTGTGCGTGGGACCAGGATGAGAAGCTCAAGGTTCGAACCGAGGCGCGCAGCGCCGACAGACGGCGGAGCGTTAGCGACGCCGCCCGCAGGGTGAGCCGCTCGCAGAGCGGCGAATCAATCCTGGTCCCCCAGCCAAAACAAAAACGGGCCCCGAGAGGGGCTCGTTTTTTTTGTGCTCGAAGCAGGGGCACGGAGTGCCTTCCGGACCACCCCGTTTGACATGTCTCGTACTCAACGGTGGAATGTGGCGTCTCGAATGACGACGTCGAGGCCCCTTGCAGCGGCAAAGCGAAATAACTGAGGACCCAAAGGCACACCTGACGTGAGGTCGATTGTCGTCAGGGTACTCTCCACCTGCGCCGCGATCGTTGTCACGTCGCTGCTGGTACTTACGGCCTTTTATTTCCTCGATGAGCGGGTCGACCTTCCGGTTGAATACACGGTTCGCGAGGTCGCCTACAGCACCTTGCATCAGCCAGGCCCGCCATCCGATGACGCCGTTTGGACTCCGGTCGGGCTGCCCGGCGGCCCGCGCGCGCTGCCAGCTTCGGGACCGCCTTACACGGCGTGGTACCGGTTTCAGGTTGGTGACGGCGTACGTGATTACGACGGCCCGCTGGTCTTCTACCAGTTCAGTCCGCTGGCAAACGTGGAATTTTTTGCGGGGCAGCGACGCCTGGGCTCGGGTGGGCCTATGCGCGAACCGTTGCCGTTCCATGCCCGGCAGGTCATGTTTGAATTCGACTCTCCGGTCATTCGCAACGAAACCTGGTTGTACCACCGGACGGGGCGACCGTTTTCGGTGCCACGCTCCGTTCAGACCTACGTTGGGCCAAAAGACCGATTCGTCGACACCTATGAGCACGTGCGTTTGTGGGGTTTTCACATTCCGATGTTCATTGTTGCGGTCATGCTCACGCTGGGTGTTTTGTTGTTGCTGCTCTGGGTATTCAGACGCCGCGAAGCGGCCTTCGGCATATACGGCCTGACTATCTGTCTCTGGGCGTTTCATATCCTGCACGGGCTCGTGCTGACGCCGCCCATCCCCGCCGATTTCTGGTTCGTACTCGACTATCTTGCGCTCTGGTGGGTGCTGTTGATGCCGCTGTTCGTGCATCGGTTTTTTTCGGTGAGACGGCCGCGCACCGAGCGGGCGATTCTCGTCTCCGGAGTGACCGGGACTCTACTGCTCTCGTGGGCGGCGCTGTTTGCATCTTTCGATACGCTGGCCGTGCTCAGCAATCTCGTCTGGGTGCCGTTCACGCAGCTGTGGGGGCTGTATGCGCTCTGCGTCTTTGCCGGTATGGCATGGGTAAGGGGAGGATTCGAGAACGTGATGCTGTTCGTGCTCGGCGGGCTGATGTTCGTCGTCGGTACTCGCGACATTCTGTTTCTGGTCGGAGCGGATGTACCCGGCCTGACTTTCTACGTGCAGTACGTGGCGGCCGCGCAGATGTTGTTCATCGTGGTTTTGCTGGCCCGGCGGTTTGTGAGTTCGCTTGGCCAGTATGAATCCCTCAACGTCGAACTGGAGGAGCGTATTGCACAGAAGAGCGAGGAGCTCGAGGACAACTATAAACGTCTCGCCAGGTTCGAGAGGGCAGAAACGCTGGCGACTGAACGGCAGCGGCTGATGCGCGACGTCCACGACGGGCTCGGCGGACAGCTCGTACAAGCGCTGGTGCTCAGCGAGCGCGACGGCGCGTCGGACGAATTGCGAACCGCACTGGACGCGGCGCTGCAGGATTTGCGAATGATCGTCGACTCGCTGGCGGCATCGGGCGGCGATCTGCAAACCCTGCTGGCGGTGTTTCGCGAACGCCTGCAGGGCACCCTGGATCACAAACAAATTCGCCTGCGCTGGAGCATGAGCGATCTTGAGGACGCGGAGCTCGGAGGCGAACGTTCTCTAGCCGTACTCCGAGTCGTGCAGGAGGCCGTAACCAACGCCATCCGTCACAGTCAATGCGAAACGCTCAGCATTGAAACCGCACGCCTGGGCAGCCGCGAAGTCCGCATCGAAGTCGCCGACGATGGCCAGGGTTTCGATCCCGGCCAGGCGGTTGGCCATGGACTGGGCAACATGCGAGTGAGAGCAGGGCAGCTTGGAGGGCGCCTCGACCTCGAATCGACCGTCGAAGGAACCGTCGTGCGACTCGAATTTCCCATCGAACCCGCCACGTGAAGGCGTGGCAGCGAGTTTGCGTTCGAGGATGAATAATAGGGTATGAAAGAAACCGCAAGCGTGTTCCTGGTGGAGGATGACCCCGTTACCCGGCGTCATCTCGTGGAGACGATTGATTCGCTGGAACGGTTTTGTATTGTCGGCGAAGTCGGAGCACTCGCCGAGGCGCGCGAGCGTATCGAGCCGGCGTCGCCCGACGTGCTGTTGACGGATCTCAAACTGCCGGACGGCAGTGCGCTTGCGCTCATCGAAGAGCAGGCGGATCTGAATCCGCGATTGCTGATTCTCGTCATCTCCGTGTTCGGCGACGAGGAGACGGTTGTTCGGGCGGTTGAAGCCGGCGCCCACGGCTATATCCTCAAAACCGACAGTTCGCAGGCGATAGACCTTGCGCTGCAGCAGTTGCTGGACGGCGGTTCGCCGATTTCGGCCTCGATCGCGCGGCACCTGATTCGTCGGCTGCAGCCCGCCAGCGATCAGAGTGCGGCAACGCAGGCCGACCCACCGCCATCGCTGTTGAGCCGACGCGAACTCGAGGTTCTGCAGCTGGTGGCGAAAGGTTATTCCTACCAGGAGATCGCAAACCTCATTGGCGTCAGCAGCAACACGATCGGCTCCTACACCAAGCGCATGTACACAAAGCTTGCCGTGCACTCGAAGAGCGAAGCCGTGTTCGAAGCTTTGCGCCTGGGACTGGTTACCAAACCCGAGTAAACGCGTTGTGCCCCTGCCACGCGTTCGCGTGGCAGGGTAATCGATGCCCTGACGGCACAATGCGCCCCATTGCGGTTCGACCGCGCCGAGCGTTCGCTGGTAGGGGTGCCATGCAAACACCGTTGCGAAGAAAATCACTTCCGCTGCTTGCGGTCTTGCCGGTCCTGGGCGGTTGCGCGCAAATGAACTTCGACGTGATGTCGTCGTCAGCCGAAGTGACGTTCGACGACCTGGCCTATGCGTGCGGTTTGCCGTCACTCGAGGTCGATGTCAACGATCCACTCCGAGAGTCCGATGACGACACCCTGACGGTGGCTCAGCGCAGGCTGTTGCAAAGCTACGCACGGCACATGCAAACCGAGCGGCGCATTGCGGGCCTGCAACTGGAGTACGATCATCGCGAGCCTTTACAGGCGGAGTTGCCCGGGCTGGTGGACGATGCGCGGGCACTGTTGGCTGAGACAGCACGTTTTCATGCCGAAACTCAAAAATGGCTGCAGCAGGACCAGACCGATTATCGCCGCTACCGTGCGCTGAAGATGCTGATCGAGGCGGAGGTTAGCGAGGCCGGGGGGACGCACGAGGATGCTCTGTTGCTCGCCGATCTGGCGTTGGCCCTCTACACCCGGCGACGGCTGAATCCCACGGAGGTGCCGGCAGACTGGCGGCCAACCCTGGAGGCGCTACACCGGCAAGAGGTCGACGGCTCGGTCTGGCGCCGCTTGTTCGCCGCGCTCGACGGGACCGTACCGGCGGCGGCCGAGGCGGCGCAAAGGATGGACGATGGTGGCGTATCCGGAGTGCCCGAGGAAGATGCGTGGCGGGCAGCGCGGCTGATTCGTCGCGACATCGAATGGTTCTTCGATACCCGCCGTCTTGTCGTACAGGATCCGACCTCGCGCGCCGGACAACTCGATTCCACGGCGATCGGCGTTCTGAGAACGGTAGGTCGCCTTGATCCCGACGTCAGGCATCAAGCGGGGATCCGCGCGCGCCGCGCGGCGGTTGCCGTGCTGGCCAACGCGGGTTTCGATCCGCTGACCGGTGCGGGCTGGCCTTCGTCACAAGCGTTTACGGCACTGCTACTCGCCGAAGAAAACCTGCTCGACGACCATCGAGACGAAGAACAGCGCCGACGTTTTCAAAACCAGCTCGTCGAGCTGTTTAGCGGCCCCTCGGAATTGGATCAGCTGCTCGATGACGTCATTCAGGCGCGGCGGCAAAGCGATGCGCGCGATGCAAGCGAACAATGGGAGAGGCGCGAGCGGCAGCGTCAGCGGCCGCTGGTTCAGGCGGCACTCGATGCCATCAATACCCACGGCGGGGTCGAAGAGTGGGAGGGGTCGAAGCCGGACTTCCTGGTGATGCATCGACCGCTACAGCTGTTACACACGCGCGTGTATTGGAACTGGGTCGATTGGCGTGATCGTTTTGCGGAGCCGAGCGGCAGCGCGTGTCTCAACAGCGATCGGCCGGCGCCGGCGTCCGGATGCACCCGGAGGACGTCGTTACAGTCGTACGCGAAATCCGAGTACACCCGTGGACACCCTAGCGGTCGCGGTGCAGTGGCGCCGCTCCGCGAAGCGGAATCGTCGAAAACAGGCCCCTGGGAGCACTCCTACGGACTGAATCGGCGATTCGGTGAGTTGGGTTTTTACGCAAGCGGCGCGCTGATCTGGCACGACGACGCTCAGGAGCATCGGCGTTTCATCGAATACCTCGAGAGCCAGTACGCGCTCGAGCTCCCGAACCTGGCGCGCGACATTCTGGCGGCGCAGCGAGACTATCAGGCTTGGCTGCCCGCGGAACTCGACGAGCTTGCGGCATTGTGCGGGCTCGACACAGCGGGGATGCCGCTCGATTCGGGACGGGCGACGATAGAGCTCACGCAGGTCTATGCGCGCGCAGGCAGCAACTACTTCGATCCCGATAACCCTGCAGGCGACGATTCTGTTGACGGGCCGGAGCCGCCGCCGCCCGGCCCGTCGGATGGCCCTTCGGGAACCTACAACGGCGTCCTGACGCCCGGTACCGAAGGTGACGATGCGTCGTTCCTGAACCTTGGGCCGTTGGGTCAGACCTTTGCGCTGGACGTCACGATCAGCGGCAACACGATTCAGATTTCGGCGCCCGGTGTCTTCGTCGACGTTGGCGGTATCTACGATCCGCTGACGAACAGTTTTCGGGATCTCGGCGCCACCGAAAACTCACCCTGGCGGGTCCGCGCCGACGGGCAGATTACCGAGATCAACGGGCGTTTCGAACTGACCCTCACCTACATCGTCAGCACCCCGCTGAGCGGCGCGAACTACTTCTATCAGGGGAGCAACCCATGACGGACTTTAAATCGCCGTTTACGCTGCTGCTGGCCGTGGCTTTTGTCTCGCTCTTGACTGAAGCAGCAATGTCCTCGGAGTTCCGAGAGGTGAAACCGATACCCAGGGCAGGTTTCGCCGGAAAGGTTACGGAGCCGGTATCCCGGGATCTCATCATCGAGGCCGTCGAGCTGATCTACGGCCAATACAACGAAGCGGATTTTCGCCGCCTGCTGGCGGATGACTTCTACGATGGTGAGAGGCTCGCCGACAACATTCAGCGCAGCGTGCCGCGGGATGCGAGGATGCGCGTGCTTGCCGTGAACGATACGCGAACGTTGGAGCAGCAGCACAAAGGCGGACAACGGATAAGCCTCGTGTCCGCAATCGTGATCGCTCAGCTCGAGTACACGGGTGAAGATGGTTCGCTGGTGCGCCTCGAAGGTGAGCACGAACTGCACATTCGGCTGTTCGAGCGGGTGGACGTGTCATGAGCCGGGTTGTTATCGCGGCAAGTTGCCTGCTGCCGGCGTTGGCGGCCGCCGAGTGGAACGCCGGCACCGAGCTGACATCGCGCTACGAGTATGCTCGCAACCACGACGCAACGCCGGTCTATCCGGTTTCCGGCAGTCAGGCCTACATCGAGGCGAGGTGGCGCAGTTCGATGCGCTGGTCGAATTACCATTCGCTCGACACGCGCCTGCTCGTTTACGCGAACGACTCCGACCTGCGAGGTGATGGCGGTCTGGTACTCGGCAACGCGGCCATCGAATGGCAAAACGGTTCGACGGGTCTCCCCTGGCGGCTCACCGTGGGTGATCATTTTGGGCGCTTCAGCCAGCGTTCCCTGCAGCAGAGCCTGAAGGGCCTGGCGCTCGAGCTGCAGCCGGGCTCGCAGCACTCGATACAGTTTCTGTCCGGCGTTGCCGGCCAGGAATACGCGGACCTGGACGTCGACCAACGCAGATACGATGGCGTGAGCTGGCTCTATTCGCCTTTCCAGTCGACCCGTCTCGGTTTTAACTGGGTGCGGTACCGCGATGAGGCGGCCGCGTCGGTCAGCCGAGCACGGCTGGAGCAGGACACCCACAGCATTTTTCTCGATTCGCGATTTCCGTGGGCAGGCCAACAGATGGCACTACAGCTCGAGTGGGCGCGTGCTGAAGGTAGCGTCGATCCGCTAACTCCGACCCTTAGTGCGCGCGGCGATGGCCGGTTTGCACAGCTCAGCGGGCGAAGGGGTGTCTTCGACTATCACTTGCGGTTCGAGGACAACGATCGCGACTTCCGGCCCGCGGGCGGGCTCGCGGCGCCCGACCGGCGAAATCGAGAGGCGCGAGTCGGCTACAAGTTTGGACAAGCGACGCTCGAGGCGCGCTGGCAGTCGCTCGAAACCGAGCGTTCGACGAACAGGTTCAGCACGAGATTGGTCGGCGCGCGGCTTGGCTTGCCGTTTGGCGGGACCGCAATCGACGCGTATCGGCAGACACTCTCCGACGCCGCGGCCAGCCGCGACGGAGTGTTCGATTCCGTCAGGATCAGCAGCGGGTTTGCGCTGAGCGCGGACTTTTCACTGGCAGGCGGCTTGGTTTATCAGAACAACGACGATCGAATCTCCGGTCGCAACATGCAAAACCTCGAACTCTCCCTGAGAGCGAACCGTCGCTGGCAGCTGGCCGCTGGACGCGCGACGTTTGCACCCGGCGTCGTTGCGAGGCGTCGCGAGGATGC
This sequence comes from Woeseiaceae bacterium, assembly GCA_028289545.1. Lineage (GTDB taxonomy): Bacteria > Pseudomonadota > Gammaproteobacteria > Steroidobacterales > Woeseiaceae > UBA1847. The sequence continues at coordinate 45,297 of JANQPG010000054.1, forward strand.
GGGAGATCGAGTGGATGAGCTGGGTCCGAGCCTGGGTTGGCATTGGTCGGGCCGACAGCACAGCCTGCGCATGGACTATTCCTGGCTCAGTCAGGACGCCACGGGCCTGCCGAATAGCGGTTCGACGAACCAGAGTTTGCGCCTGCACTACGCGTTCGAGTCCGAATCGCACCGTTTGGCGGTCAACGTTGAGCATCAATACCGAAGTCCGGATGAATTACCGGCGCTCGCCGGTTCCCGATTGACGTTGACCTACAGCTATCTACCCTCGAGCGGCCACGCAGCGCCCGGAAGGCCCGAGCCGCTTGTTCTTGCCGGATTGCGCATAGGCGATTACTACGATATGTCCGCCGGGAGGCCGGAGGGGGATTGGCGCGTGCGTGACGAGCGGGTCTTTGCCGCGATTGGTTTCCGACAACGGCTTGCCGTGAGGTTGCGCGACGAAAGGGTCGAGGAAATTGTCGTGCTGATCGATCTACCGCCGGAAGCCGACGCGGCGAGTGTCAGCACATCGCTGTCCGAGGTGCGCGCGAGGATCATGCGCCAGCTCGGAGCCGCCGACATTAGCCGCGGCGACACGCCGATCGACGCAGGATGGCGCAGCGCCTTCGCGCGCGGGGAACTCGTGCGTGTTCACGACTGGGTAGGCAAGCGCGCCATTCTCCGCGTCGGACTGGCTTCGATCGAGCCGGCCGGCAGGCCCTATATCGTTGTGCGATTGACCCGGGACGAGTTGCCGTCCGGGAGTACGGGCTGGTTCCCAGGACTGGTCTTGTAGTGATATCGAGGGCCGATGCGGGCGCAATAAGAAGTGACGCGCTTTCGGTATGGAGTATCGGCAAGCACCCGGTTTTCCGCGGTGCAGCATGCCGTATCCCGACCAGGGGACCGGTCTTTCAGACCCGCATCTCTCGCACGCCGTCATCGCCGGCGATCAACAGCACGTCGGCCGGACGCTGGGCGAATAGTCCGACCGTCACGATACCCGGGATCTGGTTGAGCCGGTTTTCCATTTCTACGGGGTTGCTGATCGTCAGGTCGTGAACGTCCAGAATGTGGTTGCCGTTGTCGGTGACGAAACCTTCGCGCCATACCGGCTGCGTGCGCAGCTTCAGCAGCTTCCTTACGACAAATGCCTGCGCCATCGGTAGCACCTCGATCGGCAGGGGGAAACTGCCCAGCATGCCCACCAGCTTGCTGTCGTCGACAATACAAACGAATCGTCTTGCCGCGCCGGCAAGTACCTTTTCGCGCGTCAGCGCACCGCCGCCGCCCTTGACGAGCTGCAGGCGCTTGTTGCTCTCGTCGGCGCCGTCGATGTACAGATCAAGATCGCCCGCTTCGTTCAATGTGGAAACTTCGAAGCCCTGTTCGACGAGCTTGTCCGTCGAGGCCTTCGAACTGGATACCACCGTGTCGATTCGATCTTTGACTTCCGGCAGCATGTCGATGAGGAAGTTGACCGTTGAGCCGGTGCCTACGCCCAGCGTTGTGCCGGGCTCGATGAAATCGATCGAGGCGCGGGCAGCGTTTCGCTTCTTCTCAGAACTCATAGTCGTGTCCGATCGCAAGTAGTGAAGCCTGGCCCGCAAACCCTATCGAAACCCGTGTTCCGGTTGCGTGCCGCAGGTCCCAGAACCAAAAGTGCCCGCTGGAAAGCGGGCACTTTACGGTCCGGAAATTCGCAGGTTGGTAACAGTTGAAACTTACGCAGTTGCCGCCCCGCAAGCCAGACTAAGCAACGTCAGCGTTTCTTCCTGCGCGTAGACGCTTTTTTCTTCGTCTTGCGCTTGGCCGCTTTTTTCTTGGTCTTGCGCTTAGCGGTTTTCTTCTTCGCTACTTTCTTTTTAGTCTTGCGCTTGGCGGTTTTTTTCTTGGTCTTGCGCTTAGCGGTCTTCTTTTTGGTTTTCCGTTTGGCCGCTTTTTTCTTCGTCTTGCGCTTGGCCGCTTTTTTCTTGGTCTTGCGCTTAGCGGTTTTCTTCTTCGCTACTTTCTTTTTAGTCTTGCGCTTGGCGACCTTCTTCTTGGTCTTGCGCTTAGCGACTTTTTTCTTCGTCGTACGTTTCTTGGCCGCTGTCTTTCTGCGTGCCGGCTTCTTCGTTACTTTCCGCTTCTTAGCGACTTTGCGCTTCGAAGCCTTCTTCTTACTAGCTTTTTTGGTAGCCATGTTTATCTCCGTGTCGGGTACCCGGCGTTGAGTATACGCAACAAAAGCAAAAAATCCAGCAACTTAGCGGTAGTCTGTGAACTACGTTAGCAGCGTTCTTCGCGTGCGTTTGCGCGCTCTTCGAACGAGCTTCAAAACGATACCGGGCACGCGTTTTGTCGGCTAACAAAACTGCGTCGTTTGTCGTTGCGTTTGCCGTCGTTGCGGCGCGCGAATGTTGTGCGAGAGTGTGTGTAAAGCGTGTCGATGTGATCTGCGTCACAAACGCGTCGTGCCTTCGCCAGGGCTGAAAATGTCTAAACGAACGCCGGCGTATTTTCCGTCACGATACGCGAAACCCCTATATCCCAAGGGTTTGCGGTAATTTTCTCGGTTTGCTGGCAAGCAAACGCGACACCGGTCAAATACGGTATCGACGTGTGGTGGCGATTCTTGAGAAACGCAAACGCGCGATCGTAGTAACCGCCGCCCATGCCGATACGATGCAGTGCACCATCAAAAGCAACCAACGGAACGAGCACACAGTCGAGTTTCTCCGGCGGACAATGTTTGTCTCCGAGCGTTTCCCAAATACCGAAACGGTTCTTGCGGAGAGACGAGTTTGGCCCCAATTCGGAAAAAAACATTCCGCCGTTGCGCAAAATTTTTGGTGCGAATACGGTTTTGCCGGCTTGCCAAGCGACGCGCACCACCGCGTCGACGTTGACTTCATCGTTGCTCGCAAAATAGACCGCAATGCGGCTTGCGTCTGCAAAACGTCGTGAGCGGATCAGTTGCCTGCAAATGGCGGCCGACGCACGGACGCGATAGTTGTCGTCGAGACCGCGCCGGGCTGCCAGGCCTTGTTTGCGCAGGACGGTTGCTGATGGGGCAGGGTCGGACACGGCAGGGTGGTTGGCGGTTTCGCGGCGGGAGAAGAGGAGGCGCTTCCCGCCTGTGCCGTTACGGGCCGTCGCTCTCGAACCGGAGCAACAGGTGGGGCCGGCCGTGACAGCAACAGGCTTACCGACGAATC
>JANQPG010000071.1 GCA_028289545.1 Woeseiaceae bacterium
AAACCTCGTCGTCGAGCTGTACTCCAAGTAGTCAGGAGGGTAGTACCCCATGCAGGAATCTGTAAACGAATTTTTGAAGCCGCGCGTTGTCAAGGTTACGCCTGTCAACGATCTGCTCGCGAAAGTGACGATCGAACCTTTCGAGCGCGGTTTTGGCCACACGCTGGGAAACGCGCTGCGCCGTATCCTCTTGTCCTCCATGCCCGGTGCGGCAATCACGGAGGCCGAGATCGACGGTGTGCTGCACGAGTACACGAGCATTGAAGGTGTGCAGGAGGACGTCGTAGACATTCTTCTGAACCTGAAGCAGGTTGCCGTGCACATGAACACCCGCGATACGGCCGAGCTGCGCGTGTCGAAGAAAGGCCCCGGACCGGTGACGGCTGGCGACATTCAGCTCGACCACGACGTCGAGATCATGAATCCGGAGCTGGTCATCGCTAATCTGACCAGCGTCGGTGAACTGAACATGCTGCTGCGCGTCGAGCGCGGCCGCGGTTATCGCCCCGCGGGTCAAAGGCCGGCCTTCGAAGAGCAGTCCGGACCGATCGGCCGGCTGCAGCTCGATGCGAGTTTCAGCCCCGTGCAGCGTGTGACCTACAACGTCGAAGCCGCGCGCGTGGAACAGCGCACCGACCTCGACAAGCTGATCATCGAGATCGAAACCAACGGCACGATTGATCCGGAGGAAGCCATCCGCCGCGCGGGCAGCATCCTCAAAGACCAGTTGTCCGTATTTGTCGATCTGCAGGGCCAGGAAGATGGCGCCGCGGCACAGGCAGAGAATCAGGTGGATCCGATCCTGCTGCGTCCGGTGGACGAACTCGAACTGACGGTGCGTTCAGCAAACTGCCTCAAGGCCGAGAACATCATGTACATTGGCGATCTCGTCCAGCGGACCGAAGTTGAACTGTTGCGGACGCCGAACCTCGGCAAGAAATCGCTGACGGAGATCAAGGAAGTCCTCGAAGGCCACGGTCTTGGGCTTGGCATGCGGCTCGACAACTGGCCGCCGGCCAGCCTGCGTCCGGAGCACGAGCTCGCGCTGTAAGACAGAACTAATCAGGACAGACAAATGCGTCACAGAAAATCCGGCCGCAAGCTCGGCCGCAACAGCTCTCATCGCAAGGCCATGTTTCGCAACATGGCGGCGTCGATGCTGAAACACGAGACGATTCGCACCACTGTGCCGAAGGCCAAGGAGCTGCGACGCGTCGTGGAGCCGTTGATTACGCTGGCGAAAGAAGACAGCGTCGCCAACCGCCGTCTGGCGTTCGATCGTCTGCGCGACAAGGAAGTGGTCGGCAAGCTGTTCTCTGAACTCGGCCCCCGCTTTAAGGACCGTCCTGGCGGCTATCTGCGAATTCTGAAGACCGGGCCGCGCCCGGGCGACGCTGCGCCGATGGCGATCGTCATGCTGACGGAACTCGCGCCGCAAGAGGCGGTAGTCGAGGACTAGGTGCGCTTGCTTTTTCAAAGCAGGTATAAAAAAGCCGGGCAGCGCCCGGCTTTTTTGTGGGTAGGAGGAAACACGGCGGAGTTCTGCAACAAGCCAGGCATTCTTGGCACTTGACTCGACGAAGACCGACTGCCGTCGACTCGACGGGAGGAGAAGACCATAACAATGAAGGCTCTACTCGTAGACCCGTCCGACTTCTCGATTGAGGAGGTGCTTCTTGCCGATGGATACGAGTCCATTGCCGCAAACCTGGACTGTGAGAGTATCGACAGGCTGCCGGTCGGGCGCGGCGACAGGCTGTACTTCGACGCCACGATGAGCTGTGAGCGACCTTTTGCCAGCGATTGCACCCGTTTCCCGGGACCTTACTTGAAGCTTGATCACGTACAACGGCATATCCACGGCAAATCGCTGATTGTCGGTTTCGATGCCGAGCATCGCAAACACCGCAGCGTGCACGCCAGAACGCTGCAGGATTTTGTCCATCATGCCGGTGTGTGGGTGCCGGCGAGGGGCCTGTATCGAAACTGCTGGGGCAAGGGTTTGCCTGGCGGGATAAAGGAGTCATCCGGTCAGCAGGGAGATACTGACCGCTTGCGCCACGGGACAACCCGAGAATCCCAGTCATAGTGAGATCGAACGAAGGACGCAGCACCTGATGAGTACAAACACTGACGCGCCGGACAAGGCGGGCGCGCAACGGACTTTGTCACTGGTCCTCGGCAGCGGCGGTGCGCGCGGTCTGGCGCACATCGGAATCATTCGCGAAATAGAAGAGAGCGGATTTCGTATTGCCTCGATCAGCGGCTGCTCGATCGGTGCAATGGTGGGCGGCGTGTACGCCGCTGGCAAACTCGACGAATTCGAGGACTGGGTCGCCGCGATCCGCGGCTCGGATATCGTGAAGTTACTCGATATTGCGTGGGAGAAGGACGGCCTCGTCAAAGGCGACCGGATCATGAATACGCTGACCGGGTTGGTCGGCGATCAGCAAATCGAAGATCTCGACATACCCTTCACGGCTGTTGCGGCGGATCTGACCCGGCAAAAAGAGCTATGGCTGAATTCGGGTTCGCTGTTTGCGGCGATTCGCGCATCCATTTCGCTGCCGCTGTTGTTGACTCCCGTGACCCACAACGACTCGGTGCTGGTGGACGGCGGTGTACTGAACCCGGTGCCGATTGCGCCAACCTTGAACGACCAGACCGACTTTACGCTGGCCGTCAATCTTGGCGGCGTGCCGGCAGACAGCCCGCAACAGCCCCCCACAGAATCCGGGACGTCCGATGAAGCGGGGCTCGCGCGTTTACACGGAAAGCTGGCTCAATTCATCAGCGAACTGGGCAACCTCATGAGCAACGAAGACAACGCCGGTTGGGACATGTACGACGTCGGCAACCAGGCTTTCGACGTCATGCAGAACGCCATTGCGCGACACCAGCTGGCGGTTTACCCGCCGGACGAGATCATCGAAATACCGCGCAACGCCTGCGGGCTCATGGAGTTCGATCGGGCGCGGGAGATGATTGCAATGGGTCGCGACAAAGCTCGAGAGGCGCTCAGCAAACTGGAGGTTTGACGCTGACCGCTTTCAGGTCTCGGCCCCCTGTCCGGTCCGGCCTGTCAGCTTGTCGATCATTCGCGCCACGTATTCGGGTGAGCGCGTGTTCCGGGCCAGCAACATGTAGACGGTCGGCACGACCAGCAGCGTAAAGACCATCGAGAACGTCACGCCGAAGAAGACGACGGCGCCGATCGACTGTCTGGACAGCGCGCCGGCGCCGCTGGCGAGCAGCAGAGGGATCGAGCCGAAGGCCGTGCACATGCTCGTCATCAGTACCGGCCTTAGCCGGGTCCGGGACGACTCGATAATCGCATCTTTCAGGTTGTGACCGCGGTCCCTGAGCTGGTTGGCAAACTCAACGATCAGAATGCCGTTCTTGGCCGCAAGGCCAATCAGCATGATCACGCCGATCTGGCTAAACACGTTTACGGTTGCGCCGAACATCTTGAGTCCGAAGATGGCGCCCGTGATGGCGAGCGGCACCGTCGTCATGATGATGAGCGGGTGTTTGAAGCTTTCGAACTGCGCGGCGAGGACAAGATACGCGATCACCAGCGAGAGCAGGAAAGTGAGGTAAATGGCCTGCCCGGTGTTTTTGAAATCGCGCGACTCGCCGTCATAGTTGAGACGTGCAGAATCGGGCAGGTTTTCGTCGATGATGCGTTCGAGGTCGGCCAGTGCCGCGCCCAGTGAATAGCCGGGGTTGATGGAACCCGATATTGTGATCGATCGCATCCGGTCAAACCGCCGCAGGTCGACCGGTCCGGCGGTTTCGGTCAACTGGACGAGATTCGCAAGCGGGATCAATTGTCCGGTGCGCTCGGAGCGGACGTAGATATTCCTCAGGTCGCTTGGCGTCTGGCGGCGCTCGTCCGCGCCCTGCAGGATCACTCGATACTCCTCGCCGCGATCGATGAAGGTGGTCACCACACGGGAGCCGAGGATCGTTTCGAGCGTTCGCCCGACGTTGGCAAGCGACACGCCGAGATCCGCGGCGCGGTCACGGTCAATCGAGACGTCGATTTTGGGTTTGCGTTCGCGATAGTCGGACTGCAGATTGGACAGCCCGGGGTTCTTGCGGGCCTCGGCCATGACGATGTCGCGCCACTGTGCGAGTTCTTCATAGTTGGTTCCGCCCAGCACGATGCGCAGCGGCCGATTGCTCTGCCCGAGGCTCCAAGCGCCGGGCGCCATGGCAAAAGCCTGAACGCCCGGCAGTTCGGCAAGCTGCCGGTTCCAGCCGGCAACAATCTCCTGCGCGGAACGCTCCCGTTTGTCCCAGACCTGCAGCGGCGACATGATCATGCCGGTGTTGACGTCGCCGCCTCCGCCCCAGCTGCCGGAGCGCGCCAGGGCTCTGAGCACGTCGCCTTTTTCCTTATCGGCGAGGACTATACGTTCGGCTTCCTGTATGTACTTGAACGTGTAATCGAGGCTTGCTCCGTCGGGCGCCGTCAGGCGGATCATTGCAAACGCGCGATCCTCGCGCGGCATATATTCGAACGCAATGCTGTTCAGCAGCGACAGGCTGGCCGCGAACACGGCCAGCGCAGAGCCGATAACAAGAATCGGCCTACGCACGACATTCTCGAGCAGCCTTGCGTAAACTTCGGCGACCCGGCGAAAGATGCGGTCGACAAAATGTGTAAGCGCGCTGCGGTGCAGGCGATTGTCGTGGAATAGCTTGGTCGTCAACATGGGCACGAGCGTCAACGCAATGAGGCTCGAAAAGGCGACGGCCGCGGCCAGCGAGATGCCAAATTCGCCGAATACGGCGCCAATGTTCCCCGGCATAAAAGAGACCGGCAGGATCACCGCAATCAGTACGAGAGTCGTCGCGATAACGGCAAAGCCGATCTCGCGGCCACCATTGGTTGCGGCCAGCAACGTGGGCTCGCCGCCTTCGATGCGGCGCGCAATGTTCTCGAGGACCACAATGGCGTCGTCGACAACCAGGCCGATGGCCAGCACGAAGCCCAGCAAGGTCAGTGTGTTTATCGAGAAACCGAGCGCGGCCATGACGATAAACGCCGCGATGATCGAAATGGGAATGGTCACGACCGGGATAATCGTCGCCCGGAGTGTGCCGATGAACCCGTAAATCACGGCGAGTACGAGCAACAGTGCAACGCCAAGCGCCTTGGCGACTTCCGCAAGCGAGGCGCGTATAAAGATGGCGTTGTCCATGTTGATGGAGAGGTCGATATCGGCCGGCAGCGAGTCCTGCAGTTCTTCGATACGCTGGGCTACCTTGGCATTGACGTCGAGCATATTGGCCTGGGCCTGCGGGACGATGCCAAGCGCCATTCCCGTTATGCCGTCGGTTCGGGAAAAGCTGCGCACGTTTTCGGGGGCAAGCTCGATATCCGCAACCTCGTCGAGCCGCACGAGGTAACCGTCGCTGCCCTGCGTCAGTACCAGGTTGGCGAAGTCGTCCACGGTCTGAAAGCCCGTGTTGGTTCTCAGAGTGAACTCCCGCGCCGATGACTCCAGACGGCCCGACGGAATCTGCACGTTTTCGCGGCGCAGCGCATCCTCGATATCGGTGACCGTCAGCGCCCGTGCGGCCAGCCGCTTGGGGTCCACCCAGATACGCATTGCGGGCCGCCGGCTGCCGCTCATGCGAACGTAGGCAACCCCCTCCACAATCGACAGCGCGTCGACAATGTAGCGATCCGCAAAATCCGACACCTCCATAATCGAGCGCGAATTGCTGGAGACGTTGATCCACATTGTCGACTGGGAATCGTTGTCCTGTTTCGAAACCTCCGGCGATTCGGCTTCGTCAGGCAGCATTCCCAGCACTCGGCCGACACGGTCGCGAACGTCGTTTGCCGCTGCGTCCACGTCGGTTTCGCGGCTGAACTCGAGAGTAATCGCGGACCGCTCGTCGAAACTGCGTGACCGGACTTTGGTGATGCCCGAAATACCCGCGAGCTGATCTTCGAGTACCTGCGTCACCCGGCGTTCCACGATGTCGGATGCCGCACCGCGGTAGCTCGTGCTGATCGACACGATCGGACGTTGTATGTCCGGGTACTCGCGGACCGACATGGACTGCATGGACATTAGCCCTACGATCAGCAGGATCAGCGAGATGACGGCCGCGAATACGGGCCTGCGTACGGATACGTCAGAAATCAGCATGGTCTAGGAATCGCTTCTGACGAGCGATGTGGGCTCCTTCAGCAATTCCACCTGGCTACCGTCGCGCACCTTGCCGGTACCTTCCGTAACGACCTGCTCGCCGGCAACAAGCCCGTCTTCGATAACGACAAAACCGGGGATCCGTCGACCGAGCGACACCGGGCGCTTTTCAGCAACACCATCGTTGACGACAAACACGAACTGCAGAGCGCCCTCCGGCACGATCGATTGCTCTGGCACAACCAGGACGTCGCCGCTGTCGCGCTTCAGGTCGACCGTCAGGAACATACCGGGCTTCAAAGCAGCGTCGTTGTTGGGGAGGGTGGCGCGAACCTGTACGGATCGCGACACCGGATCGAGCCGGGTATCGACGCTGGCCACAGTGCCTTCGAAGACCCGTTCCGGAAAGACGACGCTGCGCGCTGCAATCGCCATGCCGTCCGAGACGACCGTCAGGAACGTCTCCGGAATCGAAAAGTCGAGTTTGATGACGCCAATGTCGTCGAGTGTCGTGATCACCGTGGACGGATCGACATAGCTGCCGGGGCTGACCCGGCGTAAACCGACACGCCCGGTGAACGGCGCCCGGATACTCGTGTTGGCCAGCCTCGCGCGCGCGGCCTGAACCTGTGCCTGGTCTACCTTCACCCGCGCCAGCAGCTGTTCGAGGTCGGCAGCCGATATGGCCTTTGACGATGCCAGCGACTGGCTGCGAGCATAAAGGCTTTCGCTCTCCGCGAGCGTGGCTTCCGCGAGCGCCAGCCCAGCGGCTGTCTCGCTGCTTTCGAGTTCGACGAGCAGATCACCCTCTTCGACAATCTCGCCCTCGTCGAAGGCAATGCGCGTGACCAGGCTCGAGATGCGGGGCTGTATGTCGATGGACTCGTTGGCGGTCGCCGTGCCGAGCGCCTCGATTTCGTCAACCACGGGTTTCAATTCGACGGCTGCGGTGACGACCTTGGCCGGCCCGCCCCAGTTGCCGCGCGCGGGCGCGTCGGGCTCGTTGCCACAGGCAGCGATCAGCAGGGAGGACAGCAGAATGCTGCCGGTTTTTTGCAGAGAGTCAGGCATTGTTCTCGTTTGGGGAGGCGTCGCGCGCACAGCCCCCAATTGTACTCCAGCTCAGTGTCCACAGGGGCGCGCCGGCGCCTTGCGGCACGCCTTCCAGACCCGGCTGGGCTCATGCAAGCCAATGATTTACATAAAAAAAGACAAAAAAACGACGAAGGCTTCACAATTGTGAAGATTCGTAACAGAGGCTCATACAGAGTGTGAGTCTCTTCACAGCTCCGCCAGACCCCGGCCGATACGGTAGTGGGGTTATACAGCCGGTATTGCTTGTTGAGTAACAGAGCAAAACAAGACAAAACTTTTGACGACTGCGTTGTGCTGTCGAAAGATGCATTCGACCCCGACGCCGTATTCCTCGACGACATCGTCGACGACGAAGTGCTGCCGTACCTTAGCCTCGAGGTCGATGGGCTGACCGACACGATAAGGCGGGACAAGGCCAGCCTGCAGTTGCGCCCCGAAGATGTCGTCAGCGAACCGGAACCGCCACCGTCCACCGAACTGCCCGCCGCCGATCTCAGCCCGGAGCAGCTCGAGGTTTACGGCTGGGAATCGACGCTGTGGCGAAAACTCAAGGGTTACATCGGATTCTGACTGCCGTGCCGCGAGATCGAGTGCTGGCGCGCGCCTGAGTCCTTCGCTTACCATCCCCGCATGATTTTTAAAGACAAGACCGTCATCGTCACGGGCGGCTCCGAGGGGGTGGGCGCCGCAACGGCGCGGCTGTTCGCCGACGCTGGGGCTCATCTACTGCTCGTGGCCCGTACAAAGAAGACACTGGAAGCGCTCGCCGAGGAGCTGCGCGACAAGACGCGTGTCGAGTATTTTGCGATGGACGTTCGCGACGAAGACGCCTGCGCCAATCTGTTCAAGAAGGCCGAGTTCGAATACGGTCGCGTCGACATCCTCGTGAACAATGCGGGCTACCACTCCCGCGGCCCGGTGTTGTCGGTGCCGGCGGACGAGCTGGGGACCATGATCGACGTGAACCTGCGAGCGCCGATTGTGCTGACTCGGCTGGCATTGCCGCACCTGAAGGCGGCGGGCGGCGGCGCCATCATCAACGTGGGTTCGCTGGCCGGCAGAGCCCCGATTCCGGGCAGCGCTGTCTACGCGGCCAGCAAAGCCGGCCTGCGTTCGTTCACCTACGCGATAGCCGAAGAGCTTCGTGATAGCGGAATCAAGTTTGCGGTCGTGTCCCCGGGTCCCATCGATACCGGCTTTATCATGTCGGATATCGACGATGTGTCGGACCTGACGTTCTCGCAACCGTTAAGCACGGCCGAGGAGGTTGCGCAAACGGTGCTGGATCTTTGCGGCAACACGCGCCGGGAGGAATCGATGCCACCGTTGAGCGGTGTGCTGACGACGTGTATGTACCTGATGCCGTGGTTGGGTAAATGGGTGCGCCCAGCGCTCGAGCGTAAGGGGGCCCGGGTCAAGCGGGAACTCAAGAAGGCGAGAGCCAAGGACAACGGGGCGGCGGGAAAGCGGGAATCGGCAGACGGCGCCTAGCCCTGCTGGCCTTTCTTAAAGAACGGTCCGTCCCGAGGGGGGGGTTCGGGACGGACCGCTGGTGGGTGGTTTCTGCCAGCGAAAACCGGAACTGACCGAAACCTCGTGCAACCTCTACTAAGCAGGTTCCGTGCCAGTTTTGATGCTTTAGCGCTATCTGCAAACCCTTGTTTATAAAGAGGATTTCTTTGCACCAAAGTGGCGCGCTCCTGAGGCGCCCAACGGCCTGCACCCGAACTGCTCAAAGGCTTGCGCGCCGTGCACGACGATGATGCAGCGCCGCCGGCAAGAGCCGGCGACGCGGGTATAAAACCGCTGCCGCGAGTTAGTGGAGTTCGGCGAACGCGTCGCGGGTCAGATTCTCCGATCCGCCGTGCAGCACTCGCACGTTGTCTTCGATGCGAATACCGCCGTAGGGCCGGAGTTCCTCGACGCGCTTCCAGTTGACGTGGCTTTCCCCGTCGCTGCCCCTGAGCCTGCGCAGCAGCATATCGATGACGTAGAGCCCCGGTTCGACGGTCAGCACCATATCTTCCTCGAGCATTCGCGTGAGCCTCAGGAACGGGTGACCGCTCGGAGGGTCGATGCGGGCGCCGCTGTCGTTTTCCATGTGGCCGCCGACATCGTGCACCTGCAGTCCGAGAAGATGGCCAAGCCCATGCGGGAAAAACGCCGTCGTGACACCCGTTGCGATCAATGTGTCGACGTTGCCGGAGGCGAGTTCGACGTCCACGAGCAGTTGGGCGAGCAGCCTGTGTGTGCTGAGGTGCAGCTGGCGGTAGTCCATGCCAGCCGACACGTGCCGGACAATCTCCAGCTGCAGCGCGTCCATTCGCGCGATCAGCGCGGCAAACTGCGGGTCTTCGTAGCTGTACGTGCGAGTGATGTCGGCGGCGTAGCCGTGGACTTGCGCTCCGGCGTCGATCAGAAATGAACGCAGGACACCCGGCGGTGACAGCTCGAGGTTCGTGTAGTGCAGGGTGGCGCCGTTGTGGTTAAGCGCAATGATGTTGTCGTAGGGCAGCTCGCTGCCGGTGAGACGGGTTGCCGCGCAATACGCGCGATGAATATCGAACTCCGAGTCGCCCGCACGAAAGCGCTCTTCGGCGGCGCGATGTCCCAGTACGGCACGACGCGATGCAAGCCTGAGACAGGCCAGTTCGTAGCCTGTTTTCCGTCCGCGGGAAAAATGCAGGATGTTGAGCAGCGATTCCGGGTTGGTCCGCTCGATGTCGAACGCATGTGACGGATCTTCGATTTCACCCAGGAGGACACACTTGTGCCGCTCGGCGGGCAGGTGCCGCGCAATTTCGTCCACTTCGTGAACAATCCGGATGTCGAAGTGCGATCCCCAGTAGCCCCCGGGCTCTGTGGGCGCAGCGTGCCAGTAATCGTGCGGCTGGTAATACAGCAGCACCGGCGTCTCGCCCGGCGTGTAGACAATGTAGGAAAGCGGATGCCGCGTAAGCGGAGCGAACGAGAGGAAATGCGGATTGGGCCGGAACGGATAAGTCCGGTCGTCCAGAAAAGACATTCTCTGGCTGCCTGAAAACACGACGGCATGACTGGCGCCGACTCGCTCGAGTGCGGCATCGAAGCGGGCGCCGACCACGCCGAGATGTTCGGGGTAGAGCTCCGCCAGCTCCGGATTGCTGTCTGAGAAATCGAGATTCATAGCGCGATGATAGCCTTGTGCGGAGCCGGCCGCGAGCGCCTCCACCAATACCCGGGTCAAGTTTCAATTAAACCGCAAAATAGGCATCATTACGGGCCTCGCTCGGCCGGGTTCCAGCAATGAAAAAACTCCGTCTGCTCTGGCTTTTTGTCACCGGATCTTTTGTCGGGCTACTGCTCGGAGGCAACACCATGGCCGAGACTTATCCCGGATACGATCGGGTTGCCGGCGCAAAACACGCGTCGCGTTCGGAAGTCATTGCGGCGAACGCAATGGCGGCTACGAGTCATCCGCTGGCGACGCAGATTGCGCTCGACATACTCAAAGCCGGCGGCAGCGCAGTGGACGCGGCGATTGCCGCCAACGCCGCGCTCGGACTGATGGAGCCGACCGGCTGCGGCATTGGCGGCGATCTGTTTGCCATCGTCTGGGACGCGGAGAACAATGAACTCAGCGGACTGAACGCGTCGGGCCGGGCTCCCGCCCTGATGACCATCGACTACTTCCGCGCCAACAACATCGAGTCCATACCGCGATTTGGCCCGTTGCCCGTCAGTGTGCCGGGAGCGGTCGACGGCTGGTTCGAGCTGCACGAGCGCTACGGCAGGCTGCCGATGAGTGAGCTGCTCGCGCCGTCGATTCGCTACGCGAGAGACGGTTTTCCGGTGACGGAGGTCATCGCCTACTACTTTGAGCTCAACGCCCGCCGCATGAGCCAGTATCCGGGTTTCAAAGAGACCTACATGCCTGATGGCAGCATGCCGAAGAAGGGCGAGATATTCAGGAACCCGCGTCTTGCGAATACGTACGAGATGATCGCGGAAGGCGGTCGCGACGCCTTCTACCGGGGTGAGATTGCGCGCCGCATCGACGTCTACATGAGCGAACACGGCGGCCTGTTGCGCTACGACGATCTCGCGGCGCACCGCTCGGAATGGGTGATCCCCGTGTCCAGCAGTTACCGCGGCTGGGACGTCTTCGAGCTGCCGCCGAACGGACAGGGAATTGCGGCGCTGCAGATCCTGAACGTGCTCGAGGGCTACGATATTGCCAGTATGGGCTTTGGTTCGGCGGAATACATCCACACATTCGTCGAGGCAAAAAAGCTGGCCTTCGAAGATCGCGCACGCTACTACGCCGATCCCGATTTCCGAGACGTGCCGGTCGAGCAACTGATCAGTAAAGAGTACGCGAAGGAGCGCCGAAAACTGATCGACCCGGAGCGCGCTTCGACCTCGCTGCCCGCGGGTGAGGGCCTGCTCGAGGAGGGCGACACCATTTATCTGACCGTGGCGGACAGCGACGGCAACATGGTGTCTCTGATACAGAGCAACTACGTCGGCATGGGCTCGGGAATGACGCCGGGCGACCTCGGGTTCGTGCTACAGGACAGGGCGAACTCGTTCAGCCTCGACGAGTCGCACGCCAATGCCCTGGAACCGGGCAAACGGCCTTTCCATACGATCATTCCGGCTTTTGTCATGCGGGACGGCAGGCCGCTCATGAGCTTCGGACTGATGGGCGGTTCCATGCAGCCGCAAGGGCATGCGCAGATCATCGTAAACCTTGTGGATTTTGGCATGAACCTGCAGGAGGCGGGTGACGCGGCGCGGATCAACCACAAAGGTTCGTCGTCGCCGGACGGCAGCCGCATGGACGACGGTGGCGTCGTGCATCTCGAAGACGGTTTCGGCGACGACGTGCGCACGGCGCTCGAGGCGAAGGGGCACGTCCTTGGCGCCAGCGACGGTGGCTTCGGCGGTTATCAGGCGATCTATTTCGACGAACGCGAAGGCGTCTACTACGGCGCGTCCGAAGTCCGCAAGGACGGCCAGGCGGCAGGCTATTAGCCGCCTGTCGAAAGGAAAAAAGCAGCAAGGCTCATGACTCAGCAGGTTTTTCTGACCGGGATTACGACAACCGGCACGCCGCACATCGGCAACTACGTTGGCGCCATCCGGCCGGGTATAGCGGCCAGCAAGGATGCGGATAAGCAGAACTACTATTTTCTCGCCGATTACCATTCGCTGGCGAAAAACGAAGATCCCGATCGCATCCGCCAGTCGACGCTCGAGATTGCGGCCTCGTGGCTTGCGCTCGGGCTCGATACGGACAACGCCGTATTCTATCGGCAATCCGACATCCCCGAGATCCCCGAGCTCACGTGGATACTGCACGGCATGACCGCCAAGGGCCTCATGAACCGGGCGCACTCTTACAAAGCCTCGGTGCAGGCCAACACCGAGAGCGGCGGCGGCGACCCGGACAAGGGTGTCAGCATGGCGCAATACAGTTATCCGATACTGATGGCCGCCGACATCCTGATCTTCAAGGCTACCCACGTCCCCGTTGGGCGCGATCAGAAGCAACACGTCGAGATGGCGCGCGACATAGCACAACGCTTCAATCATCACTATGGCGACATACTGGTTCTGCCTGAACCGGTCATTGACGATTCGACGGCTGTCCTGTCGGGTCTCGACGGCCGCAAGATGTCGAAAAGCTACAACAATACGATTCCATTGTTTGCGCCCGAGAAGCGGCTCCGCAAGCTGATCATGAAGATCAAGACCAACAGCCTCGAGCCCGGAGAACCGAAAGACATCGAAGGCAGCACGCTGTACGAGATCTACCGGGCGTTCGCCAGCGCGGAGGACACGGCCGCGGTCGCACAGGCGTACGCGGACGGTATTGCCTGGGGCGAAATGAAGCAGCGTTTGTTCGAGTGCATCAACGAACAACTGGCCCCGGCTCGAGACGAATACGAGCGCCTCATCGCCAATCCCTCGATCGTGGAGCAGGCACTCAGAATGGGTGGCGAGAAAGCGCGCTCGGCAGCAGAACCCTATCTGGCCGAAATCCGGCATGCGGTCGGCGTGCGTCCGCTTGCGTGAGTCGACGGTCTGCTGCCGCACAAAGGCCGCGGCGGACGAGCGTCTGCGAACAAGAATCGAGGTGCAGCATAGACGCCGAAGCTTTTGAAACGCCGCGCCTGAACCTCGTCCGCCTCACGGAGGACGATGCGCCGTTGATGCTGGCCGTGTGGAACGACCCCGCGTTCGTTCGACACGTCGGCGATCGCGGCGTCAGAACCGCCGAACAGGCGAGGATGGCCATTACCGACGGGCCCTTGGAAATGTATCGCCGGTACGGCTACGGTCCTTACAAAGTGGCGCTCAAGCAGGACGGCCGTGCGCTCGGTGTCTGCGGCCTGTTCAAGCGCGAACACCTCGACGATCCGGATCTCGGCTATGCGCTGCTGCCGTCTTATCGCGGCAAGGGCTACGCCGGCGAGGCGGCGCGCCGGGTCATGCTTGCCGCAAAGGACGTGTTTGCCTTGCCGCGACTCGCTGCGTTGATCTCACCCGACAATCAGGCGTCGATCGTGTTGATCGAAAAGCTCGGGTTTACGCTTCGCGGGCGCCACTCGGTCGAGGGCGATGACGATACGTTGCTCTACGGATTCGATTTTATGGCCGGGGCGGACGTTTGAAGGAGTTTTTGCAAAGTGAAGGCGCGCGCACGGGCTTGTACTTCGGTGCGAGTTCAGGCGTCATCACGACCTTGGGTCTGATTGCGGGACTGCACGCAGGCACCGAGTCCCTGCCGGCTGTGTTGGGAGGCATCCTCGTCATCGCTTTTGCGGACGCGTTGTCCGATGCGCTCGGTATTCACCTCGCCGAAGAAGCGAATCCCGACGCGACCAGCGAGCGCGTTTGGGCCGCCACGTTTTCGACGTTTGCGACCAAGCTTCTGTTCGCGCTGAGTTTTGCCGTGCCGCTGCTGCTGTTGCCGTTATCGGAGGCGGTCGCGGCATCGGTGATCTGGGGAATGCTCGTTATCGTTGTGCTGAGCTATCTTCTCGCCAGGGCACAATCCGCCAATCCGGTCGCGATCATTGCCGAGCATCTGGGGATTGCGGTTCTGGTTGTTGTGCTCTCACACCTGATCGGGCGCTGGGTTGCGGAGGTGTTTGCTTGAACTCGCGAAGGAATCCGACCGACTGGCGCCAGCTCCGCGAGTTTCGCGGCGTTGATATGGAAGGCTCTTACGTTGTCGGTTGGCGCCACGAGGCGGGTCTGCTCAGCATCGATATGGACATCCTGCTGACACCGGATCATCCGTTCTACGAAACGCCGCGGCCGTCGCAAAAAGGCTGTATCCGCGCGGCCGTAATCGAGTTTCCCTATTGCCGCTCGATTTCGCGCGCCGACGACAAGGACCGTCCCCTTGAAAGCGAAGCGGCCGTCGCAACGCTCGAGCATGGCGCCGTACAGTCGTTTTGCGTTTACGACGACGGAGTCTACGAAATTACCGGCGTTTTCGGGCACGTCGTCGTCGAGGCGGAGCGACCCGTCATGCGCCTGACGGACACGTAGTGCCCCATTCAAGAACAGCAGATTGAGAGAGACGGTTATGCACGAAGAAATCCAGCACCCCTGTGTACAGCACAAACTGGCGATCATTCGCGACGTCGAAACCGGGCATAAGCGTTTTCGCGAGCTGGCGACGGAAATTACCCAGTTCGTCTGCTACGAGGCGCTGAAACAGCTGAAAACCCGCGAGGTGAAGGTTCAGACGCCGGTAGCGGAGGCAAGCTGCCGGAAAATCGACACCGATATTGTCGTCGTGCCGATACTGCGCGCCGGCGTCGGCATGCTCGACGGTATCCTCGATCTGCTACCGACGGCGCGCGTCGGTTTTGTCGGCCTGTACCGCGATGAGGAAACCGCGCAGCCGGTCAGCTACTACGACCGGCTGCCGCCACAGACCCGCGGCGGCACCTGCATCATTATCGACCCGATGCTGGCGACCGGCGGTTCCACCAACGCGGCGATCGACCTGCTCAAGCAAAGCGGTGCAACCGATATTGTGGTCGTGTGTATCGTGACATGCCCGGAAGGCCTGGCCGCGGTCGAGAAAGAGCATCCCGACGTAACGGTCTACACGGCGTCCGTCGACGAGCGGCTCAACGAGCGCAAATACATTGTCCCCGGACTGGGTGACGCCGGGGACCGTTTGTTCGGCACCAGCGCCTGATTTTCGCCGCTCGGCGACGTATGATGCCCGTGTGCGGCAACCTGGGGGCCCGCCATGGCAGAACTCAAGACACGGCCGACGAAGGCCAGCGTCAGCGCGTTTCTCGCCGGAATCGATGATCCGCAAAAACGCAAGGACGCGCGCAAAGTCGCCGCAATGATGCGCAGGGCAACGGGTGCGCGGGCCAGAATGTGGGGCGCCAGCATCGTCGGTTACGGGCTGTACGAGTATCGCTACCCGACCGGCAATTCGGGCGAGTGGATGCTGACGGGCTATTCGCCGCGCAAGCAGGCGCTGACGATCTACATCATGGCGGGCTTCGAGCCGTTTGCGACGCTCATGAAAAAACTCGGCAAGTTCAAGACGGGCAAGTCCTGTCTGTACATCAAGCGCCTGAGCGACGTCGACGAAGGCGTGCTGGAGAAGCTGATCGCCGATTCCGTCAAGACCATGCGCAAACGCTACAAGACCCGATAGGCCGGAGTCGACTTCCGATGAACGACACGATTCGAAGTTCCAGACTGACCGGGACCGAGCTTGTGGTCGAGACCCGCGAGGGGATCAAGGTCTACGACTCGCGGTTTCTGGTCGCGGCGCTGTTGATTTTCGTGGCTCGCGGCAGCGGTAAAATTGAACCTGAGGAATCTGCTGAAATGATTTCGCTGATCGAGCAGCACTTCAGGATACAGGGCGCGGAATCGCTCGATCTGTTGACCCGGGCGATCACGGAAATGGCCGAGGATCCCGAGCTGGCGGGCGAACTCGCGAAGCTGGGCCAGGGACTCGCCGAGGGCGAGAAAGAGGACATCGCCGTCATGGCGCTCAAGGTGATCGCGGCGGACGGGCGTCGCGAGTTTGCGGAAATGCAGCAATTCAACACGGCGCTCGAAGCGATCGGTGCAACACCCGAGATTGTGCACCGCGCATTTGATCGCTACTTCGCCGAGACCATGCCCGGTTCGTGAACCGCTCCCTTTCGAGATTCAGGTGTCGCCGCGTTTCGCTTCGAGGGCATCGCGCAGCGCTTCCAGTTCCGCCCAGCGCTCTACCCTGGCTTCGAGAAACGCCTCGGCTTTTTCGAGTTCCCTGAGGCCGCTCTGCACCGTATCGGCGTCTTCCTTGTAGAAGTCGGCCGCTGACACGCGCGCCTGCAGTTCGGCCAGCTCCGCCTCCAGGGCCTCGATCTCGGCCGGTAGCGCGTCGAGTTCACGCTGGTCTTTGTAACTGAGTTTTGTCGCTTTGCGCTGTTCCCGCCCATCGCGCTGCTGTTCGCGCCGGTCTTTCGACGCACCCTGCAGCCTGTAAGGGCTGTCGGTCTCTCTGAGCTGTTTGCCCTGCCTGACCCAATCCGAATAGCCGCCGACATACTCGCGGATTCCGCCGTCCTCCTCGAAAACGACCGTGCTGGTCACGACGTTGTCGAGGAAGCTGCGGTCGTGGCTCACGACAATCAGCGTTCCCTGGTAGTCGCACAGCCGCTGCTCCAGCACCTCGAGGGTTTCGATATCGAGATCGTTGGTGGGTTCGTCCAGCACCAGCAGGTTGGCGGCCCGCGTAAACAGCTTCGCGAGGATGACCCGGTTACGTTCGCCGCCGGACAACGCCTTGACCGGCGTCATGGCGCGTTTCGGCGAGAACAGAAAGCCTTTGAGATAACCCACGACGTGCCGGTCCTTGCCGTTGAGCCGTATGTAGGTACGCCCTTCGCCCACGTTATAGGCGACCGACTTTTCGAGATCGAGCGCCTGGCGCAGCTGATCGAAATAGCCGATTTCGAGATTGGTGCCGTGTTTGAGCGTGCCGGACTGGGGCTCGAGCTGGCCGAGCAAGAGCCGCAGCAACGTCGTTTTGCCGACGCCGTTGTTGCCGATGAGCCCCAGCCGGTCGCCGCGCATGATCTTGATCGAGAAGTTGTCGATCAGCCGGTCGTCACCGTAGGCGTAGCTTAAGTTGCGTGCGCGAATGACCTTGCGCCCCGATTGCTCCGCTTCCTCGATATGAATGCGCGCCTTGTGTTCGACCGAGACGCGTTTTGCGCGCTCTTCGCGCATTCTTACCAGCGCACGGGCGCGGCCCTCGTTGCGGGTGCGCCGCGCTTTTATGCCCTGACGTATCCAGACTTCCTCCTCCGCAAGCTTCTTGTCGAAACGCGCATTCGCCGTTGCCTCGTCTTCAAGCGCTTTTTCCTTGCGGCGCAGGTAGTCGTCGTAGTCTCCCGGCCAGCTCACGAGTTTGCCGCGGTCGATTTCGACAATGCGGGTTGCGAGCTTTTGCAGGAACGTCCGGTCGTGAGTAATGAACAGTACGGCTCCCGGCCAGGCGTAGACACGGTCTTCGAGCCAGCGGATCGTGGCGATGTCCAGATGGTTGGTCGGCTCGTCGAGCAACAGAAGGTCGGGCTTTTGCACGAGCGCTCTCGCCAGCGCGACGCGACGTCGCCAGCCGCCGGACAATTCGTTCATCCGCTTGTCAGCCGGCAAATCCAGCTCCGTGACAATTTCGTCAACGCGCTGTTCGATGTGCCAGCCGTCCCGCGCGTCGATCCGGGCCTGCAGGGCCTCGAGGGCAAGCAGGCCGTTCTTGTCGAGTTTTTTTGTCGACTGGCGTTCGTATTCCTCGACGAGCAGCGCAATGTGGTCCAGTCCATCACGCACGAACCGGCGTACCGGGCTGTCGAAGGCCTCCGGCAGGTTCTGCGCGAGTTCGGCAACCACAAGGTCCGCTTTCTGCGTCATGTCGCCGCGGTCCGGCTCGAGTTGGCCGGCAATCAGTTTGAACGTCGTAGACTTGCCGGCGCCGTTACGGCCGATCAGGCACACGCGCTCGCCAGGTTCGATGCTGAACTCGGCGTCGTCGAGGATCTTCTGTTCGCCGAATTCGACACCGATTCCGGCAAACCGTAGCAAAGACATGGGTATCTCGGGATTTGAGTGTTGGGCGCTCGAGGAGCTGCTTAAGCATACATGCTTCGGTGGATCGAACGTCAATGCGGTAGCATTCGTGTCGTCTGAGGATGGGTTTTGCGCATGTCGGAAGAGAGATTCGAAAAACTGGAGGTGCGGCTCGCCTATCAGGACCAGCTGCTGAGCGAACTGAATGATGTCGTGACCCGGCAGCAGACGATGATCACCGAGCTGGAGCGTCGCTATGAACTGCTGGTTGAGCGCTTTCGCGCCCTGCGCGACGAGCGCTCGGGCGCGGATGACGGCTTCGAAGTGCCGCCGCACTACTGACCCGTCTGGGCCTCCGGCTGCGTTGACGGTTACAGGGCGGTCACAGCGACTCGAGTTTGGCGGCTGAACGACCCGTTCGAAAGAACCATCCAGATGAAGCCCGGCGAAGGGAGGCCTGCGAGGGGAGGCCAAAAGGGGACAGGCATGACGAATATCAGGAAGCTCCTGGCAGCGCTGCTGCTGATTCCGGCAGTAAGTGCGGCAAGCGATGCCTACGTGCCGCCGGCGCTCGAGGAATGGAAAGACTGGGTGCTGCACGGGCAGGAATGGCGCGAATGCCCGATGCGTCACGACGGCAGCTCGGCGCTGTCGAACAATCGCTACTGTGCGTGGCCCGGCACCTTGTCGCTGGACGTCGATGAGGACGGCGCGCGCTTCACGCAGACCTGGACCGTGTACGCCGAGCCTCAGGAGGTGCCGCTCCCGGGCAGTGCCCGGCACTGGCCGGATCTAGTGCAGGTCGACGGCAGCCCTGCGCTCGTGCTGTCCGACAATGAGACGCCCTGGTTGGAGTTGCCGCCGGGTCAGCACGTCGTCAGCGGGCGTTTTCGCTGGGAGGCCCGGCCAAGCGTCCTGCGCGCGCCGCCGGGCATAGGTCTGGTTGCGCTGCGCGTCAACGGCCGCACGATCGACAATCCCGAGATCGACGGTAGCCGCCTGTTTCTCGGCCAGCGTTCCGCGGCGGCGGCCGTCGAGCAGGACTCGCTGGACACCCGCGTGTACCGGCTGCTGGTCGACGAGATGCCCGGCCAGCTCGTCACGCGGCTGAGAATCGACGTGTCGGGCGGCGTCAGGGAAGTGCTGTTTGGACCGCTGTTGCCCGACGGTTACGTGCCGCTGCGGCTCGACAGCCGGCTGCCCGCGCGCTTCGAGGCGGACGGCAGGCTGCGTGTCCAGCTGCGCCCGGGCCGCTGGCAGCTGAACCTCAGAGCTCGCGCGCCCGGCGTCGTGGACTCGCTCAGCGTACCTGTCGGCGGCGAGAATCTGCCAGACAGCGAAGTCTTGAGTTATTCGGCGGCAGACCGCCTGCGCGTGACTGCGGCGGAGGGTTTGAGCCCGATCGATCCGGCGCGTGCGGACGTGCCCGTCGAGTGGCGGCAGCTGCCGGCGTTCAGACTGTTCGAGGGCGAGGTGCTCGATATTGTCGAGCGCAGCCGCGGTATCGTGGACGTGAGCAATACGCTGACCTTGTACCGGCAGATGTGGGCGGATTTCGACGGCCGCGGTCTGACGGTCAGGGACCAGATTAGCGGCGAGATGCGAACCGAGTGGCGTCTGGACATGCAGCAGCCGTACGAACTGCAGTCTGCCGAAGTTGACGGGCAGCAGCTGCTCGTGACGGACGGAGACACCGACGGCAAGCGCGGCGTCGAAATTCGCCAGCCGTCGCTCAGACTGGAAACGCTGGCGCGGACTGCAGATCGGGATGCCCTGCCGATCAGCGGTTGGGATACGCGTTTTGCCAGCGTGCAAACCACGTTGAATTTGCCGCCCGGGCAGCGCCTGCTGGCCGCGCCGGGCGTCGACCGTGCGACGGGTAGCTGGCTCGACCGGTGGCAGCTCCTCGATATCTTCCTCCTGCTCGTCATCACGGCGTCCGCGTGGAAGCTTCTCGGAAGAGGGCCGGGTGTTGTTGCCTTTCTTGCGCTCTTTTTGAGCTACCACGAGTCGGGCGCGCCGTCATGGCTGTGGCTCAATCTTCTTGCGACGGTTGCGCTGCTGCGCGTGGCGCCGGCAGGACGCCTGAAATCGATGCTGCGGGGCTACTTTTATCTTGGCCTCCTGACCCTCGTGCTCGTGCTTGTGCCGTTTGCGGCCGAACAGCTGCGCACCGCCGTCTACCCGCAGCTCGACCGCGGTCTGTACACGACGGCTGCCAGCTCCGCGCCGACCTCGGCGGACATGCCGGTAGCTGTCGAGGCGGAACCGCGGACACCGGAGGTTGCGAGTTTTGCCGCAGGTCGACAGGAGGCTCGTGAGTGGGTCGCGGACGAGATGGAGGAGCTCGTTGTGACCGGCTCGAGGATTCTTCGTCCCGATGCCTCCGTCTCCTCCGTTCCCATGAAGGTCTTCTCGCTGGCCGACGCCAACGCGCTGTTGCAGGCGGGACCGGGTGTACCCGGGTGGCGCTGGAATCAGTACCAGCTCCGATGGTCCGGCCCCGTGGACGCCGGTCAGACGCATCGCCTGATTGTCGCCCCGACGTGGCTCATGTCGCTATGGCGCGTTGCGGCCGTGTTGCTGCTCGCGGCGTTGGCGGCAAGCATCCTTGCCGAGGCGTTCAATCGTCGCTGGCGCCTTCCAGGCGGGTCTTCGCCGGGTGCCTCGTCCACCGCAGCCGCCGTGGTCCTGCTGACCGTGAGCGGCGCGCTGCTGGCGCCGTCGTCGGTCGAGGCTGAGCTTCCGGACCGCGCGCTCCTCGACGAACTCCGCAAGCGGCTTACCGAACCGCTGGCCTGCGAGCCACGCTGCGCCGACGTTGTCGCGGCGCGGGTGAGCGTCGAACCCGATACGCTTGTGATCGATCTGGACATCCACGCCAGCGCCGACGTCGGGGTTCCGGTGCCGGGGCAAGGTAACGGCTGGATGCCCGCGCTGATCGGCCTCAACGGCGAGCGCCTCGACGCGGCCGTACGTGACGGAGGGCTGCTGTTTGTTGCCGTGCCTCGTGGCCAGCATCGCCTGCGGCTGGCAGGCCCGTTGCCGGCGCGCGCCGGCGTCGAGATTGTGTTCCCGCTCGTGCCGCGCGCCGTCGAGGTCAGCGCAAACGGCTGGACCTACACGGGCGTGTCCGACCGACGTCTTTTGTCGGGCAGCCTGACCCTGGAGCGTGTCCGCGAGGCAAGCGAGCGCGCCGACGAGACCGTCTGGGAGAGCAGTCAGTTCCCGCCGTTCGTGCGCATCACGCGGCGGCTCGATTTTGCCGTCGACTGGAGCGTGCACACGACGGTCGAGCGCGTGGCGCCCGCCAGCGGCGCAATCGAACTCGACGTGCCGCTCCTGAGCGGTGAGTCGGTGCTTGCCGAGGACCTCGAGATTGCGGACGGCAAGGTGACCGTCAGCATGGCCAGCGGGCAGGATGCCCGAAGCTGGTCGTCGACCCTCGAGCAGGTATCGACCCTGGTGCTGACCGCCGCTGACGGTCGCGAAGCCGAGGAGATCTGGCGGATTGGCCTCGGCAGCATCTGGCATCTCGATTTTTCCGGCGTGCCCGAGAACGTCAGCAATCAGCAGGTTCCGAATGCCCGCGTGGCGGAGTTCAATCCGCGTCCCGGCGAAACGTTGACCATTACGTCGCGGCTGCCAGCGGCCAGCCCGGGGGCGACGCTTGCAATCGACGCGGTTCAGATGAACACAAGCGTCGGCCGGCGTCTGGCCGAGACCAACCTGTCCTTCCGCTATCGCGCGACGCGCGGCGATCAGCACGTCATTCGCCTGCCGGAAGGGGCTGAGCTCACTGCGGTTACGATCGACGATCGCACCGAGCCGCTCCGCGCGGTGGATGGCGCGCTGACCTTGCCGATCCTGCCCGGACAGCACCAGGTATATCTGAGCTTCAGCGAGGCGCGGATCAGCGGTCTTGTGGCTCACTCGCCGGACGTCGATCTGGGTACGGCGGCGAGCAACGTTTCGTTATCCCTGTCGCCGGAACGCAATCGCTGGCTGCTGTTGACGCGAGGCCCCGAACTCGGGCCGGCTGTCCTGTATTGGTCCGAGCTGCTGGTGCTCGTCGGTCTCGCTCTGTTGCTGGGCAGGATTTCGTTTACGCCGCTCAAGACACGGCACTGGCTGCTACTGGCGCTGGGCTTCAGCACATTCAACTGGCCGGTGCTGGGGCTGGTTGTCGCATGGCTGCTGGCCACCGGCGCGCGCGAGCGCTGGTTGTCCGAACAATCGACCGAACAGTCGCCACAACTCGAGGGCATGCGCTACAACGCACTGCAGATCGCTTTTGCGACGTTTAGCGTTGTCGCATTGATGGCAATTGTCGTCAGCCTGCCGATCGGGTTGCTGGGCCAGCCGGACATGCACGTGGTCGGCAACGGTTCGCGCGCCAGCATCCTGAACTGGTTTGCCGATCGCACATCCGACGCGCTGCCGTCGGCGTCATTCGTGTCACTACCGATGTGGACCTACAAGGCGCTGATACTGTTCTGGGCGCTGTGGCTGAGTTTTGCGCTGCTGCGCTGGTTGCCGTGGGTGTGGAAGGTGTTTGCCCGTGACGGCCTCTGGCGGAGTCGCAAGCAAGTTGCGGAGAGCTGAGCCACGCTGCCCGGACGGGCGTCGGTCCCGGTCTCCGTTCAGGTCTGGGTCATTAGCCAGAGTCCCGCCAGGGCAAACCCGGCAATCAGCAGGGTCTGCAGCACCATGGCCGCGATTGGCATCGGACCGACGTCAGCGAGCGCCTTCAGCGAGGTTTTGACCCCCAGCGCGGCGACGGCCGCGAGCAGGCACCAGCTCGACAGCGGCGTCAGCACGTTGTGCGCCTGCGCCGGCACCCAGCCGAGGCTGTTGACGATCACAAGCGCGACAAACGCGATCAGGAACCAGGGCAGCAGAGGCTCCCGGTTGCCCGTAGTCTGTTTGCCGCGGGCAAACAGTATCGACAGCAGGAGCACAACCGGCACGAGGCAGGCAACCCGCATGAGCTTGACCAGGGTCGAGGTCTCGGCCGTCTCGGGCGAAATGATGTAGCCTGCGCCGACAACCTGCGCAACGTCGTGGATCGTCGCGCCGAGAAACACGCCGGCAATGCGGTTGTCGAAGTCGAGGTAGCTGACGAACACCGGGTAGACCACCATGGCGACCGTGCTCAGCGTCGTGACCGCGGCAACGGTCAGTATCGTGTTGCGCTCGTGGTGCTTGTGATCGGGCAGCACCGACGATATTGCGAGTGCGGCGGAGGCTCCGCAGATGGCTACGCTGCCCGCGGACAGCACCGAGTGATCGTTCTGGAGTCCGCAGGCGCGGCCGATGGCCCAGCCGCCGATCAGCGTGACGAATACCCCGGCTACGACGAGCAGCACAACTCCCCAGCCCAGTTCGACAACCTCGCCGAAGGTCATGCGCAGGCCGAGGAGCGCAACGCCCAGCCGCAGAATGTTGCGGCTGGCGATGCGTATGCCGGCCTGGAAGCGCTCGTCTTCGCAAAGAAAGTTGAAGGCCATGCCGAACAGCAGGGCGTACAGCATTGCCGGTCCGCCCAGGTGTTCGCTGATGAAGCGCACCGCGAGCGCAATCATGATGGCCAGCATGAGTCCGGGCAGCACCCCGGCCGCCCACTGTCTCGTGTTCCCGATCATTGGTCTGCCGTCTCCTTCCGCGGCGCAGTCTACTCGCGACGGAGAGCGGGCGCTACGCCTTGCCCGTGGCCGGTCGGGCTTCGTATGATCGCGGCCTTCGCTCTCGAGGGACTGCCTGCCATGCTTGCACGCAAACGCTGCGCCTATCTGACGATGGACGATATGTCCGCGTTCGTGAGCGATGCGGACGACACGTTGCCGGCCATGGCTGAGCTCGGCTGGGACATCGACCACGTTTCCTGGCGCCGCGAGGATGTCGACTGGGACAGCTACGCAATGGTCTACGTCTGCACGCCGTGGGACTACCAGGACGACCCCGGGGCCTATCTCCGTACGCTGGAGCGGATCGATCGGTCGGCGGCGCTGTTGGTCAACCCGCTCGACACGATCCGCTGGAATCTCGACAAACGCTATCTTCGCGAACTCGAAGAGCGCGGCACGGCGATTGTGCCGAGTCTGTGGTTCGAACGCTGGTCCGGTGACTTGCCCGGCGAGGCGCTCGCAGCCTTTGCGACGGAACGAGTTGTCCTCAAGCCGCAGGTGGGCGCCAACGCCGATTTCACTTACGTACTGGATGCCGGCACTTCCGCCGCGACGTGCGGCGAACTGGCCCGGGTGTTCGCCGAGCGACCGTTTTTTGTGCAGCCCTTTTTGAGCGCGATCCAGACCGAAGGTGAGTACTCGCTGTTCTATTTCGGCGGCGAGTACAGTCACGCGATCCTGAAAACGCCGGAGCCGGGCGATTTTCGTTCGCAGGAAGAGCATGGCGCCGAGATTGTTCTTGCGGAGGCGGACAACGCGCTCAAGGCGCAGGCCGAGACCGTGCTGACAGCTCTGTCGCCGTCGCCGGTCTACGCCCGCGCCGATTTTGTGCGCGGGCCCGACGGCGAGTTCCTGCTCATGGAGCTGGAACTCAACGAGCCGTCGCTGTATTTCCGCGTGGATCCGGAGTCGCCGGCCCGTTTTGCGGCCGCGCTCGACGCCGCGTTCGAGGCTTCACGCTAGCGGCGCCGTCGCTCCGCGGCTAACCCGCTTTGCGCTTCCGGGTCGGCGAGCCGAGCAGCGGCTTCAGATACTCTCCGGTGAACGATCGGCGATTGGCCGCGACCTCTTCCGGCGTGCCGCTCGCGACAATTGTGCCGCCGCCGTCACCGCCTTCCGGTCCAAGATCGACGATCCAGTCGGCCGTCTTGATGACGTCCAGGTTGTGTTCGATGACAACCACGGTATTGCCTTTATCGCGCAGGCGGTGCAGCACGGCGAGCAGCTGTTCGATGTCGTGAAAGTGCAGGCCCGTCGTCGGCTCGTCGAGGATGTAGAGCGTGCTGCCCGTGTCGCGCTTGGATAGCTCGCGCGCCAGCTTGACGCGCTGGGCCTCGCCGCCCGACAGCGTCGTGGCGTTCTGGCCCAGGCGAATGTAGGAGAGCCCCACGTCCATGAGCGTGGCGAGCTTCTTGGCGACCACCGGCACGTTCTGAAAGAACTCGTTGGCGTCCTCGATCGTCATCTCGAGGACTTCGTGGATGTTCTTGCCCTTGTAGCGGATCTCTAGCGTCTCGCGGTTGTAGCGCTGTCCATGGCAAACGTCACACGGCACGTACACGTCGGGGAGAAAGTGCATCTCGACCTTGAGAACGCCGTCACCCTGGCAGGCCTCGCAGCGGCCGCCCTTGACGTTGAAGCTGAAGCGGCCCGGCATGTAGCCGCGTGAGCGCGCTTCTTGCGTACCCGCAAACAGCTCGCGAATCGGTGTGAACAGGCCGCTGTAGGTGGCCGGGTTCGAGCGCGGCGTGCGGCCGATCGGGCTCTGGCTAATGTCGATCACGCGGTCGATGTGCTCAAGGCCGTGGATGGCGTCGTGCGGCGCGGGATTGCGGTTGCTGCGGTTCAACAGATCGGCCACGGCGCGGTACAGCGTGTCGTTGATCAAGGTCGACTTACCGGAGCCGGACACGCCCGTAATACAGGTCATCAACCCCACCGGTATTTCCGCGTCGACGTTCTTCAGGTTGTTGCCCCTGGCGCCCTCGACGCGGATTCGCCGCTCGTCCGGCGCATGGCGTTCTTTGGGTACCTCGATGCGCCGCTTGCCCGAAAGGTATTGACCGGTCAGCGATCGCGGATTCTTGCGGATTTGCGCGGGCGTGCCGGCGGCGACCACGCGGCCGCCGTGAACCCCGGCCCCGGGACCGAGGTCGACCACGTAGTCTGCTGCCCGGATCGCGTCTTCGTCGTGCTCGACGACAATGACGGTGTTGCCGATGTCCCGCAGGTGTTCGAGCGTGCCCAGGAGCCGCTGGTTGTCGCGCTGGTGCAGTCCTATCGATGGTTCGTCAAGGATGTACATGACGCCGACCAGCCCGGACCCGATCTGGCTGGCGAGCCGGATGCGCTGCGCCTCGCCGCCCGACAGCGTGTCGGCGCTGCGATCCAGTGAAAGATAATCGAGACCCACGTCGGAGAGGAATCCCAGGCGATCACCGATCTCTTTGACGATCTTGTCGGCAATCGTGGCGCGCCAGCCCTCGAGTTCGAGGTTCTCGAAGAACGCGCGCGCGTTGCCGACCGACAGGCTGGTGATATCGGGCAACGCGCGATCGGTAATGAACACGTTGCGCGCGGCGCGATTGAGCCGCGTGCCGCCACAGTCCGGGCAGGCCTGGCTGTTCAGGAATTTGGAGAGTTCCTCGCGCACGGCGTTCGATTCCGTCTCGCGGTAGCGCCGTTCGAGATTCGGGATCACACCTTCAAAGCGGTGCAGCTTCTTGATTTCGAGTCCGCGCGAGTTGGCGTAGCGGAATTCGATCTTCTGCTTGCCGCTGCCGAACAGAATGATCTTTTGCAGCTTCTTCGACAGCGAATCGAACGGCGCTTCGATATCGAATTTGTAGTGAGCCGCGAGGCTCTGGATCATCTGGTAGTAGTAGGTCGTCTTGCGATCCCAGCCGCGAATGGCTCCGCCCGCGAGCGACAGCGAGGGATTCACGACGACCCGCTCCGGGTCAAAGAACTGTTTGACGCCAAGCCCGTCGCAGGTTGGGCAGGCGCCGCTCGGGTTGTTGAACGAGAACAGCCGGGGCTCGAGTTCGGTCAGGCTGTAGCCGCAGATATGGCAGGCGAACTTGTCGGAAAACACCAGCTCGGCGCTGTCCGGGTCGTCCATCCAGACAACCCGCGCCACGCCGTCGGCGAGTTTGAGCGCGGTCTCGAATGACTCGGCGAGGCGAAGCTTCAAGTCTTCCTTGACCCGGAACCGATCGACAATGGCCTCGATCGTGTGTTTCTTGCGCAGGTCGAGTTTCGGCGGCTGATCGAGTTCGTAGACTTCGCCGTCGATCCGGGCGCGGACGAAACCCTGCGCCATCAGGTCCTGCATGAGCTGGACGTGTTCGCCCTTGCGGTTGTCGACGACGGGTGCGAGCAGCATGAGCTTGCTGCCCTCGGGCAGCGCGAGGACCTGGTCCACCATCTGGCTGACGGTCTGCGCTTCGAGCGGTACGCTGTGGTCCGGGCATCGCGGCGTGCCGGCCCGCGCGTACAGCAGGCGCAGGTAGTCGTAGATCTCGGTGACCGTGCCGACCGTGGAGCGGGGGTTGTGCGACGTCGATTTCTGCTCGATGGAGATTGCCGGGGACAGCCCGTCGATGTGGTCGACGTCCGGTTTTTCCATCATCGACAGGAACTGCCGCGCGTAGGCTGACAGCGATTCCACGTAGCGGCGCTGCCCCTCGGCATAGATCGTGTCGAACGCGAGCGACGATTTGCCGGAACCCGAAAGCCCGGTCAGGACAATCAGCTTGTCCCTGGGGAGGTCCAGATTGATGTCGCACAGGTTGTGCGTCCGTGCGCCGCGAATGTCGATGGACTTCATGAACTTTTTGCTGAGATTCTTGCTGAGGTGAAAGGCGACCAACCTGCTAATATACGCGGCCGCTGCCGGGTGCTGCAAAGCCGTTACATCCGGATACAGCGCGCTGCGGATACCGAACCGAGGGACGGACGGCGGCGGCCACCGACAACGTACTGATTTGCGAACGCATTGCCGTTTTTTAAAGCCCCGTTATGAAAAACACCCGAAACGGTTTCTTCGCCGACTTCAACAGCGCCGAGAAAAGACTGGTGTTTCTGGCCGCGCTGGTTGCGATGCTCAGGATGTTCGGCGTTTTTGCGCTCCTGCCCGTGCTCAGCGTCTACGCCGCGTCGCTCGACGACGCCACGCCCATGCTGGTCGGGTTGGCCGTTGGCGGCTACGGGCTCACCCAGGCAGGCATGCAGATTCCCCTCGGGATGCTCTCGGACCGCATTGGCCGGGTGCCGGTCATAGCCGGCGCGCTACTCGTGCTCGCGGCCGGCAGCGTCATTGCGGCGGTCAGCGACAGCATCTACGGCGTCATTGCCGGGCGGCTGCTGCAGGGGGCCGGCGCGATCTCCGCGGCGATGGTGGCTTACATCGCCGACGGCACCCGGGAAACGGTTCGCACGCGATCGATGGCTCTCTACGGCGTGGGTTTTGGCATTGCGTTTATGGTTGCGGTGATCGTCGGCCCGCTGATTGCCGCGGCAGAGGGTGTTCAGGGCGTCTTCTGGGCGGCGGCGCTGGCGGCGCTCCTGGCCGTCTCGCTGTTGTTCCTGCTGCCGTCCGCCGAGCGTTCGGCGAGGCCGCGTTCGCCGGCTGGGCCCGCTCCGCTTCGCAGCGTGCTGAAACCCGAGCTGCTGAGGCTCGATGCCTACGTTTTCCTGCTGCATGCGGTGCTGACGGCGAGTTTTGTCGCGCTGCCGTTCCAACTGAGCCAGGTCCTCGAACTGCCGCTCGGCAGCCACTGGCTGATCTATCTGGGTGCGCTGCTGGTGTCGCTCCTGATTACCGTGCCGCTGATCGTCCGTGACGATCGTACGGTCAGGGCGCAAAGCGGCCGGACGGGCTACGTCACCTTGGCCGTTAGCCTGATCCTCGTGGCGGAACTCGTACTGGCGTTTGCCGGTTTTTCGACGCTGGCCGTGGTGCTCGCGCTCGCGCTGTTTTTCGGCGGATTCAACTTCCTGGAAGCAGGGTTGCCCGCGCGGGTGACCGACCAGGCGGGCGAGGCCTCCCGCGGCGCTTCGCTCGGCGCGTTTTCCACGGCGCAGTTCCTCGGCATTTTTACGGGCGGTTTGCTTGGCGGACACTTCCTGGCGGGGGGCACCACTAGCGTGTTCCTCTTGTGCGCCGCGCTGGCGGCCATTTGGCTGTTGCTCGCCGGCATGGCCGGTCGCGGCGCTTCAGCGCCCGCAAGGGCGGATTAAGGGCCGCATAAATCATCGCCGGCCCGACAAACCCGGCTGGCAATCGGAGTTTTAGGCTCTACAATAGCCGTCCCTCACGAAGACCCGCCACGTTGCGGCGCTGTGCGCCGGCCGAGGGTAAAAGTGGCCGGCGGCGGCACCGGCGGCCAGCATCAGGGTACGAAAAATACAGCATAACAACAGGAGCCAACATGGCCCGCGGAATCAACAAAGTCATCCTGGTCGGCAATCTCGGCCAGGACCCCGAAACGCGCTACATGCCGTCGGGCGGCGCCGTCACCAACTTTACGGTGGCCACCAACGAATCCTGGAAGGACAAACAGACCGGCGAGCAAAAGGACCGGACCGAATGGCACCGGGTGGCCATGTTCGGCCGCCTGGCCGAAATTGCGGCGGAATACCTCCGCAAGGGATCGCAGGTCTATGTCGAAGGCAAATTGCGTACGCGCAAATGGCAGGACCGGGACGGTAACGACCGCTACACGACCGAAGTGATTGCCGACGAGATGCAAATGCTCGGCGGTCGCGGCGGCGGTGGCGGCGGAATGAGCGCCGGCGGCGATCCGGGGCCGGGCAGCGCGCCGCCGCCGCGTCAGTCGGGTCCGGACGACTTCGACGACGATATTCCTTTTTGATATAAGCGGCCAAATACACAGTATTTCCGCCCGGCGCCGGCCGGCTGTTAGCCTGCGCGCCGCACTGTTTCGAGAGGGGGAACGGGGCTCCTCGGAGTATCGGCGCTCTCTGCGGTAGCGGAGGTCCGGGGCTTTTCGAAGTATCGGCGCGCTTGACGTTCGCTACCGGCAGACTGCTCTGTATTTGCCCCTCGAAACAGCCCATCTCAAGGAATCGATCGCAAGGAACCGACAATGGGAGCCTTCAAGGCGCCGCACGGCGGCGAGCTAAAGAATCTTTACCTGCCCGACGCTGAGGCAGCGGCCGAAAAACAGGCGGCGCGGGACTACCCGTCCTGGGATCTGACCGAGCGGCAGCTGTGTGACATCGAACTGCTCTTGAACGGTGCGTTTTCGCCGCTCGAAGGTTTTCTCGACGAGGCGGATTACCGTGCCGTGGTCGAGGGCATGCGTCTCGAGTCCGGCGTGCTCTGGCCGATACCGATTACGCTCGACGTCAGCGAGTCGTTTGCCGAGGGGCTCGAGCGCGGTCAGCCGATTGCGCTCAGGGATCTGGAAGGTGTCGTCGTCGCCACGCTAACCGTTGGCGACGTGTATCGCCCGGACAAGGTGGCCGAAGCGAAGGGCGTCTACGGTAGCGCGGACGAGGCGCACCCTGCCGTCCACTATCTCAACAACATTGCGCATCAGGTGTACGTCGGCGGCAGGCTAAAAGGCATCGAGCCGCCCGTACACTACGACTTCAAACATCTGCGCGACGGCCCCGGCGAACTGCGCGCGCGCTTCAAGAAACTCGGCTGGCGCAAGGTGGTCGCGTTTCAGACACGCAATCCCATGCACAGGGCGCACCAGGAGCTGTCGTTTCGGGCCGCGCGCGACGTCGAGGCCAACCTTCTGATCCACCCGGTCGTCGGCATGACCAAGCCGGGCGATGTCGATCACTACACGCGGGTGCGCTGCTACGAACACGTACTGAAGCATTACCCCGAGCAGACGACCATGCTGAGCCTGCTGCCGCTGGCCATGCGCATGGGCGGTCCGCGGGAGGCGCTGTGGCACGCGATTATCCGCAAGAACTACGGCTGCACGCATCTCATCGTCGGCCGCGATCACGCCGGCCCCGGCAAAGACTCGACGGGCGAGGACTTCTACGGCCCGTACGATGCCCAGGAGCTGCTCCGGGAACACGAAGAGGAGCTCGATATCTCCATGGTGCCGTTCCGCATGATGGTCTACGCGGAAAACCGGGCGCAGTACGTTGCGGCCGACGAGGCCGGCGAAGACGATCACGTGCTGAACATCTCCGGCACCGAGCTCCGAAGGCGGCTGGCGGAAGGGCTGGAAATCCCGGAGTGGTTCTCGTTCCCCGAGGTTGTGGAGGAGCTGCGCCGAACCCACCCGCCGCGTCACGAGCAGGGTTTTACGGTGTTCTTCACCGGTCTGTCGGGGTCGGGCAAGTCGACGATCGCCAACGCGCTGATGAGTAAACTGATGGAAGTGGGCGGCCGCAACATCAGTCTTCTCGACGGCGATATTGTCCGCAAGAATCTGTCCAGCGAACTGGGCTTTTCGAAAGAACACCGCGATCTGAACATCACGCGCATCGGTTATGTCGCGAGCGAGATCACCAAGAACGGCGGTATCGCCATTTGCGCGCCGATTGCGCCCTACGCGGCAACCCGGCGCATAGTGCGCGAGATGGTAGCGCCGGTGGGCGGCTTCATCGAGATCCACGTCGCCACGCCGCTCGAGGTCTGCGAAGCGCGGGACCGCAAGGGGCTGTACGCCAAGGCGCGCGCCGGCGTGATCAAGGAGTTTACGGGTATTAGCGATCCCTACGAGGTGCCCGAAAATGCCGAGATGGTGATCGACACCACGGACATTACCCCGGACCTCGCGGCGCATCGGATCCTGGTCAAGCTGGAGAGCCTGGGCTTCATCCGCTAACCACCGCGGGGTAAACTAGCGGGCTCGCTTTTCGCAAGGTTAGGACGCGTGGCCAAAAAGCTCTATATCAAGACCATGGGCTGCCAGATGAACGAGTACGACTCGGAGAAGATGGCGGACGTCCTCAATGCGTCGCACGGCTACGAGCTGACCGATCGGGTCGAG
>JANQPG010000075.1 GCA_028289545.1 Woeseiaceae bacterium
GGCACCGGCGCTGAGGGCAAAGAATGGTGGGGCGTCTAGGGATCGAACCTAGGACCAGTCGGTTAAAAGCCGAATGCTCTACCTCTGAGCTAACGCCCCGCACCGGGTGCGCGGCAGGCCGCCGCGCGAGGCGGGCATCATACCGAAACAGCACCAAATGACAAGGGGAGGACCGTGGCTAGACGCCCTCTGACTGCATACGCTCGAGGCGCTGCCCGGCTAGTCTCGCCGCCGTCGTTTCCGGGTATTCGGACTGCACGCGGACGAGCGATACCCTTGCGTCGTCGAACTGCTTCAGTTCGTAGTTGCAGAAGCCCAGTTTCAACAGCGCGTCCGGCACCTTGCTCGAATCCGGGTAGCGCTCGACAACCAGCTGGAAGGCTTTGACGGCCGTCTCGAACTCCTTGCTGGCATAGTGGGTTTCGGCGAGCCAGTACTGTGCGTTGTGCGCCAAGTCGCTGTCCGGAAACGACTCGAGGAAATTCTCGAACGCCGCACCGGCATCTGCGTACTTCTGTTCTTTCAGCAGCTCGAGCGCAGCCTGATAATTGTCCCGGTCGGAGCCGCCGGGGACCGGAAGGCCGCCCTCGCCCAGCTGAGCGTTCGCCGACGCGGCGCGCAGGCCGGACTCCAGGGCCATGATGCGGGCGTCGAGATCCGCGTACAGACTGCGCTGCCGCTCCGCCGTCGTTTCGGCGCTGTACTGGATCGCCTCATCCGTTCCGCGCAGCTCATCGACGCGCCGCTCCAGAGCCCGGACTTCCTGGGTCATCGTCGCAAGGCTCTGGTTTTGCACGACCCGCTCGAGCGCCTCGAGCCGCTGATCGAGTGCAGCGAGCTGCGCCACGATGACCGGGTCCTCGGCCGGCGGCGTCAGTACGCTGCAACCGCCCAACAGCAGCACGGGCAGCAATACGGCGGGTGTCTTTCCACGCATGTTCAAGCCTGCTAGTTCTCGTAGCGGATGACGACCCTGCGATTGGCGGCGTAAGCCGTCTCGTCGCTGCCGAATTCCGCGGGCCGTTCTTCACCGAAACTGACGGTCGAGATCTGCGAAGCCGGCACGCCCTGGATCATCAGCATGCGGCGCACGGCCTGCGCACGGCGTTCGCCGAGACCAATGTTGTATTCGCGCGAGCCGCGCTCGTCCGCATGCCCTTCGAGGCGCACGCTGGCACCGCTTTCCAGCAGCTGAACCGAGTGCCGGTTAACAATTTGTGCGTCGGCCGAGCCAACCTCATAAGAATCGAACTCGAAATAGATCGTATCGGCGAGCTCCGGGTTGTCGAAACCGGCCGGGACATCCTCCCCGCCACCCCAATTGTCGAAATCCCCGCCGCTGGCGCTGGCGCCGTCGTTGCCGCCCACGGTATCGGTCGGCTCCGGGTCGGGAATCGTGTTGCCGCCGCAGCCAGCCAGCAGCAAAGCGGCCGCCGTCAGCGGCAGTGTCTTATTCAACCAGTGTTTAGAAGCCATATGCCTGTACTCTGAAACGTCTCATGAAGAACAAAATTTTAATAAAAACAATCTCTAAATAAAGGTTTCTAAAGCAGCCAATAACTGTTAGAAGCGCGGAAACGGACTCCAGACGGGCTCTCGCACGTCGCCGCCCCGCGATTCGAGGCGCTGCCGGATCAGCCCGTCCGCCGTCACGGTCTCCAGCACGCCATTGCGCGCCTGCCGCGTGGCGTAGATCAGCGTATCACTGTTCGGCGCGAAACTCGGGCTCTCGTCCTGGCGCCCCGCCGAGACGACCACCATCTGGTTGTCGCGCTCGAGATCGATCACGGCGATCCGGAAGTTACCGCGGTCATTATGCACAACGGCGAGTTTTTTGCCGTCCGGCGACAGCCGCGGCCTCGCATTGTAGCTGCCTTCGAAGGTCACGCGCTCCGGCGTGCCGCCCGTCACCGGCACGCGATACACCTGCGGGCCGCCGGCGCGGTCGGAATTGAAATAGATGTAGCGGCCGTCGGGCGACCAGCTGCCTTCCGTGTCAATGGCGCGGTGGCGCGTCAGCCGGCGCGTTTGCCGCGTCGCGAGATCAAGGACGTGAATGTCCAGGTTGCCGTCCGCGCCGCCCAGCGTGACGACCAGCTGGCGGCCGTCCGGCGAGAATGCCGGGGCGCCGTTGACGCCGGGTTGGTTCGACACCTGCCGACGATTGCCCGTGCGCAGCGTTTGCACCCATATCGACGACCGTGAGCCCTCGAATGAAACGTACGCAAGCTGACGGCTGTCAGGCGACCATGCCGGCGACATGATCGGGTCTCCGCTCTCGAGTATCGTGTATTCGTTTTCGCCGTCCTGATCCGCCACGATCAGGCGATAGAGGCGATCCTCACCTTCTCCCTGTGCCGTGACGTAGGCGACGCGCGTCGCGAACACACCTTTAATGCCCGTCAGCTTCTCGTAAATCATGTCGGCGGCGCGGTGTGCGACCCGCCGCATGGTGCCGCGGCTGGCCGGCATGCGGTAGCCGACGAGCTGGGTGCCTGCAAACGGATCGAAAAGCTG
This sequence comes from Woeseiaceae bacterium, assembly GCA_028289545.1. Classification (GTDB taxonomy): domain Bacteria; phylum Pseudomonadota; class Gammaproteobacteria; order Steroidobacterales; family Woeseiaceae; genus UBA1847. The sequence goes on from JANQPG010000075.1 coordinate 2,518, forward strand.
AAACTGAACGGTGTAGGCGTTGTCGCCGGTCTGCTCCACCCGACCGACAACCACCGCTTCCACTTTGAGTATCCGCCAGTCGTCGAAATCCACGTCGGCGCCGCGCGTCGGCCGTCCCAGCATCTGCGACTCGTCGATCGGAGCGAACCGGCCGCTGCGCCGCAAATCGGCGGCAATCACTTCCGCCACGTCCAGCGGCGCGTCCGTGCTGTTGCCGCTCCAGCCGAAAGGCACAATCGCGACCGGGGCAGGCTCGATATTCCATTCCGTGATCTCGACCGTTATCTCCGCGGATGCCCGACCCGCGAACAGAAGTACCAGTAACGGCGCAAGCAAAAGCCCCGTACAAAAGCGCTGATTATGCATTTTCACTAACGTTTTCCCCGTTTCGAGAACCTGCGATGACCTGTCCGCTAACCGTCTGGTCTGAAAATGAAGCGTATGGTCGGCTCGAATAATAGCGAGTTCTGCGGCACCGGCAACGGTGATGCTCGTCGGACCGCCGCCTCGATCGATCGTTCCACGGCGGCGTCGCCGTTGCAGCTCAGCACGCGCGCATCCAGAACCTCGCCGGATGGCGTTTGCCGGACGCGGACCTCGCAGTTCAACCCGTCGGTGGCGCTGGGTGGCGGCGACCAGTTGCGCACGACCTTCTGTCGCAGGGCAAACATGTAGGCGGTCATCTCGTCGGAGTTGCGCGCTTCCAGGCGCGCTTGCTCGTCGGCAAGCTCGGCGGCGCGGATCTCCTCCTCTTCCCGGCGGCGGCGTTCGTTCTCAGCCCGCTGCGCCTCGATCTGCCGCTGCCGCTCCAGCTCAGCCTGACGGCGTTTCTCCTCGAGTTCTTCCTCCTCGCGGCGCTTGCGTTCCTCTTCTTCGCGCCGTTTGCGCTCGGCTTCCTCCTGCCGTCTGCGCTCCGCGGCCTCTTCCTCCCGGCGCTTCTGCTCCGCCTCTTCTTCGAGGCGCAGACGCTCCGCTTCTTCCTCGCGGCGTTTTTGCTCGTCCAGCCGGCGTTGTTCGATCAGCCTTTCCTGTTCGAGTTTCTCGGCCTCGAGCCGGCGGCGATCCTCCACGTCGGGCTCCGGCGGCGGCTCGGGAAGCGCCTCGGGCTCCGGCTCGGGTTGCTCCTGCGGCGGCGGCTCGACGGGCACGCTGACGACATCGGGTATCGATGTCAGCGTCGCCTGAATCACGAGCGGCGGCGCCGTGGGCTGCCGGGGCCGGAATTCAAACGCAACCAGAAAGCTCCCGAGCACGGCGACGTGCAGCAGCACCGCCAGCAGCATAGACCCGGGTCGAATGGCCGACGAGTTCACGGGCTACTCGGGAACCGGGTAGCTTTCCAATGGATCGGTGACGAAGCCGATACTCTGCACGCCGCCGCGCTGCAGCAGTACCATGGCGCCCACCACATTGCCGTACTCGACTTTGCGATCCGCTTTGACGAATACAGGCGTCTCCGGCGCCGCCTCCATGACGATCTTGACCAGATCGACGATTTCCGTCGCCGATTTCGGCTGATCCTCGTCATCGCCCACCGACAGGAACAGATTCCCCGTCTCGTCGACGCTCAACACAACAGGCTGGCTGTCGGGCGCTTCCTCGATCGCGGCCGCATCCGCCTTGGGTAACTCCACCTTGACGCCCTGCGTCAACAGGGGCGCCGTAATCATGAAAATCACGAGCAACACGAGCATGACGTCGATGTACGGAACGACATTGATCTCGCCCATGAGCTTGCGTTTTTGCAGCGGCGTCGGCATCTCAGGTACCGGCCCTTGCGCGTGCGTGGCGTTGCAGGATGCTGGCGAACTCTTCGCTGAAGCCGTCGTAACGGTACTCGAGCCTGACGGCCTTGTCGGCGAAGCGGTTGTACGCAATGACCGCCGGGATCGCGGCAAACAGCCCCATCGCCGTTGCGATCAGCGCTTCCGCGATCGGAGGCGCGACGACCGCAAGCGTTGCGGTCTGCTGGCTGCCGATCTCGATGAACGCGACCATGATGCCCCATACGGTTCCGAACAGGCCGACGTAAGGACTGGTCGAGCCAATCGTCGCCAACGTCGCCAGACTCTGTTCCAGTCGATCCACTTCACGCATCTGCGCCACGCGCATCGCGCGACTGCATTCGGCCGCTACCTTGTCGGGATCGACGCTGCCCTGCTGGACGACGCGATTGAACTCTCGAAACCCCGCCTCGAAGATACTGGCCATGCCGAGCGAGCCGCCTTTGCCGCGTGTTGCGCTTTGATACAGCGTATTGAGATCACCGCCGGACCAGAAGCTGGCTTCGAAGTCATCCGATGCCGACTTGGTCTTTACGAGAAGACGGCGCTTGGAAAAGATGATGCTCCACGACGCAAGCGACGCCAGCAGGAGCAAGAGCATCACAATCTTGACCGGAATACTGGCCGCCAGGATGAGGCCAACGACCGTCAGATCTGTAGTCATTCGTTTCTATCCTTCAAAAAGAGTTCGAGGTACACGCTGAGGCTTTAACGAATCCGCGTCGAGCAAAGCCGCGCGCACAGTGCTGGAAAACAGCATCTGCCCGTCCAGCGAATCGCGAAACACCTGCTGCTCGATCTCGAAAGACGCGCGACTCAGGCTCCCCAGGCCGGCCGTCACGAGCAGCGTATCGTTAAAGCGAGCGGGAGCGATGAATTCGGCCGTGGCGCTCACGACGACAAACATCAGGCGTTTCTCATTGAGTAACGTATCCTGCTGCACGCCGAGCGAGCGTAGCCACTCGGTCCGCGCTCGCTCGGTAAATCGAAAATAGTTGGCGTAGTACACCACGCCTTGCGCGTCCGTATCTTCGTAATAAACGCGAAGCGGCCAGGAGAAGGTTTCATGCGTGTGCGAGAGGCTCATGCAGCGCTCAGCCGTCCGGTGCTTCGTCACGTTCGAACAACGGCGCCTGCGACGCCTCGTCCCGGGGCGGCACGTTCAGGCCGAAATGCAGGTAAGCGTTCTTCGTCGCGACCCGACCGCGCGCCGTACGCATCATGAAACCCTGCTGTATCAGGTAGGGCTCAATCACGTCCTCGATGGTGCCGCGCTCCTCACCCACGGCCGCCGCCAGGCTTTCGATGCCGACCGGGCCGCCATCGAACTTCTCTATGATCGTCAGCAGCAGTCGCCGATCCATTGCGTCGAAACCGTGCGGATCGACCTCCAGCATGTCCATTGCGCCGCCGGCTACCGCGCCGGTCACCACTCCGTCCGCCTGAACCTGCGCAAAGTCCCTGACTCGCCTCAGGAGCCTGTTGGCGATACGCGGCGTGCCGCGCGAACGGCGGGCGATCTCGACAGCCCCCTCCGTTTCGATCGGCAGGTTCAGTATCCCGGCAGAACGCTGCACGATCCCTTCGAGATCCGTCGACGAATAAAACTCAAGGCGTTGCACGATGCCGAAGCGATCGCGGAGCGGCGAGGTCAGCAGCCCGGCGCGTGTTGTCGCTCCGACCAGCGTAAACGGCGGCAGATCCAGTTTGATCGAACGCGCCGCGGGGCCTTCGCCAATCACGATGTCGAGCTGGAAATCCTCCATCGCGGGATACAGCACCTCCTCGACGACAGGACTCAGGCGGTGAATCTCGTCCACGAACAAGACGTCGTTCGGTTCCAGGTTAGTGAGTATCGCGGCAAGGTCACCCGGGCGCTCCAGCACCGGTCCTGACGTCTGCCGCATGGCAACGCCCATCTCGTTGGCCACGATGTGCGCAAGCGTCGTCTTGCCGAGTCCGGGTGGACCGAAGATCAATACGTGATCGAGTGCCTCGGCACGCTGCCGCGCGGCCTCGATAAAGATGCCCATCTGCGCCGATACGCCCGGCTGACCGCGGTAATCCTCGAGTCGCGTCGGACGGATCGCCCGGTCGATGCCTTTGTCTTCAGGGCGCAGCTCGGCGCTCGTCAGACGATCGTGTTCAATGGTTGCCATTAGCCTGCCACCTGCTTGAGGGCGCTGCGAATGATCTCCTCCGCGCTCTTGCCGTCCGTATCGAGTTTGCCGACCAGCTTGTTCACCTCGGCGGGTCGATAACCCAGGGCGATCAGCGCATCACACGCTTCCTGCCGCGCACCGGCAGGCGCCACGACTTTCCCTCCCGCTTTGGCGGGCTGCGAAGACAATACACTCAGACGGTCGCGCATTTCGATAATCAGGCGCTCGGCGGTCTTCTTACCCACGCCCGGTATTTTGGTCAGGGTGGCGCTGTCTTCGTATTCGATGCAGCGCCGGAAGTCGCCCGCACTCATTGCCGAGAGCACGGCCAGCGCCATCTTGGCGCCCACGCCGCTGACCTTCAGGAGACTTCGAAACAGCTGCTTCTCGTCCGCTGTCGTAAATCCGTAGAGCGTATGGTTGTCCTCGCGCACGACCAGGTGCGTCAGCAGGCTGACCTCACCGCCTACCGGCGGCAGCTCGAGAAACGTGGACATCGGCGTCTCGACTTCGTAACCGACACCGTGACACTCCAGCAGCAAGCCCGGCGCCTGTTTCTCGAGTATCGTGCCTTTCAACGACCCAATCATGGGACTGGCTCAGCGGACACCCGCGGCCCGTGCGCTCTCCGACAATCGAGAGCGAATCCGCCGCTGGTGTGCGTGACAGACGGCGACCGCCAGCGCATCGGCGGCGTCGCTGCCCGGCTCACCCTTGAGTTTGAGCAGCGATACGATCATGTGCTGTACCTGCTCCTTGGTGGCGCCGCCCGTACCGACGATGGCTTGCTTGATCTCGCGCGGCGAGTACTCGAAAACGTCGACATCGCGAACGAAGGTTGCGCACAGAGCGGCCGAGCGCGCCTGACCCAGTTTGAGCGCACTGCCGGCATTGCGCGCCATGAACACGTCCTCGATCGCAACGACGTCCGGACGGTATTCCGCAACAACCTCGCCGACCGCTCGATAGATTTCCCGCAGGCGTTCCGGAAACGTGCCATCCGCCGTGCGAACCACGCCGCTTGCACAGTAGCGAAGCTCGTTACCGCCGAGATCGACGAGACCAAAACCGGTAATCCGCGACCCCGGATCGATCCCCAGTATGCGTCGACGAGTGTTCAAGATATCGCCCGCGGCCACCGCTACAACTGGGCCAACACCTCTTCCGAAATGTCGGCGTTGGAATACACCTGCTGCACATCGTCGAGGTCTTCCAGCATTTCGAGCATCTTCACCATCGATCCCGCTTCGTTGACGCCCAGCTCCGCATTGGTGGATGCGCGCATCGTGAGTTCCGCATTAGCGGGCTCGAGCCCGCTGTTGCGCATGGCGTCGCGAACCTGCTCGAACTCCGCCGGCTCGGTCAGGACTTCGATCGAGCCGTCGTCATCGACGAGCACGTCCTCGGCGCCGGCCTCGATCGCCGCTTCCATGACGCGGTCTTCATCGCTGCCGGTCGGATACAGGAGCTGCCCCACCGGGTTGAATAAATAGCTGACCGAGCCGTCCGCGCCCAGGTTGCCGCCGAACTTGCTGAAGGCATGCCGCACTTCCGCAACCGTGCGATTGCGGTTGTCCGTCAGGCAGTCGACCATGACGGCCGTGCCTCCGGGACCGTAACCCTCGTAGCGAATCTCCTGGTAGTCGGCGCCGTCGGTTTCCCCGGAGCCCCGTTTGACGGCACGCTCGATATTGTCTTTCGGCATGCTCTGCGCTTTGGCCTTGTCGATCGCGAGGCGCAGCCGGGGGTTGGCATCGACGTCGCCGCCGCCCATCTTCGCCGCGACGGTGATCTCGCGAATCAGTTTGGTGAACAGCTTGCCGCGTTTTTTATCCTGGGCGCCCTTGCGGTGCTGAATGTTCGCCCACTTACTGTGTCCTGCCATGTCCCCTGACCGTTTGCGTCAAAACCGGAATTCAAATCCCAGATGTACGCCGGAATCGAATTCGAAGCGCCCGGCGCCTTCGTACTCCGCCTTGATTTCGCGAAGCCCAATATACACGTCGGCGTCACGCAGGACGTTATAGCCAACGCGAACGCCGACCTCGTAGAACTCGGTCTTATCGCCAAACGCTACCACATCCGGCGCGTAGTAGAGGCTTCCGCCGATGTTGAAGCGGTCGGCGTTGGGGGGCGTGTACCTCACGAAGCCACCGAGCGCGAGCGCGCTGCCGTCGAAGCCGCTCGGATCGGTTTCGCTGTATACCAGCCGCAGTCCAAGCCCGGCATCGAGCTGGGTATTGCCCGATCCCGCGGCGTCAACGAGGTGAAAGCTCGCGTGCAGGACATCCCCGCGATCCTGGTTGTGCAGCCAGCCGACGTCGGCACGGACGTTGCCGCTGCCGACCTTCCAGGCAAATTCGCCTCGCACTGAATCGTCGTTGAGATTGATGTTCAGCGCCCGTCCCGCGGTCTGTGCGGACGCCAGTCCCGTCAACAGACACAGGCAAAGCGCAAGCAGTACTTGATACGCTTTCATAGTGTTCCCAAATTGTGTGCCCAAGTCGCCGTGCGAGGCGCTGCCCCGACACGACGCGGGTATGATAACGGACAATCAACGGGCAGGCACCGTTTCCACCCAGAGGCTCAATGACAGCAAAGGCACCACAGACGCCGAAGGAAAACGGCCGCTCCAGCAGTTTGCTGGACGCAGCCAGAGCCTTGACGCGCACCATTCCGGGGCTTGCCGAGAGCAATTCAGCCGCGGAAGGTGAGGCCGTCTCCGACATCCTGGCGCCAATGGGTTTACCCGAAGAGGTGCTGGCGGCCGCTTGCCTGCACCCCCTGGTTCGAGATGGCCTGCTTGACACTAAGTCAATAGATTTCAAACACCTGGAATCCATTTCTCCACTGATTTCTGGGCTTGAGCAGCTGAATCGCTTTCGGATGCCCGCAGAGTGGCGTCCCGGCGAAGTGCTTGCGGTTCAGCAATCCGAGGCGCTCAGGAAAATGCTGCTGGCCGTCGTCAGCGACGTCCGCCTGGTACTCGTTCGCATTGCGCAACAGCTCTACCGGCTGCGCAACGCCAAGCACAGGCCCGACGCCGAACGCAGGCAGCTTGCGGTGGAAACCCGTGAAATCTACGCGGCGCTCGCCAATCGGCTGGGCGTCTGGCAGCTCAAATGGGAACTCGAGGATCTCGCTTTCCGTTACCTCGATTCCGACCGGTACCAGAGCATCGCGTCGGCGCTCAACGAGAAGCGGATCGAGCGCGAAGCATTCATCGACAAGGTCAAGGCGATTCTGACGCGGGAACTCTCGTCCGCGGGCATTGCCGCGGACATCAGCGGGCGACCGAAACACATCTACAGCATCTTCCGAAAAATGGAGCGCAAGGAACGAGGGCTCGAGTCACTGTACGACATCCGGGCGGTGCGCGTACTCGTCGGGGACGTCAAGGACTGTTACGCAGCCCTTGGGGTCGTCCACAACCTGTGGTCCTACCTGCCCGGCGAGTTCGACGACTATATCGCCAACCCGAAGGACAACGACTATCGTTCTCTGCATACGGCGGTCATCGGCCCGGAACAGAAGACCGTCGAGATTCAGATCCGGACCCACGACATGCACCGCCAGGCCGAACTCGGCATCGCGGCACACTGGCGCTATAAGGAAGGCGGCGCAACCCCTGCCGCGTTCGACCAGAAAATATCGTTTCTGCGTCAGCTCCTCGAGCCAGCGACCGACGGCAGCGAGATCCTCGACCAGATCCGCGACGAGGTATTCGAAGATCGCGTATACGCGATCAGCCCCAAGGGCGACGTCGTGGAACTGCCACCGCAGGCCACTCCGCTCGACTTTGCGTACCACGTGCACACGCAGGTTGGCCATCGCTGCCGCGGCGCCAAGGCCAACGGCCGGATCGTGCCGCTGACCTACCGCGTGCAGAACGGTGACCAGATCGAGATCATTACCGGTAGTCAGCCGCATCCGAGCAGAGACTGGCTAAGTCCCAAACTCGGCTACCTCGCGGGCGCCCGCAGCCGCGCCAAGGTCCGAAACTGGTTTCGCCAGCAGGATCGCGACGAACACCTGCGCCAGGGCCGCGACATCCTCGACCGCGAGCTGACGCGACTCAATGTGCGCGACGTCGGCAGCGACGAGCTGGCGACCCAGCTCAAATTCGCGTCCAGCGACGCTCTGTGCGTCGCACTCGGCGCCGGCGACCTGACCGGCGCCGCCATTGCAACCGCGTTGCAAAACCTGAGACCCGACGAATCCGTCTCGCGAAGACGCGCGAAGCGACCGGCAAAGCCGAGTACGGGCAAGACGGACGGCGTGGCCATCGCCGGCGTCGGCGATCTGCTGTGCACCTTTGCGCGCTGCTGCAGGCCCGTGCCGCCGGAGGCTATAGCCGGGTACATTACGCAAGGGCGAGGTGTGAGCATCCACCGCGCCGACTGCGGCAACTTCCTCGGGCTGAACCGGCGCAGCCCCGAGCGCGTCCTGTCGGTCAGTTGGAGCGCCGGCGACAGAGGCCGCTACCCGGTCGACCTGACCGTGCGAGCCTTCGATCGCGCCGGACTGCTGCGAGACATCAGCACCGTGCTCGCCGACGAGCATGCCAACGTACTCGACCTGAACAGCCATACGGACCGGAAAACGATGCAGTCCGTCATGCACATTTCGCTCGAAATTGCCGATCTGCCGGCACTCAGCACAGCCATGACCCGCCTCGAGCGACTACCGAACGTCGTGTCGGTCAGCCGCAGCGCCTGAGCGCTCGGGTCTTTTCGGTTACACTTCGGGCCACCTGCTGCTGGGCGGGCTACACCAACAATAATCGGAAGCCGTCTCAAAACGTTTGTGGCCGCTTCCCAACCGAACAACGGGTAACACGGCATGCAGGAACTGGTAAGCACGTTAAACGGCTATGTCTGGAGTACCGCGCTCATCGGCATTTGCCTGGGCGCGGGACTGTTCTTCTCTATCGCCACGCGCTTTGTCCAGGTGCGCATGTTCAAGGAGATGCTGCGCCTGCTGTTCTCCGGCAAGGAGTCCGATCGAGGCATTTCCCCGTTCCAGGCGCTCGCCGTGTCCCTGTCGGGCAGAGTCGGGACCGGCAACATTGCGGGCGTTGCGGCTGCGATCGGCTTTGGCGGCCCCGGCGCCGTATTCTGGATGTGGGTCGTGGCGTTCCTCGGCGCCGCAACCGCATACATCGAATCCACGCTTGGGCAAATCTACAAGGAAGTGGATGAGGGCCAGTACCGCGGCGGCCCCGCCTACTACATCGAAAAGGCGCTGGGACAAAAATGGTACGCCTGGCTGTTTGCGCTGACGACGATCCTCGCCTGCGGGCTACTCTTGCCCGGCGTACAGTCGAACGCCATTGCCAACGCCACGGAACTGGCCTTCGGCGGTGAGACGATCGTCCAGACGGCGTTCCTCGGGCCCGTGCCGCTCGCGAAGCTGATCGCCGGCTCGGGGGTTGTGCTGATACTCGGCATCATCATTTTTGGCGGCGTAAAACGCATTGCCCACTTTACGCAGGTCGTAGTGCCGTTCATGGCGATCACCTACATTGCCATGGCGCTGTTCATCATTGCGATCAACATTACGGAACTGCCCGCCATCATTGGCCTGATCGTCAACGACGCGTTTACCCCCATGGCCGGCGTCGGCGCCGCGATCGGCTGGGGCGTCAAGCGAGGCGTGTATTCGAACGAAGCCGGCCAGGGCACGGGACCACACGCCGCGGCGGCGTCTGAAGTGCAACACCCCGCCCAGCAGGGGCTCGTGCAGGCGTTCTCGGTCTACATCGACACGCTGTTCGTCTGCTCCGCCACGGCTTTCATGATACTGATCACGGGAGCCTACAACGTCCATCCGGAAGGCGCGTCAATACTGATTCAGAACCTGCCCGCGGACACGACGATCAGCAGTCCGGCGTTCACGCAGCTTGCCCTCGAAAGCGTCATGGGCAACGCCGGCAAGGTGTTCGTCGCCGTAGCGCTGTTCTTCTTCGCCTTCACAACCATGCTGGCGTATTACTACATTGCCGAAACCAACGTGGCCTACATCCGCCGCACGTTCCGCTTCCCGTACGAGATCACACTGCTCAAGCTCATGCTGCTCGGATCGGTCTTCTACGGCACGATCCGCACGGCAGACGTTGCGTGGGCCATGGGCGACCTTGGCGTCGGTCTCATGGCCTGGATGAACATCGGCGCCATACTTATCATATTCTTCCTGGCGAAACCCGCCATCAAGGCGCTCAGGGACTACGAGGAACAGCGTAAAGCCGGCGTCAGCGAATTCACCTTCGACCCGGAGAAACTCGGCATCAAGAACGCCGACTTCTGGAAAAACAAGCAATAAACAAGGCCGGTCGTCGAATCCGACGACCGGCCTATTGTCTCTCTATCACTTGTTCATGTAGTTGAGCGCGCGTTTGTCCGCGGCGAGCGCCGCTTCGTGGACGGCTTCCGACAAACTCGGGTGCGCGTGGATGGTTCTCTGGATGTCTTCGGTGCTTGCCGCAAACTCCATTGCGAGCACGGCTTCGCCGATCAATTCTCCGGCCATCGGACCCACAATGTGCACGCCGAGAATCTCGTCGTCATCAGCCGCCGAGATCACCTTGACCATGCCGGAGGTTTGCTCCATCGCCTTGGCCCTGCCGCTCGCCGCAAACGGGAATGAGCCGGTCTTGTAGGGCCGACCGCTGCTGGTCACCTCCGCTTCGGTCTTGCCGACCCAGGCGATTTCGGGCGCCGTGTAGATGACCGACGGGATGACGTTGTAGTTGACCTCGGCGACCTCGCCGGCAATGAGGTCAGCCGCCATGACGCCCTCCTCCGAGCCCTTGTGGGCCAGCATCGGTCCGCGCACACAATCTCCGATCGCGTAGACGTCCTTGACCGGCGTACGGCATTCGTCGTCGACTTCGATGAAGCCCCGTTCATCGGTAACGATGCCGGAGTCCTCCGAGAACAGACCCTCCGTGTGCGGCCGACGTCCGACAGCCACCACGAGCTTGTCGAACTCCGCCGTTTGCGCACCCTGGGCATCGTCGTATTCGACCCGCACTACACCGTCAGCAACGGTTGCCGACGTCAGCTTGGCGCCGAGCCGCACGTCCAGCCCCTGTTGTTTGAAGTCTTTCGCCGCAACCTTCGCCACGTCGCGATCCGCCATGAACAGGAAGTCGCCCATTGCCTCGAGGATCGTGACCTCAGAGCCCAGCCGCGACCAGACGCTGCCGAGTTCGAGGCCAATGACGCCGGCGCCGATAACGCCGAGGCGCGGCGGCACGGCGTCGAACTCCAGCGCATCCCAGGAATCGACAATGTATTCGCCGTCGAAGCGTGCGAACGGCAGTTCGATGGGCGTGGAACCCGACGCGAGAATGATGTGCTCGGCCGTGAGCACCTCGACATCGCCGTTGGCCTGGGTAAATTCCACCTGCTTGTTCGCGAGCAGCTTGCCGTGCCCTACCAGCCCTTCGACCTTGTTGGCTTTGAAAAGACCGGCAATGCCGCCCGTCAGCTGACGCACGATACCGGCACGACGCTTCTGCATCCCGGCAATGTCGATACCCACGTCACCGGTCGTTATGCCGTGCTTCTTGAACTCGTGCGTTGCCCGGTGATAGAGCTCCGACGACTCGAGCAGCGCTTTCGACGGTATACAGCCCGCGTTAAGGCAGGTGCCGCCAAACGCATACTTGCCGTCGCGATTCTGCCACTCGTCGATACAGGCAACCTTGAAACCGTTTTGCGCCGCGCGGATCGCGGCAATGTAGCCGGCGGGTCCGGCGCCAATGACGACGACGTCGTACTTCTTGCTCATGCTGCTTGCCCTATACCTTGAGTAACAGTCTGCCGGGATCTTCCAGCAGATCCTTGATCGTCACGAGGAACTGCACGGCCTCGCGGCCGTCGATGATGCGGTGATCGTAAGTCAGCGCAAGGTACATCATTGGCCGCGCCTCGATATTGCCGTCGACCACCATGGGCCGCTGCTGGATCGAGTGCATGCCGAGGATGGCGCTCTGTGGCTGATTCAGGATCGGCGTCGACATCATCGAACCGAAGATGCCGCCGTTGGTGATCGTAAACGTGCCCCCGGTCAGGTCTTCCATGCCAATGCTGCCGTCCTGCGCTTTGCCGGCCATGGCCGACAGCGCGGCCTCGAAGTCCGCGAAGCTCATGTGGTCGACGTCGCGGAGCACGGGCACCATCAGGCCCCGATCCGACGATACAGCAATGCCGATATCGTAGTAGTTGTGGTACACGATATCGGTGCCCTCGACGGAGGCGTTGATCACGGGGAATTTCTTGAGGCCCTCGACGGCGGCTTTTGCAAAAAAGGACATGAAACCGAGCCGCACGCCGTGAGCCTTCTCGAAGTCGTCGCGATAACGCTTGCGCAACGCCATGACTTCGGTCAGGTCGACCTCGTTGAAGGTCGTGAGCATAGCCGCAGTGTGCTGCGCTTCGACCAGGCGCTCGGCAATCCGCGCCCTGAGGCGCGTCATCGGCACGCGCTGCTCGCTCCGGTCAAAGCCGGCCTCGACAACTTCGTCGGTTGCTACCGCGGCCGGGTCCCCGGGATTGACGTTGCTGCTGTCGTCGACCTTCAGAAACGCCATGACGTCGGACTTGGTAATGCGCCCGTCCTTGCCCGTGCCGCTGACCATTGTGGCATCCAGATCGTGCTCCTCGAGCAGACGCCGAACAGCCGGACTCGTCTTGGGAGCGCGATCGGGGTCATCGGCCGCAGGCGTCGCCGCAACCGTTTTCGCCGATTCTTCCGGCGCCGCGGCTGCGGGCGCTTCACCCTCTTCCAGCACCGCCAGCACGTCGCCGGCCGTTACGGTTGCGCCTTCCTCGATGCGAATTTCCGCCAGCGTGCCGGCAGCAGGGGCCGGCACTTCGAGAACCACCTTGTCGGTCTCGAGATCGACCAGGTTCTCGTCGCGCGACACGCCGTCACCCGCTTTCCTGTGCCACGCCACGAGGGTTGCGTCGCTGACCGATTCCGGTAACGGCGGCACCTTGATTTCAATGCTCATGCTTATTTCCGTTCAGTGTCCCGGGGCCTGGCCGATTTGCTGGCCTTGATCTCGATATCAAGGGCTGCTTCGACCAGCGCCTGCTGTTGTTGTAGATGTACCTTGAAAATCCCGGAAGCGGGCGCCGCCGCGCTTGGACGGCCCGCGTAATAGAGTTGCTGTTCCGCGCCCAAAGGCTCCTGCAGCCGATGGCGGATCTGATACCAGGCGCCCTGGTTCTGCGGCTCTTCCTGGCACCAGACGATTTCGCGCACGTGGGGATAGTTCGCCAGCAGCGCCGCGTACTCCTCACGCGGGAACGGATACAGTTGCTCGATCCGCACGAGCGCCGTTTCGTTCTTGCCGTGCACCTGCCTCGCTTCCAGGAGGTCGTAGTACACCTTGCCGCTGCAGAACACGACCCGGCGCGTGTCTTCGGGCGCAATCGCCTCGGTCTCGCCGATCAAAAGCTCGAACGCACCGGTCGACAGCGACTCAAGCGGCGACACCGACATCTTGTGGCGTAGCAGGCTTTTTGGGGTCATGACGATCAGCGGCTTGCGGAACTTGCGTAACATCTGCCGGCGCAGCATGTGGAACATTTGCGCGGGCGTCGACGGTACGCAGACCTGCATATTGTGTTCGGCACACAGCTGCAGAAACCGCTCGAGCCTCGCCGAGGAATGCTCGGGTCCCTGGCCCTCGTAGCCGTGCGGCAAGAACAGCGTCAGTCCGCAGAGCCGGCCCCACTTGGCCTCCCCCGAACTGATGAACTGATCGATCACCACCTGTGCGCCGTTGGCAAAGTCGCCGAACTGGCCTTCCCATATGCACAGCGTTTCGGGCTCGGTGGTGGCGTAGCCGTATTCGAAGCCCATGACGGCCTCTTCCGACAGCAGCGAGTCGATGACTCGAAAGCCGTTGGGCCTGTCGGTCAGGGTTTTGAGCGGTATGTACTCCACGTTGTTGCGCTGGTTGTGCAGCACGGCATGACGGTGGAAAAAGGTCCCCCGCCCGCTGTCCTGTCCGACAATCCGGCAGTCGTAGCCTTCGTCGATGAGGCCCGCATAAGCCATCGTCTCGGCAAATCCCCAGTCCATGTCGACGTCGCCCTTCGCCATGCGCGCGCGTTCGTCCATGATCCTTTGCACTCGCCCGTGCAGCTTGAGGTCCGGGGGCACGGTCACGAGTTGGTCGGCCAGCTCCGCGACCTTGGCGGGGCTGACGGTCGTATCGATCGCCTCGTCCCAACTACGGTCGTGATACGGCGTCCAGTCCACGGTGTACTCGTCGCCGATCATGCCGAGCGTTCGCTCCGGCACGGGCTCGCCGCGATCCAGCTTGTCGCGATATTGGTCCTGAAGTCGAGTGACGTCGGCCGGCAGTACCGTGCCCTCGGTGGCGAGACGATCCGCGTACACGGTGCGGGTCGTCTGCTGCTCGCGAATCCGCCCGTACATGATCGGTTGCGTGGCCGACGGCTCGTCGGCTTCGTTGTGGCCGTGCCGGCGGTAGCACACGAGATCGATGACGACGTCCTTCTTGAACTTCTGTCGATATTCGAGCGCCAGTCGGGTGACAAAAATTGCCGCCTCGGGGTCGTCGCCGTTCACATGGAACACCGGCGCCTCAATCATCTTCGCCACATCCGAGCAGTAATCGGTCGAACGCGCGTCCGATGGCCTGCTCGTCGTGAAACCAATCTGGTTGTTGACCACAATGTGCAAGGTCCCGCCGGTACGGAAACCGTTGGTCTGCGACATCTGGAACGTTTCGGTGACGACACCCTGACCCGAGAACGCAGCGTCGCCGTGAATCAGCACGGGGAGCACCTCGGCGCGCTCGGCGTCGTTGCGGCGCTGTTGCCGGGCCCGCACCGAGCCCTCCACGACCGGGTTGACGATCTCGAGATGCGACGGGTTGAACGCGAGCACAACGTGCACGTTGCCCCCCGGGGTTGCCATATCGGCCGAGAATCCCTTGTGGTACTTGACGTCGCCAGAGCCTTTCAATTCGTCGAGGTCGTAGTTGCCCTCGAACTCCTCGAACAGTTCCTCGGGCGATTTGCCGAGAATATTGACGAGCACGTTGATCCGGCCACGATGGGCCATGCCAATCACAATTTCCCGCACGCCGCGCGCGCCGCCCTGCTGCACGACGTCGTCGATCATCGGGATCAGGCTCTCGCCACCCTCGAGCGAGAAGCGCTTCTGACCCACGTAGCGAGTGTGCAGATAACGCTCGATCCCTTCGGCGTTGGTCAGCTGTTTGAGGATTGCACGACGTTCATCGTCGCTCAGGTTGCTGCTCGAGGCGCCGCGCTCGAAGCGGGCTTTGAGCCAGAGCCTTTCCCGAGCGCGGGAAATGTGCGCAAACTCGACCCCGATCTTGCCGCAGTAAATCGCTTTCAAGGTCGCGAGGATGTCCTTGAGCTTCATGCGCTTGTCGCCGCTGCCGGCAAGGCCACCCGCATAGAACTCCGTCTCCATGTCCGCGTCGGACAGGCCGAGGTAGTCGAGCTTGAGGACGCCGGGAACCGGGCGCTTCATCAGCCCCAGCGGGTCGATATCGGCGATCTGGTGGCCGCGAAGACTGTAGACCTGGATCAGCCGCGCGACGGCTGCCTGCTTCTCGCCGGAAGCAGGGGCGACGCCTTTGCGGCGCACGAGGCCCACACGACGGCCCCCTTTTGCCTGGCGCTTGAGGTCGTCACGAATGGCCGAGTGCACAACCTCACCGTTAGCGTCGCCCAGGGTCTCGAAGTATCGCCGCCAGACCTCGGGCACGCTGTCCGGGTCGTTCAGGTAACGCTCGTAAAACTGCTCGATGGCTGCGGCGTTGCTGCCGAATAAGGGCGTCGTGGCGTACAGCTCGGTCAGCGATTTGCTCATTTTCAAGATGGCCGGGTCACGAATGGCCAGGCGGTCCTGCCGGAACCGTCGGCACAGCTGAAGGGTAGAGATCTCAAGAAGGGCGGCTAGTTTAGCCTAAGCCGCTGACAGAGGGAATCGACTTTCGGCTAGTGCAGCCCTTCCAGGATAGTGACGGCGGGGGATCAGAGAACTTTAA
Source organism: Woeseiaceae bacterium (assembly GCA_028289545.1). Lineage (GTDB taxonomy): Bacteria > Pseudomonadota > Gammaproteobacteria > Steroidobacterales > Woeseiaceae > UBA1847. The sequence goes on from JANQPG010000075.1 coordinate 18,531, forward strand.
GCAAGCTGACGATTTCGTAACAGACGAGGCAGCAGTAGAAACTGAAAAAGCTGGTCAATATCAGCCCCGTTCGCAGCCGGTTCATGAAGCGGGTCTTGGCGAGGTAAACCAGGATCAGGATGCCGCCCCCGGTCAACGCCATCTTGGTCGCCACAAAGACGCCGGTACCCAGCTCCATGACGGCGGCCATCACCGGGTTGGCCTCGTACATGCCGTGTGACAGCAACTTGAGCGTCATGAACGCGTCGGCGCAGCTCAGCAACATCGTGCCGACGGCAAGAAAAAACAGCCAGGGATGGTGCCAGTCGAGGAACACGATATCGGCGTCGCTTGTGCGCCGGTTCTGCCGGCGCCGCGAGCGGGTGAAACCGTAAAACACGGTTTTCCAGCTGGTCACCCGGCGCTCAGCCGGGGCGCGACGATCCGCCGGAGCCAGGCTACCGGCTGCGGCGCCCGACGATTCGCTCAAGACCCATCCTGTCGCTTCGCTCATATCTTCTCGCTATTCGCTCTTTATTGGTTGTCGTGTCGCTCCGGACCCACGCCCTTATTCACCGGTTTCTTCGAGCAGGTAGGCGATCAGGTTGTCGCGATCGGCCGCCTCCCTGAGCCCGGGGTAAGTCATCCGGTTGCCCGGCAGAAACTTCGCCGGTTGCTGGAGCCAAGCGTCAAGCGCGCGCGGCGTCCAGACAAAATCCGCCTCCAGCAAAGCGTTGGAGTAGCTGTAACCCGATACGTTCCCCACGGGACTCGTGAAGAAGCCGTGCAGATTCGGCCCCACCATGTTTGCCCCGCCTTCGTTGAGACTGTGGCAGGCCGCGCAGACGCGCGCCGCATCAGCCCCGGCCTCCCGGTCGGCCGACGCGTAGGGTTCGCTGGCAAGCCACTCGGCCGGAGTAAGCACCGTTTGCTCGCCTAGGTTGGCCGCAGTCAACACGGGTGTCTCCGCCTGGCCGGGCGCTGAGCTGTCCTCGCCACCACAGGCACCCAGCATCGCTGCCGGCAGCAGCAGCAAAACGGGACTTACGCGAAAATGTACAGATTGCAAAAAGCTCTGCATGGGGTCCGTTACGCCTCCGGATATGTAATATAGGGAGCAAGTCTCGTACCAGAAAACACGTGCACTCGACTTGTCAACAACTTAGCGCTCAAGCGCCGACACTCGCCTCGCAGCGATCGGGCGAAGTGTATAGCAGACCGACGGATAGCGGCACAGCTTAGGGCATAATAGGGAACTCAGAGTTCAGGTTTGGGGGCGACGATGAAAACCTACGTAGCCGCAGACGAGCATGGCACCGCCATTGCGTACACGGATCGGAAACGCTGGCTTTGGCTTGCGTCGTTGCTGTATCCGCTGCAGCCCTTCATCGGTATCGTCCTGCACGCACGTACGGGCAACGAGCTTTGGCTGCTGCTGCCGATACTACTGAACTACGGCATCGGCCCCATCGCCGACTGGCTGATTGGCGAAGACGAAAACAATCCTCCCGAGGCGGTCGTTCACCAGCTCGATCAGGATCGCTATTACCGCTGGCTGACCTGGCTTGTCGTGCCGCTGCACTTTGTCACGCTCGCCGGCACGGCGTGGTATGCCGCCACGGCCTCCCTGAGCCTGCCGGCGTTCATTGGCCTTGCCGCCGTGGCCGGCATGGTTGCCGGACTCGCCATCAACACAGGCCACGAACTCGGCCACAAGAACTCGAAGCTCGAAAAAACGCTGTCCAAATGGGTCCTCGCGGTTCCCGCTTACGGGCACTTCAGCATCGAGCACAACCGCGGGCATCATCGTGACGTCGCCACACCGGAAGACCCGGCCAGCGCGCGCATGGGCGAAAGCATCTACAAGTTTGCGCTGCGGGAGATTCCCGGCGCTTTTGCGCGCGCCTGGGAGCACGAGCGCGAGCGGCTGGTTCGTCGCGGCAAAACCGTCTGGCACACGGACAATCAAATACTGCAGTCTTTTGGCCTGAGCCTGGCGATTGCCGTCGCGCTCGTCGCCGCGTTCGGACCGATCATGCTGCTGTTCCTGCTGCTTCACCATGCGCTCGCCTACTGGCAGCTCACGAGCGCCAACTACATCGAACACTACGGCCTGCTGCGCCGGCGCGACGCCGACGGCAAGCTCGAACGCTGCCAGCCACATCATTCCTGGAACAGCAATCACATTCTGAGCAACCTCGTGCTGTTTCACCTGGAACGGCACTCGGACCACCACACCCATCCGCTCAGGCGCTACCAGTCGCTGCGGCACTTCCCGAATCTACCGACCTTGCCGAACGGCTATTTCGGCATGTACCTGCTGGCCTATGTGCCGCCATTGTGGTTCAAGGTCATGGACAAGCGCCTGCTGGCGCTGCCGCACATTCAGGGCGACCTCGACAGGCTAAACATCGACCCGGACGCAAGGCCGGCGATCGAGCAACGGTACGCCGTTCACACCTAGGAACAATCGTTTACGGGGTGTCAAGCCGGTGGAGATCAGCTGTGACTCACCGCACAGAACCCACCGTGAACCCTGTATAGGCTTGAGGCCATTAATCCGACGTAAGCACGGTAAATGGCTATGAAAAACACGACCCTGACATTGCTGGCGGCGCTCGCGCTGTTTGCGGGCACGGAAGCCAAAGCGGACAAGGATCTCGGTATCGGCGTCAAAGCCGGCACCCTCGGTGTTGGCGTCGAAGCCACCTGGCGCGCCCTGCCCTGGATCGACCTGCGCGTCGGCATGAATCGCTTCGACTACGACGACGACGGCACTCAGGCCGGCATTCCTTACGACGCCACGCTTGCGCTGGACACTTACTACGCGACGGCCAACCTGCGTTTTCCGCTGAGCCCGTTTCGCGTAACGGGCGGCCTCTACAGCAACGGCAACGAGCTGCAGCTCGAGAGTAACGCCGAGGGTACGTTCGAGATTGGCGGCATCAACTACAACGCCGCCGACGTCGGCACGCTCTCGAGCGTCACCTCGTTCTCCAGCACGGCACCGTACCTGGGCATTGGCTACGACTTCACGATTGGCGGACGCGTTGGCCTCAACCTGGATCTTGGTGTGCTGTGGCAGGGCGATCCCGACGTTTCGCTGGCCGCCGACGGCATACTTGCAACTGACCCGAACTTCATCAACGCGCTCGAGCGGGAGCGCCTCGAACTCGACGACGAGGTCAGCGACTACAAAGCCTGGCCCGTCGTTTCACTCGGGTTCGTCGTCAACTTCCTGTAGTCACCGACGGCTCGTCGCTCAGTCGGGAAGCTCGCGCGACCTCGAGCGTATGCACGCGACGGCGCACCCAGACCAGCGCCGCCGCGACGAACAGCAGCGCCGGGATCGGGATCAGCATCAGCTCCGTCCAGCCGAAGCGGTACATGATCGTTCCGGCGAGCAGTGACGTGGCTGCCGAGCTTCCAAACACAAGCAATTCGTTGAGCCCCTGCGCGCGGAAGCGTTCCTCGGGTGAGTACGTGTACGTCAGCAGTGTCGTGCCGCCCACGTAAAGGAAATTCCAGCCGACGCCCAACAGCACGAGCGCCCACCAGTAATGCAGCACGGTCTGGCCCTGGAGGCCGACGATCGATGTCGCCAGCAACGCAACCGCGCCGACGAACATCAGCCGGGTAACGCCGAGGCGCGCGATCAGAAACCCCGCGAACAGTGAGGGTACGTACATGCCCAGCACGTGCGCGCGAATGACGCTGGCCGTGTCTTCCAGCGAGTGCCCCGAAAGCAGGTGCATGCTAATCGGTGTTGCGGTCATAACCAGCGTCATGAGCGCATAACCGGCCGTCCCCCCGAGGACAGCGATCAGAAAAACCGGCTGTCTTGCGAGTGCAGACAATGGACGGCCGCCGGCCACCTCGTCTGCTTCTGTCACGGGACGCGTGCCTTTGAGCCGGAGCAACAGCAACGCCTGAACGGCATAGAGAAACGCCAGCGACAACAGCGTTCCTGCGTATGGCAAATCGTCGACCCAATACTGGCCGCGAGTCGCCAGCTCCGGACCCAGAAATGCGCCACCAATCGAGCCGACAAGCACAAAAGAAATCGCCATTGCGGTTTTCTCGGGCGGAACACTCTCCGCCGCCGCATACCGGTATTGCTGCGTGAACGCCATGTTGATGCCGAACAGCATGCCGGACAAAACGAACAGGCTGAAACTCTCGAAATGGATAGCGGCAGTGCCCACAAAGACGGCGATTACGGCCGACAGCGACGCCAGGGCAAAACCACGTGACCTGCCGATCGCCTGCATCAACAGCGTTGCCGGAACCGTCGTCAGCGCGACAGCAACAACCGTCATGGAGACGGGCAGCGTCGACCAGGCAGGATCGTCGCTAAGCTGTGCGCCGATAATGCCGGCCAATGTCACGATGACGATCGAACCCGTCGCCGAGATGAGCTGGCAGACGATGAGGATGACGAGGTTCTGTTTGTGCATGCCGGTATCGCTAAACGCTGCGAGCGGAGTCTCCCACATTCGCGGCCCGATTGCGCCCGCACGCGCGGCGCGCTGCTACACTTGAGGCTATGAAGGTCGATCTGCACGCGCACAGCAACGCATCGGACGGACAGCTGAGCCCCTCGCAACTTGTCGAACTTGCCGCGTCCGAAAACATCGGCATGCTGTCGATTACCGACCACGACACACTCGCCGCCTATCGCGCCATCAGCACGCCCCCGTCGCTCGAACTGATACCCGGCATCGAGTTTTCAGCCCGCTGGCGGCAGCGCAGCGTGCACGTGGTTGGCCTCAATGTGGGCCTGGATTGCCCCGTGATGGCCGAGGCGATCGAACGGCAGCAGAGCGTTCGCCGTCGCCGCGCCAAACGCATCGCGGAACGGTTGAACGCAGCCGGCGTCGTCGTCGATTTCGACAACGTCTCAGCTCGTGCTGGCGGTTCAAGTGTCGGCCGGCCGCACTTCGCTGCCGAGCTCGTCGCAACCGGGGTGGCAAAAGACGCCCGAAGCGCGTTCCGCAAGTATCTCGGTGCCGGAAAGCCCGGCGACGTCCGCAGCGACTGGCCCGACATCGCAGAAGTCATCAGCTGGATTGGCACAGCGGGCGGCAGCGCGGTTCTCGCTCATCCCGCCAAATACAGACTCACATGGACACGACTCGGCGAGCTGCTCGACAGTTTTTGTGAGGCCGGCGGCGATGCGCTCGAAGTCGTGTGTGGCCAGCAGACGGATCCGTTGACAAAGCGACTCGTCAGCCTGGCGCGGGACCGGCAACTTGCCGCATCGCTTGGTTCGGATTTCCACTCGCCGGCGCCGTGGTGCAGACCGGGGGTCCGGAGCGAACTCACGCACGATCTGACACCCGTGTGGGAAACGTGGCCGAAGTCCTGAAGGTCGACAACGGGCTCTCGATCCCGCTCGACGAGATCCGGCTCGACGCCGTGCGGGCGAGCGGCGCCGGCGGCCAGCACGTCAACAAAGTCTCCACCGCCATTCACCTGCGTTTTGATGCCGGTCGGAGCCGGCACGTACCGGCGGCTGTGCTCGAGCGATTGCTGGCGCTGGGCGACTCGCGCGTTCGCCAGGACGGCCTGATCGTCATCAAATCGCAGGGAAGCCGCAGTCAGCGCCAGAATCGCGAAGCGGCTCTTGAGCGACTCGTCGAACTCCTCAAACGAGCCACAAAAACCCGCAAACCGCGCATACCCACCCGTCCGGGGCGCGCCGCGCGGCAGCAGCGCCTTGACGACAAGGGTAAACGCGGGGCCGTCAAGCGCCTGCGCGGCCGGATCAGGGACGAATAGCGGCTTGCCTCGAGAGAGTTACACTGGTACAGTGGTAACAATGTAACTCACTAAACGAGGGCAAAGTGATGTCACAACGGCGCGTTCAACGCACGCAAACGGGCGTGCGCCTGGAAAGCTCGCTGCTCAAGGTGCTGAAAGGCCTTGCCGAGTACTCGAACCTGACCCTGGGCGACCTACTCGAGGGCATCGTTCTACACAGCTTCGAAGGTAAACCGCCGTTTTCGCCCGAAACTCGCGAAGTGATCGAGAAGCTCAAGGGTATCTACGGCTGCGAGCTGACGGCAGAAGACAGCCACCGGCTCACGGAGGCCGCATCATGAGCCTGCCCAAGCTGACGCTGGAGGACTTCCTGGGCCTCGACTTCGACGTTGCTTCGTTTGGGCATCGCGAGCACGTGTACGCCGCCTGGCTCGCCCTGTCCCGGTTCGGGGATCGCGAAGGTGCCGAGCGTTACGCACAAACCCTGCGCTCTTTGACGGTCAAGCTCGGTGTGCCGGACAAGTACCATGAGACCATTACCCGCTTCTACCTGATGCTGATCGGCGAACGCCTGCGGCAGCACAGAGACGAGCCCTGGCGGGACTTCGAGGCCCGCAACGCGGACCTGTTCGACAAGGCCCTGCTGTCCCGTTACTACTCCAGGGCGCGAATTCAGTCGACCGAAGCGCATCGCCACTTCCTGCTGCCGGATCGCATCGCCGCCGCGGCTTGAGCGGCCGTGGCGGGTTGCGCCGAGGTCTCTGAGATCTAGAAGCGCCGAAACGCAGACTGGATCACGCTGCGGCCGCCTGCCTGCCTCTATACTTCGACCTGTCGATAAAAGCTGACTTTTTCGACAAATCATCGAATCCTGTCGATCTGATCGACACGTCTTCAATATATGTCGAAATTCGTAGCGAGAATCGACATATCAGCAGGACGTGTCGCTCGCATCGACACATCCTGCGGATCTGTCGATTCAGGGTGATTTTTTCGACATATAAGCCATCACAAAGCCACTTCACCGTGAGATGCTAGCCAAATGAGTGCTTTTGATCCCAAACAGCCGTACAACGACCTGCCCGATCTGCCGCCACCTGCCGACCAGATCGAAACTCGCGACATCCTCAAGAAATGCATCAACGCGCGGGTGGCGCTCGCTGAACTCAAGCAAGCCGCGGAGTTGATCCCCAACTCCGCCGTACTCGTCAATGCCCTGCCCCTGCTCGAGGCGCGCGCGAGTTCCGAAATCGAGAACATCGTGACGACAACGGACAAGCTGTTCGAATACGCCGATATTGCCGAGGATAAAGCGGACGCCGCCACCAAGGAGGCGCTGCGCTATCGCACGGCGCTCTACGAAGGCAGCAAGATGGTCGTGCGCAAGATGCTGTCGACCGACATGGCCATCCATATCTGCAGCACGGTCAAAGGACAGGAACTCGATCTGCGCGCCGAGGGCGGCACGACGCTAACGAACAGGATGTCCGGCGAAACCATCTACACGCCGCCGGTCGGTCAGAAACTGCTGCAGCTGAAGCTCGAGAACTGGGCCGATTTCATGCAGAGCCGAACCGATATCGATCCGCTTATCCGCATGGCCATCCAGCACTATCAGTTCGAGGCGATTCACCCCTTCCCGGACGGCAACGGCCGAACCGGCCGCATCATGAACGTGCTGTTTCTCGTCGAACAGGGCCTCCTCGACTCGCCGATTTTGTACCTGAGCGGCTACATCATTCGCAACAAGGCGCCCTACTACCGACTCCTGCTCAAGGTGACCGCGGAACAGGCGTGGGCCGAGTGGATACTGTTCATGCTGGAGGGCGTGGAGGAAACCTGCATCTGGACCACGGACAAGATCAAGGCCATCCGCGAACTCATGGAACACACGGCGGAATTCGTACAGAAGAAGCTGCCGAAAATCTATACCTGGGAACTCGTCGAACTGTTGTTCCGGCAGCCCTACTGTCGTATCGGCAACCTCGTCGATAACGGCATCGCCAAACGGCAGACGGCATCGGTGTATCTCAAGGCGCTGGCTGATCTCGGCGTGCTGCGCGAAATCAAGTCGGGTAGAGAGAATATTTTTGTTCACCCGAAGTACATCGAGCTGCTGAGCGGGGACGAGAACGTCTGGGTCTATTACGCCGGCATCGAGACGGAATCGCAGCCGGAACACTAGAAGGGGTCCCAAAAACAGTTCGTCGCCGCGTTGCGGAGAATCGACGTGACGCCGTAGAATCCTCCGGCAGTATCCACGCGGAGCAGGCGCTTGCCTTCCATCTCAGGCCATCCGTACGCGGGCCGTCTCTACCAGCTCTTCAAGTACACGGTCTACGGCCTGCTGACGCTGAACGTCTACCTGTTTTTTGACGAAGAGAGCAAAGCGGCCGCACTGCAGTTTGCCGGCGGCATAGCGCCGGGACAGCTCATCGAGGCGTTCGCCTCCACAATCGATACGGCGGCGTGGGTCATACTGCTGCTGGTCTTCGAACTCGAGACGCGCCTCCTGAACGACCGCCTGTTGACACCGCGCGTCATAGGGTCGCTCAGAATCGTCCGCAGCGTTTGCTACACGGTCATCGTTTACGCGTTTTACGGTTACGTGACCAACGTAGCGTTCACCTACACCACCGTGCCGCTGCCGGACGTCAGCGATCTCTGCGCACTGGCGGCGCTGGACTGGTCCTGGGCGGAAACGCTCGACGTCTACGTTCCGTTGACGGCCGGCAACTGCGCGAGCGTATCGGCCGCCGGTGAATTCCTGCAGTTCCCGGGCATGAACGCCGCCGTCGATGCGAAAACGCTGACCGACATACGGGGGCTCGCGTGGGTCGATGCAATCAACGGCGGCGTATGGATACTCGTTGTCGTGCTGCTCGAGATCGACGTCTGGCTCCAGGAGCACAACCGCTTCGAAGGGGCGGCGCTGCGGACGAGCACGGTGCTCAAATTTCTGCTCTACGGCACGCTTGCTCTCGCGGTTCTGTACTGGATGTGGAAAGGCCAGTTCAAAGACTGGTGGGACGCGCTTCTCTGGCTCGTGGCGTTCGTGTTCATTGAACTGAACGTTTTCGAGTGGCGCGCCGAAAGCCATCGCGGGCAAGCCGAGGCGGACGTTTCCCTGGACCCTGGCTAGTCGCCGCTTTTCTTAGTCGATGCCCAGAAACTTGTGCGTCTGTACGCTGAGTCTCCATTGCGGGTGCTGCATGCAGTAGCGAATGGCCGCCTGTGTGTTGGCGTTGCGCTCCGGCGAATCCAGCGGCTGCAGGAAAAAGTGTTCAAACGCCAGGTGTTCGAAGCGCGCCGGCTGGGCCTCCTGCTCCTGCTGCGGAAACACGAGCTTGAGTTCGTCACCGGCCTCCAGGACCAACTCCGCATTACCCTTGGGACTGACGCATAGCCAGTCGACGCCTTCGGGCCGCGGCACGGTGCCGTTGGTTTCGACCGCGACAAAAAAACCGGCTGCGTGCAGGGCTGAGGTCAGTTTGCCGTCGAGCTGCAGCAGCGGCTCACCCCCCGTGCACACGACAAAACGGCTACCCGCTTTGTTGTTCGGCCATTGATCCTCGACGGCTTGTGCGAGCGCTTCCGCCGATGCGAACTTGCCGCCGTTTGGACCGTCCACGCCGACAAACTCCGTATCGCAAAACCGGCACACCGCGCTGCTTCGGTGCTGCTCCCGCCCGCTCCACAGATTACAGCCCGCAAACCGCAGGAATACGGCCGGCCGTCCAGTGTGAGCGCCCTCACCCTGCAGCGTGTAGTAGATCTCCTTGACCGAATAGGTCATGAGACGGCCAGCAACGGGTCTTCCACGCCCGCCTCGTCGAAGCCGCGCGCACGGAGCTCGCAGGCGGGACACCGGCCGCAAGGCGGTCGTAACCCTTCATAACAGGTATGCGTGAGGGCCATTGCGCCAAGCGCACCCAGCTCGACCGCCATCTCCACGGTTTGTTTCTTGCTCAAGTGCATGAGCGGTGTATGTAACTCGACGTCGGACTCCATCCCAAGCCGAAGTGCCTTCTCGAGCGCCAGGAGCGTTTCCTCCCGGCAATCGGGATAGCCGCTGTAGTCGGTCTGGGCAACGCCGGTCACGATGTGCCGGATGTCCCGCGGCCAGGCGTAGGCCGCGGCAAAGGTCAGAAAAATCAGGTTGCGTCCGGGCACAAAGGTGTTCGGGAGCTCACCCTCGGCCGCCGCCTCTATGCCGATCGACGCTTCGGTCAACGCGTTGCCACCGAGCGCCTCGAACGTATCGATCGGCACTCTGTCGTTTGGCACTCCGGCGTCGGCAGCGACTCTTTGCGCGCACTCGAGCTCGATGCGATGCCGCTGACCGTAGTCGAACGTCAGCGTCGACACGGCGTCGCGGCCGAAGCGGTCGAGCGCCCAGTGAAGGCAGGTCGTGGAATCCTGACCGCCTGACAATACAACCAGCGCTTTTTCGTGTGCGTTACCCACTGTCTTCTTTCTCGTCGTTCGCGCCGCGACGACGCAGGCCGTTCTCGAACTCGCTCCAGTCGGGCCGCCGGAGTTCCACCATGTGCGGCGCCATCATCTCCGCCGAGACGTCCCACAAGCGCTCCGCCAGGGCATCGTTCTGCATGTGCGGATTGTCCTCGACTCGCACAGCGTTGCAGTCCTCGAAATACTTGCCGCTGACCGCGCCCAGCGACGGACTCGTAGCGACAAAACAGCTGGTCGCCGCGCCCTGTTCCACGGTCTTGCCGCTGACCGAGGTGAGCACCCGGAAACCCACTTGGAGCACCGGATTCAGGTTGCGATCGATCTCCGTGTCGATGACGCCGGGATGCAGCGAGTTCGCCGTAATGCGCGTGCCGCGCAGTTGTTTGCCAAGCTCGTACGCGAACAGCACGTTCGCAAGCTTGGACTGGCCGTACGCCTCGCGGTCGCGATAAAGGCCGCTGCCGTCCAGACGATCGAAGTCGATACCACCTTCGGGCGCGTCACGGTAAGCCGTCCGGCTCGCCACGACGACGATTCGTCCCTGCCAGGCCAGGTAAAGCCGTTCGAGCAAGCGATTCACGAGCAGGAAATGCCCGAGGTGATTGACGGCGAAGTGACGCTCAACGCCGTTGACCAGGACCACCTCGTTGCCGCCGCCACGCACGCCCGCGTTACAGACGAGTATGTCGATAGGAGTATTGAGGGAACGGATGTGCTCCGCGCACTGAATAATCGACTCGGGGTCCGAAAGCTCGAGCGCGACGGGCGTGCAGATGCCGCGAACTCGGTGGCAGGCGCTCTCGGCGCGCGTGAGCGACCGGCTGGTTCCGACGACATAGGCGCCGCGGGCCGCCAGCACGCGCATTGTCTCGAAACCGATGCCGGACGTACAGCCTGTAATCACGGCAAGCTTGCCCGACAAATCGATATCCGCCGTCACTTCCTCCGCGGTGGAGTTTTTGTCGAACGGGCTTTCCGGCACGCCGGCCTCCGGCAGGAGTTCCGGACCGCCGCAGCCGCCCAGGAGCGGCAGCGTCGCCGCGCCACCGGCAGCCAGCAGAAACTGGCGGCGGGCAGGCCGGGGAAATGTTCGTACAGTTTTCAGCTTCGCTCTCACGACGTTCGGATGCGCAAAATGGTAGCACCGGAAGCCCTCGGCCCTAAGCCCGCGTCGTCGTTTTTGCCGACGGTGATTTTTGCCTCACCGCCGGGGGCTAGGGGCCAACGGCCGCGCCGCCGCACTTTACGCTGACCGGGCATGGCGCTATCGTGCGCCGTCTGTCGTAATGCACCTGAGGATGACTCAGGACACCAACATGCCCGGAACACCCATTCCACCCGCGGTACTCGAGGCGGCGAGACGCGCTTCGGCGGTGGAGCCTGAACTGCTGAATAGCGAACGTATCGAAGCCACCTTCGGCAGCTACGGTATCGATGTCGTCGAGGATCGGCCGGGGCTCAGGCTGGCCAGCCTGTATTCGCAGACGGGCAACGAGAAGATCTGCCGCACCTTCGCGGCGGCGAGCCTGAACAGCGAGCACCGCGAACTCCTGGACGAACTCGAGGCGATCGCCAGCGGTCACTCGATTGGCGCCACATTCCGCCGCGGCGGCTGGCGGGTCGCCAAGAAAACCGTCTACACCGGCACGGTCCCGCTGCAGACGCTGCGGGCGGAGGTTGCGACGGCAATGCGCCTTGAGCCGCCGCATGACCTGGCCACACACACCTACCTGCTGACCCTCGACAAAGAGGGGCATTCTCTCGACTACGCCATCATTCTCGAGCTGCATCACCCCGACTACCTGAACGCCGCGGCGCTAAGCGCGCTGTTTCCGGACACCCAGGGCAACGATTCGACAATAAACGCCGACGCCATTCACGAACTGGTCCGCCTTTTTGGCCTAAATCGCTAATTTTGCGGCGTAATTCCCATTTCGAGGTCGCCGGCGCGCCTAGAATGGCGCTATTGAAACTCTGACCCGCGAGGGACTCTCATGGCGGATTATCTGACGAACCGACGCCCGTGGCGGCTGATGCCCTGTCTCGCGTTGCTGCTGCCGGCACTCTTGCTTTCCCTGCCCGTTACCGCACAAGAGGAACCCAGCGACGGCGCCAACGTATGGAAAATTGTTGAGGAACAATGGAATGCCGAGGGTAACGGCGATCGCAAATGGCCTGACAGACTGCTGGCGGACGGCTTTACAGGGTGGGACAAAGACTCTCCCGCGCCGCGCGACAAAGCCTCCACGATCTACTGGGAGCGCTTCCTCGAGCGCCAGAGCAGCATGGTGGCGCATGAGCTCTACCCATTGTCGATTATCGTCACGGGCGATACGGCGATCGCGCACTACCTGTACACCAGCGCGTTCGAAAATAAAGACGGCACGATCGACATGCAAAACGGACGGTTTACCGATGTGCTGGTTCGCTCCGACGACGGCTGGAAGCTTTTGGCCTGGCACGGCGGCGAAGACGACTGACCGGGAAAACGACTGAGAAGGGGTCGCCGCGCACGGGGCTTAAGCCGCCGTTCAGCTAGTTTTAGTATGATTCCCGCAACGGCCGGAATGGCCTTTGACTACGGGAGCAGTCATGCACAGTCGACTTTCGGGCGGCTACGCCGCCCTGGCGCTGCTCACATTGTCGGCCCCGGGGGCTTTTGCACAGGCCCCGGTCGACGAGGCAGGACAAAGTTACGCCTATCAGGGCGCCGATATCGAAGAACTCGGTGACGCCGCGCCGCGCCTGAGTGCCGCTGAACTCGAAGAACTCGTCGGTCCCGTCGCGTTGTATCCCGACGCGCTGCTGGCGGTCGTGCTGCCGGCAGCCGCGTACCCGCTGCAGATTGTTCAGGCTGCAAGATTCCTGGACGCGCTCGAAGAAGATGCATCGCTGACACCCCCGGAAGATTGGGACGAATCTGTCGTCGCGTTGCTCAACTACCCCGAAGTACTCCGACAGCTCAACGACGACATCGACTGGACACTTGCGCTGGGCGAGGCCGTCATCGTGCAACAGGCGGACGTGCTTTCCGCCGTGCAAAGCTTTCGGGATCGCGTGCACGCCGCCGGGCATCTGAACTCCGATTCCCGGCGGGAGGTCGTCTATGAAGACGACATCATCGAGATACGACCGGTTGACGAACGTGTGCTCTACGTACCCGTGTACGAACCGACAACGGTCGTGCAGCGGTCAGTCCGCCCGGTGTACACGTATCACGTGAATCCGTACCCGGTTTACTACTACCCGTACTCCGACGGCTACTCGTTCCACCGCGGCTTCTTCTGGGGCGTGACGAGCGCCTACGCGCTGGGCTGGAGCCACCACCGGCATCGACTCCACGTCGTGCACCACAGTTTTTACGGCCACCCGTACTACGGCCGTCATTACGGTTACCGCTGGTGGTATCGGCGCCCGACGCTGACCTATCACAATCATTATTACTTCCGTGACAGTTACCGCCCCACCTATTCCCGGCATCGGCGAGGTGACTACTGGATTCCCCGATACAGGGATCGGGCCCGCATCGAGCGGCGCCACGCGGCGCGTTCCCGCGGCCATCTCGACACGGATCGCGTGCGCTCGAGCTTCACCCGGTCGTACCGGCCGGACTCGGGTGGAGCGAGCGTTAACCAGCGCCGGAGCTACTCACGGTCGACCGACAGCCTTTCACAAAACCATGCCCGGCATCGCAGCGACCGCGCGCCGATCACCAATCGACAACGCTCGTATACCAGCGACCGGGATCGGAACACGGTCACGACGCCGCGCAGCCGCAGCAATGCGCCGGCCGTGGCGCCGCGCACACCGGTAACGCGACCGTCCACACAACGTAACCGCTCGGCCGAACACCGCGTCGACACCCGGATACAGCGAAGAGCGAACACTCAGAGCCAGCCGCCCAGGCAGGCACGACAACCGAGTTATCAGCGCAGAGAACCCGTGCGCCAGTACAGTACGCCGCCAAAACCGCGCTCACAGGCGCCAGCCAGAACGACCCGGCAGAGCAGCCCTCCCTCGCGGAGCCGCGATGCCGGTGCAAGGCAGTCGCGGAGCAGCAGCCAATCCGGAAACCGGAATCGCTCGTCACACTCCGGCAGACGGCACGACGATCGCTAGCAAGCTCACTGCGTCACGTTTTCCAACGGCGAACTCGACACCACACTAAAAAGGCCTCCGAGCGGAGGCCTTAGCGGGTGCTGACGTTTTGGGGGAGACGTCAGTGCGTTCGCGGGACCGGGATTTCCCGGACGGCGAACGTAACCTTAGTTCACCACACCGACTTTGCAGGATTGTGAAGCTGCCGCCGGCAATTGGTCGTTGACGATCGGTCGATCACGACTCCACTGCATCGCCGCCGAGCGGCAGGCGCACCTCGAAACAGGCGCCTTTGTCGCCGGTGTCCCGCAGCCGAAGCTGCCCGCCGTGAGCCCGCGCAACCAGCGTGGCGAGATAGAGCCCGAGGCCAGTGCCCCCGGTATGCCGCGCCCGCGACGGGTCGCTGCGGTAGAACGGCTCACCAATATGCTCGATCTGCTCGCGAGGGATTCCGGGTCCGTGGTCGCGCACAGTAAACACGACGTCGGTTGCGTCTGCATCGACCGTAAGCTCCACAGGGCCGTCTTCGGGCTGGCTGTAACGCAGTGCGTTGCCGATCAGGTTCTTGAGCATGAGCGTCACACGCGCATCGTCGAGATCCGCCTTCAGCGCGGGCGTGCGAAAGTCGAGTTCGATCCGTTCACGCTCGCGTGCAAAAAAATTGTCGAGCAGGTCATCCACGAGTTCACTGACCCGCACACGCGAGCGGGCGAGCGCCGCATGTGAGCTGTTTAGCCGCTCAGCTTCGAGCAAGGTTACGACAATTTTCTCCATCTCCGAGATTTCGGCCTTGAGCTTGTCACGATCTTCGTCGTTATCGAGAAACTCGATACTGAGTCGCATGCGCGACAGCGGTGTGCGGAGCTCATGGCTCAGACCCAGCAATAACGCACGTTTCGCGTCGAGCATCCCCTCGACGTCGCCCGCCAGCTTGTTGATCACCCCCGCCAGCTCACCAAGCTGATCGCGGCGGATGTCCTTGATTCGATGATCGAAGTTGCCGCGGCCGATATGCCGGGCGCCGGCGCGAATAGCGCGGATGGGCCTGAACAGCCACTGCACGGCAAGATAACCCGCCGCCAGCGCGCACAAGCCGAGAAACACAATCACCACCTTGAGATCGGGGCCCGACGAGTACTCGCCGATGGGCGGAGTGGCAACCACGATGTCATACGCACCCGAACGCATCTTCAAATACCGGTGCTGATCGTGGTCGGCGAATTCGACGCCGCTCAATTCATCGACCCAGGCGCCGCGTTTGTCGCTGAACGCCGGGCTCGGACCAAACTCGAGCATCTCCATCTCGGGAAACTCGGCGTGCGAAGACCAGTCGATGTCGGGACCCAGAATGCGAATATCGACCGGCACACGTTCCGTGATCGCGATAGCCCGTTCGATGTCCGGCGGCGTGCCGATGTCCTGCTTGACGTAGTAGACGTGCAGCGACAGGTGTCCGCTGATCAAGCCGCGGATGTCGTCGCTGTTATAGACCCAGATCAGCGCCTGATAAGCGCCGAATACGAACAGCCCGCCGAGCAGGAAAAATATCGCAAACAGCCGGACGGAGAGCGACCGCAGCAGAGTTCTCATAACTGGCGCTGCTAGCCTTCGGTCACCGGAACGCCGATAAACGAGTAGCCCCGACCCCAAACGGTTTGAATAAACCGCGGCGGCTTGACGGAGTCCCCGAGCTTCTGCCGCAAGCGGCTCACCATGATGTCGACCGACCGCGTCAGTATTGCGGCATCGATGCCTCGCAGTTCGCTCAGTATGTCGTCGCGGGACAGCTTCTTGCCGTGCCGTCTGGCGAGTATCAGCAGCAGCTCGTACTCCATCGAGGTCAGGTCGACGGCGTTATCGTCCACACGCACCGAACGCGTGTCCGTGTCGATGGAGAGACCGTCGAAGCGCAAGGTCGACTGGTCCACGCCGCCGGACTCGGCGCGGCGCAGCGTCGCCTGTACGCGCGCGACCAGTTCTCTTGGCTCGAATGGCTTGCCGACGTAGTCGTCCGCGCCCAGTTCGAGCCCCGAGACGCGATCGATCACGTCCCCCCTCGCCGTCAGCATGATAATGGGAATGCTGCTCGTTTTGCGCACCTCCCGGCAGATTTCGAATCCGTCCCGGCCGGGCAGCATAACGTCGAGCAGCAGCAGGTCCGGGTCTTCGCGTGTGAGCTTTCGGAACCCCTCGTCCGCGTCGTGCGCGCATACCAATTGAATGCCGAAGCGCTTGAAGTAGGCCTGCAGCAGCTCCGAGTGCTTCTTATCGTCGTCGATGATCAGTACTTTACTCATGACATTAGTCTAGCCGCTCGCTTCGCACGCCGTCGTGGCGCAACGCGCCGTTGAAACACAAAGAAACATTCTGAAACGGCGTCGAGATGTTTACCGCGAGCCTCTCCCGGACACTTCTCTGAGTCCAATCGTACACCGAACCCACGAGGTCCGACATGAATTACCTGAATAGAGGGTGGCTGCTCGCCGCCGCATTGTTTATTGCCGCTTGCGACTCCGACGACACCGACTCGGTGCAGCCGCCCCCGCCGACGCCTACGTTCAACCTGCAGGTTGTACATGCATCTTCGAACGCACCCGCCGTGAACGTACTGGTCGACGGCGCTGAAACGCTGTCCGCTGTTGACTACAAAACCGCGTCGGGCGAGACGACGCTGACGATTGGCGACTACGATCTGCAGGTCGACGCCATTTTCCCCGACGGCTCCACCGCCCCCGTGATTCCGGCGGACAATCCGCCTCTCAACGTCACGTTTGGTGCCGACACCAACTACACGGTCATCGCGCTGGGGAACGTTGGCGACACGGGCGACACGGCACTGCAGGCAAAGATTGTGGAACGTCCGCTGGCCTCAGCCGCTTCCGGAAACATCATACTCACCGTCGTACACGGAGCGGCAGGAGCGCCGCCCGTGGACGTATACGTTACCGCTCCCGGCGCAGACCTGACGCAGGAAACCCCGCTCAATGCCGGCACACCGCTCGCATTCAACGATGATCCGCTCGGTCCCATCGAAGTACCGGCCGGTGAATACCAGGTTCGCATCACGGTTGCCGGCAGCACGACGGCTGTCGCATTCGACTCCGGCCCCCTGGACATCACTGCGGGCAATGACATTGTCGCCATTGCGGTCGACAACACGAACGCCGGCGCCGGCACGGTTCCCGGTGCAGGCATCGATATTCCCGTCAGCGTGCTGCTGGTCGGCGAAGGCGGCGCCGTCGAGGCGCTCGACGCGCAAACAACGGCCGAAGTGCGCGTGACGCACGCCGTTCCCGACGCCGGCCTCGTCGACGTCTACGCCAACGGCGCCCTGGTTGCCCCGCTCGAAGACTTCGACTTCACGGAAACGCGTGGCCCGCTGGCGCTGCCCGCAGACGACTATGCGTTCCAGGTGGCGCCCGCCAATACGCAAAACTTTGTGATCAACCCGACAGCCGAGGCCCTCACGCTCGACGCAGGCACCTTCTACGACGCCTTCGCGACGGGCTCCATTGCGCTCGACAACCTGGGTCTTCTGACGGCTGCCGACGATCGCCGCCGACTCGCAACGGCCGCCAAGCTGAGGGTCATTCACGGCTCGCCCAGCACCGGTCTGGTCGACCTTTACGTGGTCGATGCGGCCGTAACGGACATCAGCAACGTCGATCCGTTCGCCGAGGACATCCCGTACCTGTTCAACTCGACGTACCTCGAACTGACGCCGGGCACCTACAACGTCTACATCACCCCGGCAGACAGCAAGACGATTGCGATTCCCGCAGAGGGGCTGACTCTCGAGGCTGCCGGGCTGTACACGGCAGTTGCGCGTGATCCGATTTCGCCAAGCACCGATCTTGGCCTGATTTTGCTCGATGACTTCTAAATCCCCCTGAAACAGATCATCGAGCGAAATGAGAGCTGGTTAAAACCCTGTCTCCCCCAGGCGCCAGCTCTTACTCCCTCCGGCCCCGCCATCGCTGCGGGGCCTTTTTTTTGCTCCGGCAGCAGCGGCAAATCCGAGGCCCGCTCACGCTGGCTGCGATTCGCCCTCGAGTAACGCCAGGCGCCGCTCGAACTTGTCACGAAGCCGGGAGGCCAGCGGTGCGCTCAGGAAGCGCCGGATACGATCGGCGTCGCCCGGCCGCTCGTAGTAGTGGCGATAGAGCTCCACGATCCCGGGGGCGTCGTCGGCAGCCGGCAATACCGTCACTGCATCGCCCGCCTGCAGGTCTCCGACGTTCAGAACCCGCAGATACGCACCGGGCCGCGCAGCGCGGCGGAAACGGTCGGCAAAGCGCTCAACGCCGAGCGCCGCCTCCAGCGTCGCACAGGGAATCCTCGGCGCCGTCACCTCCAGCACAA
This sequence comes from Woeseiaceae bacterium, assembly GCA_028289545.1. GTDB lineage: Bacteria > Pseudomonadota > Gammaproteobacteria > Steroidobacterales > Woeseiaceae > UBA1847. Next base: position 37,206 of record JANQPG010000075.1, read on the forward strand.
CGGAGCCGATCAGGAGCCGCTCACCAACCGCGAGATCGGTCGGCAGGTCCTCAACCGTGAGATTCTCGCCAAACGTGCCCGGCGAGAGTGGCCGGTTCAGCACGGATGACCACCACGCATAGTCGTCCTGGCTATAGGCGTAGACGGCCTGGTCACGTCCGCCGTGATGCTTGCCGTCACAAATCCGGTCACCCGCGAGACCCGATTCGCGCACCCGCACCGGACCGTCGGCCGGGCGCTTGCCGATACCGGTCTGATACCGCCGGCCGTCGTGTTCCACCCATTCGGCCGTTCCCGTGTTGACGCTGATCAGTCTGATCTGCTGCATACTGACGCCCTGTGCCACTGAAGGTCCGACGCCCACTCAGCCGTCGAAAACGGCACATTGTGTTGCACGACCCCGGCGTACCGCAAACCCCTATGCGCAGCGACAAAGACGGCCATGCGGATTGGCGCCTGGCGTCCCGCTAGCGGCCATCGAAACTGAAGGCCGCCTTCCGCGGCACGTCCGACAGCCGGTATCGCCGCCGCAGCGCTTCGTGCCTCCCGGGCGGAAACTCCTCGACAATGATCTTTCTAAGGTGGTTCTCGGCGACAAGAAGCTGGTCCGCCGCGATCTCGCACAGCCTGCGGGCATCTTCTGCCTGACCCCTTGCCTCGGAGAGGCGTTTGGGAGCGATCTTCTCGGCTTTCTCTTCGAGCCGGCGCAACGAACGCCCCAGGCGTCGCGCCGAGCGCGCCGCCTTTTCCAGTGCCCGCTCCCGCCGCCGCCGTTGCCGGAGCGCACGCTTGAGGCGCGCCGCACGCGACCGTGACCACAAGCTGACCGCAACGGCCAGCAGCGCAGCCGCTGCCGTCGCCATGGCCGCAATCAGGGCCCAGTGTTGCACGAGCCAGTCCCGATTCATGCCCGCACTGTATTCCGACGACCCCGGTACCCGCAAGGGACCATTCGGCACTTCGCAAGTGCGTTACAATTGCTTCTTTTATGCGTTAGAATGTAACGCATGCCCCCCACCAAGATTGCCACCCTCAACCTGCGCATCAGCCCTGCGCTGAAGGCAGCCGTGCGCGAAGCCGCCGCGCGCGAGCATCGGAGTGTGGCCAACATGGTGGAGGTGCTGATTCGACGACACTGCGACGATTCCGGCATTGCGGTGCCGGAACACCCCGACAAGCCTGTGAGGACAGAGAATGGATGAACGTATGTTGCGCGCGCTGGTCGCTGCAGGCGCGATACGAAACGTGAGCATCATTGCCTGCGGCGCGCGCTTTCACGTCGAGGCAAAAACGCTCAACGGCGCCGTGACCGCGGAGACGCGTAAGGGAAAAGTAAAAACCTGGGTGAGCCTGGACGCCGCTGCCCGCTGGGTGCGCGGACTAGGTGTGGGCGCGGCTCACGTCAACCTGACTCACTGGCAACCAGCACAACGCGAAATGACGGTTTAGCGGACAGGGGCCAGCGCCCCGGCCCGCCGCGCGGCTTCCCGCCGCTCAGTCGTCGTCGCCCAGGTCCTTGCCGAACGGAAACGGCTTTTCGTCAGTGTTGAAGGTCAGGTAAGAAAGAATATCCGCGATGTACCCAGTGACGGTCGCACCCGCCCGCATGAGCTGACGATTCCGCTCGCCCGTAAACAGGACTGCGAGGAAACCCAGCACCACAATGACGCTCGCAACAATGCTGGCAACGCTGATCAGCAGATAGTAGACGAGCATGAATACGAGCCGCATCCAGGTGTTTTTGGATTTCAGATTATCCTCGAGGGGGCGGCTGGACGAGCTTTCCTCGGCAATACCGTCTGCGGCCGGGCTATTGTCGTTCATTGAGTTCGCTCCTTCGCGGCTGTTGCGCCGCAATACTGTGCCTGACAATCTCCGGATATGGTTACAGTCGGCGGTGTATTCAACCCCCCCGGCGGCCCGCGCTCTGAGAGCCGCTGGAGCATCCCTGTCAGCGACAGCCAGCGTCAACCGGCAGAAAAAAGCCGGTACAGCACATAGGCAAACACGGCGGCCACGCCGATAGCCACCAAGCCTTTGGCGCCACCCTCCTCGCTGAATCCCGGTGTCGGCGTGCCCGATTCGACGCCCTGCTGAGCGCTCAATACATCGACTAATGCCTTCGCCTCACGCAGGTCGAGCCCGGTTTCCTGGCGCAGCAGCTTGATCGCCTGGATCTTCTTGCCGGAAACAATCGCCGACATCACTGCGGGTGACAATTCGTCGGGCATGGGCGGGGCGCGTTTTTCGACTTTCATTGCCGTATTCCGGTCGGTCAGACTCACGGCGTGGACCGTGTATGCTTGAACGATCGGTCCCGACCGGCCGGTGACATTCCGTGAACCACGCAGACGCACTGCTGAACGACGTACCGAACACCACTCCGGGACCAGAGGCCAAGCATGCAGGATACAACAAAGCAGGGCTCGCGCGATCGTGACGATGCATCGTATGACGAGGCGCCACCGGACGATGCGCTTCGCGCACTCCTCGATTCAGCACGAACCATTGCGGTCGTCGGCTTGTCCGATCGTCCCGTGCGGGCCAGCCACGGCGTCGCGCGCTATCTGGTCAACGCGGGTTACACGGTCTACGGAGTCAACCCGAGGCTGGCCGGCAAGACCGTTGCTGGCGTTGCGGTCTATGCAAGACTGGCGGACGTCCCCGGAGCAATCGATATTGTTGACGTATTCCGGCGACTGGACGCCATCCCGCAGGTTGTCGACGATACGCTCGAGGTGGCGGCCCGCAAACGCGTGCGCTGCCTGTGGCTACAGCTCGGGCTATTCAGCGGCGACGCAGCCGAGCGCGGCGAACGGGCGGGTTTGACGGTCGTGATGAACCGCTGCCTTAAAATCGAACACGCGCGGCTTCAGCGCCGCTAAGCGCTAAAACCCGCGCGCTGTCACGCCGCAACTACGTCCAGCAGCACGTAGCGCAACAGCACTTCGTAGCTGGTCTGGTCCAGCTTCATGCCGTCGGGCAGTTCCAGCGTGTGGATGGGGTGCTGATCGGCGTCCTGGATCTCCTGGAAGTGCTTGTCGCCTTCCCGGAAAACCCGGTAGCGCACGGCGCGTTTGTCGCCGAATTTCAAGGGCACAAAAGCTTCGGTCCAATCCTGTATCGTCGCTCTGCTCATGGCTGTTCTCCGATCTCTGGTACTCGATGCGGACGATTGGCGCCCGCTTTGATAGATAGGTTGCAAAGCCTGTGCCAGTCGTTTGCAGCAACAAGAAAATCGAATTTAAGCTATTTAAAACAAATATTTACCCGAGAAACATGCACTAGTTTATTAACTATGTACGCGGCGAGCAGCTGTCAATTTTGGTCAGGATGTCATGTAAACGGCGACAACCGCATGACATAACGCCGGCACGCCGTCCCGGGAAGGGGCTTTAGCCGCCAAGCGGCCACACGAGCGCAATCATCGGCACCGAGACCAGCACAACCAGGATCTCGAGCGGCAGCCCCATGCGCCAGTAGTCGCCGAAGGAGTAGCCCCCGGGCCCCATGATCAGCGTGTTGTTCTTGTGCCCGATGGGGGTCAGAAACGCACACGACGCGGCAACCGCCACACCCATCAGGAACGGATCCGGGCTCACACCAAGCTGCGCCGCAATTTCCACCGCAACCGGCGCTGCAATAACCGCCGTTGCCGTGTTGTTCATGACATCCGATAGCGTCATCGTGACGACGATCAGGAGCGCCAGCACCACCAGCGGTGACAGACCCGCAGACAGGCTGACGATGCCGTCGGCAATAATCGTGGTGCCTCCGGTACTCTGGAGCGCGCTGCCGAGTGGGATCATCGAGCCCAGGAGGACGATGACCGGCCACTCGACCGAATCGTAGACCTCGCGGATCGGGACGATATTGAGCAGCACGTAGGCCGCAACCACGCAGCCCAGCGCGACGGGCAAATAAACGAACCCCAGACTCGCGGCCGTTATGGCCGCCGCAAACAGCCCTACGGCCAGCCAGATCTTCTCGCGCTGAATGATTCGCTGCCCGCGATCGGCCAGCGGCAGGAGCCCGAGACGCTTGCCCACATCGGTCAGACGGTGCTCCTCGCCGAGCAGCAGCAGCACATCGCCGGGCGACAGCACCAGTTTTCTCAGATGATCGCGAATGCGTGCACCGCGCCGCGAGACGCCGACCAGGGCAATCCGGTATCGGTACAGAAGCCTGACGTCCAGAGAAGCGCGACCGGCGAGCCTCGACGACTCCTGCACCACCACCTCGCTCAACGCCAGATCGTCGTCGGCCAACATACCCTGCCCGCGGCCGACGTACTCGAGACCGAATACGCCGAGCGCCTCTTCGATGCTCTCCGGACTCGCTTCCATGACGAGTTTGTCCCCCGCGCGTATCTCCACAGTACGGGCGCCGCCGGGCATACGCTGACCGCGGCGCACGAGGCCGACGATCTCGACGTCGGCCTTCTCGGCGTCGTCGTCGAGTTCGCTGAGCTTCCGCCCGATGACCGGTGAGCCCTCGGGCACGCGCACCTCGGCAATGTAGTCCGCAAGATCGAACAGTTCGTCGGGCGCGCTGCTGCTTTGACGCTCGGTCGGCAGTAGCCGCCAGCCCAGCAGCGCTACATAGGCAACCCCTACCGCGGCGCAGGCGATCCCCACCGGCGCAAAATCGAACATCTTGAACGGGCTGCCCAGTGCGTCGTTGCGGTACTCCGCAATGACGATATTGGGCGGCGTACCGATCAGGGTGATCATCCCGCCGAGTATCGAGGCAAACGACAACGGCATGAGCGTCAGCGATGCACTCCGACCGGCCTTCTTCGCCGCCTGCAGGTCCAGTGGCATGAGCAGAGCCAGGGCCGCGACGTTGTTCATCATAGCGGACAACGACGCCGCCAGCGCCGACATGGCGGTGATGTGGGTCCCCAACCGCCGCGCCCCGTCGATGAACAATCGACCGAGCAGCTCGATCACGCCGGAATTCGACAGGCCCTTGCTCACGATCAGGACGAGCGCAATGATGACGGTGGCAGGATGGCCGAATCCGGAGAACGCCTGCTCGACCGGCACGAGACCCAGTAGCAGCGCCGCGAGTAGCGCCACGAACGCGACCAGGTCGTAGCGCCAACGCCCCCAGATCAACAGGGCGAAGACGGCACCGAGCAACGTAAACAGCAAGCCCTGATCGAGCGTCATGAGCAATTCCCTGGTACTACAACGAAGTCGGCACCATACCCGAGGTCGCGGGTCCGCGACGAGTATTGCCAGCGAACCGGCAGCACCCGCTGAAAGCGTAGGAATTTATCAAGCAACCCACTAGCATGGCCTCATGATCTGGATCGTTGTTGCTCTCGGGGTACTGGCGCTGGTGTTCGGACCCGGCCTGTGGGTACGCCACGTACTCAGGAAATACAGCAAACCCGAAAACCGCTATCCGGGCACCGGCGCAGAACTGGCCAGACAGCTGCTCGACCGGCACGCGCTCAGCGCCGTTACCGTCGAAATCAGCGAATCCGGCGATCACTACGATCCGGATGCGCGGGCCGTGCGACTCAGCCCCGATAACTTCAACGGCCGCTCGCTGACCGCCATTACCGTCGCCGCGCACGAAGTGGGGCATGCCGTTCAGGATGGAGAGGGCTATCTGCCGCTGAAGCTTCGCACCCGCCTGGTCAAAGTGCTGATGCCGCTGGAGCGAGTCGGTGCGGGTGTGCTCATGCTCGCGCCGTTCGCGGGGATACTCACCCGCGTCCCCGCGATCGGCGCGCTGATGCTTCTGAGCGGCGTGCTGCTCATGTTTTCATCCACGGTGGTCCACGCCCTGACCTTGCCGACCGAGCTCAACGCCAGCTTCAGCCGTGCGTTGCCCATGCTCGACCGTCACCGGATACTCAAGGATCCCGACCGGCCCCACGCACGCCGGCTGCTGGCCGCGGCCGCCCTGACCTACGTTTCGGCCTCACTTTTGAGCCTGCTCAACATTGCACGCTGGTGGGCCATTCTCCGGCGCTGACCGGCCCCTCCCGGACCGCCAGCGCCCGACGGTTGGCGGCAGCTATCCAAGGCGGCCAAAATACGGGCAAAATAGCGGTTTTAGCGCCTCCCGGAGCTTGAAAACGAGGCGGCAGAACCCAAATCCCGCAAGCTTCGGCACGGAGGTAGAAAACCACTGGTTCAAGGCACTTGACGCTGCTATCATCCGCGCCCGGACGGCACGGTCCGGTCCCGCTCTTGGCGCTACGACAGAGCACGACTGGCGCCCTAGACGCCTTGAGATAGATCACGCGCACCCAATCCGCACGACACCCGCGATGCTCCCGCCACAACGAGCTGCGAGCGCCGTCGCTTAGTTCCGGACTGGCTGCGATTTATTGACGACGAACGAGCACTGCTATGAAAGACCTATCGACGTATCGCAACATAGGCATTTTCGCCCACGTTGACGCCGGCAAGACAACAACGACCGAGCGCATCCTCAAACTGACGGGCAAAATTCACAAGACCGGTGAAGTCCACGACGGCGAAGCCACGACCGACTTCATGGAGCAGGAGCAGGAACGCGGCATTACGATCCAGTCGGCTGCCACGAGCTGCGAGTGGGACAAACACCGCCTGAACATCATCGATACGCCGGGGCACGTCGACTTTACGATCGAGGTCTACCGCTCTCTCAAGGTACTCGACGGCGGCGTCGGCGTATTCTGCGGTTCAGGTGGCGTGGAGCCACAGTCCGAAACCAACTGGCGCTATGCCAACGACTCCGAAGTGTCGCGGATCATCTTCGTCAACAAGCTGGACCGCATCGGCGCGGACTTCTACCGCGTCGTCAAACAGGTTGAGGACGTACTGGCGGCCAATCCGCTGGTCATGGTGCTGCCCATCGGCATCGAGGACGACTTCACGGGCATCGTCGATCTGTTGACCCGCAAGGCATGGGTCTGGGACGACTCGGGCGACCCGGCCGCGTACGAAATCCAGGAACCCCCTGCCGACATGGTGGACAAGATTGAAGAATGGCGCGAGAAGCTCATCGAGACTGCTGTCGAGCAGGACGACGACCTGCTCGAGGCCTATCTCGAGGGCAACGAGCCGTCGGTCGAAGACCTCAAGCGCTGCATCCGCAAAGGCACGATCAACCTGGACTTCTTCCCGACCTACTGTGGCTCCGCGTTCAAGAACAAGGGTATCCAGCCCGTGCTGAACGCCGTGGTCGACTTCCTGCCGAACCCGACCGAAGTCAAGCCGCAGCCCGAAGTTGATCTGGAAGGTAACGAAACCGGCGAATTCGCCACGGTCGATCCGGGCAAACCGCTGCGCGCGCTCGCGTTCAAAATCATGGACGACCGTTACGGAGCACTGACCTTCACGCGGATTTACTCGGGCACGCTCAAGAAAGGCGACAACGTCCTGAACACGTTCACGGGCAAAACCGAGCGCATTGGCCGCATCGTCGAGATGCACGCCGATTCGCGCGAGGAACTCGACAGCGCGCAGGCCGGCGATATTGTCGCGCTTCTGGGCATGAAGAACACCCAGACCGGCCATACGCTGGCAGACGCCGACAACCCCGCAACGCTCGAGCCCATGGTGTTCCCGGACCCCGTGATTTCGGTCGCCATTGCGCCGAAAGACAAGGCGGGCACGGAAAAGATGGGTGTTGCACTGAGCAAGATGATTGCCGAAGACCCCTCTTTCCAGGTGGCCACCGACGAAGACTCCGGTGAGACCATCATCAAGGGCATGGGCGAGCTGCACCTCGACATCAAGGTCGATATTCTGAAGCGCACACACGGCGTCGAAGTGGAAATGGGCAAACCGCAGGTTGCTTACCGCGAGACGATTACGCAGAGCGTCGAAGACAGCTACACGCACAAGAAACAGTCCGGTGGCTCCGGCCAGTACGGCAAAATCGACTACACGATCGAACCGGCGGAAACCAATGCCGGCTACGAGTTCGAATCGAAGGTCACGGGCGGCAACGTGCCGCGCGAATACTGGGGCGCCATCGAGAAAGCCTTCGGAGTCAGCATGGAAGAAGGCACACTGGCAGGCTATCCGCTGCTGGACGTCAAGTTCACGCTGCTCGACGGTGCGTTCCACGCGGTCGACTCTTCGGCACTGGCGTTCGAGATCGCAACCAAGGCGGCCTACCGTCAGTCGGTGCCGAAAGCCGCTCCGCAGATCCTCGAGCCGATCATGAAGGTCGACGTGTTTACGCCTGAAGACAACGTGGGCGACGTCATTGGCGACCTGAACCGCCGGCGCGGCATGATCAAGTCACAGGACGCCGGCGCCACGGGTGTGCGCGTCAAGGCCGATGCACCCCTGGCCGACATGTTCGGCTACATTGGACATCTGCGCACGCTGACCTCGGGCCGTGGCCAGTTCTCGATGGAGTTCTCGCACTACGCACCCTGCCCTCAGAACGTGGCGGACGAAGTCATCAAAGAAGCGCAGGAACGACGCGCTAAAAAATAGCAGGCCGATACCAAGACTGAGCCGACGAGCCCCTGCCGCGCCAGCTGCAGGGGCTTTTTTTGTCCTTACTTTTTTTGCCCATACGGTCAATACTGGTGACGGAGGAACCAACGCCCGTGCAGATCCCGCTCCCCGACGAAGCGTTGCTTGACCGATATCGAATGCCGGCGGACGAACGCAGCCACTACACCGACTGCTTTTCGATCCTGTATCCCGGCCAGATCGATCTCGACGCTTTTGTCACAGCCTTCTACACGACACCGCTGTTTCGATGTGAGCGCGTCGTGCTTCGCCTGGCCGGCATTCGCTCTAACGACCTCGACATCGCCGCAATGCTGAGCGGCGAACAGCCGGAGTTTGCCGCCTGGACAGTGGAAGACAGAAGCGAGAATCAGCTGCTGCTGACAGACCTTGCCGGCAGGACCCGCTCATGGTTCATGGTGGCGCCCGCGCGCACGCAGGGCACACAACTCTTTTTCGGCTCCGCCGTCATTGCCCGGGAGTCGCAAGGTTTGCCTTTGCTCTACCGCCTTTTGCTCGGGCTGCACCGTGTGTATTCGCGCCAGTTACTTCGAGCCGCCGTCAGGCGTTTACGCGCTGGCCGGGCCGGAACGGCCGCGTGACAAGCGATTGGCGTTGAGTACGTCGTACGAAAACAACCCCACCGCAATCCAAATGAAGACAAAACAGACGATGTGAGCCGTCGTCAGCACTTCCCCGTAGAACAACCCAACGAGAAACTGCAGGGTCGGTGCAATGAACTGCATGAATCCGATCGCCGTCAGGGTGAGCGTTCTAGCTGCGATCGCAAAGCACAGCAGCGGAATCACCGTCAGCGGTCCGGCAAACAGAAGCAACAGATCGGTACCGGTGGACACGCTTGAGAAACTGCCTGTGCCAAGGGAACCCACCCACAGCAACCACGCGGCGGCCGCCGGCAGCAGCACCAGGGTTTCGATAAACAGGCCAGGCATGGCACCAACGGCGATCTGCTTGCGAATGACCCCATAGGCCGTAAACGTTACGCCGAGCGAGAGCGCAATCCACGGGAGCGCGCCGTAGGACACGGTCAACACCAGTACGCCGACCGTCGCCAGCAGAATCGAGAGCCACTGCAGGCTGCGCAGACGCTCGCCCAGGAACACGACGCCAATGGCGACGTACATGAGCGGGTTGATGTAGTAACCCAGGCTAGCCTGAAACACCTGGTCTTGCTGAACCGCGTAAATGTAGATCAGCCAATTGACGGCAATCAGGGCGGCAGCCAATGACAGCCAGGCGAAGCTGCGCAGGTTGCCGAGCGCGCGACGGACGTCCGGCCACTGCTTGCGCGCAAACAGGATCAGGGCCCCGACCGGCACCGCCCAAACAATGCGGTGAGCCAGCACTTCGAATACGTCGACGTGTTCCGTCAGCTTGAAGTAGACCGGCAACACGCCCCATATGAGATAGGCAACGAGACCGGCGGCGACGCCCCGGCCCGACGTGACACTGTCAGGCTGTTCCACGATTCACCCCGTACCGGGTAGTTTTTTAATCTTGGAGGAGCTTACGCGGACGAATCGGCCTGCACCACTGTCTGGTGGGGCCTGCCGAGCAAGAGGTCCCACAAATAACGCATGCGTTTGAAGAAATCGATCTGCAGCATGTACAGGGACGGGATAAGAAAGAGCGTAATCACGGTCGCAAAGACAATACCGAAACTGATCGAAATTGCCGTTGGAATAACAAACTGTGCCTGAGTGCTTTTCTCCAGCAGGATCGGGGTGAGGCCCGCCGCCGTGGTAAATGACGTCAACACGATAGCGCGAAAGCGTCGGGTGCCCGATTCGATCACCGCCTGGCGTACGGGTACGCCGGCTATCCTCGCCTTGTTGATGAAATCGACCATGATGAGACTGTCGTTGACGACCACGCCCGAAAGCGCAACCAATCCGAAAATCGAGAACATGCTGATGGCCTTGCCCATCAGGATGTGCCCTACAACCGCGCCGATGATGCCAAACGGTATGACCGACATGATGATGAACGGCTGGCTGTAGGAATGTAGCGGTATGGCAATCAAGGCGTAGATAAGAAACAGCGCCGCCACCGCGGCGATGGCCAGATTGGCCAGCAAGGCTCCTTCCTCCTCGCTCGAACCCTCGAGGCCAAACTCGACCTGAGGATAGCGGGCCATCAGCCCCGGGATAAAGTCCTCGTTTATGGCCTTGACAACTTCGCCGGGCTCCGTCGAGTCTTTATCGACGTCGGCGGACACCGTAACGGTACGCGCGCGATCGAGGCGCTGTATCGTCGCAAAACTCTCGCCGTAGCTCACTTCCGCAACGGCCTCGAACGGCACTTCCTCACCGGACGGCGTGCGAATCCGCATGTTTTCGAGATCCGAAATCGAGCGCCGTTCGCTGCGCGGGTACCGCACCATCACCTTGAGTTCATCTTTACCGCGCTGTATGCGCTGGACTTCTTCGCCAAAAAACGCCTGCCGGACCTGACGGCCGAGCGATGCCAGGCTGAGTCCCAGCGCCTCGGCTTCGGGCTTGATCGTGAGCTTGAGCTCTTCGCTGCCCGACGCGAAGGAATTGTTGATGTCGTACACGCCGTCGTAGCGTGCGAGCTCCGCTTCGAGTTCCGCCGCGGCCGCTTTCAGCGAGTCGTAGTTGTTGCCGGCGAATCGAAAGCCCAATGGCGGCCCTCCGCCGATGCGGCCCGCATCGGAAAAACTGAGTTCCTTCACACCCGGAATCTCGCCGACACGCTCGCGCCACTCGTTGACAATATCCGAACTCGTAAGATCGCGCCCCGTGTCGCGCGGGAACTCGGCGAACAACTGCGCACCCGTGTCGCCGTTGCTGAACGCGCCGAGATTCTGGATCATTGGGGGCTCGTTCGGATTGTCGCGCTTGTACTCTTCGTTCATCGCCAGGAGCGTCTGTTCGACGTGCGCCGCGGCCGCGTTTCTGGCCTGAGGCGATGTTCCGGACTGCATCTCGAGCGTCACTTCCACGAAGTCCTGCGGAACATCGGGAAACAGTACAAAACGCGTCATTCCACCGCTTATCAGACCCAGCGTAACGATGAGGCCGGCCACAAAGATGGCCAGCGTGACGCCGCGATTGTCCACCGCGCGCTCCAGCAAAGGCCGGTAGTAGCGATGGATCACGGCGTGCAGCCCGTGCTGAACGTGACGCTGCAGCTTCAGAAAAAATCGCGGCGCTTTCTCGCGCAACGGTATGACGCGCTGCGGCCGGAACAGGTCGTCTTCGTCGACGTCGGCGATCTTGGCATGGACAAGGTGGGCCGGCAGAATCAGCTTGGATTCGATGAGCGAAAAGAACAGACAGGCGACAACGACAAAGCCCATCGCCTCAAAAAAGGAACCCGCCGGCGGCCCGACGAACAGCAGCGGCGTAAACGCTGCAATGGTGGTCAACACGCCGAACGTTGCCGGCAACGCAACCTGCTTGGCGCCTAGAATGACGTTATCGAGCGTATGCCCCTCCGCCCGGATGCGTGTGTAGACACTCTCCCCGATAATAATCGCGTCGTCGACGACGATCCCCAGCACCATGATGAAGCCGAACAGCGATATGACGTTGATCGTGACCGGCCACAGCGGCATCACCCACATCGCGCCAAGAAACGTAATGGGTAAACCCACGATGACCCAGAACGCCACCTTCATGCGCAGGAACAGCGACAACACGATAAATACGAGTATCGCGCCCGAGACGATATTGTCCTGCATCATGTTGAGTCGGCCGCTCAGGTAGTAGGACAGATCGATCCAGGTGTCCATCTTCACGCCCGGCGGCAGCGTCTCCTGCCGCTCCGCAACGTACTCCTTCACGGCCGCCGCTGTCTTGAGTTCGTTCTGCTGGCCGCCCGCCGTCACCTGCAGCGTGGCGGTCGGTTCGCCGTTGAAGCGGCCGAAACTCTCGGTTTCCACGAAACCGTCGTTGATATCCGCAATTTCACCCAGGGTTAGCCGCGTGCCGTCGGCAAACGTGCGCAATACGATGTCGGCAAATTCCTGCCCAGTGTAGACCTGCCCTTCCGTACGCAATCGGATATCGCCGCCGTCCGCCTTGATCGTCCCTCCCGGCGTGTCGATGGACGAGTCCTGGATCGCCTGCGAGATCTCGGTCATCGTGAGGCCGTACTTCCGCAAGGTCATCTCGGAAACTTCGATGCTGATCTCGTAGTCCCGGTCCCCAAGGTACCGGACATCGTTGATATCCGGATGCCGCATCAGATCGTCGCGGACTTCCTGCCCCAGCGCCTTTCGCCCGAACTCGTCGAGGTCACCCGAAATGGCGACAAGGATTACCGGGTTTCGGAACTCGACTTTCGAGACGACCGGTTTCTCCGTGAGCGCGGGAAACGTCGCGATCGAATCGACACGTATCTTGATCTCGTTGAGCATCTGATCCAGGTCGTAATCGGATTCGATCTCGGCGGTCACGCTGCCGCTGCCCTCGTACGCCCTGCCGATGATCCGCTTGATGCCCTCGAGGTCCTGAATGGCTTCCTCGATCTTCACGACCACGCCCTCTTCGACTTCCTGAGGCGCGGCGCCAAGGTACGGAACCGTAATGTCGATCCAATCGATTTCGAATTTCGGCTGCATCTCCTTGCGGATCGAGAAAGCGGAAATGAGGCCGGCCGCAACGATGAACAGCATCAACAGATTCGCCGCAACGTGATTGGCGGCGAACCAGGCAATAATGCCCTTGAGTTCCGTTACTCCCGGCTTGTTTTTCATTGCCAGTGTCCTGTCTGGCAAATTCGTTGAATCAGGTCGACAGCGGATTTTTGTGTCTGGCAAGGCGCGACGACGAGTAATAGCGAGCTATTGCGAGGAGGCGCAACGCCGCCAGGCGCAAAAAGACGCGGCGAAGTGTTCGACGAATTTGCCAGACAGGACACTAGTCTTCCGCCGTCGAGGCGACCCGGGAACCGCTGGCTACGGGCGCTGTGCGCACTGCCATGCCGTTAATCGGGTTCTCCAGCGCCGTCGTTACGACGCGCTCGCCGACCAGCGATTGCCCCCGCAGGTAGGCGTAATCGGCATCGAAGCGGAACACGTCCACTTCCCGAATCCTGAGACGATCCTCAGCGTCGATAAACACGAGTTGGTTTGAACCGCGTACCAGCGATCGCGGCACGCGAATCAGCTCGCCGGGCGCCGTTCCCTCGATGGTCGCCGCAACAAAACTGCCGATGGGCAGCGGGGTTCTGCCCGACTCGAAACCATAGGGATCTTCGACACGGACAACGGCGTAGCTCACGCGGCTGTTCTCGTCGACAACCCCTTCGCTGCGCACAATACGCGCGGGCCACTCTTCGAATTCTCCTCGACGGACGGCGCTCAACGTCACGGGCTGTCCGCCGGGAGCGTTCGCTCCGCCGACGAGCCGCGCATCCGGGAGCGGCACAAAAGCAAGATCCTGGTCCGTGAGCGGCAGCCTCACCTCCGCGTAGTCAGTCGCGAAGCTGACGCCCAGGCGAGTACCGGGGTTAACGAACTGCCCCAGATCCGCATCCTTGCTTCGTATCATCCCCGCGTAGGGTACGCGTATGTAGGTGCGTTCGAGATTGCGCTCGGCGCGCTCGAGTTCCGCTTCGGCGGACGCCAGAGCGGACGCTGCCGCCGCGTACTCGGCCTCGGCTCGATAGCCCTGTGTGCGTAGCTTCAGAGCGCCGTCGTGCTCGATCTGGCGCTGGTTGACCAGTGCCTTTGCACTGTTCACAGCAGTCTTGTAGTCGGTTGGATCGATCCGCATGAGCGTCTCGTTCGCCGCAAAAACACCGCCCGCGACAAACTTGGGCGACACCTCGACGATGGCGCCGGAAATCTCGGCGCTTAGCACCGTCTCCGTGCGCGGCATGACCGTTCCCTGTGAGCGAATCGTAATCTCGGCCAGCACCGACTCGAGTTCGAGCGCCTCGACGAGCATTGCCAGCTCAACTTCTGGCCGTTTCTCCGGCTCCGGCCGCAACACCGTCATTAGAGCGGCAACGACCAACGCTGCCGACAGAATGCCGACTATCAGCAGCGCCCGCTGTGAGCTTCGCCCCATCTACCTGTCCTTTTCCATCATCTGACATCATTGTGCGCGCTTTGGCGCCGATCCGCAGTATCCGTTCGTCAAGATTTGTCAGGCTTCGAGACGACTCACCAACGTAGCGGCCCGCAATGTGTCTCTGGCCCGAACCGGCGAGTGCGCCCTCCGGGGCCCGAAACGCACCTGCCAACGGCCCGTTCGAGGATTATTCTATCGCTCGGGGGGTGGAAACACGGTCACATCCGACCGTTTGTTACAAAACGCTGCAAACCGCCGGAAGCCGGGGCCTCAAGCCCGGAAAGCGGGCTCTAAAACGGTGCTTCGGTCGCAATTTCTGTGACATAACTCCATGAAATACTGAGCCTGTGCCAGCAAACTCTGGACTTCCATCGTTTTGGCGCGGCCGTGCACCGCTGCCCGGAAACCACCGTATGTTCGAACAGCAGTTTGGCCTCAACAAGCGCCCCTTCGGCGGCCACGCCGTCGGCGCTGATGTTTTCGTGACCCAACAGACCGCCCACCTCGTCGGGCGTGCACAAAAGCTCTTTGCGGAACGCGACGCCGTGTTGTGCGTATCGGGGCCTATAGGCTGCGGTAAATCCACCATCGTGGCTCGCACGCTGAGCGCCATAGGCATACAACATACGGTTATTCAGGTTGGCCGGGTCAAGCTGGGCCCCGACGAAGTGCTCGAATTTCTGCTCAGAGAACTCGGCTTGAAGCAGATGCCGGCTGGGACCATCCAGAAGCTGACCGTGTTCCGCCAGCTGCTGGCGAAGTTTGCCGAAAACGATATCCGGCTGTTCATTGTGGTCGAAGACGCCGAACGTCTCGGTCGGGTTGCGCTCGCGGAACTGGAAACGCTGAGCGCCGGAGATTCCGGCGTAGCGACCGGCGCCAGCGTCATTCTGATGGCCGAGCAGCCGCTCAGCGGCTTGCTGGCAGACCCTGCGCTCGCGCGCCTTCGCCAACGTGCCCGTCTGCACCACGCGGTCGAAGCGATGAGCGCCGCGGAAGTGCGCGGTTACCTCGCTCACGGCATTCGCCAGGCGGGCAGCGATATAGGCGAGATCATCGAAGACGATGCCGTGGACGCTTTGTATCGTCTGTCCGAGGGCGTTCCCAGGGTACTCAACAACCTTGTCAGCTCATCGCTGGTGGCGTTGGCGGACGCCGGCAGGGAGCGCCTCGACAGACAAACGGTCGTGCGCACGGCCAGGGAAGAATACGGCATTGAGACCGACCTCCCGGCAGTAGCCGAAGCCCCCGCCGCGCCTCCTGTCGTAGATGACGCTGATGGCGAACCCGACGCACCTGCTGTCGATGCCCCTGCCGATGGCGCGGACAGCCTGGAGACCCAGCCGGATATTGCGCAGGATAATCCGCCGGAACGTACCGACGAACCGGCGCCGGTGCCACTCGCTGAGCCGTCAGCCCCGGCTGCCGAGAGCCCGCTCGACAGCAGACAGGAGGCCAGCAGTGCAGAGCCTCCTGTGGCGCCTCCGCCGGCAAACGATCCACCGGAGGACGACGTCGCCGTCGCTCTAGACGATTCCGGCGTCGCGGGTGATAAATCCGACGAATTCCAGATCCCGGAGCTCATTCAGGACACGCTGCCCGACCTCGAAGTCCTCGCGCCGGAACTTGCACAAAAAGCGTACGACGAGAGAATCGAAGAAGCGCCAACGCTGACGGACTTGCCCGCGGAAGATGTGCCAGCGCCCGAAGAGTCGGGATCGGCCCTGCCGGACGCAGAAGAATTACCCCTGTTGACGTCGGCAACCATACAAACACCCACGTTGGCGGAGGCACCGCCGTCCGCGGCAACCGGCGGCAACGGCATCGCAACAGCTGCTCACGATGACGAGCCTTCGGCCGACGACGCCATCCCAACGCTGTTCGAAACAGGCTCAACGTCTGCGGCGGCCGACGACGAGGCCGGCCCTGCCGACGAGACCTCGCTGCCCGACTGGGACCGCGACCCGACGCTGGCCGAACTGAAGCCCGATCTCGACGCCCTCGAATTCGCTATGGCGGACACCGACCCGGGCGCCGCGGCAAAACCCCCAGCACCAAAAAAGGCGGAGCCAACCCCGGAAGACATACCAACAATTACGCTGGACGACTCCATCCGACGCAAGATCGATCTCGCCGAGGAAGCGCTCAAGGCCTCCGCCACGCTCAGTGAACCCGGCCCGGATCCCGACGCAATGACCGACACCGTCGCTGAAGATCTCTCGGCCAAAACCGAAAAAGCGGATGCGGAACTCGAGCGCATTGCCGCGGAGCTTTCGCGCGCGAAGTCGCTCGAAGACGTCGACGACAAGCTTGCAGAGACGCTGTTCGGCGAAGAATTCACAATGCTGGCGGCGGAAGTTGCCGCAAACTCGCCGGGCCGAAAAGCGGCGGAGGACCAACCGACCGCTGAGGCATCCGCCGAGGACACGGTCGACGCAACCGAAGAGTCACTGGAGCTGTCGCTCGTGGAGACGTCGGCGGGTATGCCCGCTCCGGAGGCTCCGTCTTCCGACGAGGCAGCCACCGACGAATCGGCCCTCGAGAAGGAATTCAAAGAGACTTGGGGCGAAGATGCTCTCGAGGTCTCGATGGAGACGAACAACGGTGGCGGCATGGATCTTTCCGCTTCCCAGCGACTCGCCACCGTCCGCGCATTGAACGCCGGCAGCGCGGCCAAGCCGGGCGTCGGCTCGGGCGCTAAGCCGTCGAAGCCGGCTGCACAAAAAGAACCGGAACCGATCGAAGACCAGATCAACACGTCGATCACACAAACCCTCGAGGCGCTGAGCAGCAGCCAGATCGAAAACCTCGACGAGGAAGAAGACGAACCAAAACCCGGCTTTTTCAGCCGTTTCCGCAAGTCCTGACGAGCCTCGGCGCACCGCCGGAGTGTCTATCGCTGTGTATTTTTGAGACAATTGGCAGTCCAGCAGCGGGCGCCACGACGTCAGCGTATCCCGCCGCGCGGCTGCAAGGTGAGAATCCTTCGCAAGTCAGTAGGCGGGCCTCACTATAAGGGGCACTGGGGCCGCTGCCGCATCCGGGACAATCGGGCGCTGGGTTACATGAGCTATTTCATAAGCTATCTCATAAGCTATTTCATAAGCTTCAGGGGCAATGCCAAAATCACCGCCACTTAAAGAGAGCGCCGACAGCCGCCAATCCGGGCTCGATGCCTGGGGCTATCTGGCTCGCGCGCGTGTCGACCGCGGCCGCGTCGAAGCCTGGCTGCCGCTCATTCTCAGCGCCGCGGGGGCACTCGGCATACTGCCCTTTGCAATCATGCGTTTCACGGAAGGGAACTGGTTCGACGGCGTCATCGATACGCTGCTCATTGCGGGCATCGTCTTGCTGGGCTGGCTCGTGTACCGAACCCCTCGGGTCCGCGTCGCCGCGACGATGATCGCCATCCTCTGCGTTGTGGGCGTGCTGTCGACGGTGTATTCCAATGGGCCACAGCAGATCTACTGGGCCTATCCTGCGCTCATGGCCATCTTCTACCTGGTCCGCCCGAACGAGGCGATCCTGCTGTGTCTCGGTATGCTTGCGGGTCTGATTCCCGCCTACCTGCCAAACCCCGACAAGATCGCGGCCGGGACGGTGTTCATAACAATCGTTGTCATGTGCGCGTTCGGCTACGCATTTTCGGTGGTGACCCGCAGGCAACAGGCCGCTCTCATCAAGCTCGCGACAAAAGATCCGCTGACCGGCGCCGGCAATCGCCGCGCACTCGATGCCAAGCTGGGCCATATTGTGGCGAAGCGGGCAAGGAAACCCGGCAAAGCGTCGCTGATCATGCTCGACCTGGACCATTTCAAAGCCGTCAACGACGCACACGGCCATGCGACGGGCGATCTCATTCTCAAAAGCCTGACTGAAATCATCAATCTTCGTATTCGCGTGATTGACAGCCTGTTCCGAATCGGCGGCGAAGAGTTTGTCGTGGTTCTCGACGGTGAGGACAAGGAACACGCAAGCCATCTGGCGGAGCAGCTACGTACCCTGGTCGAAGCCAACGAACTGGTTCCCGAACAGGAAGTGACAATTTCACTGGGCGTGGCGGAACTGGTCCCCGGCGAAACGCCCCTGGAGTGGCTGGAGCGAGCCGATGCCGCGATGTATCGGGCAAAACGCCGCGGCAGAAACATTACGAGCCTTGCATCCTGACGAGGCCCGCCTCCGAACGTCATCAGATTACTGGATTACCCATCAGGGCAGCTTCGATTCGATGTACCGTTGCACGACGCGCTCGAGCGCAGCTAGCGGCAACGCGCCGTTGCTGAGCAGCGTGTCGTGAAACTCACGAAGATCGAACGCCTCGCCAAGCGCCGTTTCCGCTTCACGACGCAACTCCCAGATCTTGATTTCGCCCAGCTTGTAGGCCAACGCCTGGCCCGGCCATGAGATGTAGCGGTCTACTTCCGCACGAATGTTGCCCGCCGACAGGCCCGTATTGGCCGTCATGTAATCGATTGCCTGCTGACGCGTCCATCCTTTGGCGTGTATGCCGGTATCGACGACCAGGCGGCATGCCCGCCACATTTCGTAGCTCAGGCGCCCAAAATGCTCGTAGGGTGTCTGATAAATGCCCATCTCCACGCCGAGTTTTTCCGCGTACAGCGCCCAGCCTTCGCCAAACGCACTGAAGTAGAGATCGCGGCGGAATGCCGGCACCTCCATCATCTCGAGCGCAAGAGCGCCCTGATGGTGATGGCCGGGCACAGCCTCGTGCAGTGTCAGCGCGGGTAGTTCGTACAGCGGGCGCTGATCCAGCGCATAGGTATTCAGCCAGAATGCGCCGCCAGTGGCGCCGTTCAGCGGCGCACCGAAATAAGCGCCGGTCGTATAGTTGGGCGCTATCTCGTCGGGCACCGGCACAACACCGTAGCTCTGCCGCGGCAGCTTGCCGAAAAAGCGCGGCATCTGATAATCGACACGCTTCGCAATCCACGCCGCTTCCTTGAGCAGGGCAACCGGCGACTTCGCGTAAAACTGCGGGTCCGTGCGGAGAAACTGTGTGAAGTCGTCGAAACTCCCTTCGAAGCCTACCTCGTCGATGATCGCCAGCATTTCAGCGCGAATGCGCGCGACCTCGTCGAGGCCGGCGCGATGAATCTCGTCCGCGTCGATATCGGTCAGCGTCGTATAACGGCGAACCTGGAACGCGTAATACTCACTACCGCGCGGCAGGAACGAAGCACCGATCATGTCCGAAGCTTCATAGTCGCTTTCCAGGAAATTGGCCAGCTGCGTAAACGCGGGAAAAACCTGTTCGCGGATAATCTCTTTCGCGTGCGCCGATAGACGAAGGTAATCCGAGCGCGACAACGCTTCGGGCTGTTCGGCAAGCGGCGTAAAGAAACCGCTGTCCTCGGCGCGCTCCTTGACCTGTGCCCGGAGCGTGGGCACGACGCCGTCGATTACGACTCGCGGCAACACAAAACCGGCACGCGATCCGGACTCGAGATTGGCGATGTTCTCGTCAAAGTAGCGCGGTATGTCCTGAAGACGCTCGAGATAATCTTCGTAGTCGCCGACGCTTTCCATTCGCACGCCGGTTGCCGCCGTAATGGCGTTCATGAAGAAGCCCGAGAACGTATTGAACGGTATCCGGCTAAGATCGAGTTCACGCGCACCGACGGAATCGCGCAACACCCATTCGAAAAGCTGCGCATTGATGCGGTCGTTTTCGGTGAATGCGGAGCGATCGATGTCGTCGAGCCGAGCGAGAAAACGCCGTTCCATCGCCAGCCGCCGAGTCTCCGCCGCGGGTGTCACGGATGCAAAACGGTTGTTGAAACGGTCAACCCCGCTGCGGGTGGCCGCCACGGGGTACTCCGCCAGGTAGTAATCCCAGTATTCAGCCATCAGATCGTCAAGACTCGCGCTGGACGCCGCGGCAGGCGCAGCGTGCAGCGCCGCCGCGCACAGCAGGAATGCCGCAGCGTGGCTTCGGATGCGGCTTGCGAAAAAGCGAAAGATTTGGCCCGGACAGAGTTTCAGCGCACTACTCCTCGAGTTCCGCCGGCACCGCGGCAACAAAAGACTGGACTGAATTCAACACACTCGCCTGATCGGATCGAGATGACTGCCAACGCGCGTTATACACGCTGACGGCCTGGGAGCCAATTGTGGCCGGCCGTACAGCCTAGTGGGCTGCTTGAAAAATTCCTACACTTTTAGAGCGTAGGAATTTATCAAGCAGCCCACTAACGGCGCGCGCGCACCAGTATTTCGTAGCGCCCGTCCGGACCGATGAACCAGGAGGCAAACAGGCTGGTCAGGCTTACGACAATGGCGCCGAGGATCGCCGAGCCGAAACCTGCCACCGCAAACCCCGGCAACAGCGCCGCCACGAGGCCAAACATCAGTCCGTTTAGCACAAAGATAAACAGCCCAAGGGTCAATATCGTGAGCGGCAGGGTCAGCAGGAACATCAGCGGTCGGATCACGGCGTTAACCAGCCCCAGGAGGAGCGCCGCCAGGACAAACGAGCCGGGCCCGCTGATCGATACGCCCGAGAGGAAACGCGAGGCCAGGTACAGGCCGAGTATGATGATCAACAGCCTGAGTATGAATCCGCGCATGGAGTTCCTCGAAGTTTGCGGTCAGCTCCAGTGA
>JANQPG010000077.1 GCA_028289545.1 Woeseiaceae bacterium
CTGGCCATTCAGGACGTGAATCGGCTCCTGAAGCAGCACATGCAGATGGAGCGCATGATGAAAAAAGTCTCCAAAGGCGGGATGAAAAAGATGCTCAGGGGCATGCCCGGGGGCGGGCTACCGCCCGGCTTTCCCGGCCGCTGAGGCGACCGTCATCTGAGTGGGCGCCCCACGCTATTGGAGCGGATGCCGCTGCGGCGCGCTAACGGCCTAATTCCAGAGGGTTTTTAGGGCCGCAAAAGGCTTCACATTTGGTTTTAAACGGGTACAATGCGCCGATCTGTTGGGGCAAGTCCCGGGCACGGGCGTGTCTGCCTCGCCAACAAGTGCATTCACGGATTTACGGAAGAGTAATGGTTAGCATTCGCCTTTCGCGCACGGGCGCGAAAAAACGGCCTTTTTATCACCTGGTGGTCACCGACAGCCGCAATCGTCGGGACGGCCGGTACATTGAGCGCGTGGGTTATTTTAATCCCGTCGGCAAGCAACACGAAGAGAACCTGCGTATCGATCTCGAGCGCGTGGACTACTGGATTGGACAGGGCGCACAGCCGTCGGATCGCGTAGCCTCGCTGTTGAAGGCGCACCGCAAGGCTGCCGCCGCCAACTAACCGGCAAGCGGAAGGCGGTCTGACCGTCGCCGCTCGAGTCTCAGCCGGTGTCCAGCGAAGCGCCAAAGATCGTCAAATTAGGCCGTGTTGTCGGCCTTTTTGGTGTTCAGGGGTGGGTCAAAGTGTTCTCGTACACGGAACCCCGCGAGGCGATACTGGATTATCCGGGCTGGCTCCTGGGCGCGGCGGACGACGCGCGCCAGGTGGCGCTCGAAGACGGCCGTCGGCACGGCAAGTCGGTACTGGCGAAGCTCGCCGGTTGCGACGATCGCGACGCCGCGGAGGGCCTCCTGGGCCTCGATATTGCGGTGCCGCGGGCCGAACTTCCGGCTCTTGAGGGTGACCGGTTCTACTGGACGGACCTTCTCGGGCTGGCGGTGGAACACAAGGACGGCCGGCGGCTGGGTGTCATCCGCGAAATGCTCGAAACCGGGGCGCACGACGTCATGCGGGTCGAGGGTGAAGAGGAGCGGCTGATACCGTTTGTCACGGGACAGGTCGTCAAAGCAGTGGATCTCGATTCGGGTGTGGTCCGGGTCGATTGGGAATGGGACACGTAGAGCATGCGCATTGGCGTTGTTACGTTGTTCCCGGAGCAGGTGTCAGCTGTCGCCGAGTTTGGCGTCGTGGGCAGGGCTGCGAAGCGCGGTTTGCTGGAACTTGAGTTCGAGAACCCGCGCGATTATGCGCTGGATGCGCACCGGACGGTCGACGACAGGCCTTACGGGGGCGGTCCGGGCATGGTCATGCGTTTTGAGCCGCTGGCGGCCGCTATTTTGGCGCTGCGCAAACGCTTGCCGGAGGGTGCGCCGATGCTGGCGTTGTCGCCTCAGGGCAGACGCTTTGATCAGGCGATGGCCGAGAGGCTGGCGGCACTGGAAGGTTTTGGCCTTGTAGCAGGACGCTATGAGGGTATTGACGAGCGGATCGTCGAGACGCACGTCGACGAGGAATTGTCGCTGGGCGATTTTGTCGTGTCCGGCGGAGAACTGCCGGCGATGCTGGTCACCGATGCGGTCACCCGGTTGTTACCGGGGGCGTTAGGTGATGCGGAATCGGCAAACGCGGACTCGTTCAGCGCGGGGTTGCTCGACCATCCGCACTACACGCGTCCGGAGGAGGTCGACGGCCTGCGTGTACCGGAGGTACTGCTATCGGGCGATCACCAGCGGATTGCCCGTTGGCGACAGCAGCAGGCCCTGGGGCGGACGCTTAGGCGACGCCCGGATCTGCTGGAAGGAATGGAACTGACTGCCGAGCAGCGGGAGCTGCTCGAGGAATATTTGGAAGCGAAGCATCATGAGCAAAATCATCGAAGCGATTGAACAGGAACAAATGGACAAGGACATCCCGGAGTTCGCGCCGGGCGATACGGTTGTTGTCCAGGTCAAGGTGAAAGAAGGCAACCGCGAGCGCCTGCAGGCGTTTGAAGGTGTCGTCATCGCGCGCCGGAATCGCGGTCTGAACTCGTCGTTTACGGTTCGCAAGATTTCGCATGGCGAAGGTGTGGAACGCGTGTTCCAGACCTACAGCCCGACGGTCGATTCGATTGCCGTCAAGCGTCGCGGCGACGTGCGTCGCGCGAAGCTTTACTACCTGCGCGGCAGAACCGGCAAGGCGGCGCGAATCAAGGAAAAGATCTAGGTTCCGGTCCCGGCTCGAGCAGTCGGGAACGCCCGCCGGGCTTGCCGATGAGATTCGCCTGAAACTTTTTCCCTCCCAACCGGGTCTTTCGTGGCATGAGTTTTAGAACGCCTCCAACCCGGCGTATCGCACTGCTGGTCGCCGTCGCCTGTACGACGCTCTCCGGCTGTGCTTCGCTGGTGTCCTCGGCCGCCAGCGGTTTTGCCGACCGGCTGTCGCTGGCGATTCTCAACCAGGACGATCCGGACACGGTCAAGGCGGCCATGCCGTCCTACATGGTGCTGCTCGACAGCCTCGTGGAGGGCAGCCCCGACGACCCGGACATCCTCGCGGCCGCCGCAACGCTGTACGCCTCCTACGGCGCCGTGTTCGCCGATGAGCCGCTGCGCGCCCAGCGCCTGACGCGGCGCGCCCGGGACTACGCGCAACGCGCCCTGTGCGCGGAGTACGCCGAAGCCTGCGGTTGGCGGGATCTCAATTACGACGATTTTGTTGCGAGCCTCGACAGCGTGCAGGAGGACGAGGCGGAGCTGCTGTACACCTACGGTTTCGCTACCCTGGCATACCTGCGGGCGCACAGCGACGACTGGAACTCGCTGGCCGAGCTGCCGCAAGCCCAGGCGCTGTTCGAGCACTACCTCGAGGTCGCCGGCACCGGCGTCAACGAGGCCACCTACGTTTACATGGGCATACTCCATACGCTCCGGCCGCCGGCGCTGGGCGGCCAGCCCGAACTGGCGCGCGAGCACTTCGAGCGGGCCATTGCGCTGTCGGACGGCCGCGATCTCAGCGCCAAGGTCGAATTCGCCAAGGGCTATGCGCGCCTGTTGTACGAGCGCGAGCTGCATGACGAGCTGTTGACCTCCGTGCTGGACGCGAACCCGTATGCTGACGGGCTGACTTTGAGCAACGTACTGGCCCAGCAGGAAGCCGCTCAACTTCTGCTGGACGCGGACGATTACTTTTAATATCCGATCCGAATACGGTTCCGGTGATGCCCGGGGCCGTACCGATTCGAGGCAAACGACATGATCAAACGCTGGACCCTAATGCTGTTGGCCGCTCTGACCCTGAGCAGTGGCGCAACGGCGGCAACCCTCAAGATTGCAACGGTCACGCCCGAAGGCTCGCAGTGGATGAAAGACATGCGCGCCAGTTCTAAGGAAATCAAAGAGCGCACCGAAGGCCGAGTGGACATCAAGTACTACGGCGGCGGCGTCATGGGCAACGACAACAAGGTGCTCGGACGTATCCGCATCGGCGCGCTGCAGGGTGGTGCGTTTACGCCGTCGGCGCTCAGCAGCATCTACCCGGACCTGAATATCTACGGCTTGCCGATGGTGTTCGACTCCGAAGAGGAAGCCGGCTACGTGCGGGAACGCCTCGACAAGACACTCAAGGCGGGCCTCGAGGAAGCCGGTTTTGTGAACTTCGGTTTTGCGGCCGGCGGTTTTGCCGTCGTCTTGTCCAACACACCGGTTCGGGAGCTGGGCGATCTCAAGGGCAAACGCGTATGGGTGCCCGAGGGGGACCTGATCAGCTATGCCTCCATGGAAGCCATGTCGCTGTCTCCCGTGACCCTGCCGTTGACCGACGTGCTGACTGGGCTGCAGACCGGCTTGATCGATATCGTGGCAATCTCGCCCATCGGCGCGCTCGTGCTGCAGTGGCATACCAAGGTCAAGTACATGACCGAGCTGCCGCTCGTTTACACGCTCGGTTTTATGGCCGTGCAGAAAAAGGCGTTCGACAAACTGAGCGAAGACGATCAGGCGATCGTTCGCGAAGTGATGACAAGGACCTATGAAAACTTCGACCGCGTGAACCTGGTCGACAACCGCTCGGCTCGCGACGCGCTCGTCAATGCGGGCATCGAGTCCGTGGAGTTCGATCAGGCGGAGGTCGACAGGATTCGTGACGTGCTGGCGGTGTCGAACCGCGAGCTGGGTGAGGACGGCCAGTTCTCCATCGACCTGTACGAGGAAATGCTCGAACACATTTCGACCTACCGTGAGCGCGCCGACACATCGACGGCGCAGGCAACGGAACCGGTAGGCGTCGAGCCTTAAAACGGGTTTGAGCACGCTCCTTAAGCGGCTCGGCGCGGCCGGCCGCATTGCCGAAAACGTCGTACTGGTCGTGCTGCTCTCGGGCATGATGCTGCTGGCCGTTGGCCAGATTGTGCTCCGTGAGCTGTTTGATACCGGGTTCGTCTGGGCGGACGAACTCGTCAAGCTGATGGTCCTGTGGCTCGCGATGGTCGGCTCGATCGCGGCGGGCAGGGACAACCGGCACATTCGAATCGATCTCCTCTCGCATGTACTGCCCGAGCGCCTCGTGCGGCTGTCGCGGGTGCTGGTCGACCTGTTTGCGGCTGCCGTCTGCGCGGTCATTACCTGGCATGCGTGGCGATACCTTCAGCTCGAGATCGAGTTCGAAGACACTGTACTGATCGACACGCCGGCCTGGATAGCGCACAGCATCATGCCGCTGGCGTTTGCGCTGCTCGCTTACCGGTTTGTCGTGTCCGCGCTGGCGCAGCTGGTGTTGTCGCCGGCAGGGAAGGACGAGGCGCGGGCATGATCGTCTTCAGCCTGATACTGGTCCTTCTGGCCATCCTCGGCGCGCCGCTGTTTGCGATCATCGCCACGAGCGCCATGCTCGGTTTCTACCGTGAAGAAACCGATCTCATGAACATGGCGCTTGAGGTTCAGAGTATCGCCGACTTGCCGTTTCTTGCGGCGATCCCGCTGTTTACCTTTGCGGGTTACGTGTTGAGCGAAAGCAATGCCCCGCAGCGCCTGGTTCGTGTCACCAACGCGTTGCTCGGCTGGATGCCGGGCGGGCTGGCGCTCGTGTGCCTGGCGGCGTGTGCGTTTTTCACGGCTTTTACGGGAGCGTCCGGCGTTACGATCATTGCGCTCGGCGCCATTCTTTATCCGGCTCTCAAGCAGGACGGCTACGACGATCGCTTCAACCTGGGTCTGGTGACGTCATCGGGCAGTCTGGGCCTCCTGTTTGCGCCGTCATTGCCTCTGATCCTCTACGGCGTGGTTGCCGAGGTGCCGATCGACAGTCTGTTTCTCGCCGGCATACTGCCCGGCCTGATTATGCTGGCGATGCTGTCGGGCTGGAGTTTCTGGGTAAACCGGCACAATCGAAAGCCGCTGGCCGACTTCTCCATTCGCGAGGTGGGTAAGGCGCTCCGCGAGGCCATATGGGAGCTGCCGTTGCCGTTTGTCGTGCTCGGCGGGATCTACTCGGGTTTCTTTGCCGTATCGGAAGCGGCGGCGATTACGGCGCTGTATGTGCTGATTGTCGAAGTCTTTATTCTGCGTGAGATTCCGCTCAAGAAGCTGCCGGACGTCATGCGGCAGTCCATGGTGCTCGTGGGCGGTATCCTGATTATCCTGGGCGTCTCGCTGGCGTCGACGAATTACATGATTGGCGCTGGTGTTCCACAGCTCTTGTTCGAATACATCCAGAGCCTCGTGTCCTCGCCGGTCACGTTCCTGATTCTGCTGCTCGTGTTCCTGCTCATCCTGGGCGCCATACTCGACATATTCTCGGCCATTGTGCTCGTTGTGCCGTTGATGCTGCCGATTGCCGCGGGCTACGAGATTCACCCCGTGCATCTCGGCATCGTGTTTCTTGCCGCAATGCAGCTCGGTTATCTGACGCCGCCAGTGGGTCTCAACCTGTTTATTGCGAGCTACCGATTCGAAAAACCGATCATGCAGGTCTACGCGGCCACGCTGCCGTTCCTGCTGATCCTGCTGCTGTCCGTGGTGCTGATCACTTTCTGGCCGGCACTGTCTCTCTGGTTGCCGGGACTGGAATGAGAGCGGTTCGTGCCGGCTGCGCGTAAACGCGGTATGGTACGAGACGACGCCGGGGCCGCCGGTGAGCCAACCTGGGCCCTGAGCCAATAAATCTGTGAGGCGAACGATGAACAACCCACCGAAACGAAACCTGTTTGTACGCATCCTGTCGGCTGTCTGGTCCGGTCTCGACAGCATTCGCAAGGTCGTGCACCTGTTCCTCATGCTGTTTGTGCTGATAGCGTTCATCGGCGCGCTGTCGGGAGGCGCACCTTCGCTGCCGCGATCGGCGGCGCTGCACATTCAGCCCAACGGCGCGCTCGTCGAGCAGCTCGCGGGCAGCCCGTTCGATCGCGCGCTTGCAGAGATTATGGACAACGCGCCGCCGCAAACGCTGGTGTCGGATGTCGTCGATGCGCTGGCGTACGCGCGCGACGACGACAGCATCAAGGCCGTGCACCTGGAGCTTTCAAGCTTCGGCAGCGGCGGCATATCGAAGCTCGAGCGGGTTGCCGAGGCCATTCGCGATTTTCGCGAGTCGGGCAAGCTTGTCATTGCCTCCGCCGATTTCTACTCGCAGGCGAGCTATTACCTCGCGTCGCACGCCGACGAGGTGTACATGCACCCGGAGGGCATCCTGTTCGTTCAGGGTTTCGGCAGTTACCGCACCTTCTTCAGCGACGCGATCGATAAGCTCATGCTGGACTGGAACATCTTCCGGGTGGGCAAGTACAAGGCGTTCACCGAACCCTACACCCGCATGTCGATGTCGGACGAGTACCGGGAGTCGCTGACCCATGTACTGGATCAGCTCTGGGACATTTATTTGCTGGACGTGGAAACCGCCCGCGGCCTGGAGCCGGGTACCGTTAACACCTATACCCAGGACCTGGCGACGCTGGCCGCCGCGAACGGTGGCGACCTGGCTGCCGTGGCGCTCGAGTTGGGCCTGGTGGACGAACTCAAGGATCGCACGGACATCCGCGAGCGCCTGATCGAACTGGCGGGCGTCGATGACGACAACAGCGATGCACCGAGTGCCGTCGGCATGGGCGGCTATCTGTCGCAGATGCGTTTGTTGAAAGGCGAAGCGCCGGAAGACGACCAGGTGGCGATTGTTGTTGCCGCTGGCGAGATCCTTGACGGCTCGCAGCCGCCGGGCTCTATTGGCGGCGATTCGACGGCAAGTCTGCTTCGTCAGGCGCTGCGCGACGATCAGGTTAAGGCCGTTGTGCTGCGCGTCGACAGTCCCGGCGGAAGCGCATTTGCGTCCGAAGTGATCACCAACCAGATCAAGATGCTGCGCGCGGCAGGCAAACCGGTGGTCGCCTCCATGAGCAGCGTGGCCGCGTCCGGTGGCTACTGGATTTCGGCCGACGCGGAGAAGATCTTCGCCGCGCCCTCCACGGTGACGGGCTCGATCGGCATCCTTGGCATGTTCCCGACCTATCAGCGTACCGCGGAGTACCTGGGCATGCGGGTCGACGGCGTCGGCACGACGCCTTGGGCCGGGGAACTGCGCCCGGACCGGGCCATGTCAGAGCAGACCAAGCAGGTCTTCCAGGCGGTCATCGAGGACGGCTACGACGACTTCCTGAGCCACGTTGCCAACGGCCGCGGCCTGACGGTCGAAGCTGTCCACGAAATTGCCCAGGGGCGGATATGGACCGGCCTGGATGCGCTCAACAACGGTCTCGTTGACGAACTGGGCGGTCTGGACGATGCCGTGGCTGCTGCCGCAGCGTCCGCTGGGCTGGAAGAGGGCAGCTACGGCACTTACGTTGTCGAGGAACCGCTGTCCCCCGGGGAGCAAATGCTGGTCGACTTCCTTGGCGCTTCCCAGCGCCTGGGTATCAGTCCGGGGTTTTTCGTTTCGGAACCCGGTGTCATCGAGCGCATAACGGCGGAACTCGAGGCCATGATGGACCCGCTGCTGCGCTTCAACGATCCCAAAGGCGTTTACGCGCACTGCTTGTGTAGCTTCTAGTAAAAAGCCGGAGAAAGGCCGGAGCAATATCCGGCCTGTTTTCCGTCAGGCCCAGTTCAGAATGACCTTGCCGGTTTGTCCGGACTCCATGAGTTCGAACGCCGGCTGGTACTCGTCCACCGAGAAGTGATGGGTAATGATGGGTGCAATGTTGAGTCCGCTCTGCAGCATGCTCGACATCTTGTACCAGGTTTCGAACATCTCACGTCCGTAGATGCCTTTCAGGATCAGGCCCTTGAAGATCACCTGGTTCCAGTCCACGTTCATGGCCTCCGGTGGGATGCCGAGGAGCGCTACGCGCCCGCCGTGGTGCATAGTCCGCAGCATGTCGCCGAAGGCCTGGGGATTGCCGGACATTTCCATCGCGACGTCGAAACCTTCTTCCATACCGAGCGCCTGCATCGTCTCGTCGATGGATTCCCGCTGCACGTTCAGCGCCGCGCTTGCGCCCATCTTCCTGGCAAGCTCCAGTCGGTAGTCGTTGACGTCGGTAATCACGACGTGCCGCGCGCCGGCGAAACGGGCAATGGCCACCGCCATGATGCCGATCGGCCCCGCGCCCGTAATCAACACGTCTTCGCCAACAAGGTCAAACGACAACGCCGTGTGCGTGGCGTTGCCGAACGGATCGAGTATGGCTGCCATGTCGTCGCTGATGGCGTCCGGCAGCTTGAACACGTTGAACGCCGGTACGGCAATATATTCGGCAAATGCGCCGGCTCGGTTCACGCCAACCCCAACGGTATTCATGCACAGATGGCGCCGGCCCGCGCGGCAGTTGCGGCAGACGCCGCAGGTGATGTGGCCTTCGGCGGAAACCCGGTCGCCGGGCGCGAAGCCGCGGACTTCGACGCCGCACTCGACAATCTCTCCCGAGAACTCGTGGCCCACGGCCAGGGGTACCGGTATCGTTTGCCGCGCCCAGTCGTCCCACTGAAAAATGTGGATATCGGTGCCGCAAATTGCCGTACGTTTGACCTTGATCAGTACGTCGTTGTGGCCGACGGACGGGATCGGCAAATCTTCCATCCAGATACCGCGTTCCGCTTTCGCTTTGACGAGCGCCTTCATGAGTCGATGACCCCAAGTTCGCGGCCCACGACGGTAAACGCCTCAATGGCTTTGTCGAGCTGGGCGCGATCGAGGCCGGCCGACATTTGCGTGCGGATGCGCGCCTCACCGTGCGGCACGACGGGATAGCTGAAACCGATGACGTAAACGCCGTGGTCGAGCAGTCGGTCCGCCATTGCCGAGGCGAGCTTGGCGTCACCGAGCATGACCGGAATGATCGGGTGCTCGCCGGGCTTGAGGTCGAAACCGCGTTCGCTCATCCGCGCGCGGAAGTAGCCGGCGTTTTCGTGCAGCTGCTCGCGAAGACTCGAGTCGCGCTCGAGCAGTTCGAACACGGCGACTGAAGCCGCGGCAATCACGGGTGCAACGGAGTTCGAGAACAAGTAGGGCCGCGAGCGCTGTCTCAGCCAGGCGACGATCTCCTTGCGCCCCGACGTAAAGCCGCCCGACGCGCCGCCGAGTGCCTTGCCGAGCGTGCCGGTAATGATGTCGATCTCGCCCATGAGGCCATGGTGCTCGTGCGTGCCGCGCCCGGTTGCGCCCAGAAACCCGGTCGCGTGGCAGTCGTCGATCATAGTCATTGCGTCGTGACGCTTTGCGAGCGCAACGATCTCCGGCAGGTTGGCGATCGTGCCGTCCATGCTGAACACGCCGTCGGTAACGATCAGGCGGGCGTTGCAGTCCTTCGCGGCAACGAGCTGCTCTTCGAGCGCCGCCATGTCGTTGTGCGGGTAACGAAAGCGCTGCGCTTTGCACAGGCGGATACCGTCAATAATGCTCGCGTGGTTCAGCGCGTCGCTCAGCACGGCATCTTCGGGCCCGAGCACCGTTTCGAACAAGCCGCCGTTGGCATCGAAGCACGAGGGGTACAGTATCGTGTCTTCGGTGCCGAGGAACGCCGAAATACGCTCCTCGAGTTCCTTGTGGATAGACTGTGTGCCGCAAATGAAGCGCACCGAGGCAACGCCGAAGCCATAGCGATCGAGGGCTTTGTGCGCGGCTTCTATGACCGCGGGATGGTTGGCGAGACCCAGGTAGTTGTTGGCGCACAGGTTCAGCACGGCGCGCTGCCCGCCGTCGCCCGCGACCTCGACTTCGGCCTGTTGAGGGCTCAGTATTCTACGTTCGGTCTTGTAAAGGCCTTCCGCCTTGAGTGCATCGGTTCGGGAAGAAAGGGAATCGAGAAACGCTGGCACGGTCACGGGCTTCGCTCGGTGATTGCGGGGCGCAGAGTATAGCAGGACGGCTCTTTGTCGAGCGGCCGGGACAGATAGAAAACAGATCATAAACAGATGGAAAAACGAGTGGCGGAACTCAGAATCGATCGCTGGTTGTGGTTTGCTCGGTTTTACAAAACTCGCTCCGTCGCGGCGAAGGCCGTGACGGGTGGGCACGTAAAACTGAACGGCGAACGGGCGCGCAGTGCGAGCCGGGTTCGCGAGGGTGACCGTCTTGAAATCGTCAAGGAACGACTCGTCTGGAAGCTTCGCGTCACGGCGATACCGGTTCGCCGCGGGCCCGCGGTCGAGGCCAGACGCTGCTACGAAGAAGACGAGGAGGCGCGTGCGGCTCGCGAACAGCACTTGGCAAATCTGCGCCAGGACCGCCTGGCAATGCCGAGAACCGACGGCCGGCCGGACAAGCATACCCGGCGCAAACTGCGCGCCCGAAATCGCGACTATTGACCGTCCTCGGGGCATAGTGACGCGCCGGGGGAAGGCACCTATAATCGCTCGCCAGCCTTACATCCGGGAGTCCATCCAGCATGCGCTTTTCAGATCAGCCCGCGGGTCAGCCGGGCGCAATTCTCGGGCTCAACGATCGGTACCTCGGCGACGAAGCGACGCTCGTAGAGGCCCTCTGTGATCTGGCCGACCCGGGTGAGGCTGCGAGGACCGGGATTGGCGACACGGCCGCTACCCTCGTACGCGCCGTACGCAAAAATGCGACGGACGAAGGCGGTATCGACGCGTTTCTCAAGCAGTACGATCTGTCTTCCGAAGAGGGCATTCTGCTTATGTGTATTGCGGAGGCGCTGCTCAGAATCCCCGATGCCGATACGGCCGATCGTCTGATCGCGGACAAGATCACGAGCGCCAGCTGGCAGGATCATCTGGGTGCGAGCGATTCGTTGTTCGTCAATGCCTCTACCTGGGGGCTTATGCTGACCGGCAGGCTTCTCGAACTCGACGACACCTCGACCCGCAATCCCGCGCGCCTGCTCGGTTCGCTGGCGAGTCGCGCCGGTGAACCGGTCGTGCGTGCGGCCATGCGGCAGGCGATGCGCATCATGGGCCATCAGTTCGTCATGGGCAGGACGATTCAGGAAGCGCTCAAGCGCTCGCACAACAAGCACAATCGCGATTACCGCTATTCCTTCGACATGCTGGGCGAAGCGGCGTTGACAAAAACCGATGCCGAGCGCTACCTGGACGCGTACTTCGACGCCATTGGCCAGATTGGTGACAGTCTCGGCGATACCGATGTGGATATCTTTGCGGCGCCCAGTATTTCGGTGAAGCTGTCGGCCCTGCATCCGCGCTACAGCTATACCCAGAGCGACCGGGTACTGAGTGAGCTGGTTCCGCGTGTGGCGGAGCTGGCGAAACACGCAAGGGCCAACGGAATTGCGCTGACGGTCGATGCCGAGGAGAGCGAGCGCCTGGAACTGTCGCTCGAGATCTTCGAGCGTGTTTGCAGGGATCGGGAACTCAAGGACTACGACGGCTTCGGGCTTGCGCTGCAGACCTACCAGCGGCGTGCGCTGGGTGTGCTCGAATTCCTTGGCGAACTGGCGTCGGCAAGCTCTCGCCGTATCCCCGTGCGCCTCGTAAAGGGCGCGTACTGGGACACCGAAATCAAACATGCGCAGGAACAGGGGCTCGAGAGTTACCCCGTGTTTACGCGCAAGGTGCACACCGACGTGTCCTATCTGGCCGTCGCGCGCGAAGCGCTGGCCGCTGGGGACCGGATCTATCCGCAGTTCGCTACGCACAACGCGCACACGCTCGCCAGCATCCTGCACTACGGCGGCCGACGTCGGGACTACGAGTTTCAGCGCCTGCACGGTATGGGCGAGGAGCTGTACGCCGAAGTCATCGATCCCGACAAGTTCGGGCGCCCTTGTCGGGTTTACGCGCCCGTGGGCAGCCATGAAGATCTGCTGCCTTATCTCGTCCGCCGCCTGCTGGAAAACGGCGCGAACACGTCGTTCGTGAATCGTATTGTCGACGAATCGGTGGATGTTGGGGAAATGGTGGCGGATCCGGTGGAGGGCGCCCGCGACGGCGATTTCAAGCCGCACTCGTCGATCCCGCAACCGCCCGCGCTGTTCGGCGCGTCGCGCAGGAACTCGGCCGGACTCAACCTGCCCGACCGCTCGGTCACGTCCGCGCTCATGAAGGCAATGGACACCTCGACCACCGAGCCCGTGACCGCGACACCGCGGGTTGCCGGAAACCGCGGTACGGGCAAGGAAGTTGCGTCCGTCAACCCTTCAAACAATACGGAGACGATCGGCACCTGTGTATGGGCGAAAGCGCCGGACGTCGATGTAGCGATCGACAGCGCCGCCCTCGCGCAATCCGCATGGGACGCACTCGGCGGAGCGCGTCGCGCCGAAATCCTCGAGGCGGCCGCCGATCTCTTCGAGGAGCACAAGGCTGAACTCATGGCGTTGTGTATACGAGAGGCCGGCAAGATATTGCCCGATGCGGTGTCGGAACTTCGCGAGGCCGTGGACTTTCTGCGTTACTACGCCGCTGAAGCGCGCGCACATTTTTCGGAGCCGAGCGATATGCCGGGCCCGACGGGGGAGCGCAACACGCTGGGTCTTCGAGGCCGAGGCATCATGGTGTGCATCAGTCCATGGAATTTCCCGCTTGCGATCTACACGGGGCAGGTCGCCGCTGCGCTTGCGGCCGGCAACGCCGTGTTGGCAAAACCCGCCGAACAAACGCCACTGGTCGCCTACCGCGCCACGGAACTGCTGTATGCCGCGGGCGTGCCCTCGGAGGTATTGCACTTCCTGCCGGGCGATGGCGCGGAACTCGGCGGCCGCGCCGTCGCGGATGCGCGCGTTGCGGGCGTGGCGTTTACCGGTTCGACGGAGACGGCGCAGATCATCAACCGCACGCTTGCGGGGCGCTCCGGGCCGATAGGCGCCCTGATTGCCGAAACCGGCGGCCAGAACGCGCTGTTCGTGGACAGCTCGGCCTTGCCCGAGCAGGTTGTGCTCGACGCGGTATTTTCGGCATTCAACAGCGCCGGGCAGCGCTGTTCGGCATTGCGCCTCCTGTGCCTGCAGGAAGACATTGCCGATCGCGTACTCGAGTTGCTCGAGGGCCATATGCGCGAACTCGTGATCGGCGATCCCGCGCATCTGGCGACGGACGTTGGGCCGGCCATCGACGCCGAGGCCAAAGCGATACTTGACGCCCACGTGGAGCGCATGCGTGCCGAGGCGGAACTTGTCTATCAATGTGAGTTACCCGCCCAGTGTGCCGACGGCACGTTCGTCGCGCCGGCGCTCATCGAGATCGAGGACATTGCGCAGCTCGAACGCGAGGTATTCGGGCCGATACTCCACGTCTACCGCTACGCGGCAAAAGACTTCGACGCCACGGTCGCCAGGATCAACGCGACGGGTTACGGGCTGACCATGGGCCTGCACAGCCGCATCGATCAGCGCGCGCAGAGCCTCGTGTCGCAGTCGGGTGCGGGCAATATCTACATCAATCGCAACATGATTGGCGCCGTTGTCGGCGTGCAGCCGTTCGGCGGCCGCGGCCTGTCGGGGACCGGCCCCAAGGCCGGCGGTCCTCACTATTTACCGAGGTTCGCGACGGAATACACGGTCAGCAACAACATAGCGGCAGTCGGCGGCAACGCGAGCCTGCTGTCGATGGAATCCGACTAATGGTGTCCTGCTAGCGGAGCCCGACAAGTCATGGCGGCAGTCAGCGTATTCGATATCTTCAAGATTGGTGTCGGGCCTTCGAGCTCACACACGGTGGGTCCAATGAACGCGGCAAGAGCGTTTGCCGAGGGTTTGGGCGAACTGTCGCCGGCCAGCGTAGAAGTGACGCTGTACGGCTCTCTGGCGTTCACCGGCAGAGGACACGGCACCGACTCCGCCGTGACCCTCGGGCTGACCGGTGCGATGCCTGAGACGCTCGACCCCGATGCGGTGCCGGGTCGGCTCGACGAGATCCGTCGTGACGGCAGTATTGTGTTGCCGTCGGGCCGGCGCGTCGAATTTGCGCCGGAGACGGCCATCGTCTTCAACTATGAGGAAGAACTCCCGCGGCACACCAACGGCATGCGTTTCAAAGCGTTTTCCGACAACGGAGATTTGCTCAAGACGGAGGACTACTTCTCGCTCGGCGGCGGCTTCATTGCTCGAGGCGACGAGCCGGAGCAGAGCGAACTCGGCGCTGAGCCACGGTTTTCCTACAGGAGCAGCGCTGAACTCCTCGCCATCGGCGAGCGTGAAGGGCTCAGTTTTGCTGAGATTGTGCTAGCCAATGAACGCGTCTGGCGTGGAGATGAGGATATTGAAGAGCGGCTCGCTGCGCTCTGGAGCGCAATGTCCTCGTGTATCGACCGCGGCATGCGGACCGATGGCGTGCTGCCGGGCAGCATGGCCGTGGTCAGGCGCGCGCCAAAACTCGTGCGTACGCTCGAGGAGCGCGGTGAGCCCACGGCGCTCGACGCAATGGAGTGGGTCAATGTGTTTGCGATCTCGGTAAACGAGGAGAACGCCGCCGGCAGCCGCGTCGTGACGTCGCCAACCAACGGTGCAGCGGGCATTATCCCGGCGGTGCTGCGCTACTACGACGAATTTGTACCGGGCGCATCATGGGAAGGCATTCGAACCTTCCTCCTGACGGCAGGTGCGATCGGTATTCTGTACAAGGTCAACGCGTCGATATCCGGCGCCGAAATGGGCTGCCAGGGTGAGGTTGGCGTTGCCTGCTCGATGGCCGCGGCCGGGCTTGCGGCGGCGCTCGGTGGCAGCAATGACCACATCGAGGAAGCAGCGGAAATAGGCATGGAGCACAACCTGGGTTTGACCTGCGACCCAATTGGCGGTCTCGTGCAGATACCGTGTATTGAACGCAACGCCATGGGAGCCGTCAAGGCGATCAATGCTGCGCGACTTGCCATGCATGGCGACGGTTCGCATAAAGTGACGCTGGATCAGGTGATCGAAACGATGCGCCAGACAGGCCTGGACATGTCGTCGAGCTACAAGGAAACGTCGAAGGGCGGGCTTGCCGTCAACGTCCCGGAGTGTTGAATCGGAACACTGTGTGTCCCGAGCAGCGCGACCCGGACGTTATCAGGCTTCGGTCGGTTTGCGTTTCGGGTAATCGTGCAGCAGTAGCCCGATCTCGGGCCGATCGTATAGCGACCAGTCGTCCTGCTCGAAGTTGACTGCCACGACACCGCTGGTCGGCAGGTTGTTGGTCAGTCCCGGGACGAGGTAGTTGACGAAGTCCGTCAACCCCGGATTGTGGCCCACCAGCATGATGCTGTTGAAGTTTGCGTCCTGGGCGACGAGGACGTCCAGCAAGGTGTCCAGAGACGCGAGATACAGCTCGTCTTCGCGCTGCAGGAACTCCTTCGGATAGTTTATCTGCTCAGCAATGAGCTTGGCGGTCGTGAAAGCGCGAACGGCCGGGCTGCTGAGTATGAGCGAGGGGCGGATGCCCGCGCTGGTCATGCGGTCGGCCATCACCGGAGCGTCACGATGGCCGCGTTTGTTCAGCGGGCGCTCGCGATCGCTCAGACTCTCATCGTCCCAGCTGGACTTGGCGTGGCGGACGATGCTTAGTGTTTTCATTGCGGAACTCGAGCCGGAAGGCCGCGGCGGAGACTGCTCGTCCAATGTCGGGTGAAACATCGGGCGGAAAGTCGGGTGGAGCGTCGTAAGGCCTAGTACATCATCCCGGTCTGCAACCGGGCTTCCTCCGACATCATACTGTGATTCCAGGGCGGATCGAAAACGAGTTCGACGCGTACGTCCTCCACGGTCGGGATAATAGCGATCTTGTCCTGAGCGTCGGCGACGAGTATGTCGCCCATCCCGCAGCCCGGCGCCGTCAGCGTCATGTCGACTTCCACCCGTCGGTTGCCGTTCGGTAGTGCCGTGATCTCACAGCGGTACACGAGGCCCAGATCGACAATGTTGACCGGTATCTCGGGGTCGTAACAGGTCTTCAGCTGGTTCCAGACGACGGCCTCGATATCCGAATCGGTGGGGTCTTCCGGCACTTCGGGGGGCGGGGTCGGCTCCTTGCCGAGCGCGTCGGCATCGATGCCCGGTATGCGGAAGAGATTGCCTTCGACGTACACCGTGAAACTGCCGCCCAGCGCCTGCGTGATGAAACCGGAAGTACCCTCGCGGAGCAGCAGTTCTTCACCGGCGGGGATGATGACGGCGCGCACGTCGCGCGACAGGGTGACTGGTTCGTTGCTGTGGCCAAACATAGCGGTAATCGATTCCCGGGTACTTATTCTGTCGTAACGGTGGGGTTGGGGCCGGCATCGCGGCGCTTGAGAGCTTGCCCGAGCGCCTGCCAGATCAGCGTTGCGCACTTGATACGGGACGGGAAACCCCTGACGCCGGCTAGCGCGGCCAGTGCCGAGTGTTGCGGTGTCGCGGGGCCCAGATAGTCGATACCCTGTTCAAGCAGGCGGAGGATGTTGTCGCGAAGCTCCAGGGCGTCTTCGACGCTCCGGCCCTGAACCGCAACGGTCAGCAGTGAGGCCGAGGCCAGCGAGATGGCACAGCCGTGACCGTCGAAGCGCACGGCGTCCAGGCGCTCGCCGTCGATATCGACGTACAGTGTCAGCCGGTCTCCGCACAGCGGATTGATGCCGTCCACCGTATGCGTTGCGTTCTCGAGCGCTCCGAAGTTACGTGGATTGCGGGCGTGGTCGAGGATGACCTCCCGGTACAGTTCGTGCTCACCTTGCGGCGAGTCACCGCTGGTGGGAGCGGCTTTCACTGGAACATCCTGATTGCGCGATCAAGCGCGGCGATCAGCCGGTCGACGTCGTTCTCGTCGTTATACAGGGCCAGCGATGCTCGGGCTGTGCCCGGGACGTCGAAGTACTGCATGACGGGCATGGCGCAGTGGTGGCCCGTTCGAATGGCAACACCTTGCTGATCGACGAGCGTACCGATGTCATGAGGGTGGATGTCCTCGACGACAAACGACTGAACGCTGGCTTTGTGCGCCGCCGTGCCGATCAGCCGCACACCGGGGATATCGCCGAGGCGCTTCGTGAGGATGCCGAGCAGGGCCTGTTCATGTCGGGCGATGCGCTGCATGCCGATCGTTTCGAGGTAGTCGACAGCAGCGGCGAGGCCGACGAAACCCGAGATGTTCGGCGTGCCGGCTTCGAACTTGTAAGGAAGTTCGTTGTAGACCGTGCCGTCGAAGCGCACTTCGAGGATCATGTCGCCGCCGCCCTGATACGGTGGCATGTCTTCGAGCAGGGCCTCCCGTCCGTACAGCACACCCGTGCCGGTTGGGCCGAACATCTTGTGTCCCGAGAACGCATAGAAGTCACAGCCGAGGGCGGCGACGTCGACACTGCCGTGCGGCACACCCTGAGCGCCGTCGACGAGCACCGGAATGTCCCGTTCGTGCGCCAGTCGGCAGATGTCGGCAATCGGGTTGATGGTCCCCAGCGCGTTGGAAACGTGACCAATCGCCAGCATGGCCACCCGGTCGTCGAGCTGCCGGTCAAGCGCCTCGAGGTCGAGCTGGCCGCGTTCATCGATTGGGGTTACGACGAGTTCGGCGCCGGTCTGCCCGCAGACAATTTGCCAGGGCACGATATTAGCGTGGTGCTCCATGTGGCTCACGACTATGCGATCGCCCGGCTTGAGTCGCGGCCGCGCAAAACTCTGCGCCACGAGGTTAATGCTTTCGGTTGTGCCTTTCGTAAAAACAACTTCGCTCAAGCTTGCCGCGTTGATGAACGCGCGAATGCGATTGCGCGCAGACTCGTAAGCATCGGTGGCGCGATGGCTCAGCGTATGCACCCCGCGATGTACGTTGGCGTGATCGTGTGACTGATAGCGGCTGACCGCATCGATGACAACTTGCGGCTGCTGCGCCGAAGCCGCGCTGTCGAGGTAGACGAGCGGCCGGCCATTGATTTCCTGGTGGAGTGCAGGAAAGTCGGCGCGTACGTCCAGTGAGGCGGAGGCTTCGAAAGGCGTATCGGGGAGGCTGTTCATAAGCTTACGGTAATGTCCTTGATCTCGGCGAGGCGAGTGTCGAGCAGGGTTTCAAGATGGACGTCCAGGGCGCTGAACGGCAACGCCTCGATCGTCCGTGCTGCAAACGCGCGTACCAGAAGGCGCCGGGCTTCATCACCCGAGAGACCGCGGGAGCGCAGGTAGAACAGGGCTTTCTCATCAAGCTGCCCCACGGTCGTGCCGTGGCTGCAGCGGACGTCTTCAGCGTAGATTTCAAGCTCGGGTTTGGTGTCGATTTCGGCATGCTCGGATAACAGCAGGTTGTGGTTTTCCTGCTCGGCATCGGTACCGTCAGCCCCTTCGTGCACCACCGCCTTGCCGTTCCAGACGCCACGTGCGCGACCGAACAGGATACCGCGGTATGCCTGACGCGATGTGGCCGGGCCGACGCGATGATCGACGCGCGTGTGGTTGTCCATATGCTGACCTTCACCGGTCAGATACAGGCCGTCGAATTCGGCGCCGGCGCCGCGGGCGGCAAGGTCGACGGCGAGATCGTTGCGGGTCAGTTTACCGCCGAGGTCAAAAGCGGCCGACTGGAAGCGAGCGCTGGCGGCGAGCGCAACGTCGAGGCGCTGAGTCAGGCTGTGACCGCGGCCGCGATTTTGCACGCGGAGGTGACGCGCTAATGCGTTTTCGCCGAGATCCAAGGTCAGGACGGCGTTGCTGTAGTGCGGGCTGTCGCCGAACGAGGCGTGGTACTCCACGATGTCGACGGCGCTGCCCGCGGCCACCCGAATGTCGACGCGCGTCTGCGACAGCGCCGCTCTGTCGTCGTCGGCGTCATCGAGAAACAACAGCCCCAGCGGCCGCTCGGGGTTGGCGTCGACCTGAATGACGAGG
Source organism: Woeseiaceae bacterium (assembly GCA_028289545.1). Classification (GTDB taxonomy): domain Bacteria; phylum Pseudomonadota; class Gammaproteobacteria; order Steroidobacterales; family Woeseiaceae; genus UBA1847. The sequence continues at coordinate 19,258 of JANQPG010000077.1, forward strand.
CCGTCCGCAATCAATGCCGTGTTGAGCGCTGTCAGTGCATTCGTCGGAGCGTCCGGCGGCGGGTTTTCACTGAGGCGGCTCGTCACGATACCCTCGGGCGCCGCAGCGTACAGTGCCTCGATGCTGCCGTTGCGCAGCAATAACCAGTCGATGTCCGCGGCGCTCTTGAGTTCATCGATGAACGCATCCCCGGCCGCCGTTGCCGTAGGCGTGTGCGGTCGGGTGAGCCACGCATCGCTGATCGCCGCGACGTCGGCAAGGTCGGTGTATTTCCAGTCCTCGTGACGCGTAGAGGGCAGGCCGTCCGTTTCCAGCGCCTTCAGGGCCCGCTTTCGCGCAGCGTCCAGTGAGCTGGCAGCCAGTCCGCCGACGTGCGCGCGAAGGCGTGTCAGGTCGACGCCGTTCATCCGGCGGCCGCCTGTGCGACCCAGTCATAGCCGCGCTGTTCGAGTTCGGTCGCCAGCGTCTTGTCGCCCGAGTGGACAATCCGGCCGTTTGAGAGGACGTGAACGAAGTCCGGCGTAATGTAGTCCAGCAGGCGCTGATAGTGGGTCACGAGCACTATGGCGCGATCCTCTGAGCGCAGCGCGTTAACGCCTTCGGCAACGGCTTTGAGCGCGTCGATATCGAGGCCCGAATCGGTCTCGTCGAGTATCGCGAGTCGCGGCTCCAGCACGGCCATCTGCAGGATTTCGTTGCGCTTCTTCTCGCCGCCGGAGAAACCCTCGTTGACGCCCCGATTCAGGAACTGCGGGTCCATGCCGAGCAACGCCATTTTCTCTTTCGCGAGTTTGAGGAACTCGAAGGCATCGATTTCTTCCTGTCCGTCGTGTTTGCGCTTGGCATTCAGGGCCGCCTTGAGCAGGTACGCGTTGTTGACGCCCGGAATCTCGACCGGGTACTGGAAGCCCAGGAAGATTCCTTCACGGGCGCGCTCCTCCGGATCGAGTTCGGCAATGTCCTTGCCGTCGAACTCGATACGGCCCGCGGTTATGTCGTAGTCCTCGTGGCCGGCGATTGCCTGCGCAAGCGTGCTCTTGCCCGATCCGTTCGGGCCCATGATGGCATGTACTTCGCCCGCGCCGATCTCGAGTGACAAGCCTTTGAGGATGTCTGCCTCGCCGGTACGGACGTGCAGGTTGTCGATGTTCAGCATAGTGTTGTCCTTCAGGCCCCGGGTCATTCAGCCCGTTGCCCTTCAATTCCTAGCCAACCGCGCCTTCGAGGCTGACGTTCAAAAGATTCTGTGCTTCGACGGCAAATTCCATCGGCAGCTCGCGAAAAACTTCCTTGCAGAAGCCGTTGACGATCATGTTGACGGCGTCTTCCTCCGAGATGCCGCGTTGCCGGCAGTAGAACAGCTGATCAGCCGAGATTTTCGAGGTGGTCGCTTCATGTTCCACCTTGGCGCTCGGATGCTTGACCTCCATGTACGGGAACGTGTGCGCGCCGCAGGTCTTGCCGATCAACAGGGAGTCGCACTGCGTGTGGTTACGTGCGCCGCTGGCCTGCGGCAGGATCTTGACCAGGCCGCGGTAAGCGTTCTGGGCTCTGCCGGCGGAAATGCCCTTCGAGACGATCGTGCTGCGCGTGTTCTTGCCGATGTGAATCATCTTCGTGCCGGTATCAGCCTGCTGCCGATTGTTGGCAACAGCGACCGAGTAGAACTCGCCCACCGAGTTTTCGCCGCGCAATATGCAGCTCGGGTACTTCCAGGTAATGGCCGAGCCGGTTTCCACCTGAGTCCACGAGATCTTCGAGTCGCGGCCGCGGCAGTCGCCGCGCTTGGTGACGAAGTTGTAGATTCCGCCGTTGCCGTCTTCGTCGCCGGGATACCAGTTCTGCACGGTGGAGTACTTGATTTCCGCACCTTCGAGGGCCACGAGCTCCACGACAGCCGCGTGCAGCTGGTTTTCGTCACGCATCGGCGCCGTACAGCCTTCGAGGTAGCTGACGTAGCTGCCTTCGTCCGCAACGATCAGCGTGCGCTCGAACTGCCCCGTGTTCTCGGCGTTGATTCGGAAGTAGGTGGACAGTTCCATCGGGCAGCGCACACCTTTCGGAATGTAGACGAACGATCCGTCGCTGAATACGGCCGAGTTGAGTGCCGCAAAGAAGTTGTCGCGCTGCGGGACGACGCTGCCGAGGTATTTCCGGACGAGTTCCGGATGGTCCTTCACGGCCTCGGAGAACGAGCAGAAGATCACGCCGGCTTCCGACAGCTTGTCCTTGAACGTGGTTGCGACGGACACGCTGTCGAACACGGCGTCGACGGCAACGCCCGCGAGCCGCGCGCGCTCGTGCAGCGGGATGCCGAGCTTGTCGTAGGTTTCGAGCAGCTTGGGATCGACCTCGTCCAGGCTCTTCGGCCGATCTTCGTCGGACTTGGGTGCCGCGAAGTAGGAGATGGCGTTGTAGTCGATCGGCTCGTAGTCGACGTGGGCCCAGGTGGGTTCCTGCATGTCGAGCCATTGCCGATAGGCCCGAAGCCGCCATTCGAGCATAAATTCCGGCTCGTCCTTGCGCGCCGATATGGCGCGAATCACGTCCTCGTCGAGTCCGGGCGGTAGCGATTCGGTGGCGATATCGGTGACAAAACCGTGCTTGTAGCGCTGGTTGACGAGGTTCTGAATGTCTTCGGGTTCAGTTGCCATTGATTCTGTTCTCGACGTGTGTTGAGTTGCGTGCGGACTCAGTTGCCATGCGGTTTCTTTTCGAAAGTAACGGGGACGCCCGCAAAGCGGAACGTGGGCACCGGATTTGTGTTCCTGAGCAGATCTTCCAGGCTGACGTCATCCAGAGCGCGGCGAATGGCCACGTTGATCCGCTGCCAGCTGCCGCCGACGTGACAGGTGCTCTCGAAATCGCAGTGGCTGTCGCTGGCGCTGCATTCGGTGATCGATACGGGGCCTTCCAGAGCGTCGATGATGGCTGCGGCGCTGATCCGAGCCGGTGAATGGGCCAGGCTGTAGCCGCCATTTGCGCCGCGCGTCGACGTGACCAGCCCAGCCCTCGAAAGCAGCTTGAGGAGCTTGGATACGGTCGGCGCAGCAATGCCCGTGGCGCCGGCCAGGTCGCTGGCGCTCGCAACACCCGCGCCGCGCGCCGCGAGTTCGGCCAGCACGACGGTGCCGTAATCGGTCAATTTGCTGATTCTGAGCACGGAGCGTCTATCTCCCGGTTTCTGGGGTAGCCAAAATCGTATATCGGACTATTTTAGTCCTATTTCGCTCCGACGCCAATTTTATTGACCCGAGGGCCTGTAACAACTCGTATCCCGGGCGCCCAAGAGCTTGCGCATCCTGCCCCGTGAAGACACGCTAGAGGGTAGGTCAGGACACGCCGGATATGACGCCGACTGGTGCCTCGATGCACCAAGAACTTGTCTTCCGAAGCGTTGTCTGTAGCATCGCGGTTTGGTGCGGTGCGCTGCCGCATTCAAGATCGCTTTGGCACTGTATGAACGATTCATCCGACAACCTGATCGAGATCCGGGATCTCGACTATTCGCGTGGCTCACTGCGTATTTTTCGCGGCCTGAACGTGGATATCCGGCGTGGTGAAGTGACCGCGGTGATGGGGCCCAGCGGCACCGGCAAGACGACCTTGTTGCGCCTGATCACGCGGCAACTGCTGCCCGACGCCGGCACGATACTCATCGACGGTGTGGACATCACCAAGCTCAACCAGAAAGAGCTGTACAAGATGCGCAGGCGTTTCGGCATGTTGTTCCAGAATGGTGCACTGCTGACGGACCTGAGCGTCTTCGAAAATGTGGCGTTCCCGCTCCGCGAACACACTCGCCTGAGCAACCGCCTGATCCGCCACATCGTGCTGACGAAGCTGCATGCCGTGGGCTTGAGGGGTGCGGCGGACATGATGCCGAGGCAGCTATCGGGCGGCATGGCGCGACGGGTGGCGCTGGCCCGCGCAATGGTGATGGATCCCGAGATCCTGATCTACGACGAGCCTTTTGTTGGGCTCGACCCGATATCGATGGGCGTTATCGTACGTCTCGTGCGCCGCATGAACGACGCGCTGGGCATCTCCAGCATTCTCGTGAGTCACGACGTGCAGGAGCTGTCGACTGTGGCGGATCGCAGCTACCTGATCTCCGACGGCAAGGTGGCGGCTTCCGGCAGTCCGAAGGAACTCAGCAGCCAGAGTTCCGACCTGGTCAAACAGTTCATGCACGGCATGGCGGACGGACCGGTGGCGTTCCATTTCAAGGCGCCGGACTACGAAGAACAGCTGCTGGGCCGGGACAACGACTGAATGAGCCTTCCACGCGAGATCTACCAGACGCTCGTCCAGTTCGTTCGGACTTTCGGTGCGTTCATCCTGTTTTTCGTCGAGCTCCTGATGCACACGCCGCTGACGCTCAAAAGGCGTTTCGGGCTGGTCGTTGCGCAGGTGCACAACACCGGGACCTTATCGCTCGTCATCATCATGGTCTGCGGTTTGTTCGTCGGCGCCGTGCTGGGCCTGCAGGGTTTTGCCAACCTGTCGCGGTTTAATGCCGAGGATACCGTAGGCACGTTTGCCGCGTTTGCGCTGATCAAGGAATTGGGCCCTGTCATCACGGCATTGCTGTTTGCTGGCCGGGCCGGTACGGCGCTGGCGTCGGAAATTGGCCTCATGAAGGCGACCGACCAGCTGTCGGCGATGGAAATGATGGCGGTCAACCCGATGCGCCGGGTTGTCGTACCCCGGTTTCTGGGCGGGTGTATTGCCATGCCGTTGCTGACCGCCGTGTTCTCGGCGATCGGACTGTACGGGGCGCACCTTGTGGGCGTCAGCCTGCTGGGCGTGGACGTCGGCTCGTTCTGGCAGCAGATGCAGCAGGCGCTGAGCCCCAAGGACATAGAGGAAGGCATCGTCAAGAGCATTGTGTTCGGCGGCGCCGCAAGCCTGGTAGCGGTTTGGGAAGGCTACAATTGTGTTCCGACCGCCGAAGGTGTGGGCCGCGCGACGACGCGGACCGTCGTAATTACTGCGATTGTCGTACTCATACTCGATTTCATGATTACGGCACGCTACTTGTGAGGTGAAACATGCAACAGACACGCGCCGTTGAACTGGGTACCG
>JANQPG010000096.1 GCA_028289545.1 Woeseiaceae bacterium
CCTACGCCGGCATTATCCGGATCAGGTTCGAGGGTTCCCGCCGGTGAAGAGCACCTGCCCTTCGGCGGATCTCAGGTCGTGAGACCACCCCTGTGGAAAGGCGATTATAGCGGACTTCTGCGCCGCGGGAAGAGGCCACGGCGCGAAGATGAGCAAGGACCTTCCGTCCCTACTCAGGAATCCGTGCGTTGTGCCTTCCTAGTCCTTGATATCTATCGAGCCGTTTCCATTGCAGTGCCCACCCGGCCCGTTTATTGCCTTGTCGATTACAACGCCAACAGTCTTGCCGGATGCCTGCGCGGATAGCGCGACGCTCAGGGCCCGATTGATGTTCTCTTCAGTAAGGTTAGGCGCCTTGAAGTAGACGTACGTGTGCAGGCAATCGTCCAACGCCGTCGTGTCAAATTCCATGACAAACCCTTCCAGGTACACGAATACCCGCTCCACCTTGCCGTAGTACCAGTTCGGCACGGCCATGGCGGTGGAAGAAAACATCAGCAGTGCAAGTACCGCGGCGAACGTTCGGATAACGCCTAAACTCTTCATGTCCTTACTCCTCGTTTTCACATCGGCCATCAACAAAAGCTCCGGTCAAAACGGTGGAGCGCTCTGCGGAGCAACAATCAGTCGTTCACGCGTCTAGCGCCGAATCTCGATATACGAAGCGCGGGAACAGGTAGCATCCACGTAGTTGTAGATGCGCACCGGCAGGCCGGCGGTCAGGGCAGCGAGCGCCGTAGCATACGCCCTGGCATGAGCCTCCTTGTTGGGTGCATCAGCCTCCGGGAACTCGATGTAAACGCCATCGCACAGGTTGCCGCTCCCGCCGGTGACCAGCACACCGAAATTCGTCTGATTGCCCGAGGTGTTGGCTACTCCGACGACCGTGCCGTCTGTCACCAGGTAGTTGGCAAAGGCGTTGGTTGATGCGAGGGCGAACGCAATCACAACCAGGGCATTCGCCACGAATCTGGAAGACAGACTTAACACTGGATTCTGCCCTGCAAGGCTAGTTTTCATCATGCACACTCCTTACCAAAAACTGCGGATGTGTAAAAAAACTGCAGAGGGTATCGTTTCGAGAAGAGTCAATGCCTCTTTAACCTGTCTGGCGAAGTAGCAAGGTCGCTCAAACGGAATGGCGGCTAGTCATCCGCAAAAAAAGAATACAGTCGCAACCGCCAAATCAGCAGCGGCACTCACTGGCGAATCCAATCCTGTATCAGCTCCGGCTTTTTTGCCTCGAAGGTCAAATAGAACACTCGGCCCTCTTCCAGCACCATGATAACCGCGAGGTTCCACCTGATTTGTATCAGTCCGATTTCGAATTGATCCAGCCTATAGACAGTCGAACCTTCTCCTGACAATGAAGCTTTTGCGGCGAGAAACGCCATCGTCTTGGCAACCTCTTTTGCAGGTCCGTCACAATCGAGATCTTCCGTGGTGTATTCGAAGCCCTTGGCAGCCAGCCACTCGTGGAGCACCGTATCTTCAAACGGGTTGGCACCAGCGATTGACTTACCAGTAACGTACTCCACAACATCGTCGTGTTCGACTGAATCGTAGTAACTCGCGACCGCCCTTCCGGAACCATGTTTTAGACGAGCTGTGCCACCCTCGTAGTTGACAACCAGTTTTTCTCTTCCAACAAAGGGCATTTGTAGGCTTCTTTCGCCGAACTGCACATGAGTCGACGAATCAAGCGTCGAACCAATTTCGCGTATGCTTCCCGAATATGTTGTGTCGTAGTCTACGCCATACCCGGAAGGCATATTATCCATCCCGGCAACGAACTGCATACACTCATCAACCAACTCGGGACCCGAGGCGCTTGACGACATCGCGAGCAAAAGCGGCACCATCGCAGAATAGTACATTTGCTACATCTCCTGATAACGTGGGTCGAATGCCACAGAGAATTTGCTTAAACCGCGCGGTTCATTCAGATACTGCAAGGCGGCGGTGCGCGCCGCTCCGCCGGCCCCAAAATTGCTAAAGTTGTCATCAAGGTTTTCACGCACGTCCTCCATATCGAAATCGTGTCCCGCGGCGTTCTTAATCGTCCATCGAGCACCCTTAACAGGGGCCAACCCAGACTCACCAAGTAATTCTATGTGCTCAGCTGCGAAAGATATTACGATCGCGGCCTCCAGAGCTAAGTCCATTTGAACTCTGTTCAGCTTCCCTGCCCTGTCTATGTATCCAAGATAGTCATCGCTTCCAACCATAACTGCCCGCAGGGTGAGCAAGGCGTCTTCCTGCGTGAATTCAAGCCCAGATTGTTTGTATGCTTCAACCAGCTTTCGCACCTTCCGCTCAAATGCCCGACGTCGCTCTGCTTGTTTTTGAAGCTTTTCGCCGTTGTAGGCTTGAGCGAAGGCGGCTGTCACAGCCCCGTTAGCAAACTTTCCGCCAGTAATCTCAGAAACCGTACCACCAATCGCTGCTGCCGCGGAAACCCGCGCTATTCTCAGCCCCGTTCCCGATCCAGGTATGAGCTCGTTCACATTTACGGCTTTTGTAATGCCGGCACTCAGGAATCCATGACCGAACTTTCCTCCCTGGAGTTCCGAGAGAATGCCTCCGGTAGTTGCGTGAGCGGCAATATGTCCGACTCCCCCTTTTTCAAGTAAGCCCGAAGCCTTGGTGAACGTGCTTCCGATCTTGGCGAATGCCGCCGCTGACAGTCCGGCGAAGACACCGTTTCTAAACGCATCACTTAAGGAACCACCCGCTCCGACCGTGGCGCCGAATGAAAACGCCGCAGCACACGCTGCGCCTCCGGACAACGGGCACGCGATTGCCGCGCCAATCTGTGTAAGCCCCGGTATTTCCAACTCATTGCCGAGCCAACCTGCCGCCAATCCAGCAACAACCCAGCCAACGACGTCCAAAAAGTAGCCGCTGGGGTCGGTGGCGTTTAGCGGGTTATTGAGCACGTAGCTGTAACGGTTGAAACTCTGTGTATTGTTGACATCCTGCACGAACGGGTCCGCCTGCAGAAACCGACCCAGTTTCGGGTCGTAGATCCGTCCGTTCATGTGAACGATGCCGACTTCGTCCAGCATCTCATGACTCGTGAAACCGCGGGTCGTAATCGTATGATCAAACGTGGCCAGCGCGCCGCTGGACAGCGCCTGCCAGTTCACCGCGTTACGTCGCTGACCCCACGGGTCGAACGACAGCTCCTGTACGATCTCTCCAGAGGCATCCGTAATAACGTCCAGCGAACCAAGGTGGTCTCGGAACTGGTAGTGCGTTTGGCGATAGTCCTCGATATCGTTTGTGCCGAAGTGAATCGTCTCGATAGCCACGCCGGCAATGTAGCGTTTGCGCTCATGAGAGCCATCGGGGCGATCGATGATCTCCACGTTGCCAACGTAGCGCGTCACCGTCGGGTTGTTGCCGGTTTCGGTGTCGGTCCGTTTGTAGCGCATCCTGTCTGGACCGTACTCAAAAGCAATGGAGAAGGAGGTACCTTTCTCGATCAGCGACGGCTTGTCGAACACGGTGTAGTGGAGCGTTCGACCGTCGCCGCTGGTGTTGTTGCCGTTTGCATCGTAGCCGTAGTTCTGCCCCCCTGCGGTTTTTACGGCGTGCGGATGAGCGCCTGTCGGCACGTAGTCGTAGTCGTCGATTCCAACATCGCTTTTGTTCCGGATGTTGCCGTTCGCCTCATACCCAATCGCAACCTGCGCCTCCCCGGAGACCTGGTGGGTCTCCAGGCGATTTAGCGCGTCATAAGTGAAATTCTCGGTCAGGTTTTTCGAGCCACTCATTTCCTTGCGGTAGTTCAGATTGCCCAGAGTGTCCCAGTGGTATTCCAGGTCCTGGACGTCGTACATCGTCGCAGCTGCAGTAGTCTGAATCTTCCACATGCGGCCCGTCAGATCGTAGTAGTCGTAGTTAGTAGAGATCACGCCGTCGCCCAACGTTTCGACCTCGACCTGTCCGCGGGCATTCATTGCAGTAATCTGCCGATAGATCGTTCGCGGGCTCCCGCTCACTTCCACGGCATCGCCGACCAGGCTCAGGTAGCCGTGGCTGTTGTAGTAGTGGACAACACCCTGGTCCGTATAGCTGCCGTCGCCTGCGGCGTCGAAGACTTGGTAGACGCGGCCAACACTGTCGTAGGTCGTTTTCTCGGAGTACGTGACACCGTCAATCGTCGTGTAGACCTCGCTGAGACGCCCCACGTTGTCGTAGTTGAAGACCTTCTGATAGTTGCTGATAGCGTCGGACACGCTCGCCAACTGCCCCAGGCCGTTGGCGGCCGTGTCGTACACCCATGTTGCCGCTCCCTCGAGGCCGCTGATAGATCCGCTGCAGCTCGGCACGGGAGTGGTCGACTCGTCGCGGCGACAAATCATGCGGCCGAGGCCGTCGTAGTCCATGACCTGAACCTGAGACCTTGCATCCGTCTGCTGAATGACCTCGCCAAAGCCATTGTATTCGTAGGTCCACTGGCCTTTATTTGGATCGTCCATGGTCCGCTTGCGGCCCAATACGTCGTAGGTCATCGTCGACACTTTCCCACCGGGATCGATCACTGAAGCCAGATTACCCAGTGCGTCGTAAACAAACGAGGTTCGCCCGTTCAGATGGTCGATAACTGCTGTAGTTTCACCCATAGCATTGGTGATCTCGCGATGTACCCTGCCTGCGTCGTTCGTGACGGTTGTCATGAAGCTTGGCCGTCCCGGCGCAAACAACGGATCCGCACCTGCGACGTACGTATAGGAGGTTGTCGAAGAAGAATTGTCCGGCAACGTCGTCGTCGTGGGTCGGCCGAGCTGGTCGTAGGCGATCAGTGTCCAGATGGCGTTTGCGCCCACGTCGTAAGGTTCGGATTTGTGCACAACACGCCCGGCATCGTCGTACTCCGTGTCCTGCGCATCCCACGCACCATCAAAACCGCGCGTCAACATCCGCGTTTCACGGCCGAGCCTGTCGGAGCACGCCTGCGATTCAGAGCCGTCGGCCAGCTGCGTGACCGTCTTGATAACGGTTCCGACCGGACAGTTCGTCAGAGTGTCCGTCGGGTACGTCGTGATTGAGGCGCCATCACTCGTGTGCTCGTAATACCGACGACCGAGAACGCTGTAAGCGGTCGTCGTCGTTGCGTGGCTCACGGCAGACGTATCGAGATACGTTCTGACTGACGTCGGCGAGCCGTAGCTGTTCCGGGATTGCACGGTTGATATCGTTCGACCGAGGCAATCCCGGGTTGTATCCACGTAGCGTCCCGTCGAATCATAAACGGCAGTCTCAACGTTGCACCGGGTCTCCCCGCCGGATGCGACGGACGACTTGACGCGATTGCCGAACGCGTCGTAGTCGTGCGTAGTGGTAACACTGGGAGGCGCGGTTTGCCCGGGCGGTGTTCCGGGGCCCGGATCGATGGTTTCGGTCTCCAGCAGGCCGCGTTTTACAGACCCGCCGTGATAGCCAAAAGTTGTCACGAGTTTCGCCGTTACCGTACCGGCACCGGTGGTGTACTCTGTATCGACTACGGTTCTGCTTAGTCTGCCCTCGAAGTCAGTAAAGCCGGGCGAGTTGTACTCGTTTAGCGTCGTTACTTTCTTCAGCATCCCGTCGAGATCGTGGGTCTCAACGGTGATAGACGTGGGATAGCCTTCATCGTTGTGGACCGATGCTGTCGAAACCTCGCTCAATAGCGAACCTGCCACAACCAGATCGTACGTCTTGTCGGTACTTCTGGACTGCACGGCCTGCAGAGGCCCCAGCGCTGCCGTACCGCTACCCGCAGCTGTTGCTACTTCGGTGCCGTCCCATCCAACGATTTCCCATTCGTTGCTGGACGTGCTGATCGTATCGCCACCAAATCCGGAGCCGTCCGTCGCCACGACCTGAGTGCTCATGGGCATGCCCATAAACGGCCAGTCCTGCCGGTAGCTGGTGGTGCTAACGATGTCCGACTGCTTATCGACGGTCAGCAAGCGCTGAAAGCCGAGGAAACCCCTTCCCGCCGCCTGCAGTTTGCCTTCACGGTAGTGATATTCGATGGTACTGGTGGCTCCGGGCAACACGCCTCCAGGCTGAGGTCCAGCTGCCGGAGCATCACCTGTGACGTCCGTAACGACGTAGAACGGCCCCGACATCTCCAGGACCGGAGAATTCTTGCCGAGCGTCTGCCAGCTCGATGGGTAACCCCAGTCACCGTTCAGAGTTTCGTAGAAGCCCGCCTTGTCCGTCACGTATACGGGCTCGTCAAAGCAAATCGTTTCCACATCGGGAGGCACACCGAAGTCTTCGCAGAACGTGCCTACCGAAGTGGAGGTTGCGAGCTCCAGGCGCTCGTAGTGTGCGCTGGTGGACAGTGGCTCATATCTTACGAACGTCGCAGCACCGAGTCCGTTGGTGACGCGCTCGATACGGTTGACGGCGACGTTTGCAATGTCCCCCTGCCCGGACAAACCCAACTTCCTCGTTAGCACCTCCACCGATCCCGGGGTACCGTTCTTGTTGAGCCGGACAATATCGGTGGCCGCGTCACCGTTGACATCAATAAACAAGATTGACTCATTGGTAGACCAACCGGTTAGTGTAGCTACATCGTTGACGGGCCCGAATCCGCCCACAGATCCGGATGGGGCAGGCTGCCAATACCTGACCTTGATCCGGGTTGATGAGCCACCAACGCTCTCCCGCCAGATCAGGTCGGCGTAGCCGTCCATGTTCCAATCGACGAATCTATTATTGTTGTATGCATGGGTTTCAGGATTGACGAAGGTGCCATTCGCGAAGGTGCCATCGCCTTTGTTGAGCAAAATTGAGTAGTTCGCGCCTCCCCCGGTGTCGCGATAAAACAGGTCGTTCAAGCCATCGCTGTTCAGATCTATTGTGTCGACCGTAAGATCGGTAGGAATATCGTAGAAGGCAGTAGCCGACGGTGACGCCTGATTGACGCCGCTTAGCGTCAGAGCGTAGTGATTGATTGCCCATTCACATGGTTCATCGATCGGGTCGCATTCAGTCTCGTACTCCCCACGCATGACGATGTCGACCTGCCCGTCGCCGTTGAAATCCGGCGACAGGTCACTAACATCGCCCAAGGTTTGGCCGTTGCCCGGCACGGAGACTGGCTCCTCGTCGCCGAAATGGTAGCGCCACGCGGAACTCTCGGGTTGATTCGGGTCGAGTTTCAGATAGCGGACGTAGAGAAGCTCGCTGGCAGTGGTTGGGCTGTATACGGCGTCAGCGGTTCCGTTGGAATCGATGTCCGCAAAGGCCGTATAGCGCTCAATGAGCGGCGTCGTGATCGGTGTGGATAGAAGACGCCATTCAGCGTTTCCGTGGGGCTCGGCAAGCACGACCTTCCATCGGCCTGCCGTATCGTCGTAGTAGATTACGTCGTGCCGCCCGTCCAAGTTGTAGTCAATGACCCTCAGCTCAGCGGCCCGGACCGAAAGTTCGAAGCCACCACCGGAAAAGGCTTTGTTTACGTAGCCGGTATCGGTGGAAAGCGCGAATCGCATTTTTCGCGCCGAGGCGGCGCCTCTGGTCCAGACCAGATCCAGGCGGCCGTCGCCGTTGATATCGATTGGCAGAAAACCCGCGATATCGTTCGACATCGTAAAGGTCGACAGTGAGTAGACAGCCGATCCGGTGTATGGATTTCGCCAATCGAACATCGTCTTCGGCAAGCAGACTGCGCCGAGACACTCCTCGATACTCAGGAGCCTGCTGAGGTTGTCGTACCCGGATATGCCGTTTTGGTACTCGAGCTCGTATTCCCGAATCAGCACGCCCGCGTTGTAGGAACGAACTTCCTCCAGGCGCTTGTCGTTGAAGAACAACGCGCCATCAATGTACCCGGACAGCGTGTCCGCCCGGGGTGTCGTCCCGTAATCGAACTCGACGTGCGCACCGTGACCCGTTGGGCCTCGCCCGCTGCCGTACGCCCAGCGGATTTCGCTGACGCGTTGTCCGCCGCCCGAGGTCTCGTAGAAGAACCAGATCGGGTTGCCGATGTCGTTGGCATTGGGATTCACGCTATCCGAGAAAACACGAACAGCCCATGTGTACGTACGCCCGGGCCCATCTCCGAGTTTGGCAGAGACATCCGCATCGCCGGGCGCCTTGCCGTAGTAGCTGGTCGAACCGTCCTTGCGCTCAACCTTGAAGTAGTCCGGCTCGTTGTTCACGACCGCGCCGATCGTGACGATTGCACCGCTGTCTATTTCGGTCCGATAGGTCGCTCCGACGTTACCGTGTGAACCGGAGGTCACAAGCAGCCGTTGCCCGTCCAGACAGAACTGGTCACTGGACGTGAAGTTGACCGCCGTTACGTTGCGATCCTGATCGTAGGTCTGCCGGCAGCGACTGATTGCCGACAGCCCGCCGATCGACCAGCCCAGACCGGCAATACCGTTACCGGCGGCGCTGGAATAGTTGAGCGATACCTGCGGTGCAACACCGGCCGTTCCCGCAGCGGTGATCAAAGGCACGGAATAGGTGGCAGAACCTGTCTCGTCGACGCGAAAGTTGCCCGCCGTAGTGCCGAGGGTATCGAGTCCGGGGTAACTCGCCAGAGACGGAATCGACGGACCCGCCGGGCTTGGCGCCGCGGGTATCGTGCCTGCAGGCCCTGAAACATCACCGTAGAGAACCAGGTTTGCTATCGCCGATCCGGGAATGCTACCGGACGCCGCGATGGCCGCCGCCTCCGCGGCCGGCGTCATTGCATCGATTGTCCCGTAAGGCTGCCGATGAATCGTGACACCCTGCGACTCGAGATAGGGTCGAAAATCCGTATCCCACTCCGCTGTCGTCGGCACGATCATGCGAATCCACTCGCCCGTCGCAACCCGGCGAATCAGCAGATAGCCGATGCGATTCTCGAGCACGATAGGGATCGCCACCTCGCTGGCGATAATGAGCACGTTGGCTTCCTGCTCGGCGGCGTAGATCTGATCGATCTCGTCCGGGTTAAGACCCGTGAGCGCCGTGATTCGGGCTGCGATCTGGGCGGGCGTCTGGGTCGCAAAACTGACGCTCTTGAGGTCGAAGGTGGGCCCGATCAGGAATATCAGGGCCGCGACGCTAAACGTCACAGCGAGGCGTTTCAGACGATCAACAATACCGGACGTGCGCAGAGTACGAATGCTCATGTTGCTCCCAAAGGTCTCGTTTCCGTGTTTTTTGCATTGGCATGCGCACCGATGACGGCTTGACTCACCGGCTGCGCGATCGTTCTTACCCCGAATTCACCCCTAGGGGATTGGAAAATTATGCGAATTTTGGGTCAATTGTGATCAATACGTATTCAGAAAACAATAATTGTAAAAAATTGTTCATGAAATTGCGCTAAGAAGAGCGCGTTCGCAGGCGCTCGATCAAGGTATGAGTGTGGTCGAGACAATCGATTGCATCATGGCAAACGGCGTGCGCCGCGAACCACCGACAGAAACTTTCAGGAGAGTAAAATGAGGCAGGTATGGATATGGGCGTTACTGGGTTTCGCTTCGATGGCGGCCCCCACAAACAGCATTGCGGATACCTGGTATTCCGCACAGGTTCATTGGGTTTACCCGACGAGCAACGGTGATGTAATCATCCGATTTGCCGAGACCACTCCTCTGTGCACCAACACGTCCAATTACTTCTACATCAGAGTTAACGAGGCTGGCGTCACTCAGAACGCGCTCAACAACATGCTGAGCGTTGCGTTGACGGCTGCATCGATGGGCAAGGCGTTGTCAGTTAATTTCGACGAAACCAGCCAAAACTGTTTCGTCAATCGACTGTACGTCGTGTTCAACTAGCCGGAATGAAGTCTCCCGTCTGTCGAGCCTGACTCGACGGGTTGAGGGTGCCTCACACCGAATCGGGTGCGGTGCCCGATTTTGCGTGCAACGAGTTCATGGCGATAATCCCGCATCCGCCGGGGCCTGTATGCTGCGTAATTCATGGATATTCCAGCAGATTCCACTTTCATTTCCCCTGGGAATACCCAAGAATTCTGGTCCCTTGTTTGCCAACAGGTATCGCCGGATGTCAATTGGTGCGTTGCTGAGAGAACATAGGAATGCTTGCGGACTTACGCAGCCTGAACTTGCCGCCGCTTTGTCCATCGAGCAGTCGTATCTCTCGAAAATCGAGAACGACAAGGCCATACCATCGGAACAAGTGCTCAGCAGTATTCTCGACACGCTGGGAATCTCTGTTTCCGAACTTGTGAACCAGCTCGACGAGGCACAAATCGACGACTTGCGGCAAATCAAGAGTGTCAACGAACAGGTGCGAAGCTTGCAGAAGCGGCAGGCCGCAAGACAGCACCTCGCGGTCCTGGCCTGTGCGGTTTTCTTTGCTGTCGGCGCCGCGCTCGCTTCAGCCAGCCTGTTCGAGGTGTTCTCCTCGAACACGGCTTACCAGTACCGATCGCTCGGCGTGGTAAGAGCCGGCGAACCGAAGGAGATTTTCGAGTCTCCGGGCCGTTTTGCGGAGGCTCTGCGTCCGGATACGGAAATAGACGAGTTTGTCCGCTCGACTGTCGCCCGTACCGACGAAATATATGTGGTACTGCACCGGTACAAAGGTGAAATTTTTACCGATGATGTCGACGGCGGCACTCGAACCTACCGTTTGCAGTCAACACGAAACGTGGCGTCTGCAACGAATCGAATACTGGGCTGGACAGGGATTTGCTCACTCGCGATCAGCGTCCTGTTTCTGCCGTTCGTTTTCCGATTTCGGCGTCAACCACGGGGTCAACCGCGGGAGCTGGCCAGTTGACGGCGCCCCGGAGGCGCTAGCCCGGCTATTTTTTTAGCCGCGCAATCAGCGACGACGTATCCCAGCGACTCCCGCCCATCTGCTGCACCTCGGCATAGTAGCCGTCGACCAGCTCGGTCATCTCTAGGCTCACGCCTCGTCGCTCTGCCTCCTCGAGGGCAATCGCGAGATCCTTGCGCATCCAGTCGACCGCAAATCCGAAGTCGAACTCGCCGTCGAACATCGTCCGCCAGCGATTGTCCATCTGCCAGGACTGCGCGGCGCCGCCGCCGATCGCTTCGATGAGGCGCTCGGGGTCCAGCCCGGCGGCGCCGGCGAAGTGCAGCGCTTCCGAGAGGCCCTGCACAACTCCGGCGATGCAGATCTGGTTGACCATCTTTGCGAGCTGACCCGAGCCGGCGTCGCCCATGTAGGTGACCGCTTTTGCGTAGCTCTGCATGACGGGCAGCGCCGCGGCGAAAGCCTGTTCCCTGCCGCCCACCATGATTGCAAGCTGGCCGTTCTCGGCGCCCGCCTGCCCGCCGGAAACCGGCGCGTCGAGAAAACCGATACCTCGTGACTCGGCTTCAGCC
Source organism: Woeseiaceae bacterium (assembly GCA_028289545.1). Classification (GTDB taxonomy): domain Bacteria; phylum Pseudomonadota; class Gammaproteobacteria; order Steroidobacterales; family Woeseiaceae; genus UBA1847. Next base: position 11,331 of record JANQPG010000096.1, read on the forward strand.
TCGAGCTCACGCGCAATTGTCGCGGACGCGGTCGTGTGATCGATGATCACGGACCCTTCGCCGGCGCTTTCGAAGATGCCTCCCGGGCCGAGCGTCACTTCGCGAAGATCTTCATCGCGGCCTACGCAAATGCACACGAAGTCGGCACCAGCGGCAGCCTCTGCCGGTGTCTCACCCAGCGTTCCGCCGTGTTCGCCGACCCATTGTTCCGCTTTGGCGCGAGTACGGTTGAATACCTTGGTGGGAAAACCCGCGGCGGCAAGATGCCCCGCCATCGGATAGCCCATGACGCCGAGGCCAACAAACGCTACGGGTGGTTTATTGGTCTCTGGCATGACGGCCTGCTCCTGAGCGATTAGGTTTTTTTGCGCGGATCGAGTCCGATCGAGCGCGCAATGATCTCACGCATGATCTCGGAAGTCCCGGCGTAGATACGCGAGATTCTCGCGTTGGCGTACATCCGGCTGATCGGGTATTCGTCCATGTAGCCCGCGCCGCCGTGCAGCTGCAGGCATTCGTCGGTGACGCGGCCTTGCAGTTCGCTCGTGAACAGCTTGGCTTTTGCCGCATCGTCGGCGCTCAGTTCGCCGTCGTTGTGCGCCATGACGCACTGGTCGATGTAGGCCTGCGCCACATCGAGTTCCGTGCGCATGTCGGCCATCTTGAACCGTGTGTTCTGAAAGTCCGCCACGGTCTGACCGAAAGCTTTGCGCTCCCCGATAAACTCCATCGTCGCGGCAAACGCGGCCTCGGCATTTGCCAGGAACTCAACTGCAACAATCAACCGCTCCTCAGCGAGGAAGTGCATCGTGTGATAGAAACCGCGATGCAGCTCGCCGAGCAGGTTCCCTTTGGGCAGTTTCACGTTGTCGAAGAACAATTCGGCCGTGTCCTGACTCTTGAGACCCATCTTCTTGAGATTGCGGCCGCGCTCGAAACCGGCCATGCCGCGCTCGACGACAAACAGGCTCAGCCCGTGTCGCTTGTCCGGGTCGGTGCGGGCAACCACGACGACCAGATCGGCGTTAATGCCGTTCGAGATGTAGGTTTTCGAACCGTTCAACAGGAAGTGATCGCCCTTGTCCTCGGCGCGGGTCTTGAGACCGGCGACATCGCTGCCCGCACCGGGCTCAGTGATCGCCACGGCAAGTATGCTCTCGCCGCTGACGCAGGCCGGCAGCCAGCGGGCCTTCTGCTCGTCGGTGCCGAGTTCGCCAATGTACGGGCCCACGAGACGACTGTGCAGCCAGCCGAAGAAACCGACGTCGCCGTAGTGACAGTTTTCCTCGATAAAAATCTGCTCGTAGCGGAAGTCGCTGATCCCCGCGCCGCCATATTGCTCATCGGCCCACATGAGCAACAAACCCTGCTCGCCGGCCTTGAGAAAAGCCTCGCGATCAACGATACCCTGCTCGTGCCAGCGCTCGGCGTGCGGCGCGATCTCGTTCTTGAGAAACGCGCGCACGCTGTCGCGAAACATCTCGTGTTCGTCGTCGAAGATACGTCGTGCCATGTCTCGAGCCTCGTCCGCTCAGCGGCCCTTGAATTCGGGCGCGCGCTTCTCGAAGAACGCCGCAACACCCTCTTGCGCATCTTCGCTGGCAAGCAGTTCGGCCTGCAGGCTGGCTTCGAGGTCGTAACTGGCGCCCCACTCGTGGTCGGCCGCAAAACGCATGGCTTTCTTGGTTGCCGCAAGCGACAGCGGCGCACGGGTTGCCAGGTCTGCGGCCCAGGTCACTGCTTCGTCGCGCAGCGATTCAGCCGGCGCCGTGCGGTTCGCAAGTCCCAACTCGACGCAGCGCGTGGCCGGAATACGCTCCGATTCCGCACTCAACGCAAAGGCGCGCCGGTAGCCGAGCTCACGCACGAGCATCCAGTTGGCCCCGCCGTCGGGCACGAGTGAAATGGTCGTAAACGGCGACAGTAGAAACGCGTCCTCGGCCATGACCAGCAGGTCGGCCTGCAGCGCGTAGGACAGGCCGATGCCGGCCGCAAAACCGCCGACGGCCGCAATCACGGGTTTCGGCATCGTCGCGATCATTTCGAGCGAGGGCCGGTATTCGTCCTGGAGCTGGCCCTCGACGCCGCGCTCGGCATCGAACCCGGCTTTGAGGTCCGCGCCCGCGCTGAAGCAGCGGCCCTCGGCGCGCAACACAACGGCTCGTACCGCAGTATCGGCGGATGCCTTCTCGAGAGCCTCGAGTAGCGCAGCGCGCATTTCGGTGTTGAATCCGTTGAGCGCGTCCGGCCTGTTCAGCGAAACGATGGCGACAGCATCCTGCTGCTCGTAAAGAACAGTATCTGACATGTTGTGTTCCTCAGGGTGTTGACTGGAATCTATCGCGACTCCAGTGACTTATTAGCAATGACGATAGCGCCTACATGTTACGACGGTACTCGCCGCCGACGTCGTACAGCGCCGCCGAGATCTGGCCGAGCGACGCCGATTTTACGGTATCCATGAGTTCGGCAAACAGGTTTTCCCGCCGTCTCGCAACGTCCCGCAGCGCCGAAAGCGCCGCAGCGCTGTCGTCGGCGTGGTTGTCGACGAACGCACGGACGCTACGAATCTGATCGTGCTTCTCATCGTCGGTCGAGCGGATGAGCTCCAGCTCGTGCACCTCGTCTTCCTGGCCCTCTTTGGGCAGGAACGTGTTGACGCCGATGAGCGGCAGGGAGCCGTCGTGTTTCTTGGTCTCGTAGTAGAGGCTCTCGTCCTGGATCTTGCCGCGCTGATACATCGTGTCCATGGCGCCGAGTACGCCGCCGCGTTCGGAAATGCGCTCGAACTCCTGGTACACCGCCTCCTCGACGAGATCCGTTAACTCGTCGATGATGAACGATCCCTGCCACGGGTTTTCGCAGAAGTTCAAACCCATCTCGCGCGCAATGATGAGCTGGATCGCGACGGCCCGGCGCACGGACTGCTCGGTGGGCGTCGTAATGGCTTCGTCGAACGCATTGGTGTGCAGGCTGTTGCAGTTGTCGAACAACGCGTACAGCGCCTGCAAGGTCGTGCGGATGTCGTTAAAGCTGATCTCCTGCGCGTGCAGGCTGCGGCCCGAAGTCTGAATGTGGTACTTCATCATCTGCGAACGGTTGCCCGCGCCATAACGCTCGCGCATCGCGCGCGCCCAGATGCGCCGGGCAACCCGGCCGATCACCGTGTACTCGGGATCCATGCCGTTGGAGAAGAAGAAGCTCAAGTTGGGCGCAAAGGCATTGATGTCCATGCCGCGCGCCAGGTAGTACTCGACGATCGTAAAGCCGTTCGCGAGGGTAAATGCGAGCTGGCTGATCGGGTTCGCGCCGGCCTCGGCAATGTGGTAGCCGGAGATCGACACGCTGTAGTAGTTGCGTACTTCGTTGTCGATGAAAAACTGCTGGACGTCGCCCATCATCTTCATCGCAAACTCGGTCGAGAAGATGCAGGTGTTTTGCGCCTGATCCTCTTTGAGGATGTCGGCCTGTACGGTACCGCGCACACTCGCGAGCGTCGCCGCGCGAATACGCGCGTAGGTTTCGCGATCGACAAGCTTGTCGCCCGATATGCCGAGCAAGCCCAATCCCAGGCCGTCGTTGCCTTCGGGCAGCTCGCCCGAATAGCGCGGTCGTTCGCGGCCCTCGAAGTACTTGTCGATCTTTTTCTGCGCGGACTCCCACGCGCCCGTTTCGCGCAGGTGTTTTTCGACCTGCTGATCGATGGCGGTGTTCATGAAGAACGCCAGAATCATGGGCGCGGGACCGTTGATCGTCATCGACACGGAGGTGCCGGGCGCGCACAGATCGAAACCCGAGTACAGCTTCTTCATGTCGTCGACGGTCGCGATCGACACGCCCGAATTGCCGACCTTGCCAAAGATATCGGGGCGTTCATGCGGATCTTCGCCGTACAGCGTGACCGAATCGAAGGCTGTCGACAGGCGCGCCGCGGGCTGTCCGAGCGACAGGTAGTGAAACCGCCGGTTGGTGCGCTCGGGCGTGCCCTCGCCTGCAAACATGCGGGTCGGGTCTTCGCCGGCGCGCCGGTAGGGATACACGCCGCCCGTGTAGGGATACGCGCCGGGCAGGTTCTCCTTGCTCAGGAAGCGCAGCAGCTCGCCCCAGTCCCGATAATCCGGTGCCGCAATTTTTGGAATCTTCTGCCGGCTCAAAGACTCGCGGTAGTTCTCGCCGCTGATTTCGCGGCCGCGCACCGTGTACGAATAACGCTCCGAGCGCACGCCGGCCTTGCGTTCCGGCCACGCCTTCAGAAGCGCCAGCGATTCGCCCGACAGCGTGGATATCGCCTCCTGATACCGCTGCCTGAGAACCAGCAGGCTTTTGTCGCCACCTTCTGTGAGAGCCGATTCAGCATAAGCTTCGAGCTCTGCAGGGAGCGCCGGATCCTCGAGCAGCCTGAGCGATTCATAGACGTGCTGGGCATGGCTTGCCGCTTCCGCCTGTTTGTCGATGTCGGCTTCGATGCGCCGGCCGTTCTCGGCAATCTCGGCGAGATAGCGGATCCGGCTGCCCGGGATCGTCGCCGTGGAGCGCGGCTCCCGGATGCTCGTATCGAGCGTGGTTTGCCAGTGTTCGGGATCGAGCCCACCCTTTTCCGCGACGCGACGGCAGAGCTCGCTGAACATCCAGGTCACGCCCGGATCGTTGAACTGGCTGGCGATCGTCGGATAGACGGGAACCGCCTCGTCGTCCATCGAGAATTCGAGACGGTTGCGTTTCCACTGCTTGCGAACGTCGCGCAGCGCGTCCTCGGCACCGCGTTTGTCAAACTTGTTGAGTACGACAAGATCGGCAAAGTCGAGCATGTCGATTTTCTCGAGCTGACTCGCCGCGCCGTAATCGCTGGTCATGACGTACACGGAGAAATCGACCAGATCCACAATCTCGCTGTCGCTCTGGCCAATACCCGCGGTCTCGACAATGATCAGGTCAAAGGCCAGCGAGCGCAGAAAACGAATCTGGTCGCCAAGCATTTCGCTGGTTGCGAGATGCTGTCGCCGGGTCGCGATCGAGCGCATGTAGATACGCTCGGAGCGCAGCGAATTCATGCGTATGCGGTCCCCCAGGAGCGCGCCGCCGGTGCGCCGGCGGGTCGGATCCACGGCCAACACCGCCACCCGCCTGTCGGGAAAACTCGCGAGAAAACGGTTCAGGATCTCGTCCGTCACCGAACTCTTTCCCGCGCCGCCCGTGCCGGTAATGCCGATGACAGGCGCGTTGTTCGACTGCACTTGCCACTCTTTGCGCAGACCTCCGAGCCGAGCCTCGTCGAACGCGTTTTCCTCGATCGCCGAAATCATTGCGGCAATTTCCACGGAGGCGCCGGCGTGTGCGTCCCGATCAACCGTTGTCGGCGGCCGCGTGGCGACGCGGCCCGCTTCGGTGCGCTCCACGAGATCGCGGATCATCGCTTCGAGCCCCAGCTCCATGCCGTCATGGGGGTGGTAAATGCGCTCAACGCCGTAATCCATGAGCGCGCGTATCTCTTCGGGCGTAATCGTGCCGCCACCGCCACCGAACACCTTGATGTGCGACGCTCCGCTTTCCCGCAGGCGATCCACCATATAGCGGAAGTACTCGTTGTGCCCCCCCTGATAGGAGCTGATGGCGATGCCGTCAGCATCCTCCTGAATGGCCGCGCGCACGATGTCGTCGACGCTGCGGTTGTGGCCCAGGTGAATGACTTCGACGCCCTGTGCCTGAATCAGGCGCCGCATGATGTTGATGGCGGCGTCGTGGCCGTCGAACAGCGATGCTGCGGTCACAAAACGCAGCGGCACGTCGCGAGACTGGCCCGAAACGTCCGGCAAATCACTGGCAGCGGTGCTCATGAACGGTATCTCCGGCGGAAAACGCAGCAAAACAGCAGAGCCCGACAGTTTTTCCTCATAAAAAACAGCGGCTTACTGTGTTGCAATAATTTTAATCCCGATTAAAATAATGCACTTTCAGGCGAAACTCAAGACAATCGCCCCCGTTACCGAACGCCGCCCAGGAGGCCGCATGGCTCAACGCGCCGAAGCCAGCCGATTCTCGCTGCAAAAAGACCGCATGCTGCGTGCGGCTGCCCTGTGCTTCAACCAGAAGGGTTTCAGCGGTACATCGCTGAAGGACGTCGCAAGTCATCTCGGCCTCACCGACGCCGCGCTCTACTATTACGTTAAGAACAAAGAAGAACTGGTCTACCTGTGCTATCTGCGCGCGGCGGAGCTGGGCCGCGAGGCCCTCGACGAGGCTCTGCTCGTCGAGGGTTCCGCCTTCGAGAAAGTCAGCCGGTATCTCGAGCTGCACTCACGCTTCATGGTCGGGCCGCCCGGCCCGGTCGCGATCATGAGCGAGATTCCGTCCCTCAAAAGTGAGCACCGCGACGACATCCTGAAACAGTCGAGGGAGCATTCCGCTCGCTTCGAAGCACTGCTGCGGGAAGGCATCGCCGAGGGCAGTATTGCGCCATGCGACGTCAGGATGACGGGCAACGCCATCATGGGCGCGCTGAACTGGATTCCGAAATGGCATCACGGCGACAGAACCGTCGCCGAGCAGGTCATTGGTAGCTTTCCGAATATTCTGAGTCGCGGACTCGAAGCCGACGTGCGTCCAGCGACAAAAACGGCGGACGGAAGCCGCTAGCCCGCTCGTTCCGGCCCAGGCGCTCTAGTCCACGCGCTCCAGATAGGCATCGACGTGCGCCTTGAGTTCGGTCAGGTCGACGTCTTCGGGCTCACTCTCGAGGTCCTCGATGGCCAGTTCGTCGCCGAGAAACGTCAGGCCCGCCTCAAACCTCAGGCGAATCTGCTGGTAGTAGTTGTCACCGGAACGGGCGCTGCGCTGCGTCGGATTGACCACCGTCAGGGAGCGGCTGCCGCCGGGGAGGCGCGAACCCGTCTGCGTCGTGAGGACTCTGAAGTCCGCCTCAACCTGCTCGTAGATGACGGCCACGTCGGAGTATCTTCTTCGGAGCTGGCGGTAGACCTCGTCAGAGCGCCCGACGTCGGCTTGCGACAGCGCCGCCAGTAGCTCATCCCGAACGCCGACAAACTCGGCCTTGCCGCGCTCGGCGGCGAGCCGGTACCACGCCAGTGCGAGCACGTAGTCCTTTTCGACTCCGGCACCCGTCAGATACATGTAGCCGAGCATGTATTGCGCATACTTGTCGCCAATCGGCGCCAGCTCGTTCTCGTAGATGAACAGCGCCCGGCGGTAGTCGCCGCTGGCAAACAGCTTTTCGACCTTTTCCTGGATGCGCAGCGTTCGCGCATCGATGACCGCGCCCGACAACGAATCGCCGGCGTACAGATTGCCGCCGGCAAAGAACAGCGGCGCAATCAGCACGAGCGAGCAGACCGTGCGCGCGGCTGCGCGGGCGGCAAGCTTCCATTCAGAGAACAACAATACTGACTTCACGTTCGAACAACTCTACACAACGATCGTACTCAACCTGCTTAGAGCGACCGTTTCATTCGTAAGTTCCTTCCAGTCCTGTCGTCAAATAGCGTCATCCCGCACGTCTCGGCCCAAACTGCGGCTCTCTGCCGGCCAAATTGGCGGCGACGGCTTCAGACTGGTTCGGTTTGCCCAGGAGGCCAAGCTGCAGCTCGGCCTCCAGACGCAGCGCCTCGGCCGGCGGCAGGCCCAAACCCGTCCCCAGAAGCCGCTTGATCGACGACGTGGCGTCCGGGGAGCGACCCGCGATATCCGCGGCCAGCGCGTTGGCCGCCTCGAGCGGCTCGGCGTCGAGCCGGCTCACGACCCCGAGGTCCAGAGCCTCTTTGCCGTCGAACTCCCGCCCGGTCAGCGCGAGCTCCATGAGCCGATCCGGCGGCACAATCCCTCGCGCCGTCACGGTCATGCCCATGTCGGGCACTATGCCCCATTTGATCTCCATGACCGACAGTCGGGCGTCCGGCGACGCAATCCGCACGTCCGCACCCAGGGCTATTTGCAGCCCCGCGCCGTAGCAGATGCCGTGTATGGCCGCGACGACCGGAATGGGCAACTCCCGCCAAACGGTTGCGGGGCGTTGGAAATAATTGGCTGCGGTGCCGTCGCCCTGCGGCGCCATCGCTTCCGGGCCGAACACGGGTTCCGCTGCCTGGAACATCGACAGATCGATGCCGGCGCAGAAATGCTCGCCGGCGCCGCTCAGAACGACGGCGCGAACGTCTTGTTCCCGGGCAATCTGCTCGGCAGCCTCCACGAGGCCGTCGATGACCCCCTTATCGACAGCGTTGTACTTGTCGGCACGGTTTAGTGTCACACGCGCAACGTGTCCGTCAATCGTCAGGTTAACGCGTTCGCTCACGATCCCCCCATCAACAGCGTTCAGTTTCTCAAAAGACAACGGCCGTGGCGGAGCACCGTCACATTGCGCTCGACGACCCGGCATTGGAAAGACAGGACATTGCCGTCCTGCCAAATGTCCGTAGCAATCGTATCACCCGGCAGCACCGGCGACGAGAAACGCGCATCAAATTCGACGATCAGCGTGTGGTCGTAGTCCAGCACGGTCTTCAGAATGGCGTGACAGGCAACCCCGTAAGTGCATAGGCCGTGCAATATGGGCCGCTGGAATCCCGCGGCACTGGCCAGTGCCGGATCGGCATGCAGCGGATTCATGTCGCCGTTCAGTCGAAACAGCAGCGCCTGGTGAGCGTCGGTCGGCAGCTGGCAGGCCATATCCGGTTCCCTCGCCGGAACCCGGTGCGGTTGAGGCAGTTCGCCTCGCATGCCGCCGAAACCGCCGTCGGCGCGCGCGAGGACTGTGCTGCCGCTTGCAAACAGAGCCGTGTCGTCGCTCGCCAGGCGTCCTTCAGCCTCGAAATAGAACATGGCGCCTTTGTCCTTGCCGAGATCGTGAATCGCGGCAATGCGCTTGTTCACCTTGAGGTGGGCCGCGGGCGGCAATGGCCGGAAAATCGACAACCGCTGCTCGCAGTGCAGCACATGCTTGAAATCCCAGCCGAGGTCCGCCGGGAATGCGTTCGGCACGAGAACGCTGGCCTGCGTCGGCAGCGACTTCAACCAGGCATTGCCTTCGTACGTGTAGTTGAGTTCCCCGGGGTTCAGCGAGTCTCGCGACATGCCGACGCTCAGCGCGTACAGCATCGTCTGTTCCTCGGTGTAGCGAAACGGCACATCGACCTGCTCATTGCCGAGCAGAGCTTCGTAATTCAGTGCCATGTGGCGGAAATTACCCGGTCTGTCGCAGCTTCGTCGTTTGATGCCATGTAGCGAATTCTACCCCCGTTTTTTGCCCGAAACGCTTGCCATGCCCGCGGCTCCCCGCTCAATGCCGGGTTAACTCGTCGATGAAACGCGAGAACAGCTCATACTGGGACGTAATGGCCAGCTTGGAGAACAGATTGCGCTTGTGCACCATGACCGTCCCAGGCGCAATACCCAGCTCCCGCGCCACCGACTTTGTGGAATGCCCCTGCAGCAGGAGCTGAGTAATCTGTCGCTCGCGTTCCGTCAGCAGTCCCGCACCGAAGTTGTCGAAGCAGCGTGTGAGTCTCAGGTGCTCAGCCGCGGCATCAGCGGCCGCCGAATAGCTGTGCCGATCCCAAACCTTGCGTATCGCCGCATGCACGAGGTCGGTCATATCGTGGAGACGTCCGACCTCGGCTTGCGAGAAACGGCGCTTGCGGCGGCCGACAACAAGAGCCAGCGTCGTGCCGCCGGCCACGTCGACCAGATAGTCGATCTCGTCGGTTAAATGGGTTTGCTCGCAGTACTGGCGGTAATACTCGCTGGAGCGGAATCGGTCCGGCGTCGCGTCCCGGTAGCGGCACACGCCGGGCTTCAATGCCTCCTGACTCAAACGAAACAGTGGGTCGAGCAGATAGGGGCCCGCCAGATAGCGATCGAGATAGTGGCTCGCGCCCGCCGGCTCCAGCGTGTGATGCAATACCTCGGGGGTCCGCTCGGCATGGAACGCGATCAGGCAGGTGCCCTCGTGCTTCACGGCGAGCCCGACGAGTTCAGCAAGCGCACCCGCGGTATCCGCTTCCATGCGATTGCTGATCAGCTCGGCCAGCGGGGGAAACCAGTCTCGATCCATCAGGGCGCAACACCTGGCGTCTGCCTGCCCCGCCCTATCGCGCAACCGCCGTGTGCGGCAACACCTGCCACGTGCATCTCCTTTGCGACGGTGTACACATCGCCCGCCGTCGTTGCTAGCATAACGCGGTGTCCGTGCAGAGAGAATTCGTATGAAACTCGTGACCGCTATCGTAAAGCCGTTTCGCCTGGACGACGTGCGCAACGCACTCGCTGAAGTGGGTATACAGGGAATGACCGTCAGCGAGGTCAAGGGTTTCGGCCGGCAGCGAGGTCATACCGAGCTGTATCGCGGCGCAGAATACGTCGTCGACTTTCTGCCGAAAGCGAAGATCGAGGTCGCTGTCGCTGACGAACTGGCGGATCGCGTCGTCGAAGCGATCGTCGACAGCGCCAAAACCGGCAAGGTGGGCGACGGCAAGATCTTTGTGACGGCGCTCGAGCACGTCGTTCGCATACGCACTGGCGAAACGGGTGACGGCGCGCTATAGCGGACGCCAGACAAACCCTTCGCCGCGCCGATAGTAGACGCCGAGAGCCCTGGCATACACGTCGTCTTCACCGATCAAACCGAAAAAACGGCCGTCCCGGCTGTTGCCACGGTGATCGCCAATCGCAAGCAGCGTCTTCGCCGGCAGCACCTGCTCGTAGTCGGGGCCGCCGCCGTGATCCAGCCTCAACACGGCCAGCGTATCGCCGAAGCGTTCCACGTTGGGAATGCCGGAATCCGCCAGCGCAACGCCGTTGATCCACAGGCGCCCCCCGCGCAACACGACACGATCGCCGCCGATGGCGACGATACGCTTGATGAGGCGCGTGCCGTCGTAGGGAGAGTCGAAAATGACGATGTCACCCCGGCTCACCGCATCGCCGTCGCCCAGTTCGATGCGTGTGAACGGCACACGTAACCCGTAAGCGCGCTTGTCGACGACAACGCGATCACCCGGATACAGCGTATGCTCCATCGACCCGGTCGGCACGACATAATGATCCGCCAGCGACGAACGCGCGGCGAGTACTCCGCCCAGCAGAAGTCCGAGAATCAAAAGCTCTCGAGCCCAGGCGGCCAGTTTTTTCCCATGCATACCGTTAAGCTCCTTAGCAAACGCCCGTGTTCGATACCCTGTATAACACCCGGGCGCTGTGTATTACACCGATCACTGTATCAATAGTCAGCGGCAACAAACGCTAGCCGCCCGATATCGCCCCCACTATCCGAAACGGTTCCTCACCGGTCGCAATCGCTGCCGGCAGACGAGCTTCGGCATCGTCGTGGGTGATGTCGACGCCGGCCGCGTAAAAGCGTACTCGCGGACGACGTTTCAGCGTGCCGTGCTCACGAACGGTGCCTCGCAGCATAGGGTAACTCGCCTCCAGCGCATCGAGCACGTTGCCGCGGGTTACGGCGCCATCGACCGTCAGCCTGACTTCGCGGCCGGTGCCGGCCAGCGTCTGCAAATGCAGCGGCAACAACACGCGCACGGCGCTCACGGGATCGTCTGGACCTCGACCGACAGCACGGCCGGAAGGTCGCGAACAATCGGGTTCCAGTGATCGCCGCTGTCAGACGAGGCATACACCTGACCGCCGGTTGTGCCGAAATACACGCCGCAGGGATCCGCCGTGTCCACGGCCATGGCGTCGCGCAGGACGTTCACGTAGCAATGCTCCTGCGGGAGGCCGTCGGTGAGCGCCTCCCAGTCTTCACCGCCGCTGCGGCTTCGATAAACGCGAAGCTTGCCTTCCGGCGGATAGTGCAGCGAATCACTTTCGATCGGTACGACGTAGATGGTTTCGGGCTCGTGCGAGTGGACAGCTATCGGAAAGCCGAAGTCGCTGGGCAGGTTGCCGCTGATTTCTCGCCAGGAGTCTCCGCCGTCGTCGCTGCGCATGACATCCCAGTGCTTCTGCATGAACAGCGTATTCGGATTCGACGGATGAATCGCGATCCGGTGGACACAGTGACCCACCTCCGCCGTCGGGTCGGGTATGTAGTCCGAGTGCAAACCCTGATTGACCGGTTTCCATGTATCGCCGCCGTCGTCGGAACGGAACGTGCCCGACGCCGAGATTGCGCAGAAGAGGCGCTTTGGGTTGTTGGGGTCGAGCACAATGGTATGCAGGCACATACCACCCGCGCCCGGCGCCCACTCTGATGCCGTCTCGTGGCCGCGAAGACCTGCAAGCTCTTGCCAGGTGACGCCGCCGTCCGTCGTTCGAAACAGCGCCGCGTCCTCTACCCCGGCGTAGCAGGTATCGGGATCGTCGAGTGCCGGCTCGAGATGCCATACCCGGGCGAACTCCCAGGGGTGTTGAGTCCCGTCGTACCACTGATGTGTCGACAGCGGCCTGCCGGTTGCCTCGGAAGTATCGTAGACGAACTTGTTGCTCTCGCCCTGCGGCATTCCGTCAACGGTCTTCGATTCTTCGCCGCTCGAACCCGGCTGGAACCAACTCTTGCCGCCATCATCGGAGCGCTGAATGATCTGCCCGAACCAGCTCGAGCTCTGCGACGCATAGATGCGGTCCGGGTCAACTGCAGAGCCCTTGATGTGATAAACCTCCCAACCCGCGAACAATGGACCGTCGACGTCCCATTGTTTGCGGTCCAGGTCCGAGGTCAGCACAAACGCGCCCTTGCGCGTGCCGACGAGAATGCGTACAGCGGTCATGGCCTTCCCCCCTCTCCCGATGTCTGCCTGGAAACGGTCCAAAAACAGTTCAGCTCCCGACGTACTTTGCGAACAGCGTCCGCGCAACGGCGGGTTCGTGTGTGCCCTTGACTATAGTCCGACCATCGCGGAACACCGTAAGTTCGTAGTGTTTGTCCGCGTCGCGGATAGCGGCAACCAGCATGAATTCGTTCTGCCGGACGTCGATGGATCCGGCAAAACGACCAGCCAGGGCGTCGAAATCGAGCGGGCCGCTGTCCTGGCGGCCGCGAAGCTGCACGGCATCGCGGCCGCACAAGGCCACGGCGCTCGAGCCCGACTTGCCGTCGAGATAGTCGAACTGGCGTCCTTTGCAGCAGACACAATCGCCTTCCGTATAGGCGCCGTCCACCGTCAGTTCCAGGTATTCGTTTTCCCACACGTCGATCGTCAGCAAGGTTCGCCGAACCTTGTCGTAGTGCCCCGTCAACACCTTGAGCGTTTCGGCCACCTGCACGTTCGCGACGGCACCCACCGCGGAGCTCAGCACACCGACGGTATCGCAGGTTGGGCTCGAGCCCGCCGGTGGCGGCTCCGTAAACAGGCAGCGGAAACACGGTGTCGCACAGTTCCCCGCTTCCGCCGCTTCCCAGGGCAGGCTACCGTCGCCATGCGGCAATACGGTAAACGCCATGCCCGTGGTCGCAACAGCGGCGCCGTACACATAGGGTAGCCCTTGCTTTACGGCAAAGTCGTTCGCGAGGTAACGCGTCTCGAAATTGTCGAGACCATCGACGAGGATGTCCGCGCCGTCGGCAAGACGCTCGATGTTGGTGTGGTTGATGTCGTCAACCACGGCTGTCACGGCGATGTCGGAATTGACGTTCTCGAGCTTGCGCCTCGCAGCCTCGGCTTTGGGCAGTCCGGCCGCAACGTCGCGCTCGTCGAACAACACTTGCCGCTGCAGGTTGGTCAATTCGACGATATCGCGATCGACGATGCGAAGGTGGCCCACGCCGGCGCGTGCCAGGAGGTCCGTCACGACGCTGCCCAGCGCACCGCAGCCAAGCACGAGCGCGGTGGCTTCCTTCAAGCGTTGCTGACCGGCCTCGCCAAAGCCGGCGAGCAGCATCTGCCGGTGGTAGCGATCGAGAGAACTGCTCATCGGGTCAACAGTAGCACGTCGGGGCTACCAGGGTGCCGACACGCCGCGAGCGAGTGCGTCAGTCGCCGCCAACGCAGTAGGCGTTGAGCTTGTTCCCGTCCAGGTCGCGGAAGTAGGCCGCATAAAACGAGCCACTGCGCGCGCCGGGTTTGCCCTCGTCCCGCCCGCCGAGTTCCAGCGCCTTGGCGTGCATGGCGTCCACCTTCGCGGGCGAATCCACCTGCAGCGCAATCATGGTGCCGTTGCCGGCCGTTGCCGCCTGGCCGTCAAACGGCCGCGTAATGGAAAGGCCCGGTGTACCCTCTCCAGCGGACCACGCAACGAAGGTCTCGAACTCCATGAAGCGTTTTGCGCCGATCAGGCTCAGCAGTTCATCGTAGAAGGCAGCCGACCGTTTGATGTCGTCGGTGCCGAGCGTTACGTATCCAATCACTTGCTTGTCCTCCTGAACTCACTATTGAACGGCGGGCACATGGCCCTTGAGCGCAGCCCGCCAGTGTCCGGTTTTTTCGGCCAGCGACATCGCTGCGTAGGCCGGGCTCGTAGACGGCAGCGCCGCGTAGTGAACGTCCCGCGTCAGCGTCGATGTGTCCACAAAACGCTTGAACAACTCCCGCGCCTTGCGGCCGTTGAAGCAAACCAGCGTAATGCCCGAGCGGGACTCCAGAAAACCGGCAAGCGGATTCGGCTGCGCCGTAGACAGGTCGATGTCGGCGTCCATGCTGCCCGGGCGCACCGATTGTCCGAGCACATCCCACACGGCAATACCCGACCGCTTCAGCAGCGCGGTACGCTCTGCATAGGCAACCTCCAGCACACTCGTATCGCCGTCGCCGCGGCCGGCCAGGAGCGCATACATGATTTTCCAGAACGCGTTCTGCGGATGCCCGTAATACTGGCGCTTCTCGATAGACGCCACGCTGGGTAGAGTGCCGAGGATCAATGCGCGCGGCGCCCTGCCCACAAGCGGCGGAAAGCCCAGAGCCCGATCTTCCTGGCCGACGGGAGAGCTCATGCGCTGTGTCAGCCGGACAACCACCGCCGGCGCTCGGTGGCCGGCAGCTTCTCGATGGCGTAGCGCAACATCGTGCGCGGCATCGACTTCGAGTGCCGTTTCAGGAAATTGCGCAGCACCGAAACGTCACGTTTTCCGGCCTCGCGCAGCATCCAGCCGGAGGCTTTGTGAATCAGATCCTCGGGGTCTTTCAGCAAAATGCGCGACAGCTTCACCGTGTCGCGAAAATCGCCGTTACGGATGAAACGCAGCGTGGCGATGATCGCTATGCGGCGATCCCAGAGCGATTCGCTCTCAGCCAGCTCGTAGAGCAGGCTCCTGTCGCCGTCCTCGAGTTCCGGGCCAACGATCAGGTGCGCCGAGCTGTCGACGAGATCCCAGTTGTTGACGTATTGCCGATGACTGAGATAAGTGTCGAAAACGTGCCGGCGCTCGTCTCTGCCGGCGCGCTGGTAGCGGCTGACCAGCAGCAGAACCGCAAGCAGACGTTCCTCATGGTACGGCGACTTCAGCAACGCCAGCACCGAGCGTTCGGGCGCGTCACGAAACTGCTTGGCCAACTGCCGCGTCACTGGCACCCGTATCCCGAGGAAGCGATCACCCTCACCGTACTCACCGGGACCGGCTTTGAAGAACCCGGCCGAATGCCGGGCAATGTCCGCATCGCCGCGAGCGCGCACGACCTCCCGAATGGCCTTGGCGGACAGCGGAGTATTTGCTGTTGTCTTCATCGGTTTCACGATGGGCTACCGCGCCGGAATGGCGGCATCACTATGCCATGCCCACTAGGTTTTGGTGGAGCCGTTTGCGTCGAACCGCTGGAGCCGAACGGCGAGCAGCTCCAGGTCGCCGGCCCGTCGCCCGTGTTTCAGCGGGTCCTCCGCCGTCACGTTGAGGGCTCTGATCGTACGCCGCCTCAAGCGGCCCGATTCGCTGCAGCTGTCGAAGTCGATGATGTTGAGGCAGCAGGTCTGTTGATCGAAGGCGCCAAAGGCGTCTTTGCCGAGTCCACTCGCCCAGCCGAGCACCGCGGCGTTGGTTCCGCCATGCGCGAAGACCGCCAGGCTGCTCCAGCTCTGATCGGCAACGATGGACTCGACCGCAGCAACAACGCGCTCGTAGAAATCGGCATAACGCTCACCGCCCAGGAACCGCGCTTCCGGATCGCCGGCACGCCAATGTGCGTATGCAACGTCGTGGAGCAGATCGAAGTCCGGCGACGACTCGGCGCGCACCGGCCGGATTTCCTCAAGCCCGGCCTCGGTGCCGATTGGCAATCCGCGTCCAGCGAGGACAATCTCGGCGGTTTGTTGCGTCCTCGGCAAACCCGAACAGATCACCCGGTCCACGGCCACGCCGGAGAAGGCCTGCGACATGCGCCTTGCCTGCTCCTCACCCTGGCTGTTCAGGCGAACGGCGTCCGGGTCCGCAACCCAGTTACCCTGTGCATCCAGGTAATCGACCGCACCATGCCGGAACAGATACAGGCGACGACGGCGCGCACCGTCGAGTGCCGTATTCTCGGCAGCCGCCGTCACGAGGGACAATTCCGGATACGGTGAAGCGGCAGCGTAGTCAAGCTCAGTACCCTCTCTCGGGATCGACGACGTTATACAGGGTGTCCCCATCGGCAAAACGCTTGAGGTTTTCACGAAGCAACAGTTGATGACGCTCGGTGCCGCCGCCAAAACCCGACATATGAGGGGTAATCAACACGTTATCGAACTGCCATAACGGGTGATCCGGCGGCAGTGGCTCGGGATCGGTAACGTCGAGGCCGGCACCGCCAATCTGTCCGTTGCGCAGCGCAGCGACGAGATCCTCTGTGACCGTCGTCTTGCCGCGGCCGACGGACAGGTACAGAGCGCCCCGTTTGGCCGCCTCAAATACGGCGGCGTCAATGCTGCCCTCGGTTGCCGGCGTGTGCGGCAACGCATTGACAATCACGTCGGCCTCGCCGGCCAGCGCGTGAAGCTCGTCCGGCAGCCCCACGTAGTCGACAAACTCCGGCCCTTCTCGCGAGCTGTTGCGAATGGCGATCACGCGCATACCAAGCCCGTGCGCGCGCACCGCTATCTCCCGGCCAATGCCGCCGAGCCCGACAACGAGCATTGTGCGATCGGTGATGGGCATGACGTTGGCGCTGTCGGTCACGCTCCGATCCCATCGCCCTTCCGGCATCAGCTTGGCAAACTGAGTCAGGCCGCGGCTTAGACTGAGCATCATGGCGATGGTGTGCTCGCCGATGACAGGCGACGACATCTTCTGCATGTTCGTCAGCACAATCTCGCCGTTCGCCACCGCGTCAGCGGCAAGGCAACGCTCCGCGCCGGCGCTGAAAATCTGAATCCAGCTCGCTTTCTTGGCCGCAGCAACCAGTTCGGGATTGCAGAAGCCAACCACGGCATCGGCCTCAGCGGCGGCCTCGACAGCGGCGGCAAGGCTGCCGACCGCAACAATGCGCAGTCCCGGGACGACCGCCTCGAGTTCGGCAGCCGAATCGGCAGAGCCGCGATACAGGACCGTCGCGGGTTTTCGCCAACGCGGTGCATCGCGCATGGCAACGCCGTCGGCCTGAATGCCTGTCTCCGCAACGAGTTCTTCGAAGGACTGTGCCGCGGCCATTCCCGGCAGCAGACACAGCGCAAAGGCCCAGCAGGTGTACTGGCGAACGACGCAGGCAATTCTCCCCTCAGGCACGGCAAGCTCCTCTCAACGGATCATGCAGCGAGGATAGAGCAGCCCTTATTCACCCGCAATTACCCACCCGCAATTGCTCACTCGCAATAGCCGGGAACGGCCTGACGTGCCGATAGGCGACGTCGTCAGGCGGGGAAGAAGTCGATGGGTTTGGTCGTCGTGATCGGTTCGACGTCACGCGCCTCGAAGCGGAACAGCTTGACGCGCTGCACGAGCTTCTGCTCGAGCTCCGGATCGCCCAATTCGCTCGACACGATCTCGCAGAACGTAACCTGGCCGTTCGGCGCGATCGTCAGGCGCAAGACGAGCTTGCCCTCCAGCGACGGATCGCGGCGAAGCGCGCGATTGTAGAGCGCAAAAATCGATCCTTTGTTCTTATCGAACACCAGCTCGATTTCCTCGCGTGAACGAGAACCCTTGCCGCTTTCACCCGTGCGCCGGGCGCCGCCCGCCGCCTGCCGCTGGGCAATCGCCGCGACGTCGCTTTGCACACGCGTTGTCGTGCGGCCGGCAATGCCGCTGCCGCCGGTGTTGCGGCTCATGTTGGCCGTGTTGATACCGGCGGACGCCGTGCCCACCTGCGAGGTGATCATCGAGCGTTCGTTGCGCGCCGCTTCGCCGACGCTGCCGGTCAGCGGCCGGTCGTCGGCCATCGTCTCGACGAGATCCTGATCGACGAGATCGGCGAGATCCTCGGCAAACGGCATTAGCGCTGCCTGTGCCTGCTCACGCGCCACTTCGAGCTGATCGGGGACCGGTTCCGGCTCGGGTTCCGGCGGCGGCGTCTCTTCGACGACGCGCTCGGGCTCCGGTTCGATCGGGTCCGGCTCCTCGACCTCCGGCTCCGGCTCGGGTTCCGGCTCGGGCGGAGGGGGCGGCGGCGGCAGTGGTTTTTCCTCGAGCATCAACCGGGCAATACGCTCCGGGACTTCGATGACCTCGTTGGGATCGGGCTCCGGCGTCGGCAGAAACGGCCAGACCAGCGACAACGCAAGCGTAACCAGCATGATGCCGCCCAGGAGACGCTTGAATTTGCGCTCCTGGCCCTGCTCAGAGGTCCATGGCAGTTCGTACTCTCTGTAGAACGGTAAATCCAATGTCCTAACTCCTACGCTCGAGCTCTTGCCTCGAGAGGCATGCGTTCGCTTGTCACCCGCTATCCCTAACGGGCCGCTGCCTGCAGGTCGTCGAGCTGCTCCGAGCTCTTCTGCAGCACTGCCAGTGAAATCTGCCCGTACTCGGACGCCGAACAGGTCGCCATGACCTTCTTCAGCAGGCGGTACGGAATTTCTTTGTCGCCCATGATCGTCACTTCGCGACCGGCAATGTCCTGCTGCGCTTCGCGCCGCAGCACGCGGTCGTTTTGTGACTTGAGCGCCTCACGCAATTCGGGAATGTCGTTGCCCGGCCGCGCCATGACGTCCTGTACTTTTGCCACCGGCGTACCCTGGACAATGATGTCTTCATCACCGATCAGGATGACCACGGTCTCCTTCGCCTTTTCCTCGGCGATCGACTCCGGTAACTGGATATCCTTCGCGTTCGGCAATACCTCGACGTCCGACGAGTTCACGAGCAGGAAGAACACGAGAATCGTGAAGATGTCCATGAGCGAGACGAGATTCAGCGTACCGGAGCTCTTGTTGCGCCGGTGATGCTTCTCCATGCGTTTTGCGCGGCCTGATTTGACCATCGTTCAGGCACCTCCGTCGGTCACTGGCGCATCGCCAATGGAAATGACAGGAAACAGGTCGTAACGGACGATCGCTTCTTCTTCGATCTCCTCGCGCACGCTCACGCGGTCGTAGACCTGCACCAGCGTGTCGTACTCGATGTCACCTTCGAGCAGGATCGCGGCATCGGTCTTCTCGGGATAACGCCGCTTGATTTCGTGGAGCTTCGCGCTCAGTCCGTCGAAGTCGTAGCCCTCCGGCGAGTTCGGATAGATGCCCAATGCACCCTGGTTTCGGTCACCCACTTCGAGGCGGTCCATGCGCACCGTCACCTCGAGCTGGAAGGTCTGTTCCTGCGGATCCGCGGGCTCGGTAGAGGAGCCTGGCAGATTCAGTTCGAGAATCGCCAGTCGCGAGAACACCGCGGTAATCAGCAGGAACGGCACCAGGATCACCATCAGGTTCATGAACGCCGTAATGTTGAGTTCGGCCGTCTCGGCGTTTCCGCGACGTCCGCCTCGGCGGCTACGAATCATGAGCTTAGCCTCCGGCCGCTGCTTTGAGCTGGCGCTCGGTCACGGCGTTCAGGAACTTCACGCTGGCCATCTCAAGACTGTCCACCAGTTGATTGGTCTTGGTCTGCAGCAGGGCGTGAATCAGCAGCAACGGAATGGCGACCATCAGGCCAAACGCCGTCGTGTTCATAGCGACCGAAATACTGGCCGAGAGCATGTCGGCCTTGTCCGCCGGGTTAGCGTTCGAAACCGCGGTAAACGCCGCGATCAGGCCAATGATCGTGCCGAGCAGGCCCAGCAAGGTCGCAATATTGGCGAGCGTCGCGAGATAGTGGGTCCGTTTCTCGAGCCGCGGCAGCACCTCCATGAGGCTCTCTTCCATGGCCTTTTCGATATCGTCACGGCGGCGCGCCGACTTCACGCGATACAGGCCGTAGGTCAGAATCGAGCCGATTGCCGCCTTCGATTTCGAAGTGTGCGCAGCGGCTTCCTGGAAGTTACCGGCCTTCAAAAACGGCACGATCTTCTTCCACAGCGCGCGGTTCGCGGCGCCCGACACCGTAAGGTAAGTCCAGCGTTCGACGGCAATAGCAACGCCGAGCGCAAACACAAGCAGGATCGGGTACATGAATGCACCGCCCTGTTGAAAAAAGTTGATCAAGGTACTCACGTGATTACTCCTCTATTTAATCAGCCGTCACGTCATTCTTCGTCTTCGACGCCGTAAAGCTCGCCGTAGTAGTCAACCTGTCGTACAAATTCGTCCCGGTTCAAAGGCGCCAGCACTTCGTCCAGCAAGGTGTTGACCGGGCGGCCCATCAGTTCGCCCGGATCCGACTTCTGCCAGGGCACGATGTACAACACCTTCGGCAACTCCTGGTTGCCGGTAATCTCGGTGCGTCCGAGATCCATTTCGTCCATTACGCCCGAGTTGGTCGTGCGCCTGCGAATGTCGTCGTCGACGCGCGCCGTCGCCGTCTCGAGAGAATCGGCGGGTTCGCGGACATCAGCCTGCGGCGCTGCGGGTTCGAGCGTGGAAGTATCGACCGCGGGTTCGAGCGCGGACGTGTCGACCCCGGGCTCGTAGGCATCCAGTTCGTCGGAGGCTTGCGGATACGCTTCAGCGGCCCAGAAGACGGCTGCCGACGCCGCCGCGGCAAGGCCCAAGTTGAATAGCCGTTTGTTCATACCGTCATTCCGCCACGTTCGCCGTGCGCTGGTTGGCCGCCACCCGGCGGCGCAAATCGGTGATCCATTTCTCGACCTGCTTGTCTTCGCCTACCAGCGACTGGTAGGTCTCGAAATGCTGCAGTGCCGCATCGAGCCGCTGTAAATACAGCTCATTGAGTACACCGAGGTTGTAGTGTGCCAACGCGTACTCAGGACTCGCTGTGACGGCCTTCAAATATGCGGCCTCTGCTTCAAGAAAATTGCCGTTTCTGCGGAACAGGAGGCCCTTCTGATTCAGCGCCACTGCGTTATTGGGGTCGATCGCGAGCGCTTTTTCGATGTCCGCGAGCGCCTGCTGGTCGTTGCCGCTGTGCCGATGAATGATTGCCAGGTTCACCCAAGCGCCCGGATACGCTGGATACTGCAGGAGAAACTCCTTGAGACGCAGCTCGGCGTCGATGAAGTCGCCCGCCGCCATGACGGCCACGGCCTGCTCGTAGAGCGTTTGCGCCTCGGGCGGCACTTCCGCGCCGAACGCCGCCGGATCCATTGCGTCGGCCGCGGCATCGGACCGCTTTTCGGGCTTGGGGCCGGACGCGCAGGCGCCGAGCAGGAGAGCCGCCGCCATTAGCGACCCGACCCGCCAGGTTGCGATGCCCCTGGTCACCCGCCCCGTCCGGTGCGGCCTGCCTTCCCTGTCAATATAGCGCCGTAACCACATCTTCGCTGCGCTCCATTTTCGCGTAACGCGCCGGCATTAGCCCTGCCAGCCTGTCAAAACTCTGCTGCACCCACTCGTCGTAGACTCCGTCGAGCGTACGATCCGTGTTCGCCTTGTAGAGGTCGATCGCCTTCTCCTCGAACGGATATACCTGCTCCTCCAGCAACAGCTCGTATTGCTCGAGGGCGACCTCGTCGAGATTGCCGGGTCGCTCGGAACCCATCAGGTCTGCGCCGAACGTCTCGTAGACCTGCGCGAGGCGGAAGGTGGCGGCCGTCGTCACTTCGGCGACGCCGTAATCGGCCGCCGACGTGTAGGCGTCGATCGTGTCCTGCATGAGCTTGCGCTTGACCTTCATGCTATCGGCCAGCGGTTGCGTCAGCTTGAAGACCTCGAATTGCTGGCGGACCGGCTCGGCGAGCTCGATCGACGCTTTCGCCGCCAGGAAACGGGTCCTTTCGCTGCGCTCCGCGCCCGCCATCGCGTCCGCGTTCACGATGTCCCTGAGCCGCGTCATACGGACGTTGTAGTCACCGCTCGCCTCCGCCAGCTCCAGCAGCCGATAACGCGCCTCGATCGACTCTGAGACGGGGCGCGGGAAACGCTGGACAATCGTGTCGAGCACGCGCTGTTCGCTGCTCGCCGTCGCACTGCTCTTGTAGAGGTCCGCTGCTTTCCACAGCGCCTCGCGCTGAACGTCTTCGCCGGAATCCGGGTCATCCGCTATACGCTCGAACTCGCTGGCCGCCTTTGCCGAATCGCCGGTCTCCATGTAGCTGACAGCCAGCTTCTGCGTAATGTCGTCGGCATATTCGCTGTCCGGATAGTCGATCCGAAACTGTTCGAGAACGCCCGATGCCCGATCCCAGGCCTGCATGTTGATGAGCGCCGCGGCGGCATCGTACTCGGCGGTCGCCCGAATGTCCGAATCGGGTACGGCCTGACCCAGGCGCGTGAAGTGCGTCACCGCCGTTTCGAGGTCACCCGCGTCGCGAGCCTGCTCACCCTGCTTGTAAATCGAAGAGGCAATGCGATCCTTGATGTCGGCGTTGGCCTCGCCATCGTCGGCCGGCGTGAAGCTCCGCAAACGGTAATAGGCCTGCTCCGCCTCGGCGAAATTGCTGAGGTCGAATTGCGAATGCGCCACAACCGTCCAGGCCGTACGCAACAACGGCGGATCGACGGGCGGCTGCTTGCCGACGACAGCCTGACCAACGGCAACGGCAAGGTCGAACTGCCCGTCCGCGAACAGGTCCTCGGCCACGGTGGTCAGTACCGCGCCCGACTCGGGGTGCTCCGGATACGTGTTGGCAAAGCGCAGACCGCTGTCGAGATAGCGACGATGCCACTCTTTGCGCGCCTCTTCGTCGCTGAAGGTCTTTTCGTGTTCGGCGTAGGCAAGAAGCGCCGCATAACCCGCTTCGGCGGCCCGCTCGTGCAGCGGATACGCATACGCCGTACGCTCGTACTCATCGGTCGCGGCAAGGTAGTCCTCGCTTTCGAAGAGTATTTCCGCGAGCAGGAAGTTGGTATTGGCGCTGTCCGGCTCTTCGGGGAAGAACGCGAGGTACTTGCGATACCACTGCGCCGCCTGCTGGTAGTCGGCCTTGCCTCCACCGGCCTGCGCCTGTGCGTGGTAGTACTCCGCGAGATCCGACAGGTTGGCCTTCAGATGTGCAACGACCGCCTCGTTCTCGCCGGGCGGGTTGCGCACCCAGAACTCGCCGTCCAT
The DNA here is from genome assembly GCA_028289545.1 of Woeseiaceae bacterium. Classification (GTDB taxonomy): domain Bacteria; phylum Pseudomonadota; class Gammaproteobacteria; order Steroidobacterales; family Woeseiaceae; genus UBA1847. Next base: position 34,735 of record JANQPG010000096.1, read on the forward strand.
GCCGTAGCGCTCGACAAAACCTTTCTTGCCGTCGAGCACGAGTGAGGGGAATCCGCCCTGTTCGTAGGCCTCGATGACCTCCACCTGCAAGAGCGGCGCCTTCGGGTGCAGAGGGTCGTGGTTCACGAACGCCTCGTAGGCCCCGGCGGCGTCCACGTAGCGCTCTTTCGAGAGGTACAGATCGCCCAGGTTCATGTAGATGATGTAGCTGTAGATCGGGTTGCCGCGGCGTTCTAAAAACTCGTCGATGCTGTTCGCACCGTCCATGTACGAGAAGCTGATGGACAGCACGCGGAACGTGTCTTCCACGAGCTCCTGCTCAGCGCGGCTCAGGCCCTCCAGACGATCGTCGCCATCCTTGAACTCGAAGTCGCCCACTTTGCGATCCAGGAGCTCGAAGAACGGTTCCAGGCTGTCTTCGTGCCACGCCAGCTTGAACTGCGACCAGCCGAGCTTGTACAGCGACTGTTCGTAGAAGCGCGATGCGTCGCCGTAGTCCACAACCGCCGAATATGCAATCTCGGCGTCGTTGTACTGCTTGCGCAGGAACAGCATTTCGCCGCGGCGAAACTGGACTTCGTCGATCAACAGGGTGTCGGGATAGCGACCAACCAGTTCGTTCAACGTCACCAGCGCCTCGTCGGTCAGGCCACCCGCTTCGTAGGCGCGCGCAAGCTGATAGAGCACCGTATCGTTGCGACGGTAGTCGGGATACGCCTCGAGCAGCTGCCGGTACAGATCCACGGCGTTGCTGAAGGTTTCCATCCCCAGCGCGTCGATGTTCTCGCTGAGCTGCTCGGCTTCCGTCACTTCGAGCTCGAGGTCGCCCAAACGACGCATTGCCTCGGCACGGAGTATGGGATCGTCGGATACGAGATCGAGAAACGCGCGATAGTTGTCGCGCGCGAGATCCGAGCTGTTGACGATGACGTTGCCGGGGCGGATTTCGACCGACTGGCCTTCGAGGCTGCCGATCGTGTCGCGCTTCTTTACCTTTTTGCGGGCGTCAGCCGGCGTTGCCGCACACAGGCAGACAGCGACGGCCGCGACGATCAGTGAGCGCTTCATTCGGAGGTCTCCGAAACCGTGGCGGCAATGTCGTAGATCGACGCCAGCGCAAACCGCGCCTGAATCGTGTAGGTATCGAGGCGCTGCTTCTGCGCGCTGAGTTCTCCAACGGCGATGCGCCGCAGAAACACCTGCTGATCGAGCATGGCGTCTTCGACCTGCATCTTGAGGCGCTCGATACGCGGTGCAAGACCGTACACGCGGTCTCCCAGCGCATCGAACTCGATCGGTTCGAGTCGTATGGATTCGTCCACCTGGCGGCGTGCGCGCTGCGTTTCGACGAGCGCCTCACCCGTTTGCCGTACGTGCCGCCGAAGGCGCCAGAGACGATCCTTGAACTCCTTCTCGAGTTCCCACTGAAGAACACCTTTCAGAAGACCGATCTTGTCGCGCACATCCTGCGCTTCGGGAATGTCGGCGGCCAGGATCGGATTGCTCTCCAGACCCGTGATCTCGCCCCACATTTCGAACTGCTGCTCGTTCGCCAGCGCCAGCCAATCGTTGCTCTCCTCGATATTGTTGAGCAGCGAGTCGAACTCGAGCTTGCGGTCGACGAGCGCGTCGATGTCGGCACGCGCCAGCGCCTCCTGCACGCGGGGCAGCCGCTCGGCAAACGCCTCACGCCGCGTCTCCAGCATGTTGCTGTAAACGTCGACGCTCCGCTGCCAGGCGTCCAGGTTGCGGTGCAAATAATTCAGATCGCGATAATTCTTGAGTCCTTCCTGAAACTCATGTGTTGCGAGCAGGTGGAACAAATAGCGAGCCTCGGGCCCTTCGGGCAGATGCTGCATTTCCCAGTACCAGCCCGTGCTGTCGAGCGGGTCGTTGCTCACGAAGTCGTCGAAGAACTCGCCCGACTCGAGGCGTCCGATCGTGACATCGATGCGGTTGGTTTCCTCGTAAAAGGCCTCGATCGCGTTCAAATAGTGATCGGCGGCCTGACTCACGGCGTCGAGTTTCGCCAGCGCATAGGGAATCGCCAGCATGGACTCCTGCACGGCGGAGTCGAGCAGATCGCGTCCGCGCAACTCCATCCAGGGCACGAGCGCGCGTTCGTAACTCTCCATCTCCGCGTCGGCCCAGCCGACGCCCAGGAGCGCCTTGTTCGAAAACGGTCCTTCCAGCCGCACGCGGTTCAGCGGCAGCTTGGCGGCGCTCGCCTGCCCGTCCTGCAGCAGCGCGTAGCCCAGGGCCAGGTTGGCCTTGTCGCGGAGCGAAGTCAGCTCTTCGTTCCACGGGTCGATATCGCCAAGGTCGGACAGGATCGACTGCGCCTCCGCGATTCTGCCGCTGCGCACGAGGGCCACGCCGAGGTTGAACTGCGCGTAGCGCGACCATTCGGTTTTGCCTTTCCATTTTTCAAGCAGCGCAATCGCCTGGTCGTGGTCGCCCGCATCGATGTGGAGTTGCGCCTCAAGCAGTCTGGCCTCGCGCTCGAGGTTCTTCGGCAGCTTACCCTCGATGTTCGCCAGCGCTTGCTGCGAACGCTCGAGATAACCGCGCTGCTGCCAGATTTTTGCGAGGAAAAACCAGGTGCGGTCGCGGATGTCCTGATCCACGTTGTCCGCCAGCAGGCGCTCGAAGATGTCCGCCGCTTCGAGGTGATGGCCGTAGGACAGGTACATGCCGCCGAGCAGCAGCTCGGACTCGTCGAGGTGATTCTCGACGCGCGACGTTTCGCGCGCAGCCAGGAGGCGGACGATCGCGGGGAAATAGTCTTCCTTATAGAAGTGGAACAGAACTTCACCGTAGTGAACGTCCTGGACCACTATGGGTTCACGCTTGTCCTTTGCCGCCGCCGGCATGGCCAGCAGCAGAAGCGCAAATCCCGCCAACGCTGATCGGAAAGGCGGCAAGGACTACTCCCATTCCTTGATGACAAACTCGGGCTGCTGTTTCTGGACGCGATCGGTAATCTCGAGCTCGACGTACTTCGCACCGATACCCTTGCTGAAATTGAGCGTCGCACCCCGGCGATAGTCGCGAGTGTGCGGACCGCTGCCCGTAAAGATGGCAATCAGCTCATGGTCGCCGGTCTTGAGGTTCGCCATGTGCAGACGATGGACACCGCCACGCACGAGCGAGCCGGCCTCGCGCTCCGTGTACAGATAGTTCGCCACTTCCTTGCCGTTGATCTTGAGCTGCACCGAATCCAGCTCGAAGTACTCGCCAACGTCCATCGAAACGAAAAAGGCAACCTGCGAGTTTGCCGGGAACAACAGCTCTTCCTCGAGCAGAAAAAGATCCCGGTTGAGGTCGAGCACCTCTTTCTTGAGGTCCTGCACGTCTTTGTCGAGACTGCGAAATTCGTCCCGCGACGCCGCTTCCGCGACCGCAACACCCTGTGCCTCTGCAATATCCGCGGCGGCGGCGTCCTGTGCCGATACCGGTGCTGCCGCTGCAAGCAGCGACACTGTCAAGAGTGCGGCGACTGCAATGAGCTGTCTGTTCACGCTGTGTTCTCCTATGCGGCCGGCTGTTCGGCCGTTCAATTACGCATGCCGGCGGCGTTCGATCACTCTCTCAGCAGCGCACGCACTTCGTTGAGATACTTCTCTTCGTAACCGGGTTTGTATCCCTGGTGCACATGCCGGACGTTGCCTTCGCGATCGAGGATGACGGTCACGGGCATGGCGTTGACTTCGTAGAGTTTGCTGACGTCCTTGCTGGCGTCGAACAGCACCGGGAAGTTCACGCCGAGTTCGCGCATCATGTCGATGGCGCGCTGCGAGTTATCGTCGATATTGACGCCCAGGAGCTTGAAGCCGACCCGCTCGTAGCGGTTGTAAAGATCGTCGAGGAGCGGCATTTCCTGACGGCACGGACCGCACCAGGTGGCCCAGAAGTTGATCATGACGACTTCGCCGCGGTACTCCGACAGGCGCAGGTTCTCGCCGGTCGAACTTTTGAGCGCAAAGTCAGGCGCTTTGTTACCGACCAGTCCCGACGACGCCAGGCTGGTTGCGGCAATGGCACTCAGTGCTACGGCGACAAGCAATCTCTTGATATTCATTGTCCTTACCTTCTTTGACATCCGTTTCGACACACTGGGTCGCTCGAGGCCGTGCCCTGAAGAAGGCGCCTTCACCTGGAAGCCCTCTTCGCGCGCTCGTCGGGAGCAACCGCAATCCATTGGCGCGACGACGCATCGCGGCGCCGCGCTTCGCTTTACAGCTGACAACAGATGGTGACCGATGAGGCTCCGGGAGGCCGTGATAATCGTCACACAACCCGGAATCCTGAACATAATTCCTTTGAGCATCCGCTTTGGCGTCGGCGGGTTCCCGCCCCCGGGGACCTGCGCCTGTGGCCACCCGAATGCTCGAGCTTAAGCAGAGAAGATTACGTTAAGTCGTTGTCTTTCCCTGAGCTTTCAGCAAGGTCACCAAGCCGCCTCGCCGAGCCGCCGCGGCGACCTTCCTGGCACGCCGGGACGCCATCTATGATAGGCGTATCAGGCTGAATTTAAAGTGAAAAGCCGTCTGTATTCGGCGACAGAACGGACTTTTTTTCCGGCCGCGGCGAAGCCCGCGAGCGCTGTCAGTCGACCGGCTGCGGTGACGCCGGTGCGGGCGGTTCAGGCGTCGTCAGTCCGTCCGAGTAGAAGATCGCCCCGGCCGCGTCGATGACGATGCTCTCGTAGTCGGGCAGGCTGGCGATCAGCCGCAGCCCCTGATCCACTCCCATGACAAACACCGACGTCGACAGGGCGTCGGTCATTACGGCGTCCGGCCCAAGTACCGTTGCGCTGTGTACTCCCTCGGCCGGCTCGCCCGTGCTGGGCGCCAGAATGTGGTGATAACGAACACCGTCTTCATCAAAAAACCGTTCGTAGTCGCCGGACGTGGAAATTGCCTCGTCGCTGAGCGGCAGCGTGATTGCCACCTCGCCGTCCTCGCGCGGATCGCGAATGCCGATCCCCCAGGGTTGCCCGCGGCGGTCCCCGAGCAGCCGCGAATCGCCGCCGGCGGTAACGATTGCGTGGCGGACGCCCCGGCTCTTGAGGATGTCCACGCCGCGCTCGACAACGTAGCCCTTCGCGATCCCGCCGAGGTTGATGCGCACGCCCTCCTCGAGATAACGAACGGTGCCCTTTGCCTCGTCCAGCTCGACCAAGCGGTAGCCTATTCGCGCTTTCTCGACTTCGAGGGTTTGGGTATCGGGCCTTTGACGTTGACGAAAATCGTAGTGCTGCCCAACGCTCTCATAAGTAATGTCGAAGGCGCCGTGCGTCAGCACGGAGATATCCAGAGAGCGTTGGATGAGCGAGTACAGCTCCCGGTCAGCCAAGACAGCCTCGGAAGCGGCCGTCCGGTTGATCATCGAGATCTGGCTGTCCTCGATGTAGGTGCTCATGAGCTGATTGATGCGTTCAGCCTCCGCAAATACGGCATCGACATATCGGCGTCCCTCGGCGGGATCGTCGTGCCAGAGCCATACGCTGACCTGAGTGCCCATAAGTGGCCGTTCGTCGCCATACCACTCCGCGGAAACTGGCATTGAAAACAGCAAGATAGGCCATATACCTAGAACTGTCTTCCAGCCGGCGCTATGCTTGGCAAGTTTTATCCACGACAAGGAGCGGGAC
>JANQPG010000108.1 GCA_028289545.1 Woeseiaceae bacterium
TTCCGGACGGAATTTGTGAGTTTTTATGTCTGAAGTTGCCCAGGAATTGCTGTCGGTCAGTCTCGAACAGGAGATGCAGCAGTCCTACCTCGACTACGCGATGAGTGTCATCGTGGGCCGTGCTCTGCCTGACGTCAGGGACGGCCTCAAACCCGTGCACCGGCGGGTGCTGTACGCCATGCGGGAGCTGGGCAACGACTACAACAAGCCGTACAAGAAGTCTGCGCGTGTTGTCGGTGACGTCATCGGTAAGTACCACCCACATGGCGATTCGGCGGTCTATGACACGATCGTGCGTATGGCCCAGCCGTTTTCGATGCGCTATTTGCTCGTGGACGGGCAGGGGAACTTCGGCTCGGTCGATGGCGACGCGCCGGCGGCCATGCGCTATACCGAAGTGCGGATGTCGCGTCTCGCCCACGAGCTTCTGGCGGACATCGACAAGGAAACCGTCGATTTTGTCGAAAACTACGACGGCTCGGAAAGCGAGCCGTCGGTGCTCCCGGCGCGAGTACCGAACCTGCTGGTCAACGGCTCGTCGGGTATTGCCGTGGGCATGGCCACCAACATACCGCCCCATAACCTGGGCGAAGTCGTCGACGCCTGCCTGGCGCTGATAGCAGATCCGACCATCGATATTCCGCAGCTCATGGAGCACATACCGGGGCCGGATTTCCCGACGGCTGGAATCATCAACGGGGCTCAGGGAATCTACGCCGCCTACCGCACGGGACGGGGGCGCGTGTACACGCGGGCGCGCACCGAGGTTGAGGAAGATCGCCGGGGCCGCGAGCGAATCATCGTGTCGGAGCTGCCTTACCAGGTCAACAAGGCGCGGCTCATCGAGAAAATCGCCGATCTGGTCCGTGAGAAAAAGATCGAGGGCATCAGCGAGCTGCGCGACGAGTCCGACAAGGACGGTATGCGCATCGTCATCGAATTGAAGCGCGGCGAGGCCTCGGACGTCGTGCTGAATAATCTGTACAAGCAGACGCCGATGCAGAGCGTGTTCGGCATCAACATGGTGGCGCTGCACGAAGGCCAGCCGCGCCTGATGAATCTGAAGCAGGTGCTGGAGGCGTTTCTCGCGCACCGTCGCGAGGTCGTCACGCGGCGGACCATCTTCGAGCTGCGCAAGGCGCGTGACCGCGGCCACGTCCTCGAAGGGCAGGCCGTAGCGCTCGCGAACATCGATGAAGTGATCGAACTCATCAAGACATCGCCGTCGCCGGCGGAGGCTCGTGAAGCGCTGATCGGGCGCGCCTGGCCCCCGGGCGCCGTGACCGACATGCTTGCGCGGGCGGGAGATACGGATACGCGGCCCGACGCGCTGGAAGAAGGTTACGGCCTGATCGACGGCCAGTACCGCCTCTCGCCGGTCCAGGCGAAGGCAATCCTGGATCTCCAGCTGCAGCGTTTGACCGGGTTGGAACAGGAAAAAATTATCAATGAATACAAAGGTATTCTTGAAAAAATTAAAGATCTTTCTGACATTCTTGCAGACCCTGATCGGCTGCTCGGCGTCATTCGCGGCGAACTGGAAGAGCTCAAGGAGAGTTTTGGCGACGAGCGTCGTACCGAGATTGTTCAGGACCATTCGGATCTGTCGGTCGAGGACCTGATTCCGCAGGAAGACGTGGTCGTTACGCTGTCGCATGGCGGCTATGCCAAGGCGCAGCCGATCGAGACGTATCAGGCGCAGAAGCGTGGAGGCCGCGGACGCTCGGCAACCAAGGTCAAGGATGAGGATTTCATCGACCAGCTGTTTATCGCCAACACCCACGACACGATTCTGTGCTTCTCGAGTCGCGGCAAGATGTACTGGCTCAAGGTGTATCAGGTTCCACAGGCAAGCCGCGGCTCCCGCGGCAAGCCGATCGTCAACCTGCTGCCGCTGGAGCCCGGCGAGCGTATCAATGCCGTGCTGCCGATCAAGGCGTTCGACGATGACAGTTTTGTGTTCATGGCAACCTCGGGCGGCACGGTCAAGAAGACACCGCTATCGCAGTTCTCGCGGCCGAGGGCGAGCGGGATTATTGCGATCGACCTGCGCGGCGACGACGTGCTCGTCAATGCGGCGATTACCGACGGCCGGGCAGACATTCTGCTGGTGGCGAGTTCCGGAAAGAGTATTCGCTTCTCCGAGGCCGACGTTCGGCCGATGGGCCGCGGGGCCGCTGGCGTGCGCGGTATTCGCTTACCCGAGGGTCACGAGGTTATCGCACTGTCGATCGTTCAGGACGGCCTGATCCTCACGGCGACGGAAAACGGCTACGGCAAACGGACCCCGGTCGAAGATTTCCCGGTTCAGGGGCGGGGCGGACAGGGTGTCATTGCTATCCAGACGACAGCTCGCAACGGCCGCACGGTCGGAGCCATTCCCGTAAGCGAGGACGACGAGGTGATGCTAATCAGCTCGAACGGCACGCTGGTGCGAACTCCGGTCGCGGATATTTCCGTCATGGGACGCAACACACAGGGTGTGCGCCTGATTCGCGTCGAGGAAGGCCATCGGCTGGTCGGGCTTGCGCGCATCGAGTCGATGGAAGGCGACGACATCGAGGAGTAGCTTGATCGACCCGCCGTTCCCGGCAAGGTTGAGGCGACGCGGTATTTCTTCCACAAACATGCACTTGCAACTAGTGCATTTGCCTGGCTAAAGCGTAACAATATCGGCGCAGTATTGCGCTGCACCAAAGCCCTCCATTTCCAGACGTTTTCTCAAGGACTCAAGCGACATGTCTCGCGTATTCAACTTTAGTGCCGGACCCGCGGCGCTGCCCGACGAGGTGCTCGACACCATTCGTAGCGACATTCCCGACTGGCAGGGCACCGGCATGTCGGTCATGGAAATCAGCCATCGCAGCAAGGAATTTGTTGAGGTTGCAGCGCGCGCCGAGGCCAACCTGCGGAAGCTCCTCGGAATACCGGACGACTACAGTGTGCTGTTCCCCCAGGGCGGAGCGACGATGCAGATGGCCATGGCGCCATTGAATCTGAGCCAGCCGGGCGACACGGTGGATTACGTGGTGACGGGCAGCTGGGGCAAGAAGGCGGCCGGCGAGGCCGGCAAATTCTGTTCGGTCAATGTGGCGGCCGATGCGTCGGACAAGAACTTCACCTATATACCTGATGAGTCTTCGTGGCGCCGCGACCCGGGTGCCGCATACCTGCACTACACACCGAACGAAACGATCGCCGGCGTCGAGTTCCACTTCGTGCCCGGCGGCGACGTGCCGCTCGTGGCCGACATGTCCAGCACCATCCTGTCGCGGCCGATCGACGTCAGCCGTTTTGGCGTGATCTATGCCGGCGCGCAGAAAAACATCGGCCCGGCGGGCATTACCGTAGTAATAGTGCGGAACGAGCTGCTCGAGCGTGTGCGGCCCGGCACGGCACATCTCATGACCTGGAAGTCGTATGCCGACTCGGATTCGATGACCAACACGCCGCCCACGTTTGCCTGGTACGTCGCGGACCTCGTTTTTCGCTGGCTGCTGGCGCGAGGCGGCGTCGAGGCAATCGGGGAAATCAATCGCCGCAAGTCCGAGGCGCTCTATGCCGCGATCGATGGCTCCGATTTCTACAGCAATCCTGTCGCCGTCGATGCGCGCTCATGGATGAACGTGCCCTTCGTGCTCGCGGATTCGGCGCTCGACGCCACGTTCCTCGAAGAGTCGAAGGCAGCCGGTCTTACGAACCTCAAGGGCCACCGCTCCGTCGGCGGCATGCGGGCGTCGATTTACAATGCGGTACCCGAGGAGGCCGTGGCGGCGCTCATCGATTTCATGGCGGATTTCGAGCGTCGAAAAGCTTGAGCGTGTCGTCTGTAAATATTATTTATTATCATTTGGTTATGTGGCACTTTTAGAATCATGTTTAAAGTTTTGACGCTCAACAATATTGCCGTGGAGGGTCTTCGGCGCCTGCCTCGGGAACGCTACGAAGTGGCGTCCGAGATTGCACATCCCGACGCGATCATCCTGCGCTCCTACAAGATGCACGATATGGACATCCCCGAAACGGTGGCGGCGATCGGGCGCGCCGGCGCGGGCACCAACAACATACCGATCGAGCGGATGTCCGCGCGCGGCGTGCCGGTATTTAACGCGCCGGGGGCAAACGCCAACGCCGTCAAGGAACTCGCTATCGCCGGGTTGTTGCTCGGGGCGCGCAACATTTGCCCCGCGCAGGAGTACGTCAAGCAGCTCACGGAGACCGGGGACGCGCTCAACAAAGCGGTTGAGGCGGGTAAGAAGCAGTTCGTGGGTTTCGAGCTGCCGGGCAGGACGCTCGGCGTCATTGGACTCGGCGCCATCGGCGTCGAGGTGGCGAACGCTGCGCTGGCGCTGGGCATGAAAGTCATCGGCTTCGACCCGCAAATTACCGTGCGCCGGGCCTGGCAGCTTTCGGCCGGCGTTGAACAGGCGGAGACGCTCGACCAGCTTTTCCAGGGCGCCGACGCGATCACCTGCCACGTGCCGCTGGTCGACGCCACGCGCGCGCTGGTCAACCGCGATCGCCTGGCGTTGCTCAACGATGGGGCGACGCTCATCAACTTCGCCCGTGGCGGGGTCGTTGACGATGAGGCGGCCATCGCGGCACTCGATAGCGGCAAGCTGCACGCCTACATCAGCGACTTCCCGACAACGGAACTGATTGCGCACCCCAAAGCCGTGACGTTGCCGCATCTCGGTGCATCCACGGCGGAGGCCGAGGAAAACTGCGCGATCATGGTGGCCGAGAACGTCAAGGATTACCTCGAGAACGGCAACGTCAAGTTTTCGGTTAATTTTCCGGCCAGCCAGATGCCGCGGACCCAGGCGCACCGGGTGACGATAGCGAACGCCAATGTGCCGAACATGGTGGGCCAGATATCCACCTGCCTGGCGGAGGCGAACCTGAACATTGAAGACCTGCTGAACAAGTCGATGGGCGAATTGGCGTACACGATCGTGGACGTCAACGGCCCGATTGATGCTCCGCTGGAGCAGCGCCTGCGCGACATCGAAGGGGTGTTGATGGTCAGAAACCTCGGCGAGCCCGTCTGACCGGTCCGGCATGAGTACCGAAGACAAGCCAGCAGTCACGGATCTCTCGGAGATTCGCCGTCGGATCGACGACATCGATACCCGAATCCAGGCACTGATCAGCGAGCGGGCCCGGTTTGCGCAAGCCGTCGGCGAATCCAAAGGCAAGCTCAGTTCGGCCGTCGAGTACTATCGTCCGGAACGTGAGGCGGAGGTGTTGCGCCGTGTACTCGAGCGCAACGATGAGGGGCCGCTGCGCGACGAAGAAATGCTGCGCCTGTTCCGCGAAATCATGTCGGCCTGTCTTGCCCAGCAGGAGCCGCTCAAGGTCGGTTTCCTGGGCCCCGAGGGCACGTTTACGCAGAACGCCGTGTTCAAGCACTTCGGGCATTCCGTCCGGGCTTTGCCGTTCCACACAATCGACGAGGTATTCCAGGAGGTCGAAAGTGGCGCTGCGGATTTTGGTGTCGTGCCGATCGAAAACTCGACCGAAGGCTCGGTGAACAACACCCTCGACATGTTTCTGACGTCGCCGCTCAAGATCGGTGGGGAAATCGAGCTTCGCATCGAGCAACATCTTCTGGGAAGCGAGGCAGGACTCGAGCACATCGAGCGTGTATGCGCGCACGAACAGTCGCTGGCGCAATGCAGGGGCTGGCTGCGCGAGTATCTGCCGCACGTGGAGCTAATCGGCATGTCGAGCAACGCGGCGGGCGCCCGCCGGGCGCGCGACGAGGCCGGTACGGCGGCAATTGGCCCGGACGTCGCCGCCGCCGTCTACGATCTCAAGATACTTGTCAACAACATCGAGGACCGCGCCGACAACGCGACGCGATTCCTGGTGATTGGCCGCGGCCTGCTCGCTGCATCGGGTAACGACAAGACCACGATTCTGTTCTCGACGAGCGATACAGCCGGCGGATCGGGTGTCCTCTACAATCTGCTGAAGCCGCTGGCGGACGCGGGCGTGAGCATGACCCGCATCGAGTCGAGGCCGTCCCGCCGCAAGAACTGGGACTATGTGTTTTTTATCGATCTCGAAGGCCACGCGAGCGAGGAACACGTCGGCGGAGCGCTGGCGGCGCTCGAAGAGAAGAGTTCGTTGTTTCGAGTACTCGGGGCCTACCCGAAAGCGGTCGGCTGATGCAGTTCGTCATCAGTCCCTCGCGCCTGGCTAGCGGTGAGTTGACCGTGCCCGGCGATAAATCGGTATCTCATCGCGCGTTGATGTTCGGCAGCATTGCCGAGGGGCGGACGGACGTATCCGGTTTTCTTCCAGGCGAGGATTGCCTGGCGACTCTCGAGGCAATGCGCGCCATGGGGGTTGGGATCGAGTCTGTCTCCGATACCGAAATTCGCATCGACGGTGTCGGTCTGCACGGCCTTTCGGCGCCGGCCGAGGCGCTCGACCTCGGCAACTCCGGCACGGCGATGCGCCTGATGGCCGGGCTTTTGGCCGGGCAACGCTTCGATTCCGTGCTAACGGGGGACGCTTCGCTGTCGGCGCGCCCGATGGGACGGATTATCCGGCCGCTCGGCGAAATGGGTGCCGTCATCGGCAGCGTGGACGGCAAGCCTCCGCTGGAAATCAAAGGCGGCGGAGGGCTTACGGCGATTGACTACGCCATGCCCGTGGCGAGTGCGCAGGTGAAGTCGGCTGTGCTGCTGGCGGGGCTCTACGCAAACGGCGCTACGTCCGTGACCGAGCCCGCCGTGACGCGCAACCACACCGAATTGATGCTGGCGGCGATGGGTGCGCCGATCCAGCTCAAGGACGGTCGAATCAGCGTGGAAGACGGCTGTCGCCTCCAGGGCGGTCCGGTTGCCGTACCCGCCGATTTATCCTCAGCCAGTTTTGTCATCCTGGCGGCCTTGCTCTCGAACGACGCAGACCTGCTCATTCAAAATGTGGGCGTAAACCCGACGCGCACGGGCGTCATCGATGTCCTGAGGGCAATGGGGGCCGACATTCGCCTCGAGAATGAGCGCTTGCTGGGTCACGAACCCGCTGCGGACATTCGTGTCCGCGCCAGCGAGCTTCGCGGTGGCCCGGTCGACCCTGCGCTCGTGTCGCTCGCGATCGATGAGTTCCCCGTGCTTTTTGTTGCCGCCGCCGCGGCAGGCGGGAGGACTGTGTTTTCGGGACTTGCCGAGCTCAGGGTCAAGGAGAGCGATCGCATTGCGGCCATGGCCGCGGGCCTGAAGAGGCTGGGCGTCAACGTCGAAGAGACGCCGGATGGCGCCGTGATTGAAGGCGGCCGGATCGCGGGGGGCGAGGTGGACAGCTACGGCGATCACCGGGTGGCGATGTCGCTTGCGGTGGCAGGTACCGTCGCGGAGGGCCCGGTGACGGTTCGCGACGTCGCGGCCGTGGACACGTCTTTTCCCGGTTTCGCGTCACTCCTGGATTCGCTGGGCGTAGCAGTGGAGGTACAGCAGGCATGAGCGCCGACACCGTCCCGGTTATCGCCATTGACGGCCCCAGCGGCTCCGGAAAGGGGACCATTGCCCGCCGGGTGGCGGAGAAGCTGGGCTGGCGTCTGCTCGACAGCGGAGCGCTTTACCGGCTCGTCGCACTGGCTGCGGAGCGCCGTCAAGTTGATCTCGACGACGAAGCGGCGGTTGCCGGCGTGGCGCGGGATTTGAACGTGTGGTTTGCGTCCGCCGCCGACGGGAGCGAGCGGATCGAGCTGGATGGCGAGGACGTCACCCGGCAGATACGCTCTGAGAACGCGGGTGCCAATGCCTCGCGGGTCGCGGCGCTCAGCGCCGTGCGCGAGGCGCTGCTGGTGCGTCAGCGGGCCTTCCGGAAGCCGCCTGGCCTGGTGGCGGACGGGCGCGATATGGGCACCGAGGTGTTCCCGAACGCCACCCTCAAAGTCTTCCTCACGGCGAGTGCCGAGGAGCGCGCGAGAAGACGTCATAAGCAGTTGAAAGACAAGGGTATTGATGTTAGCCTTGCCGCCCTTTCGCGGGACATCGAGGACCGTGACAGGCGGGATTCGGAGCGCAGGGTGGCGCCGTTGAGGCCCGCAGACGATGCCAGACGGCTGGACTCATCCGGCCTCTCCATCGAGGCTGTGGCGCAAACCGTGCTCGACTGGATGGCGGAAGCCGCTGACCTCGAGTAGTAATTCCCGAGAGAGTTTTGGTGGGATCGGACAGGATGTTCGGTCCTTTTTGTTTGTGACCGTCCTTCACAGGAAGTGATTTCCAAGGACGCATTTAATGGGTGAGGAATGCCGGCCGTGCCGTCTGTCCTCAAGGTTTTTTTCTAATGTCTGAAAGTTTTGCTGAGTTATTCGAACAGAGTTTTGCAAGCCAACAAATAAAGCCGGGTTCAATCATTACCGGCACGGTTGTTGCCATTAACGACGATGTCGTCCTCGTTAGTGCTGGCCTCAAATCCGAGGCCGTCATCCCCATCGACCAATTCCGAGGCGATCTGCGCGAAGGCGAGATTTCCATCGGTGACGAGGTCGAGGTGGCCCTCGATGCCGTGGAAGACGGCTTTGGCGAGACCCGGTTGTCGCGCGAGAAGGCAATTCGCGCACGCACCTGGATCGAACTCGAGAAGGCCTTCGAGAAAGGCGAAGTGGTCGAGGGCGTGATCAACGGTCGCGTGAAGGGCGGTTTCACCGTCGAAATCGACAGCGTCCGTGCGTTCCTTCCGGGTTCGCTCGTAGACGTTCGGCCCGTTCGCGATCCGGCCTACCTCGAGGGCAAGAGCCTCGAGTTCAAGGTGATCAAGCTAGACCAGCGTCGCAACAACGTTGTTGTCTCGCGCCGCGCTGTCGTCGAGCAGGAGTACTCCGCGGAGCGTGAGGAACTGCTGAAAGAGCTGCAGGAAGGCAACACGGTAAAGGGTATCGTCAAGAACCTCACGGACTACGGTGCGTTTGTGGATCTCGGCGGCATCGACGGCTTGCTGCACATCACGGACATGGCGTGGAAGCGCGTCAAGCATCCGTCAGAGGTCGTCAACGTCGGCGACGAGATCGACGTCAAGATCCTGAAGTTCGATCGCGAGCGCCAGCGCGTATCGCTGGGTATGAAGCAGCTTGGTGATGACCCGTGGAAAGATCTCGCGCGGCGCTACCCGCCGCAGACGCGTCTGTTCGGCAAGGTGACGAACATTGCCGACTACGGCTGTTTCGTCGAGATCGAGGACGGCGTCGAAGGCCTTGTGCACGTGTCGGAGATGGACTGGACCAACAAGAACGTCAACCCGTCGCGGGTTGTGCAGGTTGGTGAGGAAGTCGAAGTCATGGTGCTCGAGATCGACGAAGACCGTCGGCGTATCTCACTCGGCATCAAGCAGTGCAAGTCGAACCCCTGGGCCGAATTTGCAGCCACGTTCAATCGCAACGACAAAGTGTCCGGGCAGATCAAGTCCATCACCGATTTCGGGATCTTCATCGGTCTCGACGGCGGCATCGACGGTCTGGTCCACCTCTCCGACATTTCCTGGGATCTGCCGGGCGAAGAGGCCGTACGCAACTACAAGAAGGGTCAGGAAATCGAGGCCGCCGTGCTGGCAATCGATGCCGAGCGCGAGCGCATCTCGCTGGGCGTCAAGCAACTCGAGAAGGATCCGCTGTCGAGCTGGCTGGCTGATCATCCGAAGAACTCGATCGTCAAGGGCATCGTGTCCGAAGTGGATGCACGCGGTGCATTGATCGACCTCGGTGATGGTGTCATCGGCAGCCTGCGTGCGTCGGAGCTTGCCCGCGGGCGCGTCGAAGACGCGCGCACGGTGCTCAAGGTCGGCGAGGAAGTCGAGGCCAAGTTCACTAATGTGGATCGCAAGAACCGCTCGGTGGCCCTGTCCATCAAAGCCAAGGAAGTTCATGAAGAGGCTGAGGCCATCAGCAACTACAAATCCGAAGCCGGATCGGCCCCCGTGGGCACGACGCTCGGAGAGCTTCTGAAGGAAAAAATGGGCGGTTCAGGCAAATAATTAAGTAAAAACAGTAGCCCGGACCAGCCGGTCCGGGCTATATTTGTCTTTAGGAATCGGTGGCTTACGAGAGTCAGACTAAATTATGACAAAATCAGAACTGATTGAGGCCATCGCCCGAAAACAAAAACATTTGCCGGCCAAGGATGTCGAATTAGCGGTCAAACATCTCCTGGACCTCATGAGTGATTCGCTGGCCAAGGGTCAGCGCATCGAAATACGCGGTTTCGGAAGTTTCTCGCTGCATTTCAGGCCCCCGCGTATTGGCCGCAATCCGAAAACCGGTGAGGCCGTGGCTCTGGCCGGGAAGCACGTACCGCACTTCAAGCCCGGCAAGGACCTGCGCGAGCGGGTCAACTCCAGCCGTCAATTTCCGATCAAGAGTTAGGCACTCGCTTTAGTTCCGGCGCGTTCGCAAAAAGCGCTAGACTTCGAGGCGAAACTTCGTGAGGGTACCGGAGCCGGCTCATGTTTCGACGCATTGCCATTTTTTCACTGATTGCGGCGATCTTCGTCGTAATGCTCGTGTTTACCTATCACAACACGGGCACGGTCGACGTACACTTGGTTTTCACCGAGGTTTCCGCGTCCATACCGCTGGCGTTCACCGTAACCTTCGTCTTCGGCTGGCTGTTCGGCGTCGTCTGTATGGGGCTCTACGCACTGCGCCTCGTCAATGAAAAGCGTTCCCTGAAGCGCTCGCTGAAAGTCTCCGAGACGGAAGTCTCGTCGTTGCGCAACCTGCCGCTGGCCGATGCCGACTGAGTCGACATTTCTACTCGCGGGACTGTTCTTGCTGCTGGCTGCGGCCGGGTGGGCCATGGGCCGTTTTGGCGAGCGCGAAGAGAGCGATGCTCCGCCGCCGCTGAACATCGATTATCTCAAGGGGCTGAACTTTCTCCTGAACGAGCAGACTGATCAGGCGCTCGAGCACTTTCTCGAAATGGTGCGGGTTGACGACAAGACGATCGAAACCCACTTTGCGCTGGGCAGCCTGTTTCGTCGCCGCGGCGAAGTCGACCGCGCCATCCGGATTCACCAGAACATCATTGCTCGTCCGGATCTCGCGGCCGATCAGAAAGACCAGGCGCTGTATTCTCTTGCCCGCGACTATCAGGCCGCGGGGCTGCTCGACCGGGCCGAGAAAGTGTTTGCTCGGCTGGCCGAAGGGTCGCGTTATCAGGTGCAGGCGCTCGAGAACCTGTGCCGAATCTACGAGCAGGAGAAGGACTGGCAAAAAGCGATCGAGGCGGGGCAGTTGCTCGAGCAGGTGGGTGGCCGCTCCCTGGCGCTGCAGATTGCGCACTACTATTGCGAGCTGGCCGAGTCGGCGGCCGCGGAGAAAGACTACGCGTCCGCACGCGCGTTCGTGAAACAGGCGCAGACCGGCCGGCCCCGCACGATGCGCGGCGCGTTGACGCGGGCGCACATTGCGCGGGAAACGGACGACAGCGCAACGGCGTTGTCGCTGTACAACCGCATCATTGCTGAACACACCTATCTGATTGCCGAGACGCTGCCCGAAATCATTTCCATATACCGGCGTGAAGGAAAGCTCGAGGAACTCGATCGCGCCATTGCGTCGATGATCGACGACGATCCGGACATGAGCGCGCTCGTGGCGTACACGGCGATCGTGCACGATCTGGGCGGGATAGCAGTGATCGACGCTGCCGTCGAACGCTACATGCTCGATGAGCCGACGCTCGCCGAGTTCGTTGATTTGCAGGAGCTCAACGGTGCTGGCGAAGGCCGGAACGGCGTACTCGAGAAGGTCCGCCGTGCGCTCGGCAAGCTCGCCGCCGCCACCCCGCGCTATCAGTGCCAGGAGTGCGGTTTTTCCAGCCAACGACTTCTCTGGCAGTGTCCGAGCTGTCGCAGCTGGGAGACTCAGCGGCCCGCGTCGCGCGTGCAGTTCGACACCGTTCTCCAGCACAGCATTACCTCCCGATAGGTCGGGGCCCGCTCCGGGGTCGCCCGGCCCGACGCCACCGCATCCGCGAAACTCCCGATACCCGCCCGTTTGTCGACCTGTGCGCGGCGACGGCCGGCGTTAGGCTTCTCCTCGTGTTGTGTACGACGCGCAAACGCGCATCTGTTGTCTCAGGAAGGTCACTAGGAAGGAGCCTTACATGCACATGATCAAACTGTTGGCGGCTGTACTCATGTTGAGTCTGCCGCTGTCGGCTTTCGCTGGTCCGGTCAACATAAACGAGGCGGATGCAGAAACCATTTCCGCCGAACTCAAGGGTATTGGGCTGTCCAAAGCACGCGCCATTGTCGAGTATCGCGAGAAGCACGGGCCTTTCGAGCGGGTCGAGGATCTTACGCTGGTTTCGGGAATCGGCATCCGAACCGTGGAACGCAATAGGCGAGATATTCGTTTGAAGGGTGACGGCAAGCAGTAGCGGGTGCACCGTTACCAACCGCCGTCCGATGGTCTCCGGGCGGCGGTTCGTCGAACGACCTTGGCAATTTTGCTGAACGTTGGTGTCGTGAATTGGCTATCATCGGCCCCGACCAAATCTGGGAGAAGTCTTTGAGCGCATCCGTTCGTACCGCCGTATTTCCCGTCGCCGGTCGAGGCAGCCGATTCCTGCCCGCGACCAAGGCCAGCCCGAAGGAAATGTTGCCCATCGTCGACAAGCCGTTGATCCAATACGCGGTCGAGGAGTCGATCGAAGCGGGAGCCACCAAGCTCGTTTTTGTCACGGGCAGATCCAAACGGGCCATTGAGGATCACTTCGATACGGATGCTGAACTCGAGCAGTCGTTGACCGAGGTGGGTAAGGATGACCTGCTCGAGTCCATTCGCGGCATTGTCCCGTCCGGCGTCAGCTGTATCTACATTCGCCAGGGAGAGCCGTTGGGTCTCGGCCATGCCGTGCTCTGTGCCAGACCGGCTGTTGGCGACGAGCCCTTTTTTGTGCATCTCGCCGACGATCTCATCCAGGGCAGTCCCGGCTGCCTGGCGCAGATGGCCAGCGAACACCGTAATCACGGCGGCAGCGTGGTCGCGACCGAAACCGTGCCGAAGGCCCATACCTCCAGCTATGGCATTGTTGAGGTGGATGATGCCGATCGGCTGACGGCCATTGTCGAGAAGCCGCAGCCGGAGGAGGCGCCGTCCGATAGAGCTGTCGTGGGGCGCTACCTGCTCGATGCGCGAATTTTCGACAAGCTCGAAACCACCGGCCGCGGTGCTGGCGGCGAGATTCAGCTGACCGATGCAATAGCGGATCTCCTGGTCGAGAGCCCGGTTTACGCGTACTCGTTCTCTGGCCGGCGTTTTGACTGCGGCAGCAAGCTGGGCTATCTGCAGGCCACGGTTGCCTATGGACTCGAACATCCGACAACGGGTGAACGGTTCCGGGCACACCTGGAATCGCTGATCCGGGGCTAGCGCGCATGTTCCGGCCACTTGTCATGCACAGTGACGCAGAGCCTGCGGCACGGCATCAACGCGGCGGTTAATGACTACCGCCGCGAGCGTTATCGACCGCCTGGCCCCGCTCAAGGAGCGTGGTCCGGCCTCGGCCGACGAGCTGCGGAGCAACATCGCGCCGGCACACGAACCGGTCATCCTGAGGCAACAGTTTGCCGACTGGCCCGTCGTCGCGGCATCACGACGGTCGGAGGAGTCGCTCATTGAGTACATTCGAGGGTTTGCGCCACAACAGCGGGTCAAAGCGTTTGTGGGCCGCAAGGAAATCGAGGGTCGCTTCTTCTACGACGCGGAGTTTCGAGGCTTCAATTTCGATCGCATGGAGTTCGAGCTCGCCAAGCTGTTCGAGCGCTTGCATGCAGTGCGAGAGAGCGGGTCCGGTGAGTCCGTCTACGCCGGCGCCATTCCGCTGAAAGGCGATCTCGATCCCTTTCTCAAGGAAAATCGCAACAGTCTGGTCGACCCGGCGACGGAACAGCTATCGTCCTTGTGGATCGGGAATCGCGGCGTCACGGCAACCCACTACGATTTGCCGCAAAACGTTGCAGCTGTGGTTCACGGCCGGCGTCGTTTTACGCTGTTCCCGCCGGAACAGCTCAATAACCTGTATCTCGGTCCGCTCGACACAACGCTAGCGGGTCAACCCATCAGCCTGGTCGACCTGGACCGTCCGGATTTCGATCGTTTTCCGAGGTTCGAGCGAGCGCTCGACGCCGCAAAGACCGGCGTTCTCGAAGCGGGCGACGCCATCTACATACCAAGCATGTGGTTTCATAACGTGCAATCGCTCGACCATCTGGGTGTGCTCGTCAATTTCTGGTGGCGTGACGCGGCGATGCACATGTTTACGCCGATGTTTACGATGCTGCATGCAATGCTGTCGATCAAGGGTATGCCCGAATACGAGAAGCGATGCTGGAAGCGCATGTTCGAACAGTACGTATTCGAGGAAAACGGCGATCCGATGGCGCACGTACCCGAACACGCCCGGGGCTTCTTTGGTGAGCTGGATGCCGAAAAAATAGCCCGCCTGAGGGCCTACCTTTTGCACAGCCTGGGTGGTGAGCCGCGGCGCCGATAGGCTTCGAGACGCATCCCCACGCGCAAACGTGTTTCCAAAAGTTTCTGTTTTGGTAAATCGTGACTCGATACGGTGAATCTTCTGTGCAGGCGGTCTACACTGAGGCTGTGCCGTCCAAATAGAGATTCGGAGACCGGCTTGCCGGAAGAAGTCAGTTACGACGCGGGGGAGGGGCTGATTCGCGTCAAGTCCTGGGGCTCAGTCACCATCGACGACTGGAACGCGTCCCGCGATGCCGTTATAGAGCTTTACAGGCGTCACGGCGTCGACCGTTTGCTCGTCGACGTAACGATGCAAGTGTCCGCGCCATCGACGCTGGACATCTTCGATTTTGGCGCGGAGTGGCCGGCTTCAATACGCACCGCCGTAGTGGCGGGTGAGGCAACGCGCGAGGATCAGGAGTTTCTCGAGAACGTGGCGATGAACCGGGCGAGGCCGTTGCGTGTATTTGACGATTTCGAGACGGCGATGCTCTGGCTGGACGGGGAGGAACTCTAGGCGACGCTGCTTTGGGCAGCGGGTTGCCACATCCTGGAGGCCGCTTACTCCCGCCCACCGTCTCCGCTGGCGCGCAGGCGCTTGGACAGCTGGTATTCGTACAGCGACGGTGCTGACTCGATCGCTTTGTTCAAACTCGCGACGTAAGGCCGCGGCCGGTAGTCCAGCTGAAACAGCCGATTGCCGTGCAGGCCGACAATGCGGGCCATCGGCCCCTCGTCCAGCCCCAGCAGGGTAACGCGCTCATCCGGGTAGGCGCCCCCGGTAATCTGGACTTTGAGGTTCCACGTTGTGTTGAACGCGCCGTGGCCGGGTTGCCAGTAGGGGGCGCCACTGCCGTCGAACACGGTTGCGACAGGCCCCTCGTCCGACGCGCTGGCGCCGATATGCAGCGTGACGTTGTCAAACAAATTCTGATGATTCGCTCCGGCGTGCTGATCCAGCACCGGGTTCGAGAATACTTCGGCATCCTTGTAGACGCACTTCGTGGACTGGGTGTTGAAGGTCAGCGAGTGATGCACCGGGTTGTACACCTTGATGCGTTCCGCGAGCACGTTATGGACATTGCCCATGTGCACACCGTAGTGGGCTTTGCGCTCTCCTTTGGTCGTCACGTCGATGATGGACACGTTTGCGCTGTTGTACGTTAGGATGCCGCTGTCCGCGTTGCTGATCACGACGTTGCGTACCCAGCCGTTGAATACGCTCGTCAGATAGATGGCGTTGTAACCACGCTCCAGGTGATGTCCGAAGTAGGGTGACCGCGGGAATTCGAAACGCAGGTCCTCGATGCCAACTTCGGCAAGGTGGGCCCAGCGGGCGAGGTGCGCGGGAATCTCCGGGTTCACGTCATGCAGTAAAGGATCTGCAATCTCTATCGAATCGCCCGCGGTCGAGACGACGCGAGTGATCTGGCTCACCAGCGGGCGTCTCGGAAAGCTCCAGTGATGCGACCCTGCACGTTCGACGTCATCGCGGTACAACGATTTGACGATTCCGGCTTCCGGTCCCTCGCGGTTGATCCACGCGATCTGCATGACGTCACCCGGAGCGGGCATGCGGTTGCCAATGACGCGCAGCGTCCGTTCTCCTTGCTTGCCGTCCGTTACGTCGGCGAACTTCTCGACCGGAGGGTCGAAGGCTTCGAGGTAGGGAGCGGGTCTCGTGCCCGGTTTCTGCACCCAGATAAAACCGCCGCTCCAGGAGTACTCGGAGAAGAATTCGTCGACGTTGTTTTGCGGTTCCCGCTGGCGCTTGTTCAGGTTGACGATGTAGGCCCTGAGTTCGTCGAGCGAATCGCTGCGGTCGACCTGCACGAGCGGTCTTGGAAAATGAATTCTGGTGCCGCCCGCGCCCGAGCCCGCGCCCTGAAGGACAAGATGGCCGCGCTCTATTCGAAGAATCTCACTGATCCTGTACGTCCCGGGTCCGAAGCGCAGGATGACAGGATCGTCGATGGCGTGTGCCGCCTCTAGCGCTGCCAGCACAGCCTTCGTATCGTCGTTACCGTCGCCCGCGGAGGCACCGTAATCGTCGACACGAATTACCGTACCGCTGGCGGTTGGGGGCGCGCCGAACCCGAAGTTGTATCCAGCGTAAGAAAAGTCGGGAAGATAAGGCGCGTCCGTTGCCCCCTGAAGAATGTGTGGCAGGGGCGGGTGCAAGTCGCGGTTGCTGGCAGCTGCCGGTGCGCACGCCGTAATGGCGGCTACCGTCAGCAGTAATGCCGGGGCGCTGATTTCAGCGTGCCTTTGCCTGTTTTTCATGAGCCTCCCCTGACATTACCGTCGGCGATCCGTGTGCCGGAGACTAGCAGTCGATTCCCGCGAAGGGTGGCTTTGGGGCCGTGTTGCCGCATTGCGGTGACTGCATGGCCTGTTATTGACACCGGTGACAATAAGTTTATGATACCGGTGTCATTAATTATTTCAACCGCCGAATCGGCCAAAGCAGGTCGTCATCGGCGTTGTCCTGGGGGGACTGAAATGAGGGCAAAAGACGCTAAGTTCGCGAGTTTCCTGGGCGCCTCCTGCCTGGCATTGATGCTGGCGGTAGTACCGGGAGGCGGGGTTCTGGCTCAGCAGAGCGATTCAGAGGATCGCTCGGGCTCCGACATGGAGGAGATTGTGGTGACCGGAACGCTGCGCGAATCACTGCAGCGGTCCCTGGAGGTCAAGCGCAGCAACACCGTGATTTCCGACGCGCTGGTCGGAGCCGAGATTGGCGATTTGCCCGATCTCTCAGTGGCGGAAACGCTCGAGCGGATTACAGGTGTTACGTCCGATCGCTTTAAAGGTGGTGCATCCGAGCTGTCCGTTCGCGGGCTGGGCGCGTTTCTCGGCATGTCGACGATGAACGGTCGGGAGATTTCGTCCGGTAGCGATGGTCGAGACGTGAACTTTGGCCAGTTCCCTTCGGAGCTGATCGGCGGCACGATCGTCTACAAGTCGCAGCAGGCGAGTTTCGTCGAGGGCGGGATCTCGGGGATCATTGAACTGAGTTCAAGGCGCCCTCTGGAGGTGGACGGGCGCCGTTTCAGTGTCAAGGCTCTCGCCGGACAAAGCGACTACGAAGAACGGGTAGAGGGCGGCGATCCGATCAGCGAGCGTGTCACGGCGCTGTATACGGATCAGTTCGATACGGGTATTGGCGCGATCGGTATTGCGCTCGGTGGCCAGATACGTCGCGATACGGCGCCGGAAGACATCTACACGTCGAGTTCGACTTACCGTCCTTGCAACACGATCGAAGGTGTCGACCGGAGCAACAACTGCGCTTATCTCGTCGACGACGTGACGGGTGCGCCGACCGGCGCTTCGGATACCTACTTCGTGTCGAATCAATACATCTACCGCGCCATGCAGACCGAAGCCGACCGCGACGCGCTAATGACCAACCTGCAGTGGCAGCCGAACGAAAACTGGGACCTGAATCTCGATTTGCAGTACTCGCAGCGCGACGATACAGAGTTGCGGCACAACCTCGTCGTGGCGGACGGCCGCCGCGATATCAACCCGCTCGATATCTCGCCGTCCGGCGCGCTGCTGCGCTGGTCCGGTGAAACCCGCCTCGAAAATCAGTCGGTCTGGCGTTTTCGCGGTGAGGAATATCAGGGCGCGGGCTTCAACGTTGCCTGGCAGAACGAGCGGGTCAAAGTGACGGGCGACGTCGGTTACTCGAAGACCGAGCGACGCCAGGACGAAATGGACATGCGCATCCGCACCAACTCCCGGGTGTTGTTCGAACTGGATACGCAGGGCGTAACGGTGCCGAACCTGACGTTGACGGATGTGTCGGCCGTCGAGAGCAACACCGGACTCACCTTCGACCTCGACAACCACGACCTGTACACCAACGGTGCAAGGGCACGCCGACGCCTGGAGAACGTGGACGATGAGATCCTGTCCTTCCGGCTCGACAGCGAGTTTACGGTCGACTTCGGCGCCGTTTCGAGCATCCAGGCGGGTATTCGCTACAGCGACCGGAATCGTGTTCGCGACGACGGTATCGATTCGACGCTGGCGCTCGTCGACGGCGGCTACGCCAGCGCCGGCGCCGTCGCGGCGCGTCGCGACAGTTTTGTCGTAGAGGACCTGTTCGAGGGCGCCGACACGGCAATGGAGGGCATTACCTGGGCCACGTGGAATCCGGAAGCGCTGTTCGTAGCGCTCACGGGCGACCGTAACGCCGGTTTGCCCACCGGCTCGACGCTGTCGCCGGACGACACCGACGTGACCGAAGAATCGATCGCGCTGTACGGACAGCTTAACTTCGAAGGCACGTTGTTCGGCAAGCCTGCGTTCGGCAATGCCGGCATTCGGGTCGTGCAGACCGATGTCACATCGCTCGGCGTGAGCACGGCGCTCGAGACGGTGCCGGGCGCCGACCCGGGTACTTTCGAGGTCATTCCCGTGGGAGAGCCGGTCGTTAACACGGAAAGCAACGACTACACGAACGTGCTGCCGAGTTTCAATCTCGGACTGGAGCTAAGCGACGAAATCCTGCTGCGTTTTGCGCTGTATGGCGCGATCGCACGGCCGGACCTCGAAGCGATGTCGGCCGCGCTCGATTTCGACGACAGCGCCGATCTAGATAGCATCGGCTCGATTGTCAGCGCCAGCGGCAATCCGTTCCTCGAGCCTCTCGAGTCGAACAACTTCGATGTCTCGTTCGAATGGTACTTCTCCGAAGATACGGCTTTCTCCACGGCCGTGTACTACAAGCGTCTGGAGACGGGAGTGACGGACTCTCAGGAACAGATCACGCTCATCGTCGACGGCACTCCCACGCCGGTCACCATCGGCCGCATCGCAAACTCGAATGAGAGCAGCGACCTGACCGGTGTCGAAGTGACGATCAATCACGTGTTCTCGAATCTGCCCGGTGCGTGGGGTGGCCTCGGCTTTTCGGCCGGCTACAACTATGCCGACTCCGATTTCGAATTCCCCGATCCGACCGTACCGGACGGCACCAATGCGCTGGCAGATTTTGTGGCGCCCGCCAATATCCCCGGGTACTCCGAAAACACGGGCAATTTTGCTTTGTTCTGGGAAGACCGCAGAACGAGTCTCCGCGTCGCCTACCGCGCGCGCTCGATGTACTTCAAACCGTTTCGCACGTCGGCGAACCGCTACACGAAGGCGCAGGACTTCCTGGATTTTTCGGCGCGCTTCAGGCTGACCGACAAGATCGCGCTGCGTTTGCAGGCGCTCAACATTCTCGACGAGCCGAATGTTTTCTATCGCCCGACAACGGACAGTCTTGCGCAGGCGGACTACAGCGGGCGGCGCCTGTTCCTCGGACTGGACGCCCGCTTCTGATGAGCTACGGTCGGGGCAATGCCGCCGGCGGCGAACTTTGCCGGCCGTCGAGGACTGTGCTGCGGCTCGGCAATCGAGGTGGACCGATTGCGCTACTGGCGGCCGCGGTCATCGTGGGGCTTACGCAAATCCATACCGCTCGCGCTCAGACCGGTGAAGGGGAGGCGACGTGTGACCAGATGCTCGATGGCGATACGCTAATTTGGCGTGTCGAAGAACTGCATGCGGTCAGGGAGTCGACACAACGTGGCGACGAGCGCTTTGCGCCCGCGCTGACGGCGTTGCTCGACGAGGCCAATGCTGCGTTGGAACGGGGGCCGTATTCCGTGGCGCACAAGTCCAAGGATCCGCCGAGCGGTGACCGCCGTGACTACATGAGCATGGCCCCCTACTGGTGGCCTCCCGAGGGCGGCGAAAAATCGGCTCCGTACGAGCGGCGGGATGGGAAGGTGAATCCGGAGCGGGCCGGCAACGGATACGACCGGACGCGGCTGCGGGCGTTTATCGACGATGTGTCCACGCTGTCTCTTGCCGCGTTTTTCAGCGGCGAGTTGCGCTATGCGGAACATGCCGAGCGCCTCGTGCGCGTCTGGTTCATCGACCCGCATACGCAAATGAATCCGCATCTTCGTTACGCGCAAGGGGTCCCCGGACGCAGCACCGGCCGGTCATTCGGGATCATCGACACCCGCCGCCTGACCGAGGTGGTTGACGCCGTGGAACTGCTGTACATCGAAGGGATGATTCGTGCCGAGGTTGTCGCGGGAGCGAGGGCCTGGTTCGGTGATTACGCGCGCTGGTTGATCACCGATCCGATGGCGCTGACCGAACGCGGCGCCCGCAATAATCATGGCTCGTACTACGACGCACAGCTCATGAGTTTTGCGTTGTTTGCCCGTAACTGCGCACTCGCGCGGCGCGTTGTTCAGGATACGCGGTACCGGATAGGCCGGCATATTGCCGCGGATGGCACAATGCCCGAGGAACTCAGCCGCACTCGCTCGCTGCACTACCACATCTTCAATCTGCACGCTTTTCTTAGCGTTGCACGACTCGCCGAGCACCTCGGCGAAAACCTCTATACGTTTCGCACCGACGACGGCGTGTCGTTGCTGTCGTCGCTGTCGTTACTGGCGGGCTACGCGGGCCGCGAATCACAGTGGCCGCATCCACAGCTCGAGGACAATAGCGCGGCCTATCTCTGGCGCGTGCTGCGCGTGGCGGGAAGCGCGTTGAGCGACGAAGTACTGCATGCGGCGATCGCGCGCGCAAGCGGGCGACAAGAGACAGATCGAATTCTTTTGACGACGGGTTCCATCGAGCTGTCGGCATCGACAGCGGGATACTAGCCGGCAGCGGCACTACTTATGAGCAATAAATCTGAATGGAAGACGGCTAAAGCCGTTTCGGGTAAGGCCGCTGGCCCCGATCTTGGTATTGCCGAACGTTTTGTGGCCGCGCGAATGGCTGCCTCACCGCTGCCCGATTTTCCCGGCCCGATACCCGCCAGCCTGGCCGACGCATACGCTGTCCAGTCGACAGCCATGAGTCTCTGGCCGGACAAGGTGGCGGGGTGGAAGGTTGGCATGATCCCGGCCGGGTTCCGCGAGCGTTTCGCGGTGGATCGGCTTGCCGGACCCATGTTCGAGCGGTCCGTCGTGCGGGCGACGTCCGGCGACGAGTTGACAATGCCGGTCTATGCGGGCGGCTTTGCCGCCATTGAGGCCGAGTTCATTCTGGAGCTTGCGCAGACGGTTCGGGCGGGCGCCGAAGACCGCTACTCGGACGAGGACCTCGTGGCGCTCGTCAAAGCCGCTTATGCGGGCGCCGAGGTCGCGAGCAGCCCGCTCAAGGCGATCAACGACCTGGGGCCATGCTCGATCATCAGCGACTTCGGCAACAACGCCGGTTTGATTGTCGGGCCCGAGATTCCGGGCTGGGCCGAGCGCAAGCCTGAAAGTCTGGCCGTCAGTGTGTCGATCGACGGAGCCTGTGTCGGCAGCGCCAGTGCCGCGTCGATACCGGGCGGCCCGCTTGCAGCAATGCGCTTCCTGCTCGAGCTCTCGGCAAGTCGTGGGCTCGAACTGCCGGAAGGCACGCTGATCTCCTCCGGCGCGGTGACGGGTGTGCACGAGGTCAGCGTAGAATCGCTTTCCTCCATCGAGTTCTCCGAATTTGGTCGTTTTGACGTCCGGTTTGTCGCGATGGAGGCGAATCGGTAGCATGATGCGCTGTCGGCAGGAAGCGGATCGTGTCTGCGGTGGGAAGAAAAGTTCGAAATACGGCTATTGACTACCGGCAAGTCAGCGAGCAGTGGAACGCCGAGCACCAGGGACAGCGAAAACCCACGATCAACGATGTGGCTGAGCTTGCTGGCGTGTCCAAGAAAACCGTTTCACGAGTCATCAACAATTCACCTCTGGTGAACGAGGAGACGCGCGACGGCATTCAGACCGTTATCCAGACGATAGGCTATCAGCCGGACCCGCAGGCACGCGGGCTAGCCTTTCGGCGTTCGTTTCTCGTCGGGATGATCTACGACAATCCCAATCCGCAGTACGTCGTCAACATGCAGCTCGGCATTCTCGACGGCCTGCGCGGCACGGCTTACGAACTGGTCGTGCACCCTTGTGATCGCGACAGCGACCGTTTCATCGAGGATGCCAAGCAGTTCGTCGAATTGCAGAAGCTGCACGGGGTCATACTGACGCCTTCGATATCCGAAGACGATCGCATCACCGACATGCTGCGTGAGATCGGTTGTGCGTACGTGCGCGTTGCATCGATTGCGCTCGACATGGAGCAGCGCATGATCGTCACCAACGATCGCATCGGCAGTCGCGCAGCGGCGCGACATCTGGCTGAGCTTGGGCATCGGCGCGTCGCCTTCATAGCGGGGCGGGGCAGTTTCCGGTCCGCGCACGAACGCCGGTCGGGTTTCGAGGAGGGGCTCGCCGAGTTTGGGCTCAAGTTGTCGCCAGACTACATCCTGCAAGGCAACTACACCTTCGAGTCCGGCCTCGAGCAAGGCGCGAAGCTGCTGGCGCTGGATCCGCCGCCAACCGCCGTCTTTGCGGCGAACGACGAGATGGCGGCCGGTGTGGTTCAGGCGCTGCGTATTGCCGGTCTCGACGTTCCGGAATCGCTTTCCGTGGTGGGTTTCGACGATTTCGAAGTGGCCACGCGAATCTGGCCACGCCTGACCACCGTGCACTCGCCCACGCGCGATATCGGCAGGCTTGCGGCGGAGCGCTTGTTGCAGTCGGAATCCGCGGATTCCGAGGTCTCGGGCACGGGTCAAACCACCCCGCATTTGGTGGAGCGCGAGTCCACCGCCAGTCCTGCCTCTTGAAGCGCTTAGAGCCGCTGTACATGCGGCTTTCATAGTTTTGTCCGCATCCGTCGATAGCCTTTGCTATTGTTTATGACACCGGTTACCATACGATCTGGTCCGGTAGAACAAAGCGAGCAAAACCCGTGTACAAGAAGGTTTTTCAGGCAACGCATCCCGACATGATGCGCAATGTCGACAACGCGACCCTCAAGGAGCGTTATCTGGCTTCGGAGATGTTCGTGCCGGGCGAGGTCAACCTCAATTACAGCCATAACGAGCGCCTGGTCATCGGCGGCGCCGTCGCGGCGGATCCCGTGGAGCTGACGAGGCATACCGAGCCCGAGTCCGCCAGCGGCCAGTCGTTGCTGACACGGCGGGAGCTGGGTGTATTCAATGTCGGCGATACAGCGGGTGTCGTGACAGTCGACGGAGAGC
Organism: Woeseiaceae bacterium; assembly: GCA_028289545.1. Classification (GTDB taxonomy): domain Bacteria; phylum Pseudomonadota; class Gammaproteobacteria; order Steroidobacterales; family Woeseiaceae; genus UBA1847. The sequence continues at coordinate 23,604 of JANQPG010000108.1, forward strand.
GTATCGAGCTCGAGCCACGGGGCGGGTTGTACGTGCCGATGGGCACGGAAAGCGTAAGCTTCAGTGGTCCGGGCAACGGCGATGCCGCAAGGTTCTACCTGGTCAGCGCAGCGGCGCATCGCAGCTTGCCGCTCAAGAAGATTACGCCGAGCGAAGCGAATCCGCTGGCTCGCGGTTCGCTCGAAGAGAGCAACGAGCGGGTCATCTATCAGTACATCATTCCGGGTGTTTGCGATTCTTGTTCGCTGCTCGTGGGTGTCACCGAACTCAAACCGGGCAGCGTCTGGAATACGATGCCGCCGCACCTGCACGACCGGCGGTCGGAAATCTATTTCTACTTCGATCTGCAGGCGGAAAACCGGGTCTTTCACTTCATGGGCGAGCCGGAGGACATTCGTCATATCGTTGTCGAAAACGAACAGGCCGTTATTTCGCCGCCGTGGTCGATACACATGGGAGCCGGCACGTCGAACTACTCCTTTATCTGGGCAATGGCGGGTGAGAATCTCGACTACACCGACATGAGCGTCCTGGATATCTGCCAGCTGCAGTGATCGGGAGGTGACAACTCGCCGTCAGTTTGTCAGGGCGCTCAGCGCCGCACCGGCAGTGTCGTTGCTCGGCGCTTGCGAACAGCGCTCGGCAGCAACCGTGCTGACGCTCGCCCATAGCCTCGATCCCGGGCACACGGTGCACAAGGCAATGGAGCTGATGGGGGAGCGGCTCGCCGAATATTCGGGAGGCCGACTACGGATCGCGATCTACCCGGGTGGCCAGCTTGGCAGCGAGCGCGAAACGGTAGAGCTGCTGCAAATTGGTTCCATCGCCATGACCAAGGTGTCCGCGAGCCCACTGGAAGGCTTTGTGCCTGCGATGAAGGTATTTAGTCTGCCGTATCTGTTTCGCGACCGCGGACACCAGTTGCGTGTACTGGACTCGTCGATCGGCAGACAGCTGCTCGACTCGCTGGACGTCGCGCGTTTACACGGTCTTGGTTACTACGACGCGGGCGCACGCAGTTTTTACACGCGCGACCGGGCGGTGCGGTCGCCGGGCGATCTTGAGGGCATGAAAATTCGCGTCATGAAAAGCCCTACCGCCGTGCGGATGGTCAGTGCCCTGGGCGGCAGCCCGACACCGATCTCTCTGGGCGAGATCTACACGGCCTTGCAGCAGGGTGTTGTCGATGGCGCAGAGAACAACGTCCCGACCTACTACCGCATGCGGCACTACGAGGCGGCCCCGTTCTTTTCGCTGGACGAACACACCTTCGTGCCCGACGTACTGTTGCTCAGCAAACGCGCCTGGGACAGGCTTGACGAGCAGGAGCGGGGGTGGCTTGTGCAGGCAGCGGACGATTCGGTACGACATCAGCGCACACTCTGGGAACAGGAGGTGCGTGATTCGCTGGCTGCGCTCGAGAGCGCCGGCGTCGAAGTCGTCTACCCCGACAAGGCGCCGTTCAGGGAGGCGGTTGCGGGGATGAAAGCGGATTACGACGGTACGCCGACCGGTGAACTGATCAGCGCCATCGAGGCGGTGCCGTGAAGGGGGTGATCGACAGTACCGAACGATTTCTCGGGCACGCGCTGGCGCTGCTGATGTTGGTGCTCGTCGCAAGCGTCGCCTGGCAGGTGTTGTCGCGCTACCTGCTTGCCGTGCCGGCGCCCTGGACCGAAGAGCTTGCGCGCTTCCTGCTGATCTGGATCGGTTTGCTGGGGGCGGCGTACGCGTACCGAGCCGGCAGCCACATCGGTTTTGACACGTTGTCCAAACGGATCGTTTCTCCCGTTGCGCGTTCGCGCGTTACGCGTGTGACACATGCGGTCTGCCTGGTGTTCGCGGTGTTGGTGCTCGTGGTCGGAGGTGGCGCGCTCATGCTGCTGACCTGGGAGTTGCGGCAGTATTCGGCCGCGATGGGGATCCCCGTTGCGGTCGTCTACGCGGTCTTGCCGCTAAGCGGTTTGCTGATAGCGGGGTTCGCCGCGGAAAAAATGCTCTCGGCCACGCCTGGGCGCGCGTCGGTCGGGTCGAATGAGCCGCCGAAGGAGACGGGTTGATGGAAGTCCTCGTACTGTTGTCGACCTTCGTGCTGTTGTTCCTGCTGGGTGTGCCGATTGCGTTCTGTATCGGCGCGGCCACTCTGTGTGCATTTTTTGTCGCCATGGATGCGCTGCCGGCACTGACGACCATGGCTCAGCGTACCGCCGGCGGACTGAACAGTTTTGCGCTGCTGGCAATCCCCCTGTTCATACTCTCGGGGCAATTGATGGCGCGGGGCGGCATCGCCCGGCGGCTGATCGACTTCGCGAAGGCGTTTATCGGTATGCTGCCCGGTGGCCTGGCGTTCGTAAACATCGTGTCCTGCATGCTGTTCGGCTCGATTTCAGGGTCTGCTGTTGCGGCAACGTCGGCGGTAGGTGGCTTCATGATCCCCGAGATGGAGCGCGAGGGCTATAAACGCAATTTTGGCGCGGCGCTGACGGCAGCATCGTCAACGACGGGGCTGCTGATTCCGCCGAGTAACATCCTGATCGTGTATGCCGTGGCCAGCGGCGGGATATCGATAGCCGCACTGTTTGTCGCCGGTTATCTACCGGGACTACTCATGGGGCTGGCACTCATGGTGGTTGCCGCGGGCTACGCCAGGAAACACCGCCTCCCTGCAAGTTCGGCGGTCAGCCTGCGGGAGGTTGGCCGGCGTACGGTAGCGGCGTTGCCGAGCCTGCTGCTGATTGTGATTGTGATCGGCGGGATTCTTGGCGGTCTGTTCACGGCAACAGAGGCGGGTGCGGTTGCCGTGATTTATGCGTTCGGACTGGCCGTGTTCGCCTATCGCGAAGTGGCCTGGAGCGAACTCGGGAACATCCTGCTGCGCGCCGCCGAGACCACAGCCATTGTCATGTTCCTGATCGGTACATCGATCACGATGTCGTGGCTGCTTGCATACGAGAATGTCCCGGAGGTCATGGCGGCAACACTGCTCGGCATCAGTGAGAACCCGCTTATCATCTTACTGATCATTAACCTGCTGTTGCTGCTAGTCGGCGTGTTCATGGATCTGACGCCGGCCGTGCTGATTTTTACCCCCATCTTCCTGCCCGTGGCGGTAGAACTCGGTATGTCGCCACTGCATTTCGGCATCATGTTGGTGTTGAATCTGACTATCGGGCTCTGCACGCCGCCCGTTGGCAGTATCCTGTTTGTGAGTTCCGCGGTGGCGCGCACCGACATTGCGACAATTGTGCGTCCAATGCTGCCGATGTATCTCGCTTTGATTGCGGCGCTGTTGCTCGTGACGTATGTGCCCCAGATCAGCGAGGGTCTGCCGCGTATGTTGGGGCTCATGTAGGTCGGCGGATTTGAGGGTTACCGACAAGGAGACTAGGCAATGTTCGATCTGAACGGACAAGTGGCGCTTGTGACCGGCGCAACCCACGGGCTCGGCATGGCAATGGCCGACGCGCTTGGATCTGCCGGAGCGACGCTCGTCGTCAACGGAAGATCGTCGCAGGAGAAGATCGACAAGGCGGTGGCTCACTACCGCGGACAGGGTTTCGGGGCTCACGGCTATCGCTTCGACGTCACCGACGAGGCTGAGGTGGTCGACGCGGTCGAGAAGATCGAGCGCGAGGTGGGGGCGATTCGCATACTGATCAACAACGCCGGCATCATCCGCCGCGTGCCGCTCCTGGATATGCCGCTCGAGGAGTGGGAGCTCGTGCTCAAGACCGATCTGACCAGCGCGTTCATCATGTCGCGGGCCGTTGCGCACGGGATGCGCGAACGCGGTGCCGGCAAGATCATCAACATCTGCTCGATGATGAGCGAAATCGGCCGCGACACGGTGGGTGCCTATGCCGCCGCGAAAGGTGGTCTCAAGATGCTCACACGCAATATGGCGACCGAGTGGGCTCGATACAACATCCAGGTCAACGGCATCGGTCCCGGATACTTCGCAACCGAGCAGACTGCGCCGATCCGGCAAGCCGGCCACCCGTTCAACGATTTCATCATTAGTCGCACACCGGCCGCGCGCTGGGGTGACCCCGCCGATCTCGGCGGGACGGCCGTGTTCCTGTCGTCCGCGGCGAGCGATTTTGTCAACGGTCAAGTTATTTACGTGGACGGCGGGATACTCGCGACAATCGGCAAGCCCGCCAACGAATAGGCACTACGTCGCGGTCAGGAGCGACCGTCTGTTTTACACTGTGCACGGTTTTAAGCCGTGGGCGGAACGTCATGGCCTATCAGTTTGGCGTATTGACCTTCATTGTGATCGCAGCGTCGATCGCATTCGCTTCGGTGGTCATATCGTTGTGGGAAGGCCGCTGGGAAGTCGCCGCGGGCGTGTCGGCCGTGTTGGCCCTGTTTTATCGTTATATGGATGTGCCGGTCCCTTTGCTGCAGCGCCTGGGCCTGCTGTTCAGGGAGGGCGTGCCGCTTGCGCCTTATGGCTTTCGCCGCAATGCGACCCTGGGCTACTGGCTCGGTATCCCGCTGATCTACGTGGGGCACGCAATCACGGCCCTTACCCTTTTGCTGTTCTGGGAACTCATGAAGAGGCCCGTTGACGGGGTGCCGCTCGGCCTCGGTTTTGCGTTCGCCATCACGGCCTACTCCGCGGGAATGGGTCTGGTCGAATCGAGTTATAGCTTGTGGGCCGAGAGACTCGACGGCGTGCTGCCTGGCGACGCGGGATCAAGCCCGCTGAGATCGGTGGTCTGGAGCACGGCCGTGTTGTCGATATTGCTCGTCTTCCTGTACGTCGCCGAGTACCCAACCGGGTCCGTTGCACATCGGAGTGCCGGGACGGCCGATTCCGGCGCGGCGGCGCAGCTCGTCCCGGGCGGACGGGTCGACCTGGCAGATTTCATTGTGCTTACGGGTGGGACCTGGACGGGCGAGGCGTGGATGCAGGAGGACAATTCCGGATCGGCGAGCCGTGCGCCGGTGGCGGTGCGCGCGGCGCTCATCGGCGGCGACAGCCTGCGGTTGACGGCGGGCGTTCCGGGGGAGAGCGGTGCGCCTCGAGAATGGTCCTTCCAGCTGAGAGAGGGTGGTCAGAAGCTCAACGAACTTGTTGTTCTCGAGCGTACCGAGTTGCTGAACGGTGAGCTTCAGATCGTCGCTTACGGCCATGACAGCGAAGTGCAGTCGAGAGTGCGCTGGACATTTCTGATAGGAGAAGAGGTGTTCAGACTACAGCAGCACGTTGAGCCGAGCGCTGGTCATCTCGTGCTTCAACGCGAGTACAACCTGACCCGGCCGCCCGGGAGCGAGTGAGGAGTCCGGAAGGGGAAGCCGAAACAGCTCAAGTTTTCGCTGGCGCTGCCGATAGCCAAATACCGGGTCCGGGAGCGAACAATGGAGTCACCGGCAGTACCTGCAAACGAAACCGCACGTCTACTGAGCCTGCACCAGCTGCAGATTCTGGACACGCACACAGAGCGGAACTTCGATCGAATTACGAGCATTGCCCGGCGGGTATTCCAAACGGATATATGCCTCGTGAGTCTCATCGATAGAGATCGTCAGTGGTTCAAGTCCCGGCAGGGTCTCGATGTGGAAGAGACTCCCCGAGAGATTTCTTTTTGCGGCCACACAATCCTCGACGACGAGGTTTTTGTCATCGAAGATGCTCTGAGCGATCCGCGGTTCCTCGACAATCCTCTGGTTCTGGAAGAGCCGAACATCCGGTTTTATGCCGGCTGTCCCGTGCGGGGACCGGGAGGCTATCGCGTCGGGACCTTGTGTGTGATCGACCGTAAGCCACGACAGTTCTCACATGAGGATCGCGACATGTTGCGCGACATGGCGGGTTTGGTCGAGGACGAACTGGCCTTCTCGTCGCAGGCGATCGTCGACGAATTGACGAGCCTCGCCAACCGCCGCGGTTTTAACGTGGTCGCGGGTCATCTTTTGAGTCTCTGTCGCCGCGCGAAGAGTGATGCTGAACTCATCATGTTCGATCTCGACGGCCTGAAAGGCATCAACGACAGCTTGGGTCATGATGCGGGGGACGTCCTGCTGAGCAGGTTCGCCGCTCTTCTCGTCAAAGCATTCCCTACGGCCGATGTGATCGCCCGAATGGGTGGCGACGAATTTGCCGTATTACTGTTCGCGCCTGAAAGCGGCTCGGAGGGGGCGTTGCGACGGCTCGAGCAAATGGCGGCGGACGCCGAAACCGTTGCCGAACAACGCCTTTCCTGGAGCAAGGGGTGCGCAACGCTCGATATCCACAAACACCTGACGATCGACAGCCTCGTAAAGGAAGCCGACAGGCATCTCTACGACGATAAGGCCACCCGATGTCGCATCGGCATCCTGTGAGCGTTTCGCCTTTGGGCAAATGAGTGCGCGGTGTTTTGGTCAGCGCCGCTGGTACACGCCGAAATAGACAAAAGGTTCCGGACTTTCGCGTCCCGGCTCCACGTTGGCCGGTACTCGGTGCCTGACGGGCTCCACGCTGCGGAGATAGGCCACCATAGCCGCCACGTCGTCGTCCGTGATCTGCGCATAACCCGGCCAGGGCATGACGCGGATGCCGCCGGCGCCGTGTCTGCCGGCGCCGAAGCGGATGGCGTTGGCAATTTGCGTATCGCTCCAGCCGCCAATGCCGGTCTCCACATCCGAGGTAATGTTCGACGGAAACACGACGCCCGGCCTGTCATCTCCTAGCGGGTTGCTCCACGCGATCCCGGTACGTGAGCCGGCGAGAGCCTTCAGCGGATCGGGTTCTCCGACCAATGCGCCGTCCGTGTGGCATGCTCCGCAGCCGAGAAGTTCGACGAGGTATTCGCCACGCTCGACCTGGTCCGCGTATTCGGGCGCATAACGGCCGGGAAGTGCTGCCGGCGCATCGAGGACGGTTGCAGCCTCGAGTTCGACATAGTCCTCGAGTGGGTTGTATGCGTCGTCGGCGGCGCAGGCAACGAGGACGAGCGGTGTGAGAACAAATAGCCCGAGAGTTGTCGTACTACGGACGACGGTTTGAGGAACGTTGGGTTTGCGAAAAAACATCACTACTGTTCCAGCGGCAGTTGTCCGGTTAGTCTGTGACAGTCCAGCCGGGGATGACATAGCGGAAAACACATAGATGAGGGCCGTGCGTCTTGTAGCGATGCTGCTGGCGGCAATTGTGCTTGTTGTGGCTATTGCCGTGGCGGTCATGAACCACTATCGCGATGGCATTGCTCGCCAGATGGCGGCCGACCTGCTTTCGCCGTACGAGATTCGGGTGGACGACGTATCGGTCGGCTCGCTGGGCGTCGAGCGCATCGAATTCGATCTGATCGCATTGCGCCGCGATGATGGCCTCCGCGTCATCATTGAAGGCGCAAAGCTGCCGGTCAGCTCGGGCGGGCTGGAGGGGGTGTCGGTCGACATCGATCGCGTCCGAATCGAACCTGCTGTGGGTGATCCCAATGCAGGCGCTGCGGATATTGCCGCCATCCTGGAGCGGCTGTTGGTGCTGCCCGAGTTGTTTCCGGAGCTGAGCGTGGATGTGGCCCACCTGACCCTGCAAGGCTATCCGGAACTGACCCGCCTCACATGGCGGTCCGAGGCGGGCGCGCAGGCGTTAGGCGTCGACCTCGAGGGGCTCCGGATGACGGCTGAACTCGAAGCAGTGGACGCAGCTGACCGTTCGACAGGCAGTGTGACTCTCTCGGTCGGTGGCGAGGAGGCCCTCGAAATCCTGCTTGCGCTCGACACTGCCTCGGACGGCTATGAAGTGGAGGGATCGCTGGAGCTGGTTGCCGAGCCGATGTTGCCGATGTTGATCCGAGCCGGCTGGCTGCCGGCGGAACTATTGCGACTCGACGCGAATCTTGCAGGATCCTTCACGGCTAAGCTGTCCGGGGGTGATGCGCCACTGGCAACGCTTGCGCTGGATATCGTTGCGGATCAAGGGGCCGAAGTCCGGCACGGATCTGAGGGCGGAGGAGCAATCAACGTCTTTCTTCTCGAAGGTAACGAAGCCGGGGTTGAACTCGAGTATCCCTCGGGCGACTGGCGGATATCGGTTGCCGAGGCCCGTCTACAGGTCGATCACGACGTCATCAGCGGCTTGCGCCTGCGCCTTCAGGATCTCGTCTGCGCGCCGGGTATCGATTGTGCGATGCGTGGCAGCTTCGAGCGCATAACGGTCGGCAATGGCGTCGGCCTCAAGGGCGGGGCGGAGGGTCTGGCGCTGTCTTTGCGCGATGGGAGCTGGCGTGTGGAGCTAGCCGAAGCATTGATCGACGCTGATGGCATTACGGGTCCCGCGGACCTCGCCGCCGCACTGTCCATTCGCGCCAGCGCCGTTACCGCGGAGGGCACAGAAACGGTGCAGGGCAACTTGGAGCTGCTGTCGCCGGACATCCGGCTCTCGGGCCGATCTGTTTCAGTACCGGCGGCTCGCGGCGCGTTCGGCCGCAACGCCAACGACCTGACGCTTGACCTTGAGTTTGGGGAGAGAGACAAGGCGCAGTTTGCCGACGTCTCGGTCACCCACGACCTCGTCACCGACGCAACCCGGCTCCTGATCGACGACGCTCAGATCAATTTCTCGGACCAGGCTTTGTCGGCCCTGATCGAAGGCTGGTCTGAGGACTGGGATCTGGTCGCGGGCAGTTGGCGGGCGAGTGGGGAGTTTCTGCGTGGCAAAGACGGGGCGGTCGAGTTCTCTGCTCGCCAGGCGCTGGACGCCGTCGCAGGCAACTACGGCGACATCGCCTTTACGGGGTTGAATGCGGCGCTGACGACGGCGGAGACCGCATGGCCCCCGGCTGAGCCGCAGGCCGTTTTTGTGTCCGTGGGCGTCGTGGATGTGGGCTTCCCCTTGCGCAATCTCGAGTCTGTGCTGACAGTGGATGCCGGCTCGAGGCGAATTGCCGTCGACGAGACGCATGTGGAAGCACTGGGCGGGAATGTTGAGGTGGAGCCGTTCGTATTCGACCCGGAAGCCGATACGCTGAGCGTCGTGTTGAGACCGGATGCCGTTCAGCTGCCATTAATGGCGGAACTCGCAAACTTCGAGGCATTGAAGGTGCTGGGCAGCGTCAGCGGAGTAATACCAGTGACGATGGGCCCGAACGGCGTGACCGTCGAAGACGGGCGTTTGATCGGTGATGCACCCGGTGGAACGATTCGGTACGAAGCGGCGGGCTGCACGGAAGAGGTAATGCAGGCGCGCACCGGGCTGGACTACGCGCGCTGCGTGCTGACTCACTACGAGTTCGAGAGTCTGACGTCGGATGTAAGTTATAGCGAAGATGGCAATCTGGTGATTGATATGAGGCTCGAGGGTATGAACCCGCAACACGATCCGGATCAGCCGGTGAACTTAAATCCAACCTTGACGACTAACGTTATCGATTTGATCAGAAGCCTGCAGGCTGCGCGCTCGATCGAGGACGTGTTTAACCGGCAGGTGAACTGAACGATGCCTCCCGGGATTGCCGCTAGGCAGGCTCGGGCACATGGGCTAAGCTCAACCGAACAAAGCGGAGCAGGCGCTGGAAGATGAAGAATGGGACTGACAAATGGGCGGTTTTACTGGTTGCCGTGACCCTCGGCGCAACGGCCGGTTGCACACCGACGGTACGAGTAGAGGCGCCGAAGGAACCGATCGAAATCAACTTGAACGTCAAGATCGAACACGAGATTCGCGTGCAGGTGGACAAGGAGCTCGAGGGTCTGTTCGAGGAAGACAGCAGCCTGTTCTGAGCCACGTGTTCGGGGCCCCATTTCAAATAGCGTGTTTAAAACAGTTTATTCCGAGTGAGCCGTCATGAAACGACTTGTCGCAGCCGTAGTACTGATATTTGCCCTGCAGAATGCATGGGCCATCGACATCAACAGCGCAAAAGATCAGGGCCTTGTCGGTGAGGCCAACACAGGTTATCTGGCGCCGGTCCGGCAGCCGGCGAGCGCCGAAGTGCAGGCGCTGATCAAGGACGTCAATCGCAAGCGCCGAGCTCAGTTCGAGCGCACGGCAAAAAGCACGGGGGCAACCCTCGATCAAGTGCGCGTGCGCTTCTACCAGCTTGCCGTGCAGAAGACCAAGCCGGGGCATCATTATCAGGATGCCAGCGGGGCGTGGAAGCGTAAGTAGCGCCGTTCGCGTTTCGATTATGACGCGCGTGCGATAAACCAAGCGCGCTAATCGAGCATCCAAGGGGCAGTCCAGAAAGGAGGATGCGCCCTGAAACCTTTTGCTTTTGTCGCCGTATTCTGGCTGACCGGCTGCGTCGCGCACGACGGCGTAACAGCAGTTCCGGGATCGTCGTACACCCGCATTGCCTTTGAGGCCGAACCGACCGCGGTTCCGGCGCGGCCAGGTAGCTCCTGCGTTGCCGGCGGTGTCAGACCATTCACGGGGGCGGACCGGGCCATCTTCGATCAGCTGCGTAAAGCGATCCCGGGCTGGCTGATCGACAACGACGTGCCCAGCGTTGCTCTAACCTACATATCCGAGGGTGCAATCCGCTGGACCCTCGTTTGTGGTGAGCAGGGGCCGAATGCCCCGGCAAGCCTGTTAACGCTCTACAACACAGCGTCAATCGCCAAGCCGCTCGTCGGAGAAGTTGTCCTGCGCCTGGCATCCGAAGGCCGACTATCGCTCGACGAACCCATGTCAGCGCACTGGATAGATCCTGACATTGCTGACGACCCGTATCTCGACAAGCTGACTCCGCGTATTGCGCTGGCCCACGAGACGGGTTTCAAGAACTGGCGACGAATGTCGGAGGGTGTACTGGCGTTCCAGTGGGAGCCGGGGACGCAGCGCGGTTATTCCGGCGAGGGCATACGCTACGTCGCCCGCTTCCTCGAGCGGAAATTCGAAACGCCGTTTCAGGTACTTGCCGAAGAGGTCCTGTTCGAGCCGGCTGGCGTCGACAATGCATCGTTCGTTCGCGAAACGTGGTTTACGAATCGCGTCGCCTGGCGGCGGGCTCGTGACGGAGCATGGGCCGAGCCTGTCCTGTACGACGAGGCGCAGGGTGCGGGCGACCTGTGGATCACGAGCCAGGACTATGCACGGATCATGCTCGCCGTGCTGAATAACGCCGGGGTCAACGAAAGAATGGCGGAGGAACGACGTTCGATCCACCGGGACGAGGTGCCGCGTTTGTGCGGGCCCGACCGTGTGCCGTTCGATGTATGCCCGGAAAGAATGGGTTTCGGCGTCGGCTGGTACATCTACGAATACGACGATCACACGCTGTTCGCGCACAGCGGCTCGAACAACGGCGAAAAGACGCTGGCTCTCTTTACGGCCGACGGGCGGCTGGGTCTTGCCGCATTTGCGAACGGTGAAAACGGCAACGCGGTCATTTCTAAGATCGCCCGGGCGCTTTACGACAACGAGCGGTTCATGAAGCTGGAGGGCTATTGAGAGAGGCGGCGCCGTGTCTGCACACGTGTACGCAAGGAACGCTCATACCTTGACACTGCGATTTCCCAGCCATAGGCTCAAAGAGGCGCTCAGGGCGCCTTCACGTCCGCGGTAAGGACCGAGTCCACCTGCATCTGTATCCACCAACGGTTCCTGCGAACCTCCTTGCCCAATCGCGGACCTGGGCATACAGAGGGGGTCCGTCATGCCGATTCGCCATCTACCCGTTCGTCCCAACCTGAAGCAGCTCCGGCAGCAGGCCAAAGATCTCAAACGCAGCTTTAACGCACGCGATCCGGAAGCGCTGGCGCTGGTATCGGAATACAGTCCGCGAGAATTGCATCCCGGAGAGGCAAGGCTGGCCGACGCCCAGCAAGCGCTCGCGCGGAGCTACGGCATTAACAGCTGGCAGCGCCTCGTACTGGCGTGTCGCCTGGTCGATGCGATCTGGGAAGACGACGTCACAGCGGTGGGAGATCTGATCAAGCGGAATCCGTTCCTGTTGCGTGAGGATGCGAGAGGGGTGCAGAGCAATTGGGGGCCGCCAATGAGCCACGCGGCGAATCTTGGGCGCGACTCAATCATTGCGCTGCTACTGGAGCTGGGAGCGGAGGACGTCCAGCATGCATTCGATCGGGCTTGCTTGCAGGGGCAGCTGGATACGGCGCGCAAACTGCATGAAGCCGGTGCGCGTCTCGAACCGGGGATCGTCATGGGGCCGGCCGAGACGCAAAACGGTGACGGTCTCGAGTTTCTGCTAAGCCTCGGCGCCAGAATCGAAGACCAAAGCGGCGCCGCGCTGGCGCCGGTTGCGCTGGTCCTTGAAACCTACAGCCGCAATCCGCGCGGAAAACACAAGTGCCTGAGGCTATTGGAGCGCCACGGTATCGAATTGCCGCGGACGCCACCGATGGCAGTACACCAGGGCCGCCTCGATCTGCTCGAGCGATACGTCCACGAAGACCCCGCGGTACTTACGCGTCGCTTTACCCACGCCGAAATCTACCCTCGGGAGCTGGGCTGCCACGAGGACAAGACGCTCGCACTGTGCGGCACGCCGCTGGAGGGAGGAACGCTGCTGCATTTGTGCGTCGACTACGACGAATACGATATGGCCCGATGGCTGATCGAACACGGCGCGGATGTGAATGTCGGGTCGACGCCTGATGGCGAAGGTTTTGGTGGTCAGACGCCGCTGTTTGGCTGTGTTGTTTCGCAGCCATATCAAACGGGGCTAAGGCGCGATTCGAGTTTCGCAGAGCTGTTGCTGGAGAACGGCGCGGACCCGGCCGTGCGTGCATCCCTGCGCAAGCAGCTGCGCTTCGTCAGCGACGAGCGCCTGCATGAGTACCGGGACGTAACCGCGCTGGAGTGGGGCGAGCGGTTCCATGACCAGTCCTGGGTGAACATCGAGGTGGTCAATGTACTTCGGTCACTGGAGTTGCCGGACTCCTGATCGACTTGCAGGCTAGAACTCTGAGCGGATCGTCCGGATATGCGCAAGCATCTCAACAGCGACAGTGTCAAGACGATATCAGGTGTCGGGTGGCGCATTTGCGTTAGGATAGGCTTGGCTGTAAGCCCTCAACTGGATGCAGGTGTCAGGCACATGAAGTATTTGGCCATTATTGCAGTATTTCTCGCCGCGAACGTCTCGCTCGCGGAAGAACAAGGCAAGGTACTCCGACTATCGGAACCGGTAGAGCAAACCGCTGACTCGGAGACCTTCGGCGCCACTCTCGACGAAGCCGTCCCCGAAGTGGCGCTGGAGCAGCTCGTCAGCGACAGCAAGCGCTACGAAGGCAGCCCGGTAAGACTGGCGGTGCGCGTCTCCCAGGTTTGTCAGAAGAAAGGCTGTTTCTTCATTGCGCAGGACGGCGACGCTCATATGCGCGTGTCGTTCAAGGACTACGGCTTCTTTGTGCCCACCGACATTAGCGGCAGGCGCGTAACGCTGGTTGGCGAAGTTGTGGGTCGCGAGATGACGCCCGAAGAGGCTGCACACTACAACGAGGATCTCGGCGAAAAAAGCGTTGCTGTCAAAGCCGGGATGATCTACGAAATTGTCGCGACGTCGGTGCGGGTCCCAAGAAGCGGGTAGTCTTTTCAGCCTCCAGCCCCTACGGCATCGCTTCCAGAAGCTTTTCGAAGAACTCGGGAATGGCCGATCGCTCTATCCACCGGGCGGCAACAACCAGGTCATTCTCCCGATCGACGTAGACCAGGTTGACACCTGCGCCAAAGTGCACAAATGACGACTCCGGCGCCGCTGGGATAGTCTCCCGGTCCGTGTTCAAGAACCAGTTCATGTAGCCATAGCGGGGATTCGCTTCACCGGGCGTTTCGGCCATGCGCAACCATTCCTCGGACAATACTTGTTGATCGCCCCAGCGCCCCTTGTTGAGGATCAGGACGCCAAATCGCGCCTGATCCAGTGCGGAAAGCTGCACACCGCCGCCCCAGTGTCCGCCGCCACTGACTGAGTTCATCATCTGCCCATCGATGGTCACCCAGGAGTTCTTGTAGCCGTGCCACCGCCAGGTATTGGACGCGCCGATAGGGTCCATCAGACGTTCCTTCAGCACTTGTGGCAGCGGTCGCCTCCAGACCTGCAGTGCCGCCAGAGCCAGGAGGTTGACCCGAACGTCGTTGTACTTGTAAACGGTCCCGGGCTCGTTGCGATCACGGAATCGGTTTCCGGCGACATCGTCGCCGGGGCGGTCGGCCCAGTCCGGCTTACCCCATAGCGTGCCTTGCCAGTCGCTGGTTTGACGCAGGAGATGGTCCCAGGTGATCTTGCGGTTGTGTGCCGACTCGAAGAGAGAGCGAGTGTTGGGGCTGCCGACGCCATCTTCTTCGTTGCCAGGCTCGCCGTCGCCCGGCGGCAGGACGATGGGCGCAAAATAGGCTCGCACCGGATCGTCGACGCTACGAATCAGCCCGGCATCGAACGCCAGACCGACAGTCGACGACAACAAGCTCTTGGTGATACTGAACGTCATGTCGACCCGCTCGATATCACCCCATTCCGCGACGACATAGCCGTCTTTGATGATGACGCCGGTCTGGGGACCACGTTCTCTAAACGGGCCGAGCGGCTCATCGAACGGCTCCTTGCCCCAGCTCAGCGGGTGATTCGCCTCCAGGTCCCGGAGCGCGGAACTCTCGCTCGAAACAGCAAAATCGACGGCACGCTGGAGTTGGCCGACGTCAATCCCCATCTGCTCGGGTGAGCGGCGCTCCCACTCTCCACGGGGCGGAAAGTACTCACTTTGTGCGAGTGCCGGTGTTGGAAGAGCGCCTCCGGCAAAAGCAGCCAACGCGATGAGCGTGGGAATTCGGGGGGTCAAAGGCATGACGGTTACTTCCTCTCGAGACGCTGTACGTGAGCTCGCTATTCATGAGTTCTTATACGATTGGAGTTTATTGTTCAGGCTTAAGGTTCTCAATAATCCGAGCGTCCGCCCTGTCTACATTTTCCCGATTTACCTTTCGTGGTTGCGACGATGACCTTTGGGTTTGCCTGTGTCGCCGTCGATGCTTTGGGTAGTCGCTAGCGGGCATCAGAAACTATCCGCAACGCGCAGAAAGAAGCCTGCGATTCGTACCTTATCTTATGTTTGACTCTCTTGGATTGGTTTCCCGAGAACAGCGCGTCAAGTATGAATACGAAAGAAGGCAACACAGCGATCAACTTAAGTCTCGGGCCATACTGGGAAGCCTTCGTTCGAGCCAAAGTGGAGAGTGGTCGCTACGGCTCTGCGAGCGAGGTGCTGTGCGATGCGCTACGGGTGCTGGAAAGTCTGGATGAGCATCTGGAAGCGCTGCGAGCGCATCTTGCGGAAGGCGGGGCGCGGGCCGAGTCCAGTGGAAACGTGTTCGAAGATCTTGGTTTTGACGCTTCTGAGTCAGAGAATTTGAAGTTGCGTGCCCAGCTGATGCGGGAACTCGAAACGCTCATCCATGACAAGCGCCTGACTCAAGATGAAGCGGCTGAGTTGTTGGGTATTCAGCAATCGCTGATTAGCGACCTTGTCCGTGGCAAGATTGATCGTTTTAGCATCGACATGCTCGTCAAACTACTGGCGAAAGCCGGACGTTGTGTAGAGATCAGAGTCAAGCGTCAGGCTGTTTAGCCTTCGGTGTCAGTGCTGGACGTAACGCGGAAACTAAAAAGGCCGACAAAACTGTCGGCCTTTTTGGAGTTTGGCTCCCCGACCCGGACTCGAACCGACATCCTGAGAACGGTGGGCTTTCCGGCTGCTCCCAAAGCTGATTCGTGTAGCGTCCCTGAGAGTTCGGGTCGTTTGCTGGACGTAAGGCAGAAACAAAAAAGGCCTCCAATTCTGGAGGCCTTTTCGATGTTTGGCTCCCCGACCCGGACTCGAACCAGGGACCAATTGATTAACAGTCAATCGCTCTACCAACTGAGCTATCGGGGAATAGTCGATTTTTAGGGTCCAAACAGGACCGGTCGCTCTCGCGAGGGCCGAAATTTTCGGCGAGGCCATGCGGGAAGTCAAGCCATCACGGCCGATTTCACGCGATCGAGCGCCTCCCTGAGATCGTCGAGCGACAAAGCGAAGGAAAGCCGCAAATAGCCGGGGGCCCCAAAGGCCGTGCCGGGCACGAGCGCCACCCTGGCGTCCGTGATCAGCCGCTCCGCCAGTTCGAGGTCCGAAGAGAGCCCGAGGCGCTGCACGGCTTCCGCAACCCGCGGAAACGCATAGAATGCGCCGTCCCCCGGATGGCATTCGAAGCCCGGAATAGCGCTCAGTCCTTCTATGACCGCCTCATGCCGGGCCTTGTAGTGCCGGGTCATCTCCGCAACAACCGACGGGTCGCCCTCCAGCGCCGCGACCGCGGCTGCCTGCGACACGCTGCAGGGGTTCGAGGTGCTCTGACTCTGCACGGTTTTCATGCCGCGGATCAGCCATTCGGGCCCTGCTGCGTAGCCGATACGCCAGCCGGTCATTGCGTAGGCCTTGGATACGCCGTTGACCGTCACCGTGCGCTCGGCAAGCGCCGGGCAGGCTGTCGCAAAGCTCACGAATGGGTCTTTGCCCCAGTGAATGTGCTCGTAAATGTCGTCCGAGACGACGACGACGTCCGGAAAATCGGCAATGACCGTACCGAGCGCAACCATTTCTTCGCGCGAATAGCATGCGCCCGTGGGGTTTGAGGGACTGTTGAGTATCACGAGCCGGGTCCGCTCACTGATGGCCGCCGCGAGCTGCTCCGGGGTCAGCTTGAACCCCTGCTCGATGCCGGTGTCGATAATGACGGGCTTGGCATCGGCCAGGCGCACCATTTCGGGGTACGACACCCAGTAGGGCGCCTGCACGACCGCCTCGTCACCGGGTCCGAGCAGAGCAAGGCACAGATTGAACAAAGACTGCTTGCCACCCGACGATACGAGTATCTGTTCCGGCGTGTACGCGAGCGCGTTGTCACGCTGAAACTTGGCCTGAATGGCCGTCTTCAGCTGATGCGTGCCGTCGACGGGCGTGTAGCGCGTCTCACCTTGTTCGATGGCGTGAACGGCGGCTGCCCGGATAGGCGCCGGCGTGTCAAAATCGGGCTCGCCCGCGCCGAGGCTAATGATATCGACGCCCTGGCGTTTGAATTCGGTGGCCCGCGCCAGCACAGCGCCGGTTGCCGAAGGCTTGACCCGTTCGAGTCGCTCTGAAACACCAACTGAAGCTCTGTTCAAAACTGATAAACTCGCGGGCTTGCCCCTGGACGACAGACTCATGGTACGTGAAACCAATACCCTGCCCAAGAACGCCGTAGACGACGACTATCGCCTGGCGCTCGTGTCGGATTACAGCCCGGCCGGCGACCAGGTGGGCGCCATTGCCGGCCTGGCCGAAGGTCTGGGTGACGGACTTGCGCGGCAGATTCTGCTGGGAGTCACGGGGTCGGGTAAAACCTTCACGATGGCCAGCGTCATCGAGCGCCTGCAGCGGCCCGCGATTGTGCTGGCGCCCAACAAGACGCTGGCGGCACAGCTGTACGGCGAAATGCGCGAGTTCTTCCCGAACAACGCCGTCGAATACTTCGTGTCGTACTACGACTACTACCAGCCGGAGGCCTACGTACCGAGTTCGGACACCTACATTGAAAAGGACGCCTCCGTAAACCAGCACATCGAGCAGATGCGGCTGTCCGCCACGAAAGCGCTGATCGAGCGCCCCGACGCTATTATTGTCGCGACGGTATCGGCCATCTACGGGCTGGGTGACCCCGAGGCCTACTTCAGCATGGTCATGCATCTGGACCGTGGCGACCGCACGGACCAGCGCACGCTCCTCAGACGACTGGCCGAGCTCCAGTACACACGCAACGAAATGGAGTTGTCCCAGGGCACCTACCGTGTGCGCGGCGACGTCATCGACGTGTTTCCCGCCGAGTCGGAGAAAGAGGCCGTCCGGATCGAGCTGTTCGACGACGAAATCGAGTCGCTGGCCTTTTTCGATCCTCTGACCGGCGAGGTTACGCGCCGCGTGGCTCGGCTGACGATCTTCCCGAAAACCCACTACGTAACGCCGCGGGAGCGGCTGCTCGAAGCGTGCGAACACATCAAGGTCGAACTCAAGGATCGCCTCGAGTATCTGCGCAAGCACGAAAAACTGCTGGAAGCTCAGCGCCTCGAGCAGCGTACGATGTTCGACCTCGAAATGATCCGTGAGCTCGGTTACTGCACCGGTATCGAAAACTACTCGCGCTATCTGTCCGGCCGCGCCGAGGGCGAGCCGCCGCCGTGTCTGTTCGACTACGTGCCCGACGACGCCATCCTGATCATCGACGAAAGCCACGTGACCGTCCCGCAGCTCGGCGGCATGTACCGCGGCGACCGATCGCGCAAGGAGACCCTGGTCGAGTTCGGTTTCCGTCTGCCGTCCGCGCTCGATAATCGACCGTTGCGCTTCGACGAGTTCGAGCGCCTGTCGCCGCAGACCGTGTACGTGTCGGCAACGCCGGGGGATTACGAGCAGCAGCACACCGACAACGTTGTCGAACAGGTTGTGCGTCCGACCGGGCTAGTCGATCCCATCGTCGAGGTGCGGCCGGCGAGCACGCAGGTAGACGATGTACTCTCCGAAATACAGAAACGGGTCGCGGCTGACGAGCGCGTGCTCATCACGACCTTGACCAAGCGCATGGCGGAGGACCTGACCGATTACCTGCGAGAACACGGCACGCGTGTGCGCTACCTGCATTCGGACATCAATACGGTCGAGCGCACCGAGATCATTCGCGACCTGCGGCTCGGCGAGTTCGACGTGCTGGTCGGCATCAACCTGCTGCGAGAGGGGCTCGATATGCCGGAAGTCTCGCTGGTGGCGATCTTCGACGCCGACAAGGAGGGCTTCCTGCGCTCCGACCGCTCGCTGATTCAGACGGTAGGGCGGGCCGCTCGCAACCTGAACGGCACGGCCATCCTGTATGCCGATCAGGTGACGGGCTCGATGCAGCGTGCCATCGATGAGACCGACCGGCGTCGCGAGAAGCAAATCGCTCACAACGAAGCAAACGGCATCAAGCCGGCGTCGATCAAGAAACAGGTGGCGGACATCATGGAAGCGTCCTATCCGGTGCCGGGCCGCGGGCCGCGCAAGGTGGCCGACAAATCGGCGCGCTACGAGACCATGACCCCGGCGGAGCTTGCCCGCGAGGCTGAAAAACTCGAAAAGAGGATGCTCAAGGCGGCTCGCGACCTCGAATTCGAGGAGGCCGCGAAGCTGCGTGACGAGATTCACGAGATCCGGCAGCGTGAGCTCGGGCTTCCAGCCTGATTTTTACCCGCCGAGCCTTGATTAGGGCAGGGTGCTTGCGTATCGTACGCGGCCCTAAAGTGAGGGCGATTAGCTCAGGGGCACTCAGGCGAATACGCTGAGATGTCCGGTGCTGACAGGCTCGAACGGATATAGAACCGGAGGCTCAGGCAGGCTTGAGCGGAGGGTTCACGGCAAGACAGGGCGA
>JANQPG010000110.1 GCA_028289545.1 Woeseiaceae bacterium
CACCCGGCGTCACCGCTACCGTTGCTCCCTTCCGGGCCTGGCGGGGTTCACGGCTAACCGTCGCGGGGCAGCCGACGCGGACCGGCGGGGATTATGCGTCCTTCGCCGCGCGCTGACAAATGCTCGAGGCCGGATTCGGGGCGCCCCGCATCAGTCGGACCAGAGATGCGCCTCTTTCGCAATGACCTGGGACGGCACGCCGACAATCAGCGGGTCCGGCCCGCGCACGACCTCGGCACTCTTGCCCGGATAGTCCAGATTCGACAGGAAATGCTGCATGCAGTTGAGCCGCGCGCGCTTCTTGTCGTCGGACTTGATCACGGTCCACGGTGCGTCGGCCGTGTCCGTGTAGAAGAACATGGCCTCTTTCGCCTCGGTATAGTCGTCCCATTTGTCGCGCGAGAGTTCGTCGATGGGGCTCAGCTTCCACTGCTTGAGCGGGTCCTGCTGGCGTGAGTCGAAACGTCGGGCCTGTTCCTCGTGCGTGACCGAAAACCAGTACTTGAACAGGCGAATGCCCGAACGCACGAGCATGCGTTCCAGATCCGGCACCTGGCGCATGAACTCCAGATACTCCGTGGACGTGCAGAAGTTCATGACGCGCTCGACCCCGGCGCGGTTGTACCAGGAGCGGTCGAAGAACACCATTTCGCCGTTGCTGGGAAGATGCTTGATGTAGCGCTGAAAGTACCACTCGCCGCGCTCGCGATCCGTGGGCTTCTCGAGCGCCACGACCTGCGCCGCGCGCGGATTCAGATGCTCCATGAAACGCTTGATCGTGCCGCCCTTGCCGGCCGCATCGCGACCTTCAAACAGCACGACTATGCGCTGCCCGGTCTGCTTCACCCAGTTTTGCACCTTGAGCAGCTCGACCTGCAGCTCTTCCTTGTGGGCCTGGTATTCGGGCCGGCTGATCTTGGTCGGATATGGATACTTCCCAGTACGGAACAGGGCTTCGATCTGCTCGGGACTGTGGCGAATCGGCGGCTCGACAGGCTCGCCGCCCGTCGCCATACCGTTGCCGGCGCTGTTACCGTTGTTGTTTTTCTTGTTCGGCGGTGCCGCAGAGCCCGCCTCACTATCTGTTTTCGCCATCGTGTCAGCCCCTCCCCGAGCGTCAACCTTACGAGTTTCCCGCAATTCCGGCGGCTTCGGGATACGGGTATGTGCCTACGGCAATGCCGCGGGCTGCGTATTGAATCCACTACGAAGCACAGGCCTTTAGACCGTCCCGGCCGGCTATTCGGATGTAGGCTCGCCGCGCGGCGCTGCCGCCCGCCTCAACCGGTCGTTGATTGCCTCGCCGAGCCCCTCGCTCGGAATCGGCATGACGGCAATATGTGAAGGTCCGGCCGCATCGAGCCTGCGCAGATACTGGTACAGATTGGCGGCAGCTTCCGTGGTGTCGCCGCCGGGCGAAAGATTGAGCGCCGCCGGCGGCGCGTCGGGGCCGAAGCCAAGCACGGTTTCGTCGCTGTCGAAACTCGTCGCCTCGAGCCTGAGCGCGGCGGCGGGCGCATAGTGGGAAGAGAGCTGTCCCGGCGCCACGATAGCGGCACGCTCCGGCGCCGCAAGAGGTCCGAACGCCGCTTCGATCGTGCCGCGGCCAATTGCGCCCACCCTGAGCATGCGCAGCGGCTCATCGGGCAGTGCGGCGATGATCGTCGATTCGATACCGACGTCGGACGCTCCGCCGTCGAGAACCAGCGCAACGCCTGAACCGAGCTCGGCCGCAACATCGGTGCCGCGCGTGGGACTCAGGCGTCCGGACGGATTGGCCGACGGCGCAGCCAAAGGGCCGTCAAAAGCCTCGAGCAGCGACCGCGCTACCCGGTGGTCCGGCACACGCAATGCGATCGTCGCGAGGCCGGCGCGGGCCAGTTCCGCTGTACGGCCGGTTTCGGCCACGGGCACAACCAGCGTCAACGGACCGGGCCAGAAGCGTTCCGCCAGCGCCCTGGCCCGTTCGTCGATGCGACCTTCCCCGAGAGCCATCTCGAGCGACGCCACGTGAGCAATCAGGGGATTGAAAGCCGGGCGGCTCTTCGCCGCATAGACGGCTGCAATGGCCGCCGGATTGCTGGCGTCGGCAGCCAGACCGTACACGGTCTCGGTGGGCATACCGACGAGTTGTCCGTCACGGAGCGCCTGCGCGGCAAGGTCGATGCCCTCTGCGTCTGCGGGAATGATCGGGGTAGTACTCAAAGTCGGCTGATTTCTCGGCGGGTACAGGAGAGGCGGCTATCTTGCGGCCAGCGGAAAGCACGAGCAAGCTCGCGTTTTGGACTGGGACCGTCGATCACGCCGCCGCGGACTCATCATGTACGATTCGTCGACGATTCATTGACAATTCATTCACGATAGTTCGCCGGTCGAAAACCGCCGCTGTCCCTGACGTGCGTGTCCGCTCCTTCGACACGATCGGTGTTCTGACAGCTCACAATCTCGAAACCCGCCTCGCCGCGACGAGTGACCATCGAAATCACGGCAACGCGCTGTCCGGCCTTCTCTCCGTCGATGCCGGATTGGCCGTCGAGCGTCGAGACGGTGTGCACTATATGAATATCGGGAGACAGTTCACGTACGGCTAGTTCGGTGATTTCGAGCCGGGCGTTCTGAAAGATCCGCCGAAACCCGTAGTCGTGGGCTTTCCGGATGGCGCGGCGATCGCGCCACCAGAAGCCCACGACGTTGACGAAGTCCGCATCCTCGACAAACAGTGCAGCGAGTCCATCGGCATCGCCGTTATTCCAGCATTCAAAAAACGCGCGGGCGACGGCTTCTCCACTCTCGAACATGTTGCACTCCCTGTCTGCGCCGTCACGGCAAAAGGGTGACGGCAACGCGGTTTCAGTTCGCAGCCAGCATAGTATCGCTGCCCCAGCCGCTCCTCCGCAGATACGTCTCGAAAGTCATCGCATCGGGGTGGAAGCGGTGCATGTATTGCGGCACACCGTCCATGCCGAACGTGTCGAAGTAACGATACATCAGCATCAACTCCTCACCCTGTTCGGCAACACACTGGTCCCACGACATCTGCTCGTAGCGCAACTCACGACCGAGCACACGCGACAGTGTCGCAGTGATCTGTTCCATGCTCGATACGTCACCGGCCAGCGGCATGATCTGTCTCTCCCAGACCTCGGGATGTTCGAAGGCCGTCACGACCATCGCCGCAATATCGGCGACAGCCACCTGCCGGTAGAGGGTATCGGGCCGGATCGGGTAACGCACAACACCCGTCTCGCGGATAGCCTGTCGATCCCACTCCCAGTTGTCCATAAAGGCAGCCGGACGAAATACGGTCCAGGGTCTGTCGAGTCCGCGAACGCTGCCCTCGACCCGCCATTTGCTCTCCAGGTGCGGCACGCCGGTGTTTCGGTCTATGGTCGATGCACCGCTATACACCACGTGCTCGATTTTCGAACCTGCCGCGGCCGCTATCAGATTGAGACCCTGCCGCAGCTCGGCCTCCACGCCGGCCTCGAGAAAATCCTGCACGGAAAACAGCGCGGCAGCGCCCTCCAGCGCATCCTCGAGAGATGCACGATTCTCCAGGTCGGCGCGAACGACCTCCGCGCCTTTTTTCGCCAACGCCCGCGATACGGGCTTGTCCGGGTCCCTCGTCAGGGCTCGGACCCGATGACCACGCGCCAGAAGGCGCTGGGCAACAGCGCCGCCCTGCTTGCCGGTTGCGCCGGTAACGACGATGGGACGATCGTAAATCTTGCGGTCGGACATGATAGAAACTCCTTGTATGGATGACGCAGCAAACCTAAGCGCTGCGACTTCGCTAACAAGGTCGTCAAATGCGCAACCGCCGCGCATTGATGCGACATCAAATGACGGTACGCTTCATCACCTCGACAAACGCCCGCACCTTGGCCGAGCGATGCAGATCCGCATGCGTCACGGCCCAAATCTGTTCGTGCCAGCCATCCTGCGGGGGCTGCAACTCGAAATGAACGTCGCCCTCGGCCATGGCGCAAGGCATGAAGCCGGCAGCACTGCCGGCCCGCACTGCCGCCCATAGCGCGGCGACGCTGTCGCTGGTGAAAACAATCTGTTCAGCCGTGACGTTGTCGGCAAGCCAATCGAAATACGGCGTGCGTGGCGCGTTTGGGCCGGGTCCCGCAAACCGGTCGGGGTTCGGCTCCAGACCGTAAAGCCCAACCGGCAGTCGCCGTACGGGCAAAACAACGTTGTCGGGATGGTCCGGCTTCGGACCGATGCGAAACGCAATATCCGCTTCGCCGTATTCGAGCCTGAGCACACGATCGCAGCTGACAAGATGCACCCGCATGGCGGGGTATCGGGTCTGAAAGGCCTTGATCACCGGCAGGATCAACGAAACGAGCACGTCGACACAGGTCACCGTGAAAACGCCCGTCAGTTCGTCCGCGCGACCGCGCGCCAGACGATACAGCTCGCCAAATTGTGCATCGCTGGCATCGGCAATCCGCAGCAGCTCACTGCCAAGCTCGGTCGGCGAAAACCCTCGCGAGTGCCGCTGAAACAGTTTTGCGCCGAGCGCCCGCTCCAGCGCATCGACATGCCGGGTGACCGTGGCCCGGTGCACTCCGAGCGCCTCCGCCGCAGCGCTGACCGTCCCGAGCCTGGCTACGTAGGCGGCGGTGCGAATCTCGTTCCAGTCCTGCATGTTGCAAAAAAGCGCAGTGAGTGCCCTCTCCTAAATTTATTGAGCATATTCGCAACAATAGAGAGAGAGCTTCGGGAATTCAAATCATCCCGAGGTCGCCCGGGGACCGCGGTATTGGGAGCCGTCGGGCCTCCCTGGACAAAGTCGCGTCGGATTACTCGAGACCTTCACGCGGCTTCTCGACGCCACCGGCTAACCGACGACTCTCGTAACACGGCCACCCGCTGGATCCGCCATAGACTTTGGATGAACCGCCCGGTATTCGCCGGCTACCGACCCTCGCAGGGCCCAAACTGATAGACACCGTCATGCACGTCGTCTGGAAGGTCGACAAACGCCGTGTAGCTCGGATAGCCGGGGAAGTTGATGCAGACGCGCTTGTCTTTCCTGCTCAGTTCGACGGGCCACAGCGAGCGGGGGCGCTGACGAAGCTGACTGTGGTTCTTCAGCTGTAGATGCTGCGCCCACTGTTTGTTCAAGCCGGTCCCTGCCTGTCGAACCATGACCACACCCGCCGAAAGGTGTTGTCCGTCAACGGCGTCGTAGTCCCAGAAGCCAACCGTCTCCCAATCCGTCGGCGGGCTGCCGCCGCCGGCCACGGTAGTCGCGCCGGGCAGCTGATTTTCCCAGGCGAGTAGCGGAGGCTTTTGTCCGCTGTCGATCGAGTAACCATAGAGCCGTACCGAATCGACGTTGATCTGGCGTGCGTTCACGTTACCAACGTAAACCTTGAGCTTGCCGGCAGGCGGAGCTGCCGGTGCATCGTAGACGACGCTCACGGCCGTAAACTCGCCTTTTGTACCGGTTGCAAACTGTTCCGACGCAACCACCGTATTGCCGACTTCGAGGCGCACAACAAACTGCCCCGCAGCAAAGCCGGGCTCGAGGCGATTGCCCGCGTACAGCTGCACGGTGTATCGCCAGTTCGGCATGGGTTCGATCGCCGTTTCCTGCGACATCCACGACCCCGCCCTGGACAGGAAGGCGAGTTGCCGACCGCTCGGCGCGATACCGTGTGGAAACATCGTCGACGGCGGCACGACAATGCCGTGCTGCTTGCCCTGCCAGCGGTCGACGCCGAACTGGTAAGAAGCGGTTCTCGGCGCCTCGAAGCTCGCATTGGCAAGGCTCAGTAAACCCGGAGCGTGTGCTTCGCGAGGGTCGGCGGGTGGCTGCGCCACCTGCGGCGGCTCCTCGGGTTTCGCAGGTGCAGGCGGTTGCGGCCGCGTTTCCACTCGCTCGTCTTCGACCGGCTCGTCGTTGGCCGGCGCGGGTTCGGCCGCGTGCGTTCGCACGACCCCCGCCGTCATGACTTCACCGTAAGGCAGTTTCCAGTCCCGAACCTGCTGCAGCGGGATGTCGGCCGGCGGGCTGGGGAAACCCAGCGACTCTTCGCCAAGGTACGCAAACCACGGCACACCCGTGACGTTGACGCCGTCCGCCTGTCCGCCGATGACCAGGCCATCGTCGGAAATCTGTGTTGCGTGAGTGATGTCCCAGCCCTCGAGGTCCAGCCCGCGCGCTTCGAGGTACCCGGACATGCGCTGGAACTTGCCGTCGACCCAGATTGCCGCCGTCGCACGGCTGATCCCCTGCTCATCGAAGGCACTAAACGATCCGACAACGATGCTGCCATCGAAGGAAATATCGATAAGCCGCCAGTTCGCCTGGTCCACCGGCAGTTCGAGATCCTCGTAGCCACCACTTTGAGTCCAGCGGAACAGCCGGACCCCCTGGCCCTTGGCGAATGCCTTGCCAACCACGGTCAGACCGTCGCCGCTGATCAGCATCGCCTCCGTACTCGTGTAATCGCTATCGAATACGTGGTCGAGCGCCGTCACCCGCTTGTTGGGGCGATCGATGACCACCGGCCGCTGATGATTCCAGGGCGGCTGCATGTCGTAGATCGTTGCGAGCACGGTGTTGCCGTCTTTCGACAGGCCAAACGCCGAGTAGTGGCCGTCCGGCCGCCAGCCTTTCGGACGGTCGAAGAACTCGTAACCGGTCTCCGGCGACCACAGGAACGCTGCGCTGGTCGTCAACGACTTACGGCCACCCGCGTAGCCTCCCTCGATCGTGCCGTCGGCTTTCATCCGGGGGGCGAGTATTGCTTTGCCCTCGAGGCGATACTCGCCAACCACGAAGCTGCCGTCGCTGGCCATCGCGCGCCCGACGACAAACGCGGCGTTCTCGGGCGCCTCACCCGGATCTTCAGCCACGGTCGCTTTCGGCAGTGCGGACTGTTCGTAGCTGCCCGCGGGGATTTCCATCACGCGGAACATCTTGGGCGCGTTGTTGTACGTCATGATCGGCGTAAACAGATTCCTGAGGCCGTCCGCCGACACATGCCGCATCGAGCCACGTACTACCCGCCCCTCGTCGAGCAGGTAGGTGTTCACGGCCCCGTAGACGATACGACCGTCGCCGCTGACGTCATACGCGCCGCAGAGCCCGCGGCCATACATGGCGTTGACCGAGCAGAACTTGTACTGCTTGTTTTTGTATTGAATTGCCTGATCGATATATCGCTCGTAGCCGTCCCGCAAGGGAATCTCGACGTGAAACGAAGACGCGTCGGTACTGCTCGCGCCGCACAGCAGAACGATTGCTGCTGACAACGACGCCACTTGATGAGTTCTCATTCTTCTTCCCCAAGGGTCTACGCCCAATACCGGCGCAAAGCTAGCAGGCCAACATGAACCTGTCCTTAACGGTGCGTAGCGGGTCTCCGCTGCACTACCGGGGGGTGGGCCTTGCGGCTTGCGCAGGCGGGCGACATCCGCGGCTCGGGTTCTACTTTTTTTGCGGGCCCGGCTGCACGAAAAGAGTACAGCAACTCGTGTTTTCTGTCCTGAATGCATGTTTTGTAGCCGTATCGATGCCAACTCCCCCCGCCTTCATCCAAACACGGGCCCTTTGCGGTAGTATCTGTGCTGTTCGTCAAATCGTTTTTTGGGCGGGTTCACCGGCCCGCCTCTTGTGGGAAGGGGAGCGAACCATGCAGACAAGACTTACGACGCTACTGGCCGGCGCCTCGACATTACTCATGCTCGCAGCCTGCGCTTCCGGCCCGGATATACGCACCGACCGGGACCCGAACGCCGACTTCTCACGCTATCAGACCTACGGCTTCGCGGAGGAACTCGGCACGGATCGCGCGGGCTACTCTTCGATTATCAGCACGTACTTCAAGGCCGCCACGGGACGGGAGATGGAAGCGCGCGGCTATCGCTACGTCGAAGACTCACCCGACCTGATCGTCAATTTCTTTGCGAGCAGCGAAGAGCACGAGGACGTGCGCACACGGCCGTCAGCCAGACTCGGCGTCGGCTACTACGAATACCGCTACGGCCTGTATTCGACCTGGCCCCTCTACGAACAGGAAGTCGAAACGGTTCGCTACCGCACCGGGACGGCCACAATCGACATCGTCGACGCCGAGCGCAGTCAGCTCGTCTGGGAAGGGGTTGCCGAGGGACGGCTGACCAAGAAGGTGCTCGATAACCCGCGACCCGCGATCGAGGAAGTCGTCCGTGAGTTGTTTGTCGAGTATCCGGCGCGCGCCGGCGGGGCAGCAACACCCTGATCGAGTTCCGGAGAACAACCGATAATGCAACGACCCATCGTTACCGGGGCAAAGTTCGGCCTCGGCTTTGCCGTAGTGTTTGTCATCGTGTCGTTCACTGCCGAATATATAGGCCTGCTGATACTCGACTCACTGTTTCCGGAGTCGTCGTTTGGGGAACCGGCCGTCGTCCGCAGCGAGCCCGTACTGCGAAACGGCACTATCGTCGTACTCGCGACGGTCAGGAATCCCGAGGAGGCGCCTATCTCCTTCGATGCTGAAGCAGTTGTTTTTGATGCCGACGATGAGTTCGTCGACACCTGCCACACGGACAGGTCGTTCGAGCTGGCGCCCTCGGCGGAGCTGAATTTCGTCGCCTCCTGTTCGACGTTACCCGTTGACGGTACCGCTGCGCCCGATCTGCCTGCGAGAGCGGCACTTCAGTTTTATTAGCTCGCGGACGAGGCGTGCTCCGCGGGAACGAAGAGGCGAACGGTTTCGTCGTGCAGTATCCCGCACAAATCCTCCGCCGCGCGTGATGCGTTGGCCGAGCTTAGCAGCCTCAACTCGGTCGGCGGCAGTTCGGGGAGGCCAAACTTCTCTCTGTGATCGTCGTCCAGGTCGACGATGTCGCGGGGCAAACCGTGCTTAGTGCGCACTCCGACGCCTCGGCTCGAACGCAGCGCCGACCAGATGTACATCAGGCTCGGTGTGGTAACTGCCAACCGCCAGCGTCTCCCGGCCTGTTCCAGCGCCGATAACGCTGCAGTCCGAAAAAGGCAGGGATGACCGAACGTGACGAGTTCCACGATCTCGGGCGCCGGGCCTCTCAAATACGCCTCATGTGAAACCCAGCGCATAGGCAGGACACAGACGAGTTCTCCGTCGTAGACGGCGCCCCGTTCGCAAAAGGCGATCGCTCCGTCGAGGCGGCCGGCCCTGATTTCCTCGCCAAGCTTGTGGTTGTCGCCCACCCGGATATCGACATGGACGTGAGGGTGCTGCTCGGAAAACGCTTTCAGGGTCGCCGGCATGACGTCTTCGAAGAATTCCTGCGGCAACCCCAGGCGCACAACCGCCGTGCTTGCGGTCGCGCCCAATGCAAGCGCGGCTTCGTCGTTGAGCGCAATGATCCGGCGGGCATAGCCGAGGAGTATTTCTCCCGCCTCCGTCGGCGCAAGTCCCCGCCCCTTGCGCACAAACAACCGCACACCGGCCTGCTGCTCGAGCTTCTTGAGCTGCATGCTGACGGCCGACTGCGAACGGCCCAGCTGCGCGGCCGCGCGCGCAAAACTACCGAGATCGTTGCCGACAACAATTGCACGCAGCGAGTCGATGTCGAAGCTCGATGTCATTTCAGTTTTCCTGAACTGATACTTCAATCATATTCGTTTCTAAAAACTATAGAGGCTTGTTAGCATCCGGGTCAATTCCGGCGGACACCGAACAGCAACGAGCGCAGCATGGCAAACAACACAGCCAGAATGGACTTGAGATCGATCAACACCATTGTGCTCGCCGGCGGCATCATCCTGGCGCTGTCGTTCGGGGCGCGTTCGGTGTTCGGCGGCGTGGTCGAGCCGATCTCGAACGATCTGTTCGGCGGCAGGATCGAGGTGTTCTCGCTGTCGATTGCGATCCAGAACCTGGTTTGGGGACTTGCGCAGCCGGCATTTGGCATGATTGCGGACCGCTACGGCGACCGTCGGGCGCTGTCCCTCGGGCTCTTGTGTTACGCGGCGGGGCTCGGAGTGAGTATCGTCGGCACCACGCCGCTGGCGCAGCACCTGGGCGCGGGGCTGCTCGTCGGTATGGGTATATCGGGCACGGCGTTCGGTGTCGTGCTGGCCGTGATCGGCAGGGCTGCACCGGTAGAGAAACGCGGACTGTATCTCGGGATTGCTTCGGCGCTGGGTTCGGTCGGACAGGTCGTTATGCCGCTGCTGGCCTCCTGGTTGACGGCGCATTTCGACTGGCAGATCACGATGCTCGTCATTGCGGCCACGCTGCTGCCGATGGCGTTGTGTATTCCGCTCCTGCGCGTGGACGCCCCGGCCGGGGAACACGGCCGCTCCGTGGCTGATGACGAGACC
This sequence comes from Woeseiaceae bacterium, assembly GCA_028289545.1. GTDB lineage: Bacteria > Pseudomonadota > Gammaproteobacteria > Steroidobacterales > Woeseiaceae > UBA1847. Next base: position 10,319 of record JANQPG010000110.1, read on the forward strand.
GTTCCTCTACTTCAAACCGTAGCGGAGGCGTTCAGACATCCCAGTTACGTCTTCCTGACCGCCGGCTTCTTCGTCTGCGGCTATCACCTGGCCTTCATTACGGCGCACTTACCGAACTACGTGCAAAACTTCTGCAGCGGCACCGGTATGACACCTGAAGAGCTGCGCGCTTTTGGTCTTCAGGCGCTGTCGGTCGTCGGCTTCGCAAACATCATCGGCACCTTGCTCGCAACACACCTCGGCTCGATCTTCCCCAAGCCTTACGTGCTGGCCGCCATCTACGCGCTGCGAGCCGTCGTCATCGTGGCGTTCATCTCGCAGCCCATGAGTCCGACGTCGATCATGTTGTTCGCGTTCGGCATGGGTGTACTCTGGTTATCGACCGTGCCGTTAACGAGCGCGCTCGTGCTAACGATGTTCGGACCACGCGCAATGGGCACGCTATTCGGTTTCGTATTCCTGAGCCATCAGCTCGGCAGCTTTGTGGGTGTGTGGATGGCCGGCGCCTGGTTCGACTGGTACGCCAACTACGATCTGATCTGGCAGTCGTCAATCGTGTTGGGTGTGTTGTCTGCGGTTGTGCATTTGCTGGTTAGAGAACGTGCTGCACCGCCCGCACTTCAACCCGGCTGAGAGATCTCCAACCCCCTGTATCTCCGCAAGCAGACCATCGCGTCAATCAAGAATCGTCCTTTTCGGCTCGAATCGAACAGTTTTGTCACTAACCGGACCGTCCGTAAGGACCTTAGCCTACCTGCTACCTCGACTGACGTATCATTTTTGATAACACTAGAAGATGACGTGGACCATCACGTTCTACAACGCGAAGGTTGAAAGGGAGACACTGGCATTGCCGCCCGGAGTCCTGGCCAGCTTTTTGCGGATCGCGGAGCTGATCGAGGAATTCGGCCCCGATCCTGGCAGGCCGTATACCGCGCCGCTCGGACAACGGCTTTTCGAGATCAGAGCCAAAGGGCGTGAAGGCATTGCCAGATCGGTGTTTTGTACGGCAAAGGATCGAGAAATTGTCGTCCTTATCACCGTCATCAAGAAGGGCAACAAGCTTCCGAAGCACCGCATGGAAACGGCGCGCAAGCGTATGAAGGAAGTGCAAGATGGCAGGTAAAAGATCGACGCTGAACAACTTTCGCAAAAAGGCGCTCAAGGACCCCAAGGTAAAATCGGAATACGAGGCGCTCTCGGCCGCGTTCGAAATGAAGCGCCAGATGATTGCACTGCGCAAGGGTGCGGGTTTGACCCAGGAACAGATGGCCCAACTGCTCGGCACAAAAAGAAGCAACATCTCGCGACTGGAAAGCATTAACTCCGAAATCTCTCCGCGGCTCGCGACGATTGAGGAATATGCCCGCGTACTTGGCTATTCGATCAGGGTGGAATTCGAACCAAGAGCAAATTAGATCGCGGGAGTCCTCTTCGATAAACAAAAAAAGGGCCCTGTGGGCCCCTTTTTGATGACTGGCGGAGAGGGGGGGATTCGAACCCCCGGTACGGTATCACCGTACACTCGCTTTCCAGGCGAGCACCTTAAACCACTCAGCCACCTCTCCGAATTTTGTTGGCCGGGTCAACGCCCCCTGCGACGCCTACTCTTCGTCGCTGCTCTCGTCAGCACTGCTGCCCGTGTTGATCGCCGGCGGCAGGTCGAGGCACGGCGACCCCGGCGGGCGCGGTTCAGCCGGCGCCGCCTCGGGCAGCGGCATCTCGCGCAGCTCATCGAGTTCGTCGAGATCGTCCGGCACGCGCAGCTTGTCATGCGCCTCGGCGCGCTGATACAGCTGCTCCTCGTCACACGAGCGGATGAACTCGTCTTTCGTGCCGCAGGCTGACGCGGTCAGTGCAATGAACACGACCAGCGAGAGGCTGGACAACAGCCTCATGCGTCGCTGCTCCCCAGGCCCACACCGGCTGTGCGCATGGCCTCGAGCATTGCCGTGTGCTGCGACTCGCTCAGTTCCGTGAGCGGCAGACGAATGCCGGGACCCATCAGCCCCATCTGTGCCACGGCCCATTTGACCGGGATCGGGTTCGACTCGGCAAACAGCGCATCGTTGAGCGGCATGAGCGTATCGTCGATCGCCTTCGCCTCGGCCGCTTTGCCGTCAGCCGCGAGCCGGCACAGGGTTGCCATTTGCCGCGGCACTACGTTGCCGCTGACCGTAATGACCCCGTGCCCGCCTTTCTCGATGAACGGCCGCACGGTAAAATCGTCACCGCTCAACAGTCCAAAATCGTCGCTGACTACGGCGCGAATATCTGGGAGCCTCTGCATGTCCCCCGTAGCATCCTTTATCGCCACTATGTTGTCGTGCGCAGCCAGCCGTCCCGTCGTCTCCGGCAACAGGTCGGCCACGGTACGGCCAGGCACGTTGTAGAGAATGACGGGTTTATCGACCGCGTCGGCAACCGTCGCGAAGTGCCGGTAAAGGCCTTCCTGCGTCGGCTTGTTGTAGTACGGCACGACGACCAGATAGCCGTCGATGGCCGTCCCGCCGACAGCCTTCGACAAATCCACGGTCTGAGCCGTCGAATTCGACCCGGTGCCGGCAATCACCGTGAGACGCCCCGCCGCCATCTCGGCGGCCCGCTCGATCAGCTCGACATGTTCGCCACGCGTCAGCGTCGCCGATTCGCCCGTGGTCCCGGCGATCACGAGACCGTCGCTGCCGGCATCGACATGGAACTCTATGAGTCGCTCGAGAGCCGGGTAGTCGACAGCGTTAGCAGAGTCAAACGGCGTCACCAGCGCAACCAGACTGCCCTTGAACACTGGATGTACTCGCCACAAATAAGGCGGCGATGTTACTGTTCGGGGCCGGTGCTGGCAAGACACCGAAATCTTTACATTAATCTTTACATTGGCGATCGCCTCAACGCTCTAACGAGGCTTCCAGGCAGCGCTGACCACAGTCGAGGTTCTTTCGAGTAAGATGCCACAACTTATTGTTATTTCTGCTATTGGAACTGATCGGGCCGGCGTTGTTCAGGACATTAGCAAAGTCATACTTTCCTGTGGCGGCAACATCGAGGAAAGCCGGATGGCCACGCTGGGTGCCGAATTTGCGGTACTGATGTTGGTCTCCGGTCACTGGCATACGCTGAATCGACTCGAAACGAGTCTCAACAAGCTCGGTGAGAGCAGCAATCTAAGCTTCTCTATCCGCAAAACCGAGGAGCACGCACCGCGCGACGATCGAATGCCTTATGCCGTTGACGTCGTGGCGCTCGATCAGCAGGGTATCGTCTACAACCTCGCCGACTTCTTCGCGAGCCGGGACATCGAAATTGCCGACGTCGCGACGCGCCGCTACGCCGCAGCCCACACTGGGGCGCCCATGTTTGCCGTGCAAATGGCTGTGAACATTCCGTCCCGCATCAACCTCGCACATCTGCGCGAGGAGTTTCTCGAGCTCAGCGACCGCCTCAATCTCGACGCCATCCTGGAGCCCGTCAAAAACTAGTCTCGTCAAACACCCCAATCCACACGCCATAAGGAGAACAAGTTGAGCGGACCTACGATCAATCGCGTGGTCAAAGATTTCACAGCCGATGCCACGGGCGACAAGCGCATCCGGCTCAAAGACCTGCGGGGCCAGAACGTGGTCCTGTACTTCTACCCCAAGGACAGCACGCCCGGCTGTACGCTGGAGGGCCAGGATTTTCGCGATCTGCACACGAAATTCCGCCGTCAGAAGACGGTCATACTGGGCGTGTCGAGGGATTCGCTGAAATCGCACGAGAAATTCCGCGAAAAGCAGAGTTTTCCTTTTGATCTCCTGTCAGACCCCGATGAGAAGCTCTGCAAGCAGTTCGACGTCATTCGCGAGAAGAAGCTCTACGGTAAAACCTTCCTGGGGATTGAGCGCAGCACGTTCCTGATCGACAGCGCGGGCAAGCTGCGCCAGGAATGGCGCAAGGTCAAGGTCAAGGGCCACGCCGAGGAGGTGCTCGAGGCCGTGAAGGCATTACCGAAATAGGCGGGAAATCCGATATTTATGTCACATCTTGAAACCAAACTGAGCGCCCGCATGACGTACAATACGGCCATGCTGGCGGCGCTGTGCCGCCAATCCTCGATACCGGTATCGGCGGGAACGGCTGCCGCTCCCGTGAGTCGAAGTTCCGGGTAGCCTTTCGGATGGACCTGTGCGACTGACTTCCAAACTCTTGAGCTCGATCTGCCTCGCAGCCCTGCTGCTGGCTGCCGACGCCCGTGCCGACGGCGAAATCCGGCTGCCCGACATGGGCAGCCCGGCTGACGCCATTCTGTCGCGCAACGACGAGGCAATACTGGGCCGGCAGATCATGGCAAGCATACGGGCGAGCGGCCAGGTCATCGAAGACCCGCTGATCAACGAATACATCAACGAGGTCGGCAAACGGATTGCCGCGCACACCAATGACGGTGGTCACAGCTTTACGTTTTTTGTTATCGAAGACCCGGCGATCAATGCGTTTGCCCTCCCCGGTGGCTACATCGGCATACACACGGGCCTGATCGAGGCATCCCGTAACGAAAACGAACTGGCCGGTGTGCTGGCGCACGAAGTGGCGCACGTCACGCAACGGCATATCGCCCGAGCAATACACGCCAACCAGCGACAGAGCATCGTATCGACTGCACTCATGCTCGGCGCCATTCTTGCGGGCGCCGCCGGCGCCGGCGGCGAGGCCGTCGAAGGTATGATCGGCGTCGCACAGGGCACAGCCGTTCAGCAGCGCATCAACTTCACGCGCAGCAACGAATACGAAGCAGACCGTATCGGCATTGCCGCTCTTGCCGAGGCGGGCTTCGATCCGCACGGCATGGCGACCTTCTTCGAAGTGCTGTCGCGACAGTCGCCCGTTTCCCTGGAGGCGCGCGTCCCCGAGTTTCTGCGCACCCACCCGGTGACCACCACGCGCATCTCGGAAGCGCGCAGCCGGGCCGCCACGTATCCGCGCGTCGTCCGTGACGATTCGGTCGGCTACGGTATCTCCCGCGTCCGCGCGCTCGTGGCGCGTTTCGACACGCCGGAAGCCGCGGTGGCGCACTTCGAATCGCGCGACTACGCCCGCCAGGACCGGATCGAGCGCTACGGACGGGCCATTGCCTACCAGCGGGCGGGGCTCCACCGCGACGCCAAGAGGATCTTCGAAGACCTTACCGAAGACGACGAAAGCGTCATTGCCTTCCACATCGGGCTTGCCCAGACGCAGATTGCGCTCGAAGAACTCGACAGCGGGCTCGAAACCTGGGACGGCGCCGTGGCGCTTTTCCCTCGCAACGTGCCGCTGATCATTGCCTACGGCGAAGACCTCCTGAAGCTCGGACAGGCCCAAAAGGCGCACGAGCTGCTGCTCGATCTCCTGAACAACGTGCCGCCGACACCGGAGCAGGTCCGACTCATTGCGCGTGCCGCCGCCGACGCAGGCGAACGTGCCGAATCGCTCTACTACATGTCGGAATACCACCTCATGACCGGCAACCTCGAAGGCGGGATCAGCTTCCTGCGTCAGGCTCTGCTGGTACCGGACCTGGACGAAATCCAGCGCATCCGCTTCGAGGCCCGCATCGATTTTATTCGTGAATTTATGACCGAGGAGCAGTTGCGCCGAATGCAGCGGAACCGCCCCAGCAACAGCGCAACCGCGAGGACCGACCGCTGATGTACCCACACTTCTTCCGCACGGCCGGCCTGCTTGCAGCCGTAGCCGCCCTCTCCGCCTGTGCAAGTATTCCGCCCGAACAGAAATCGGCGGCCGACCCCTGGGAGGGCGCGAACCGCTCCATGTATGCCGTCAACGATACGGTGGACCGCTATACGCTGAAGCCGGTAGCGAAGGCCTACCGTGCCGTCGTCCCGTCGTTTGCGCGTACGGGCGTCACCAATTTCAACCGGAATCTGGTCGCCCCCGCCTCGTCGCTGAACAACCTGCTGCAAGGCAAGCCCATACGCAGCCTGAGCGAAATGACCCGTTTCATCATCAACAGCACAGTCGGGATCGGTGGACTCATCGACTGGGCGTCAATGGGCGGCATCGAACGGCATTACGAAGACTTTGGTCAGACGCTGGCGGTTTGGGGCGTCCCGGACGGCCCCTTTGTCATGCTGCCCCTGTTCGGACCGTCGACGCTGCGCGACGCGCTGGCGTTCCCCGTCACGGTCGTATCGGATCCGTTGCTCTACGTCGACGATTCGTCGGTTCGCGACCCGCTGGTCGTCCTGACTGCGATCGACGCCCGTTATCGCCTGCTTGCGGCAGAGCGCTTACTTGAAGACTCGAAGGATCGCTACGTCACGCTTCGCGAGTCGTATCTGCAGAATCGGCGCTTCCAAATCCACGACGGCAATCCGCCCATCGATGACGACTTCTACGACGATTTCGAGGACGATTTCGACGATCTGGACGATGACCCGGAAGGTGATGTCGACGACGACGCCGGGGACAACACGAACGGCGAATAGGTAACGGCGCCGCGATCGGAAAACTCAGTCAGGCGCCTCGATAAAACCGGACCAGCGCTCTCCGCGATCCAGGAGCGGCTCCACTTCAGTCGTTTTTGCGATCGCCAGAATACGCTCGGGGATCGACACAAAGCGGATTTCCCGCACTGTGTGATTGGCCCAGGTAATCCACTCGAGCAGCAAGGCGAGTCCCGCCGAATCCGCTTTGCTCACGCCGGCAAGATCGACCTCCAGCCGCGTGTACTGACCAAAGGGCGTTTCGCTGGACTTCAGTATCCGTTCCGCCGTTTTGAAGGACATCTCGCCTTCCAGCGAAAACCGGCCCTCGCCGAGATCGTTGAGTTCGAACTCACTCACCGGCGACGGCATCCTCGGTGACGCTCTCGTCGCCGCCCTCCTCGTCGGACAGCGCTTCCGATTCGAGACGTTCGATCACGGCGGTAAGGCTCGTCTCGCGGATCTCCGAGTCGAGTTCGGCGCGGAAGTTGCGAATGAACGACACGCCCTCGACGGTGACGTCAAAGAGCTTCCAGGCGTCGTTGCGATTCACAAAACCGTAATCCACGGGTACCTTGCTGCCATCGTTGAGGCGCACGATGGTCTTCGCCAGCACACGCGACTTCGTGAGATCGCCGCGAAAGGTCAGGACCTCCACGCGGTCCTCCTGGAACTCGAGCACGCCGTCAGCGTAGCGCTTGAGCATCGAGTTGTAGAACGCGTCGATGAACCGCCGGCGCTGCTCGTCGTCGGCGCCGCGCCAGTGGCGCGCGAGCACCAGCCTTGCCGCGTATTGCCGGTCGAAGCGCGGCAGCAGAATGCCGTTGATGATCTCGTACAGCGACTCGCGATCGTCGGCGAGCGCTTCGCGTTTGCCGTCCAGCGCGGTCGCCAGCTCGGCAATCGCCGACTCGATGACGTCGTTGGGCGTCTCCGCCCTGGCGCTTGCCGCCGGCAGCAGCAGCATCGCCGCTACGCCCGCCGCCAAACCAAGAAATGCTTGCCTCATGATTGTCTTCCCGTTACCGCATGCCCAATGCGTTGTTAATCAGACCCGCCGTCGGAGTCGTCTCCGTCTCTGACGAGAAATCTGCCAATGAGATTCTCAAGCACGACGGCGGACTGCGTAAACAGTATCTCGCTGCCATCCTCGAGATATATGTCCGAACCACCAGGCTGCAAGCCGATGTACTGGCTGCCCAGCAGACCGGCCGTGAGGATGCTGGCGTCGGAATCGTCGGGTATCTGCGAGTATCGGCTCTCGATGACAAACTTCACGACGGCCTCGAGCGAGTCGGGGTCAAATTCGACGCTGGTTACCCGGCCGATCGTCACACCCGCCATGGCAACGGGGGCACGCCGCTTCAGGCTGCCGACATTGGTAAAGCGCGCTTCGACTTCGAAGACGTCGCTGGCGTCAAAATCGTCACCGCCGGTCGTCTGCGTGGTCAGAAAAAACAGCGCTCCCATACCCAGCAGGACGAACAGTCCGGTACCCAGTTCAACGGCGCGTGTCTGTTGCATGTTTCACCTCACAAGTAGCGTGCCGTAATCATGAAATCGAGTATGAGTACGACAATCG
>JANQPG010000016.1 GCA_028289545.1 Woeseiaceae bacterium
CCACGGCCTGCGCAGCGGCGGTGTCCCACTCCGACGTGGGGCCGAGCCGCGGATAGACGTCGGCCTTGCCCTCCGCAACCCGGCAAAACTTGAGCGAGCTGCCCATGGGGACAAGTTCGTGTTCGCCGAGTGCTTCGAGAAAAGCGGCGAGCTTGTCGCTGGGGTGCGAGCGGCTGCCGGCAACCCTAGGCGGTTCGGCGCTCCGGCTGCTCACCGAGAGCGGCTCGCCCGGGCCCCCGTCGCGGCGGCGCTCGGCGCCATGACCTTCGCAACCAATGTATGTCGTGCGCTGCACCGGGACGTTGACAACGCCGAGCACGGGACGATGCGAACGAATCAGCGCAATGTTCACCGTAAACTCGCCGTTGCGTTTGACGAACTCTTTTGTTCCGTCGAGAGGATCGACGAGCCAGTACTCCGACCATGCGGCGCGTTCGGCGTAGGACGGCAGGCCACCTTCCTCGGACAGTACGGGAATATCGGGGCTGATTTCGGCCAGTCCCGCGGCGATCAGGCGATGTGCGGCCAGATCGGCCGCCGTTACCGGCGATGCGTCCGCTTTGTTTTGTACGTCGAAGTCTGTAGCGTAGACTTCCATTATCGCCCGGCCCGCATCTTCGGCGAGATCGACCACGGCTTCGATGAGTTCAACCGCTTGCATGTCTTGTCGTCCTGTGTTGATCGCGTCGTCCGAGATCCTAAGATTCGTTCGTGTTGCGGCGGCGAAGTATAGAACAAAAGCTCAATGACACGACCGGAATCCACTCAAACCCTCATGGCAGCCTGCAAGACGCTCATGCTCGACATGGACGGCACGCTGCTGGACCTGGCTTTCGACAACTACGTCTGGAAGCAGCTTGTGCCCGAGCGATACGCTGCCCGCCACGATATGGCTTTCGATGAAGCGCGCACGCGGCTAATGGCGCGCTACGGCGAAGTCCAGGGTGACCTCAAGTGGTATTGCCTCGACCATTGGAGCGAGGAGCTCGGGATGGACATGCTGGCGCTGCATCGCGATGTCGATCATCGCATCGGCTACCTTCCCGGCGCGGAGCGATTTCTGAAACGTGTTCACGATCATCACATTCGCGTCATTCTCGTGACCAACTCGCATCCGGATACTCTGGGCCTGAAAGACGGAGCAACCGGACTGACGCGCTACTTCGACGCGGTGTACAGCTCGCACGACTTTGGGCATCCCAAGGAGCGGCAGGGTTTCTGGCACGCGCTGGAGGAGGCGGAAGGCTTCGATGCCGCGCACTCGGTTATGGTCGACGACACGCACTCCGTGCTCCGGAGCGCACGCGATTACGGTATTGCCGGCGTTGTGGCTGTGGCCAGGCCGGATACCTCCGAGCCGTTGCGACCCAGCAGCGGTTTTGTCGATATAGAGGGTGTCCAGGAATTGCTGGACTGACGCGCCGTGCGTGCTGGCGGGCCTGACTTCTGCTTATCGCGGGTTCTGTCTTCTCAACCCGAGAGCTTTCCACTCAACGTGGATTCTGTCTTCTGGGACGTCGGTCACCGCGTCCGCCGCCTCGTCTTCCGGGCGGGCCCGAGCGTCGGGGTTTTCTTGCCGGGCGTTCGATCTTGGGCAACTGTTCCTGCGTGTAGTTCGCGGCCGGAATCTTGTGACCAATATAGTCCTCGATGTCCGGCAGCGACATTGCGTAGCTCTCGCAAGCGAAACTGATCGCATTGCCGGCGGCTCCGGCGCGGGCCGTGCGGCCGATACGGTGCACGTAGTCTTCGGCATCCTGCGGCAGGTCGTAGTTGATGACGTACTGCACGTCCGGGATGTGCAGTCCGCGTGACGCGACGTCGGTGCCGATGAGTACCGGCAGCTCGCCGCTCTGGAAATCCATCAGCATGCGCAGCCGCTTTTTCTGCGGAACGTCGCCCGAGATTGCGCGCGCGTTGATCCCGTTAGCCAGCAGATAGGCCTCGACACGTTCGGCGTCACGCTTCATGTTGACGAACACCATGATGCGCGCGTCGCCCATTTCGGCGATCAGGCCAATCAAGAGCGGCAGCTTGTCTTCGTTGGCGGGATAGAAGATCGCCTGGCGCACACGGTCGGCCGTTACCTTATCGGGCTCTATGCGAATGAGCTCGGGTTCGTTCATGTGCTCGTAAGCAAGCTCCATGACGCGATGCGAAAGCGTCGCCGAAAACAGCAGGTTGAGACGCTGCTCGGGTTTCGGAAGGCGCCGCAGCAGGTAGCGGATGTCCTTGATGAAGCCCAGGTCGAACATGCGGTCCGCTTCGTCGAGTATGGCTACCTGCACCTGGTCGAGCTTGAAAACACCCTGCTTGTAGTAGTCGATGATACGGCCGGGCGTGCCGATCAGGAGGTCGATTCCGTCTTCGATCGTGCGCCGCTGTTTTTCGTAGTCCGTGCCGCCGAACGCGAGGCCAATCTTGAGCCCCGTGTGCTTGCCGAGCACCTCGGCGTCCTTCGCAATCTGTACGGCAAGTTCGCGGGTTGGCGCAAGTGCAAATATGCGCGGTTGCCGTTTTTGGGCTTTTGGTGCGTTGTCGGCATTTTCCACCGGGGCCTCGGCACCGTCGTCGCCGGCTGCGGTCGACAGCACGCGCTGATACGCCGCAATCAGAAACGCCGCTGTCTTTCCGGTACCCGTCTGTGCCTGTCCGGCGACGTCCCGGTTGTCGAGCGCGATCGGCAGCGTGCTGGCCTGAATGGGTGTGCAGAATTCGAATCCGGCGTCGCGGATTCCAGCCAGAAGATCCTGATCGAGGTCAAGTGTATCGAATCTGAGATCACTCAGATGGTTTTGGCTCATGGAGCGGTAGTCCTAAAAAAAGCCGATTAAGGCTTGCAAAATGGCTCGCGAAGCGGTCAAATTGGCGTTAATTCGACGCGACACTCGTCGCACCTGCCAGTTTCGCAATTGTCGGTCCCTAAAGAAGTCGATTCCTGAAAAGCCGCCGGCTGCACAGCAGCGCTGGCTTAAAACTGCGACAGTTTGCCTGAGAATTCGGGCAGCGTCATCCACTTTCCAAGTGCTCGTTCGTCAGGGGGAACTTTCAGCGAGCCTGAATCCCATTCCTTATCTGCTATGGAGGTAGAGGCCGGTGAGTGAAAACATCGTACACACCAGCGACGCAAACTTTGACACGGATGTTCTGCAATCGGATGTGCCCGTACTGATCGATTTCTGGGCGGAATGGTGTGGCCCCTGCAAAATGATCGCGCCGCTGCTCGACGAAGCGGCGAGCGAGTACGAAGGTCGTGTGTCGATCGTCAAAATGAACATTGACGAAAATCCTAATACGCCGCAGAAGTTCGGTATACGCAGTATTCCGACACTGATGCTCTTCAAGAACGGGGAAGTTCAGGCACAGAAGCTCGGCTCGATGTCGAAGGGCCAGCTCGCCGAATTCCTCGACGGTAATCTGTGACAGTAGTCTGTGAGAGGATACTTGGGTAATCAAACGAAAAGCCGGCCGTCAAAAACCGGCAACAAGGGCAAAGGCAACGTCAACCGTCGTCGCCGACGGCGTCCTTCGCAAAGCGAATATCCGGACGATGATGCCAGTCTCGAGGTAATACCGCCCGAGCAGCTCGAAGCGAGCAAGAGCGTCATGAACCTGTCCGAGCTCAAGACGCGGCCTGCGGCTGCGCTCGTCGAGCTTGGCGAATCGCTGGGTCTCGAAAACCTTGCGCGTTCGCGAAAGCAGGACATCATTTTCTCCGTGCTCAAGGCGCATGCCAAGAACGGCGAAGACATCTACGGCGAGGGTGTGCTCGAAATTCTGCAGGACGGTTTCGGCTTCTTGCGTTCGGCCGACAGCTCGTATCTGGCGGGTCCGGATGACATCTACGTGAGCCCGAGCCAGATACGCCGCTTTGCGCTCCGTACCGGCGACACCGTATCGGGTCTCATCCGGCCGCCAAAAGACGGCGAGCGCTACTTCGCGCTGCTCAAGGTAGGACAGATCAATCACGACGCGCCGGAGAACGCGCGTTCGAAAGTGCTGTTCGAAAACCTGACGCCACTGTTTCCGAAAGACCGGCTCCTGCTCGAACAGGGCAACGGCAGCACCGAGGACCTGACCGCCAGGATCATCGACATGGTGGCGCCGATCGGTAAAGGTCAGCGTGGACTCATCGTTTCGCCGCCGAAAGCCGGTAAGACGATGTTGCTGCAGAACATTGCGTCGGCCATCTCGGCGAACAATCCCGAGGTGGACCTGATGGTGCTGCTCATCGACGAACGCCCGGAAGAGGTGACCGAGATGGAACGCACGGTGCGTGGCGAAGTCGTGTCGTCGACCTTCGACGAACCGGCCAGCCGGCATGTGCAGGTTGCCGACATGGTGATCGAGAAGGCCAAACGCCTCGTCGAGCACAAGCGCGACGTGGTCATCCTGCTCGATTCCATTACCCGTCTGGCGCGCGCGTACAATACCGTTGTGCCGTCGTCGGGCAAAGTGCTGACCGGCGGTGTCGACGCGAATGCGCTGCATCGGCCCAAGCGGTTCTTCGGCGCTGCGCGCAATATCGAAGAAGGCGGCAGCCTGACGATTCTGGCGACGGCGCTCGTGGACACCGGCTCGAAGATGGACGAAGTGATCTACGAGGAGTTCAAAGGCACCGGCAACATGGAGATCCACCTGGATCGCCGTATTGCCGAAAAGCGCACTTTCCCGGCGATCAACATCAATCGTTCCGGTACGCGCAAGGAAGAGCTTCTGACCGATCCGGACGAGCTGCAGAAGATGTGGGTGCTGCGCAAGGTGCTGCATCCGATGGACGAGCTGGCTGCAATCGAGTTCCTGTTGAACAAGCTGCAGGACACGAAGACCAATGCGCAGTTCTTCGAGGCGATGAAGCGCTGAGCCGTGCCAGGCCAGGTTTGCTGCCTGCCGACGAGAAAGTAGAAACGGGGCCTATCGGCCCCGTTTTCTTATCGATGCTTTTTCGCACTGGCCGGGAGCGCGCCTAGAATCCCGCCAGCATTGTTGCCGTCGTGCGAGCGCCGACGCACCAGACGACCACCCACAACGCAGACACGTTCCAGCGCACGAGCGCGGCAAACGCGAACGCGGCGATCAGAAGATCGACGATCCCGGTTGCCGCCGAGGTAAATACCGGGTCGTACAGCGCGGCGCCGAGCAGACCCACGACGGCGGCGTTGACGCCGGCAATGAACCGCAGGGCGGCCGGCCGTCTCGACAGGTTCCGCCAGAACGGCAATACGCCCGCCAGCAACAGGAAACCGGGCACGAAGATCGCGAGGGTTGCAAGCAGGGCGCCCGCGATACCGCCGCTGGCGCCGGGCAGCAGCGCGCCGAGGTAGCTGGCCAGCGTAAACATGGGGCCCGGCACGGCCTGAGCGGCGCCGTAGCCGGCCAGAAACTCGTCAGCGGCGATCCACCCGGGCTTTACCACGGTTTCTTCGAGCAGCGGCAGCACGACGTGACCGCCGCCGAACACGAGTGCCCCTGCACGGTAGAAGGCGTCGACCGTGGCAACTGCAGGGTGATTGCTCGTCGCCAGGATCGGCAGCCCGACGAGCAGCGCGACGAATACCGTCAGTAGAACAAAGCCGATACGGCGGCCGATGCCGACGTCGACAGGTTTACCGTCCTGCGGACCGGCCGCACGGCACAGCACAAAACCCGAAATGCCGCCGAGCAGGATGACGGCGATCTGCGTCCAGGCGGATCCGATGCTCAGCATGAGGCCAACGGCGGCCAGCGCAATCAGTATGCGCTGCCAGTCCGGTGTGAGGCTCCGCGCCATCCCGACCAGACCGTGCGCAACCACGGCGAGCGCAACAATTTTGAGGCCGTGGATCGCCGCAGCGGCGAGCGCTCCGTCCAGAGCGGGCAGCAGGCCTGCAAACGCAAACAGCAGGACCGCGGACGGCAGCGTAAATGCCACAAAAGCGGCCAGAGCACCGAGTGGGCCGGCCTGCGTCAGTCCAATAGCAAAACCGAGCTGGCTGCTCGCCGGTCCCGGCAGGAATTGGCACAGCGCCAGTAGTTCGGCGAACTGGCGGTCGTCGAGCCACTTCCGTCGCTCCACGAATTCGGTTCGGAAATAGCCAATGTGGGCAATGGGCCCGCCGAACGAGGTGACGCCGAGCTTTCCGAACGCCCGAAACACGGCCGAGGCCTTGCGGGGTTTACCGGCCACGTCGAAGGTGATCTTTTTCCGCCGAAGCGGTCGCCAGGAAAACGGGGTCTAGAAAAACTCGACGTGGTCGATCAGCAGTTTACCCTCGTCTTCGATCAGCACCATCTCGGCAACAAACTGATCGTCGGTGTTGCTGAGGTACTGCTTCCAGACGACGGCCACCGAGCCGGCGCGCCGGAAAATGGCAACGGGTTCGCGGCGCGTAAACGTGCCCCATTGGGCCTGGTAGCGTTTACACACCTTCTCCAGGTGCTCGGGCGTAACGACGGCCTTGAGTCGAGCCGTGAAGTCTCGTGTGTGCGCGGCGTGGTCGATGGCTGTTGACGCCTTCATCAGATTGTCCATGAGCGGATCGGCGGCTGCCCAGATTTGATCGTCTTTTTCCGAGGCGAGTTGCATGGCATATCCTTTAGAGAATTAGTCAGCTGGAGCTGACTAGCTGGAACTGAATGGCATTGCGCGATTGCGGCCCGCAGGGCCAACTTACGTCGCAACGTTGCTGCGGTTCACGTCAAGGATAAAGCCTGTACCGGCTTTTTCGAAGCACTTCTCGAGTTCTCCGAAGCCTCTGTCGAGCTTGAGCTGCATTTCTTCCGCGTAGACGGGCACAAGATCGTAGAAGCAGATGGTGTCGCCGGAATCCGCGCGCAGCTGGAAAAAGGCAGGGTCCAGCCAGTAGGGCGGCGCAAGGCAAACACCCGTAAATGCCGTGTTGGCGATCGGTGTTGCGGGACTACCGTTGGGGATCGAGTGCCCCCAGCCGATCCAGGTGTCGAATTGAAGCGGCAACCGGCCTACATATTCCAGCCAGCGCAACGGCCAGCCCAGATCGCCGTCCCGCCAGGTGTCATTCGAGACGGGCCAGTCTCGCGGCAGCGCGAGCAGCAGCTCGGCGCGCTCGAAGTCCTCCATGTCGTTCGGAACCGGCATCGGCGTATTGCTGATACCGCTCGTGACAATGACCTGATGGTGGGCCGGTCTGCGCGTCCGCACGTGCAGCAGGGAGAGCGTTCTCCCGTCATCACCCGTCATCTCCAACACTTGCGCGACTTCGCCGACGTAACGCTCAACGTGAGCCTTTATGGCATCAAAGTGTTGCGCCTCCGGTTCGTGCCCCATCCGCCGACACAGCTCGTCGGCCGCTTTGTTTCCCGTTGCCATACCGTTGTTGCAGACTTTCGCTCGCCCCGTATCGATCAAGCTCTTGCTTATACCCACGGCAGGAGGGCAACGTGGTTTTGGTCACGATGCCAAACAAAAATGAATCCAATTAACCATATAAGGTGCAGAAGGCCCTTAGCCGGTTGGATTGAAGCCCCCCGGGGGCCTTTCAAGTTCCGCGCGTGGCCAAGCCCCCGTGTCAGCGGCCAGCGTGTAGGTGGCCTCCAGAAAATCGAGCAGGTAGTCGTCCGGAGACCCGGCCTCTCTTACGCTGTCGTACGGCAGGACATACTCGCCGAGTTCCGAGGACCAGTATGCGTCGGCAGGTTCGATCGTCTGCTCCGGAAACCCTTCCGGTGCCGGGTAGGCATAAGAATAGAACGCCGGGAAGTCGATGCCGCCACCGCCCGGCCAGAAGCCGGCGCTCGATACTTCGTGCGAATACGCTTCTGCCGCCACCCAGTCGGGAAAATTCGGAACACCGCCCGGGTGTGTTGGCGCCGCCCGGCCGGTAAACCGGGTGACCGCAAGATCGAAGCTGCCCCAGAAGAAGTGCACGGGGCTAACCTTGCCCGTAAATCCGGCGCGAAACTCCGTGAACACCCGGTAGATTTGCAGCAGTGCGCGAAGAAAACGGTTGGCGTACTCCGGGTCGTAGTGGTGATGGTCGTGGTCTTCGTCGAACGGGATTGCGTCCGCGATTTCGCTGGGTACCTTGTGTATTTCGCAGGGCAGACCGAGTTGCTCGAGACTATCGAGCACTTCGTGATAGAAGCTCGCGACGCTCTTGTCCCGCAACGAGACTCGGCGTTGCTGCCCGTCGCTGACCTGAATATCCAGCTGGTGCGCGAACAGGTCGAAGCTGAGCTCCGCGGTCCTGCCGCCAAAAGCCACTGGTGACGTCGTGAAGCCTCGTGCCGTCAGGTACAGCGGTACGTGCCAGGAGTGATTGATCCACGGTGTCTGCACGAGCCGGATCTTGCCGACGACCTGGGTCCAGAGGTGCAGCGTCGCGGCCGTATCGGACCAGGCGTCCCAGGACAGCTCGGGCCAGTCTTCGGGTGTCGAACGGTTTGTCAGCGGTACGCGCATGTTTGTCTTCCTGTCAGGCTGTTGGTGAAAGCTCCATTTCGAGCAACGGCAAACGGCGTCCCGGAATACTGTCCGAAGCCAGTTCGCCGATCTTGACGGCGCCCATTGCTTCGTAAAAGCCCAGAGCATAGGGATCGCTTTGAATGACAAGCCGGCGGTATCCGGAAGACGTAGCAAGCTCGACCAGGGCGTCGAACAGTATCCTGCCAAGGCCGCTGCCAATATCGTCGGGTTCGACGAATAGCGCCTCGATTTCGCAGCTGCCGTCCTCCTCGTAGGGAATAACACCGAAGTAACCCGCAATACGGCCGTTCACTTCGGCAAGCCGCCAGATTTGTTGTGGATCCGCGAGGTCTGCCGCGGAGACCGTTAGCTCGTCGTGACATGCGGCCATGAACTCGGCGTCGTAGCCCCAGAAGGCTTTGGAGCGCACGCCGACGGCGCTGAGCTCAACCGCCTCGTCGGCACGCGGGGCGCGCAAGTGCATCGTCACAGCGCAACACCGGAGTGATCGAAGCGTCGCCTGAAGCTGAAGGCGGCGGGCGAGGGGCCTTCCGCCCACAGCGTTTCGAAGCGAGTTTTTGCTTCGAGCGCGTCCGGGATATGGCCTGCGGATATCCACCACAAAACAAACGACGCGCGCGTCGACGGCTCGAACCAATTGCGCCGCAGCCGGAGCGCCTCGGCATGTGCCGTGCGGTAGACATAGTGGTCGAGCGCTTCCAGCGACTCCCACACCGAGAGGTTGAACAACAGTTTCGGGTCGCCGAATGCCTGCGCGGCGATGGCCTCTTCCGTCTCGGATTCGAGTCTCCAGACGAAGCCGGGGGAGCGTTCGGCGAGTGCGTTGAGATCGTCGAGGCGCGCGATAAATCCCGCCATGACGGCATCGTCATAAGTGCCGCGCATAGTGGAGATATTGCAGTGTGCCAGGTGAAAGTCTTCGCGCATCGATGCTTACACTGCCACGAATCGGCGTGGGGTTACAGCGGGCCCGGCTCCGCCGTGAGGAAGTGGCTCGCTATTCTCGAAAATTCCGGCGCCGCCTCGCCGAAGATCGGGACGTGGCCCGCGTCCGGCACAACCCACAACCGTGAATCCGGAATCCAGCGGTGCAATTCCATCGCCATCTCGACCGGATACAGGGGGTCGCTGTCGCCGTGCACGATCAGCGTGCGGGCGCGGATCGATGCGAGCAGCGGCGGCGTGAAGTTGAGGTCGTCGTAGCTGTCTTTGAACGCATGCACTTGTTGCCAAAGCGCGAGGATTTGTTCATCGCCACCGGGGTGCTTGCTGCGCATGGCTTCGCGCTCCGCTTCGCCGTAGGTCTCCGGTGCCGCGCTTGCCATGAGCCGCCGGGCTGACTCCGGGAACCAGGCGGCGCCGCTGACCAGCACCATACTGCCGAGTACCTGCGGGCGCTTGGTCGCGACGTGCAGCAGCGCTTTGGCGCCGAGGCTCATGCCGACGGCATCGAAGGACTCGATGCCGAGTTCGTCGACCAGCGCGAGCATGTCGTCGGCAATCTGCTCGATCGTGAAGCTTCGCCCCGTGGAGCGGCCGTGACCGCGCAGGTCGGGAGCAATAAGCTCGAACCCCGCCGGAGGCTCCGCAAAGACGTATCGCCAGTCGTCGCCGATACCGGTGCCGCCGTGCAGCAACAGCACGGGTCGTCCGCCGCCGCGGTGCTCGTAATAAAGCTGAATACCGTTGATCTCTTTGTTCATGTCGTGGACAACGCACCGAGGTTGGAGGCCTGGGTTGGAAAGCCTGGTTTCGGCGGGGTTAGTACCGCGCATGGGCCACGAGTTCCGCGGTCAGAAGGGATTTTCACGCGGCGTCGTGAGAGCGCAATCGATAGACGAACGCGCCGGCCGCAACCAGGATACAGCCCAGGGCGAGCCAGTCCGCGACGACAACCCTGCGAATGGCGGCGTTGTGTTCGCCGACCATGGCCGCCAGCAGCACAAAAGACAAAGTGCTGGCCGCCGCGATACCGAGCGCAATCGCCTGAACGGCTGGCCTGAATGCGGCATAAGCGAACAGGATACCCAGAAGCCCGAACACCACGGCGCGATGACGCATGAGAATGGCGAGGTCGTTGCCGACGATCTCGATGTCGTATAGCGCGTTGAGGCGTGCGACGCCCAGCGCGCCGGCTGCGGGTATCCAGTGGATGACCGCCACAATCAGCAGCATGACAGTTACGATTCGGCTTGCCATGGACTCAACCTCGCTTCGAGCGCCGACGTGTCGGGAGAATGGCTGCAGGGAGTCGTCACTGCAATGACCTCCGGGGTTATGCCCGGTGTTGCTACCAGAGCGTGAGCGGCACCGTAGTGCCGGTCGGGAACAGGTCCTGCTCGAGCGCAAGTTCCACGTAACCGTCCGTGCGCCCCAATGCCGCGAAGTCACCCGAGGTGTTCGTCGGCGCGGGCATTGCCAGCGACTGCCCCGCTGCGCTCGTCACGATGCGGACCGGCAGGAAGCACGTGAGTTGGGGCGCAAAGCTCACGTCCTCCGTGAGGTTGGCAAAGGCCTGCGGTGAAGGGCTGGCGCCGCTCATCTTTTCGAGAGCCGGAATAACGTACTGCCGGCAACAGACGAGTGTGGAGACGGGGTTGCCGGGCAGCGCAAATACGGCCTGACCTCGTGAGCCGGTGCCGAACCACATGGGCTTGCCGGGCCGCTGGCGAATGCGATGAAACTCGACGGTAACACCCAGCTCAGCCAGCACCTCCGGGACGTAGTCGGCTTTGCCTTTCGAGACCCCGCCGCTCAAGACCAATACGTCAGACTCGTCGAGATGCTGTCCAATACGGGCCTTGAGCGTCTCCTTGTCGTCCGGCAGATGCTCGTGTCGGCACCGGTAGTAGCCGTGTTCGAGGAGCATGGCCATGAGCGCCGGGCCGTTGGACAGCCGTATTTGCTGCGCCTCGATGGGCTGGCCGGCCGGAACGAGTTCATTACCTGTTGATACGATCGTTACGAGTGGCCGGCTGGCTACCTCGACGGTATCGAGGCCTGCCGATGCCAGTATGGCGACGTGAGCCGGGCGTATGCGCGTACCCACCTCGAGCAACTCGGCGCCTTGCCGGTGGTCCGACCCCCGTGCGTGGACAAATTGCCGGCGCTCGACCTGATAGTTCGCCTGCACGTGCGCCGCGGCGTTGGCGACGGTTACCTGCTCGACCGGGATGATCAGGTCGCTGCCTTCCGGCAGCACCGCCCCCGTCATGATTTCGATGCACTTCCCGTTTTCGAGGGTCAACGGCGGGTCGCCCGCCATTTGCGTGCCCTGAATCGGGAAGCTGCGCACGAGTGTTTCGTAGTGATCGTAGCTGAGCGCAATGCCGTCCATCGTGACGCGATCGAACGGCGGCTGGTCGCGCTCGGCAAGGACGGTTTGCCTGAGCGTACGGCCGTTCGCCATCTCGAGCGGTACGCTTTCGCTTGGCAGGTCGTCGACCGCCGAGAGGATGCGTTGTTTTGCTTCGGCTGTGTCCAGCATCGGGTTTAGTCCTCTTCCCGGGCAATCGCGCGGTGGCCAATGTCACGGCGCACGTGGATGTTGTCCCAGTGAATCCTGTCGACGGCTTCGTACGCGGCGCGGGCGGCGGTTGTTACGCTGGCGCCGAGCCCAACCGCGCACAGCACGCGGCCGCCGCTGGTCACGGTGTCGTCACCGCTCTGCGCCGTGCCGGCATGAAACACCTTCTGGGTATCGCTGTCCGCTGTCTCCAGGCCGCTGATTTTTTGCCCTTTGGCGTACGCTTCCGGATAGCCTCCCGCCGCCATGACGACACCCAGCGCGGCCCGCGGATCCCAGTCCAGCCGGACGTCCTCGAGTTTACCTTCGAGCGTTGCGAGGCACAGCGCCGGCAGGTCCGAGCGGAGCCGCATCATGATGGGCTGAGTCTCGGGGTCGCCGAGCCTGCAGTTGAATTCGATGACCTTGGGCGAGCCGTCGGGCATGATCATAAGCCCGGCGTACAGGAAACCCAGGTAAGGTGATCCGTCCAGACGCATGCCGGCCAGTGTGGGCCCGATGACCTCGTCGACGATACGCTTCTCCACGTCCGGCGTAATGACGGGGGCGGGTGAGTACGCGCCCATGCCGCCGGTGTTGGGGCCGAGATCGCCTTCGTCGCGCGCTTTGTGATCCTGCGAGCTGGCGAGCGGCACAAAGCGCTCGCCGTCCGTGACCACCATAAAACTGGCTTCCTCGCCGCGGAGAAACTCCTCGACGACAATGCGCGCACCGGCGTCGCCAAAACGGTTGCCCTCGAGCATGTCGCGCGCGGCCTCTTCCGCTTCGTCGAGTGTTTCAGCGACGATGACGCCTTTGCCGGCCGCGAGACCGTCCGCCTTGATGACGATGGGAGCGCCGCGTTTGCGAATGTAGGCCAGCGCCTTGTCCAGCACCGAGAAGCTCTCGTAGCGAGCCGTCGGGATGCGGTGGCGTGCCATGAAGTCCTTGCTGTAAGCCTTCGATCCTTCGAGCCGGGCCGCGCTTGCGGTGGGGCCAAAGCAGGGCAACCCTGCCTCGACAAAACGGTCGACAAGTCCCGCAACCAGCGGCGCTTCCGGGCCGACGATGGTCAGCGCCACCCCTTCATCACGCGCGAGCTCCAGCAGAGCGTCCGTGTCTTCGGGGCTGATCGCGACGTTGCGCATTTTCGGCTCTCTGGCCGTGCCGGCGTTGCCAGGTGCAACAAGGACTTCGCTGACGGCCGCGGATCCCGCCGAGCGCCAGGCGATGGCATGTTCGCGGCCGCCGCCGCCGATGACGAGTACTTTCATGGCGTGTGAGGCATAGGGTTAACGGCTCCTAATGTCGAAAGTGGCGCATGCCCGTAAACACCATCGCCAGGCCGTGTTCGTTGGCGGCCTGAACGACTTCGTCGTCGCGCATGGAGCCTCCGGGTTGAATGATTGCCGCAATATTGTGTTCCGCCGCGGCATCGATGCCATCGCGAAACGGGAAGAAGGCATCGGATGCCATGACCGAACCCTCCACGGCAAGCCCTTCGTCGGCAGCCTTGATGGCCGCAATTTTTGTGCTGTACACGCGGCTCATCTGGCCGGCGCCGACGCCTATCGTCATGTTGTCCTTGCAGAACACGATAGCGTTGGACTTGACGTACTTGACGACCGTCCAGGCGAACAGGAGGTCGCGCAGCTGGTCGGCCGTCGGTGCTTTTTTCGTGACGACCGTAAGGTCGCTCTCGCCGATCCGTCCCAGGTCGGTTTCCTGCACCAGCAAACCGCCGGAGACTTTCTTGTAGTCGAAACCGGCGTGTAGGTCGGCCGGCCAGCTGCCGGTCTCCAGCAGCCGGACGTTCTTCTTGGCCGCCACGACCTTGCGCGCACCGTCCGCGACTTCCGGGGCGACAATCACTTCGACAAATTGCCGCTCGATGATCTTGCCGGCGGTGTCTTCGTCGAGGGGTCGGTTGAAGGCGATAATGCCGCCGAAAGCCGACGTGGGATCGGTTTTGAACGCCTTGTCGTAGGCCTCCGAGATCGTGCCGGCCACCGCAACGCCGCAGGGGTTGGCGTGTTTGACGATGACGCAGGCCGGCTGATCAAACTGTTTGACGCACTCGAGCGCAGCGTCGCTGTCGGCAATGTTGTTGTACGACAGCGCTTTACCGTTGAGCTGCCTGGCCGCCGCGAGACTGCCTGGGCCTACCTGCTGGTCCCGGTAAAAGGCCGCCGCCTGATGCGGGTTCTCGCCGTAGCGCATTTTTTCGACCAGGCGGCCGGCGTAGAGCTGCGATTCGCCGAGGGCATCGTCGCCGAGCGATGTGCTCAAGTAGCGTGTGATAGCCGTGTCGTATGCCGCCGTGTGCGCATAGGCTTTGGCTGCGAGTCGACGCCGCTCGTCGATTTCGAGAGCCTGGCCCCTGATGCCCTCGAGCACAGCATCATAGTCGGCCGGGTCGACAACGACGGCAACCCCGGCGTGATTCTTGCTCGCGGCACGGATCATTGCGGGTCCGCCGATATCGATGTTTTCGATAGCGTCGTCGAGGCTGGCGTCCGGGCGGGCAATCGTCTCCTCGAACGGATACAGGTTTACGACCAGAAGGTCGATCGGCTCGATGCCGTGTTCGGCCATGACGCTCTCGTCCGTTCCGCGGCGGCCCAGCAGGCCGCCGTGAACGACGGGGTGCAGCGTTTTCACCCGCCCGCCCATGATTTCGGGAAAGCCGGTTTTATCCGATACATCGATGGCGTCGACGCCCGCCTCGCGGATCGAGCGCGCGGTGCCGCCGGTCGACAGGATTTCTACGCCGAGTTCGGCGAGGCCTTTGGCGAATGGGATGAGATGGCGTTTGTCGGAAACGCTGATCAGCGCGCGGCGCACTGTAAACATGCTTAGCCTCGAGGGTTGTTGGAGGTCGGAGAGCAGCGATACGCCGCAAGAACATCGTACCTGTAGGCTTGTCCCTGTGCACGCGGAGACCGCTACTGAATCAATTCGTAGGACTTGAGCTTCTTGCGCAACGTGCCGCGGTTGATTCCAAGGATGCCGGCAGCCTGACTCTGATTGCCGTCGGTATAGTCCATGACCGCTTTGAACAGAGGACGCTCAACTTCACCCATGACCAAGTCATAGAGATCCCCGGGTCGGTCGCCGTTCAGGCTGGCGAAGTAGTTCTCGAGCGCGTCTTCGGTGTGTTTACAGAGTGGTTTCTTGCTTTTTGAGGCTTTCAGGTTTTTCGATTTTTTGCTGACCACGCCGTTCGTCCCGTGTCTGCCCGCCGCGACCGTCATGTCGCGACACTCCTCCCAACTCCTCACAGACTATGCGGCCGTCGAAACTTCCTCCTCGTTGCGAGCGAAGAATTCCGCTGTCAGTCTAATCTGTTCTGAAGCACAGTCGACGCGCACTACCCGCTTGCGGTATTCCTCCGCATTCGCGAAATCTTTGCCGTACAAATTTTCGCAGTACCAGGTGAGGTGCTTTCTTGCCACCCGAACGCCCGTGGTTTCCCCATAAAACCGGTGCAGTTCCTCGAGGTGGCCGAGCATGATATCACGCAAATCATTTTTTTCTAGCGGTACAAACGAACCGTTTTTATCGAGCGCCTGATTCAGCTCGGCGAAGATCCAGGGGCGTCCCTGTGCGCCTCGTCCAATCATCAAGCCGTCGGCTTGGGTTAGCTTCCAAACTTCAAGCGACTTCTCTAAAGATGTGATATCTCCGTTCGCAATGACCGGTATCGACACTTCTGCTTTGACGGCGGCAATCGTGTCGTATTCGGCCTCGCCGCGGTACTTATCCGCGCGGGTGCGGCCGTGAATCGTCAGCGCGGCGATGCCGGCGTTTTCGGCAATACGTGCGACCAGCGGCGCGTTTCGCTCGTCCGCATCCCAGCCGGTGCGGGTCTTGAGCGTCACGGGCACGTCGACGGCAGCAACCACGGCGTCGAGAATCTGCCCTACAAGCACCGTATCCTTGAGGAGCGCGGAGCCGGCAAGCTTCCGACAGACCTTTTTTGCCGGACAGCCCATGTTGATGTCGATAATCTGGGCGCCACGCTCGACGCATGCCCTCGCCGCCGCGGCCATCTGCGGAGGCTCGGATCCGGCAATCTGCACCGCGACGGGTTCCGCGTCGAGATCGAGATCCAGTCTATGGCGCGACTTGCTGGTCTGCCACAAGCTCGTGTCAGCGGTCGTCATTTCCGATGTGGTCATACCGGCGCCAAAGCGGCGGCACAGCTTACGGAAGGGTTTGTCGGTGACGCCGGCCATGGGGGCCAGCACAAACGGGCTGTCGAGTGGGTACGGACCGATTTTGAGCGCCGACAGGCGGCCGGTCCCCGAACTCATTTGAAGTCTTCGATCGCGCAGCGCAGCTTGATTCCTTCGAGCCGGTAGCAGACGTTGAGCTTGAATCCCGTGGCTTCGGCAGCCGGCGACTCGATCGCAATGACGGCGTTGAAGCTCGCGCCCGGTTCGACAAGGCTGCCCGTATCGAGATTGTCCTCGAGGTAGTCGGCAGGTCCGAGCACGCGACTGCCAATGATTTCTTCGAAGCGATCGGTTAGCGATACGCTAATAACCGGGTAGGGCAACGCACTATCCGCCTGGTTGCCGATTCTCGAATAAATGCTCAGGACCTCACCGGCGTCGTCGGTGCTGCCGCGCGTCGCTTCGAAGCGCCATCCGGTGACGTCCCACTCCGGCGTCAGCGGCATGCCGATGGCGCCGTACACGCTCGACAGCAGGCTGTTCATCGCTGGGCTCGTCGCCAGTGCGTCGCGCGAAAAGTGGACCGCCTGAACAACCAGCACGAGCACAAGGGCTGCGGCACCGCTGATCAATCGCCAGTCCCGTTTTTGCGGGAGCACTGTGTTGTCCTCCGCCTGGGCGGCGGCGAGCAGTTCGACTTCGTCCGGGAGCGGCGTTTCCTCGATTGTCAGCTCGTCAAAACCGTCGCCGGTAAGGCTGAAATCGCCCTCCATGACGATCGTCTCCACGGTGCCGCTGATGTCCGGGTCACCGAAAGCGGTTTGCGGCTCGGGCGCCTCTTCCATGTCGTCCTTGCGGGCATCGTCGGCTTCGACGGATTCCTCAACGTCGGGCTTTTCGGAGGCCAATTTTTGAGAGGCCGATTTTTCGAACGCTATCGTCGACGCAAAGCCGTCCTCGTCTTCGATGGCGAGCGCCATCAGCTCCTGATCGATGAGCCGGTTGATCGTTTCTTCTTCTTCGGTCGGCGGCGGCACGTAGTGCTCGGTGTCAGCCGCCACCACCTCGGGGGGCGCCGCGGCAAGCGCCTCCTTGAGCAAATCCGGATCGGGCATGCCGTCATCCGCGGCTTCCTCGTTTTCCTCGAGCGCAAGCGCCCCGGAGGCGTCGGCGTCGTCGGGGGCGGCCTCCGCTATCTCGAGCTCCTCGGGCGTGTCCTCGAGATCGATGTCGAGCGCGTCGAGTTCATCGATGATGCTCACGGCGAGTTCCGGAGAGCCCGCCGCCGGCGCGTCGGCCTCAGGTTCGCCGGTTGCTTGTCGATCGGCCAGGAGATCGAGTTCTTCCTGGAGTCCGGACAGCTCAAGGCTCAGGGCTTCCATCTGCCCGGCGAGTTCCTCGCCAGGCACGGGAGCCATCTCGTCGTCTTCCGGCATCTCAATGTCGAGGGCTTCCAGTTCCTCTGCGAGAGTTGGCGTAGCCGAGCTGTCGCCCGCAGGTGAGGGGGGCTTTTCGACTTCCGCTTCCTCGCCCGACTGGATGACGGTCGGGGCCGCGGCAAGCGTTTCCGGACCGGGGGAGGCCGGCGGGTCGCCAGGCGCCGGTTCGGCTGCCGGCGCACCGACGTCCGAATCGACTTCTTCGAGCAGGTCCTGCCATTCATCCGCAAGACCGAGATCCACGTCGATGGCGGTTGCGGGTTCCGGGGGTGGCTCAACAGGTGCCGGCTCCGGCGGCGCGTTCGGCTCCTCGACGTCGAAATCGTCCGGCAAACCGGTATTGTCGTCAAAGCGCAGCTCGTCGTCGGGCAGCGAATCGCTGGCCGTGGCGGCCGCATCCGCGAAGACGTCCGCCGAGTCGACGCTGGCCGGCCCGCCGTCGTTCAGCAGTTCGTCCACGGGTGTAGGGCTCGAACTCAGTACCTCGTCGACACTTTTGAGCTTGAGCTCCGCCGATAGCTCCGCGTCCAGCAGTGTGTCGTGGGATTCGCCGCCCACAAACACTTCCGACATCGCGCCGTCGGGCGCTTCCTCCGGGGCCGTGCCGTCGGGGAGTTCCAGATCGAGGAGCTCGGCGTCTATTTCGCGCGACTGAGTGTCGGCATCGTCGTCCGGCAGCGCGTCACCCGAAATGCGCCACTCCATGCCCGTGTCCTCGAGTTCGATATCGCCGCCGTCAGACAGACGATCGAGCGTTTGTCTAAGCGCTGCGCTCTGCTCGGGGGAGATGGCCGCTGGCGGCGGCTCCGGAGGAGTATCCACATCGGCGAGCGACGACTCGGGAGCGAGTTCAGGCAGCGATTGTTCCGTTGCCGGGGCAGTGACTTCGGGTTTTTCCTCCGACAGAAACTCGAGCGCGTTGAAGGCCGCGCCGCAGCCGCCGCAGCGGACCTTCCCGGCCGCCTGTTTCAGCACCTGTGCGGTTACTCTGAACGCTGTACCGCAATGGGGACACTGGGTATACATCTACAGTCTGGTTCCTGACAGGCGGGCCCAGATTTGCCCGTCCTGTTCCATCGTTCTGTGCTCATCGAAGCGTATCGCCTTCGAATACGCTGCCGATACTTCCGTTATCTGGTTCGAAAGTATGCCCGAAAGTGCCAGTTTGCCGCCCGTTATTGTCAAATCAAGGATCTCGGTCGCAAGTTCGACCAACGGGCCGGCCAGAATGTTGGCGACGACCACATCGGACGGTTGATCAGCCGCCGGTCGGTCGCAGCTGACGCTGAGACGGTCGGCTACCGCATTGGCTTCCGCGTTGCTCCGGGTTGCGATTACGGCCTGAGGATCGATGTCGTAGCCTACCGCCGTGTTTGCGCCGAGCTTCAGCGCGGCAATGGCCAGGATTCCGGAGCCGCAGCCATAGTCGAGTACCGACTTGTCTTCGAGATCGAGCGCGTCGAGCCACGAGAGGCACAATGCTGTCGTCGGATGAGTGCCGGTGCCAAAGGCCAGCCCGGGATCGAGTTCCACGACAACGGCATCGGGGTCACCGGGCGGCAAGCCCGCAGGACAAACCCACAGACGCTCGCCGAACGGCATTGGCCTGAAGTCCTTGAGCCATTCGCGTTCCCAGTCGCGATCGGCCAGTGTTTCGATGCGATGCGGCGGCAGGCTGGGGACGCCGAGTTTCGACGCAAGCGCCGGACCGATCGTATCGACAGGCTTGAGCGGATCGCTGCCGTCGAACAGAGCCGTGATGCGTATTCGCGTCCACAGCGGCGTCTCTCCGGGGGCAGGCTCGAGTATCGGTTTGTCGCCGGCGTCGCTGAGCGTCACCGATGCTGCACCGAGTTCGAGGAGCGCCTGTTCGACGTCGTCGCGGGACAGATCTTCGAGATCCATGACGAACTGCCGCCAGACCATGTCGCCGCTCGCCGACCGGCTCAGACCAGGCCCAGCCGCTTCTCCAGATAGTGAATATCCGTGCCGCCCTGCTGGAACGCCGAATGCTGGAAGATTTCCTGGTGCAGCGCAACGTTGGTCTGAATACCCTCGACAACAATCTCGGACAGGGCGTTCCGCATCCGCGCAAACGCGGCCTCGCGATTGTGTCCGTGGGCGATCAGCTTGCCGATCATCGAGTCGTAATATGGAGGCACACGGTACCCGGTGTAGATATGGCTGTCGTAGCGAATGCCCGGACCGCCGGGTGCATGCGCCAGGCTAATGAGGCCCGGCGACGGCATGAAGGTTCGCGCGTCCTCCGCGTTAATGCGGCATTCGATGGCATGACCCTGTATGCGGACGTCGGACTGCGTGAAACTGAGCTTCTCGCCAGCGGCGATCGACAACTGCTCGCGCACAATATCGATGCCCGTGATCATTTCGGTGACCGGGTGCTCGACCTGCAGGCGGGTATTCATCTCGATAAAGTAGAATTCACCGTCCTGATAGAGAAACTCGAATGTGCCCGCGCTGCGGTAGTCGAGGTCGAGGCAGGCGTCGACGCAACGTTCGCCAATCTTCGTGCGTTGTTCTTCCGTAATACCGGGCGCGGGCGCTTCCTCCACGACTTTCTGGTGGCGCCGCTGCATCGAACAATCGCGCTCGCCCAGGTGCACGGCGTTGCCCTGACCATCGGCAATCACCTGAAACTCGACGTGCCTCGGCTTCTCGAGAAACTTCTCCATGTACACCGTGTCGTTGCCGAACGCGGACCGCGCCTCTGCTTTCGTCAGCGTAATCGCATTTGTCAGCGACGCCTCCGAGTGCACGACACGCATGCCACGGCCGCCGCCGCCGCCGGACGCCTTGATGATGACTGGATAGCCGATGTCACGTGCGAGTCGCAGGTTCTCTTCAGCATCTTCGCCGAGTGGGCCGTCGGAGCCCGGTACACAGGGCACGCCGGCTTGTTTCATCGCGCGTATGGCGCTGACCTTGTCGCCCATGAGGCGAATGGCGCTGGCTGGAGGACCGATAAACACAAAACCCGAGCTTTCGCAGCGCTCGGCGAAATCGGCGTTTTCCGAAAGAAAACCATAGCCGGGGTGAATCGCAACCGCATCCGTCACTTCCGCCGCCGAGATAATCGCCGGCATGTCGAGGTAACTTTCGGCTGACGGCGGCGGACCTATGCAGACCGTTTCATCCGCGAGCAGCACGTGCTTCAGGTTGTTGTCCGCCGTCGAGTGCACGGCGACGGTCTTGATGCCCATTTCGCGGCAGGCTCTCAAGACCCGCAGCGCAATCTCGCCGCGATTGGCAATAACCACTTTATCGAGCATCGACTGGCCGCCTAGTCGTCAGCACGCTGGTCGATCACAACCAGCGTCTGTCCGTACTCGACGGGCTCGCCGTTTTGCAGTCGGATGGATTTGACCACGCCGGCAACGTCGGCTTCGATCTGATTCATCATCTTCATGGCTTCGATGATGCAGAGTGTGTCGCCGGCGTTCACGCGATCGCCCACCTGAACGTAGGGGGCTGCGCCGGGCGAGGGCGCCGCGTAAAAGGTGCCCACCATTGGCGCCGTCACTTCAAAGCCTTCTTCCTCAGCGGCGGCCGCTGGCGGTTCGTTGTCGCCGGCAGGCGCCGCGGCTGTCGCCGGCGCCGCGGCGGGCGGTGGAGCCGCAACGGGCGCGGCCGTGACGACGGGGGCCGCGCCCTGTGCGTAACGACTGATGCGCACGGAGTCGTCACCCTCGGTGATCTCGATTTCGGCTATCCCCGATTCGTCCAGGAGTTCGATGAGTTTTTTGACTTTACGAATATCCATCATAGGGTCCTTGAGGAGGTCCTTCTGGTCGTGTTGGCGTCGTAGCGTGTCATGACCGGTCGGACGCCAGGTGACGTGCCGCGGCGTGAAGCGCCAGCTCGTAACCGTAGGCGCCGAAGCCGAACAGGCAAGCGGTCGCAATGTCGCTGAAGTAGCTTTTGTGGCGGAAGGATTCGCGCGCAAAGGTATTGCTTAAATGTATCTCGATAAACGGAATGTCGACGGCGAGCAGGGCGTCGCGGAGCGCAACGCTCGTATGCGTAAACGCACCGGGGTTGAGCACAATAAACGCGGTGCCGTCGGCGGCGGCTTCCTGCACCCGGTCGATGAGTTCGTGTTCCGCGTTGCTCTGAAAGCTCGACAGGCTGTGGCCCAGTTCCGCCGCCAGTTTGTCAGCGTTCGCCGTAATGTCATCGAGCCGCGTGGCGCCGTACACCTCGGGCTCCCGGGAACCGAGCATGTTCAGGTTCGGGCCGTTCAGGAGCAGGATTTTGGACATCGCAGAATCACAGCCAGTTGGCCGAAGATGCGCGCAATTCTAACCCTTTTCGTCGACGTTATGGCAAGAAAAGCGGTCGCTCAATTCCCGCCGGTTGGCGATCTACAGCGCGGCGAGTTCCTGGGTTGCCGCGGCGCGGTCGATGTCTCCGCGGTCGAGCCGCTGGAATACATCGGCAATCTGGTCGAGTTCCGGCTGGTGGATTTCGCCCATGATGGCGTTCATCAGCGTGCCGTCCTTGTGCACAACCATCGTAAACGGCAAGCCGATCATGTCGACGCCGGTGGCTTCGGCGAGCGCCATGATCTCCATCTCACCGATCAATACCGGGTAGTTGAATTCAGCGGACTCGGCGTAAATCGCAACTTCTTCCGGACGATCGTGGGCAAGCCCGATCACCTGCACGCCGTGCGTGTCCCGCTGCTCGTGGAATGTCTTCAGCAGCGGGATCTCGCGCCGACAAGGGCCGCACCAGGTGGCCCAGACGTTGAGGAGCGTGTGCTGGCCCGCGTACTCGGAAAACTCGCGTGTCTTGCCGTCCAGGTCGGCCATGGCGAACGCAACGGCGAACGGTCCGTCGTGGGGCGCGGGTGCCGGCGCCGCGGCGGCCTGCGCCTCCTCGGCGACCTTGACGGGTGCCTGGGCGGCGTAAAAAAGGGCGCCGGACATCAGCGCAAGCAGCGCGACGGCAAAAATCAGCAGCGATCGTTGCACAGGTTTGTTCCTTTTGGCTTGAGGTTGGCGGTCAGCGTGAGTCAGCCGTCACTGCCGTGGGTGACAGCGCCTCGGTCACGTGGTTCGCAAAGTCCTTTGCCTTCATGTAGCCCACGACTTCGTAGCCGTGGCGCTGTTCGCCGTCCTGGCCAAAAAAGATGATCGTCGGCGGGCCGAACACGCCGAAGCGATCGAGCAATTCCTTGTCGAGATCGTCGTTTGCCGTCACGTCGGCCTGCAGCATGACCGTATTGCTGAGCGCCGCAACCACGGCGGGATCGGGGAACGTAAACGCTTCCATTTCCTTGCAGGAGACGCACCAGTCCGCGTAGAAATCCAGGAGCGCGGTTCTGCCCGACGCGGCTGCCAGCGCCACCTCGCGATCCAGGTCGGCGCTGGTTTTGATGCGCTTGAACATCGCGTGTGCGTCGACGGTGGCTGCGCCGCCGGCGCTCCTCGCCGTCAGCGGGTCGAGCGGCTTCAGCGGATTGCTGCCGCCGGCAAGGACACCCACGAACAGCGCAATGCCGTAGAGCAGCGCGACGAGGCCAAAGCCCTTGCCGAGCTTCTGGCTCGTGGTCGAGTCGCTGCCGAGCGTTGTCAGTCCGCCCAGGAAGACGCCAACCATGATCGTCAGGAGTGCCCACAGCCCCATCGTGACGGCGCCGGGCAGGACTCGCGACAACATCCAGATGGCGAGCCCCAGCATCATGAAGCCGAACGCGCCCTTGACGGCCACCATCCAGGGCCCGACGCGCGGCAGTATTTTGCCCTGTGCGGCTCCGACCGCCAGCAGCGGTGCGCCCATGCCCATGCTCATGGCGAACAGCGCCGCGCCGCCGCGAACCATGTCGCCGGTTTGCGCCATGACCGTTAGCGCCGCAATCAGTGCCGGCGCAACGCACGCTGTTACAACCAACGACGAAATGGCGCCCATGACAAACGCGCCAATCATTGTGCCGCTCTTCTGGTTGCCCGACACCGAGGACAGCTTGCTTTGAATCGCGCTCGGCATCTGCAGCTCGAAGGCGCCGAACATGGCCAGTGCGAGTACGACAAACAGCCCGGCAAACAGGAACAGCACCCAGGGCTGGTTGAACATGGCCTGCAGCTGCACGCCCGCGGCAGCCGCCGCAACGCCGGCGAGTGTGTAGACGATGGCCATGCCCATGACGTAGGACAGGGCCAGCGTAAATCCGCGCATCGGCGAGACGTCGTCGCCTTCGCCCGCAATGATGCCCGACAGGATCGGCACCATCGGCAGCACGCACGGCGTAAACGCCAGTCCCAGGCCAGCAAGGAAGAACACGCCGGCCGCAACCCACAGGCTGGAGCCGGTAATAATTTGCGCGAGACGGCCCTGCTCAGAGACCGGGACGGCGGGACCGCCGGTGTTGGAGGGCAGGGTTGTGACGGTTGTCGCTTCCGGCAGGCTCACCGTAAAACTCGTGGTTTTCGGCATGTAGCAAATGCCGCCGTCGGCACAGCCCTGATACTCGAGTTCGAGGTCGAGGTCCATGGCCTCCGGCGTGCCGCGTGCGATCGTCTGCCGCCAGAGCACGTCCGACAGATAGACTTCCTGCTCGCCAAAGTACTCGTCGAACTTCATCTTGCCGTCCGGCAGATCGAGTCCGCCGAACTGTGCCTTGTTGCCCAGCGCGTTGAGGCGAATCTTGTCCTTGTAAATGTAGTAGCCCGGCTCAATGCGGATGCCGACTTCGATCGTATTGCCGTCGACGACAAACACGTCGGGGATGAACACCTCCTCCTGCGGCGGGAATTCGCTCTGCCCGCCGCCGAACGCGGCGGCTTGTCCGCCACCGCTCAAGCCTTCGAGCGAGAGTTTCGGTTTGGCGGCCGCGAGGGTGACCGTTTCGTTCCAGGTCTGCGGCATGTAGCAGAAACCGCCGTCGGTGCAGCCGCGGCTCTTGATCGTGAGATCGATCTGTTCGGGGCGCTCGCCGCTGACCGTGTAGGGGATGCGAACCAGGAAGTTCCTGCGGTAGATGACCTGCTCGCCCATGAACTCGTCGCTGTAGACCTTACCCTCGGGCATCTCGGGAGTACCGAGCACGAGGCCCGCGGTCTCGAAGCCGAACGAGTCGCGGTACATGTAATAGCCTTCGTCGACGGCCCAGTCGATCTCGAGGGCGTCGCCGGCGTCGAACACGACGTAGTTGAACACCTCCTGGGGGGGCGGAGGCGGCTCGTTTTGTGCGACAGCAGCCGCAGGCAGGCACAGCAGTGTCAGTAACAGGCGTAGTTTCATGACTCGGGGCATCGGTGACACAAGGTCGTTTAAGGGTTGCAGGACGAGATTTGGAACAACTGGCCGGACATAATCATCTGACCGTCCGCCGGGGTCGTTTGTTACGGACGTTTCACGCTTTGCCGATCTCATCAGCCCGCAACGGGCCGGACCGGCAGAATACCGGCCGGCGACAGGCCTGTCATCGATCCAGGTCCGGTTTTTTCCCGAAAGGCGCTTGAATTTTGGGGGCCGGCCACTATCATTGGCACTCCCCTGGGCCGAGTGCTAACAACGCGGCCTGACCAACTGCAAAAAGTCAGTTAACAATCAATAGTTTATAGGAGAGCTACACCATGAAGATTCGTCCGCTTCATGACCGGGTCATCGTCAAGCGTATGGAAGAAGAGCGCACGTCCCCCGGCGGTATCGTGATTCCTGACGCGGCCACCGAAAAGCCGATCAAGGGCGAAGTCGTCGCCGTCGGCAACGGCAAGATTCTCGATTCCGGCGAAATCCGCGCCCTCGACGTCAAGGCAGGCGACCAGGTGCTGTTCGGCAAGTACGCCGGCACCGAAGTCAAGGTCGACGGCGAAGAGCTGCTCGTCATGAAAGAAGACGACATCATGGCTGTGGTCGAGTAATCGATCTCTGCCCGCCAAACATTTCTGAAGCGCGGCTCGGCGCCGCGATAACCACCTTTTCAAGTGAGGAATTAGCAAATGGCTGCTAAAGAAGTACGTTTTAGCGACGACGCCCGGCAGAAGATGTTTGCCGGCGTGAACACGCTGGCGAACGCGGTAAAAGTGACCCTGGGTCCGAAAGGCCGCAACGTCGTGCTCGACAAGAGCTTCGGCGCACCGACCGTCACGAAAGACGGCGTTTCGGTTGCGAAAGAAATCGAACTGGACGACAAGTTCGAGAACATGGGCGCGCAGATGGTCAAGGAGGTTGCATCGCAGACCTCCGACGTTGCCGGTGACGGCACGACCACGGCGACCGTTCTCTCTCAGGCGATTCTTCGCGAAGGCCTGAAGTCGGTTGCCGCCGGCATGAACCCGATGGACCTCAAACGCGGCATCGACAAGGCATCGGCTGCGATCGTTGCCGAACTCAAAGCGCTGTCCAAGCCCTGCGAAGACGAAAAGGCCATTGCCCAGGTCGGCTCGATCTCGGCCAACTCCGACACGGAAATTGGCGAAATCATCTCCGACGCCATGCAGAAAGTCGGCAAGGAAGGCGTGATTACGGTCGAAGAAGGTTCCGGACTCGCCAACGAACTCGACGTCGTGGAAGGCATGCAGTTCGATCGCGGCTATCTGTCGCCGTACTTCATCAACGACGCCGGCAGCCAGCAGGTCGAACACGATAACCCGCTGATCCTCCTGCACGACAAGAAGATCTCCAATATTCGCGATCTTCTGCCGGTCCTCGAAGGTGTTGCCAAGGCAGGCCGTCCGTTGGTCATCGTTGCCGAAGACGTGGAAGGCGAAGCGCTGGCCACGCTGGTCGTCAACAACATTCGCGGCATCGTCAAAGTGGCGGCTGTGAAAGCTCCGGGCTTCGGCGATCGCCGCAAAGCCATGCTGCAGGACATTGCGATCCTGACCGGTGGCCAGGTCATTTCGGAAGAAGTAGGCCTGTCGCTCGAGAAGGCCACGATCGACGATCTCGGCGAAGCCAAGAAAGTGCAGATCACCAAGGAAAACACGACGGTCATCGACGGCAAGGGCAGTGCAGACGACATCAAGGGTCGCGTCGAGCAGATCAACCGCGAAATCGAAGAGTCGTCTTCGGACTACGACCGCGAGAAGCTGCAGGAGCGTGTTGCCAAGCTGTCCGGCGGTGTTGCCGTGATCAAGGTGGGCGCCGCAACCGAAGTCGAAATGAAAGAGAAAAAAGCCCGCGTCGAAGACGCCCTGCACGCAACCCGCGCAGCCGTCGAAGAAGGCGTTGTGCCCGGTGGTGGTGTTGCGCTGATTCGCGCCGTATCGGCGATCGGCGACATCGAGGCCGACAACGACGACCAGCACGTCGGCGTCAACATTCTGAAGCGCGCCGTTGAAGAGCCGCTGCGCCAGATTGTCCGCAACGCGGGCGGTGACGCCAGCGTTGTGCTCAACGCCGTTGCTGAAGGTGAAGGTAACTACGGCTACAACGCCGCCTCGGGCGAATACGGCGACATGATCGACGCCGGTATTCTGGATCCGACGAAGGTTACGCGTTTTGCGTTGCAGAACGCCGCCTCCGTATCGGGTCTCTTGCTCACCACCGAGGCCATGATTGCCGACGCACCGCAGGACGAAGCGGCTGCTGCTCCGGCAATGCCTGACATGGGCGGCATGGGCGGTATGGGCGGCATGATGTAAGTCGTCGCCGACCAGCCAGAAAGTCAGAAAAGCCCGGCTTCGTGCCGGGCTTTTCTCGTTTTGGGAGTGATTATCTCGCTCAGGCGGGCGGTTTCCCCGCGATCAGGTTTTGCCACAGGGCGAGCCCGGCGGCCGCATCGACATTCGGGATTGTCACCGTCTCGAGTTCCTCCGTCATATCGACGTCAGAGTACTTTGTGTAGATGGCGTAGCCGCTGGAGAACACAGAGATGTTGAAGAGCGGCCCGTCATCACTGCCGCAATTGATCCATGCATCCGGATGCTCGTCATCCGGGTTCGCAAACAACTCTCGCAAAGCGTCCGCCAGTTGTTCTTTCGACGGGTTGATGGTGGTTTCACCAAGAACGCTGGTGAGATTCACCCATTCGTGCACGCCGCTTATCATCCATCAGCCTTTCAGAAAACTGATCTCGCGCATGTGCGACGAGACATTGAAGATCCGGTAGCCGGCAGCACGCATGGCGTCGATCGTGGCGGCCGTCCGCGTCTTGCAGATCCCCTTGTGACGATGATGAAACTCGACGAGTACCTGTGTTGGTCGAAGCGCGGAGGCGAGCAGGCTGTCGATGACGGCGTACTCCGCGCCTTCGATGTCCATCTTCAGCAGGTCGACGCGGGTGTGCCCGAGTTTGCGGGCCATGCTGCAGACCGTGTAGGCGGGTACGGTACGACCGTGGCGGGCGGAGCATCGTTCCGGCTGCACCGTAAACATGGTTTTCGACAGGCTGCCGTTGCTCTTGACCCGCGGATACAGCGTCAGCTCACCGTCTTCGCCGGCGGCGGCCCAGGCCAGGAAACGAAAGTTCTCGGGCGGGTTGGCGGCCTCGAGCGTGGTCTCCGCATCCGGCGTGGGATCGAACGCAAATACACGGGCACCGCAACGTTCGATCAGCGCAAGGTCGAAGGCGATCGTATCGCCGACCCCCAGCGAATAGACGATGCTGTCCTCGTCGAGCCGCGAAGCGTCGTAAACCCAGTCCGCGTCATCGACGGCGGCCAGTTCGATGTCGGGCTCGAGCCTGAGCTCCGTGCCGGCGAGCTGACGCAGCTTCGTTTTGAGGCGGACGGCGGTCTGGCTTTTTTCTATTTTTTTCCAGCCGGGCAATGCCATGAGCCTAGTCTACGTCTAAAAATGGTCCGAGTTGCTAAATTTCTGCGGCGCCGGCGGGTGTGTAGGGGGAGAGCAGGCTGTCGGCGCGGTCAGAATTCGAGCCAGTCCCGTGGCTCGCCGCGCACCAGCTCGTAGCGCGGGGAGCGGTGCTCCGGGTTCGTGACGTAGGCGCTGAGGGTTGTTGAGTTGGCGATCCTCCGGATCTGGCTGGCCGTTGCCCGCGAGCCGAAACTGCGGCTTGCCCGCATCGGGATGTCGTAGGGCTCGGACTCGGCCTTGTCTCGCCACTCGTCCAGCGCAAAGGTCATCGGCATGTCGTCGACTACGAGCACGATGCGGTCGAAGCCCGGCTCCGGCGCGCCGTAAAGCGGGCGATCCAGCGTTGTGCCCAGCGCAAACCACAGGTAGCGTCCACCCTCCGCTGAACCGGTCAGCATCACCGGCGCCATCAGCAGATAGTCTCTGCCCACGACGGACAAGCCCGGCCGCGACGTCGCGAGCCGCAGCGGCTCGTCGAGCCGGGTGAACGACTCACCCGTCCGCTCGTCGACATCGGCAACAATCGTATCGGCGCGCTTCGATGCGCAGGCCCCAAGCAGGATCGTTGCGAGCAGCAGGAAAACGGTCTTGTAGCGCATGTCAGAACTCCAGCCGGTAGCCCAGGTTGACGAAACCGCCCATGAGCTCCTCGGTACCGTCGGGCGTAAACGGATCGGACTCGAGCGGCGGCAGTTCGCGGCTCGACCAGCGGGCGCCGGCCTCCAGGTCGATCAGGACGCGCTTGAAGCGGTACAGGATGCGTACGGCGGGTGTGACGATCAGCTGCTCGCTGGCGTTACCGACGTTCGGCGAGTGCGCGTCGATGCGAAGCCGCGGGTTGATCCGTAGCATGCGGCCGAAGGGCAGACGGGCGTCGGCGATCAGCGTGTGCGTATCCCTGGAGCGCGTCGAGCTGGACCGCACGCTCAGCATCATGAGGTCGTTCCGCCTGAGCAGATTGGTGCCGACGAGCATGGCGTTGAAGAAAATCTGATTGCCGGTTTCGGGTATGGCCGCGACGCCGCCCGAGGCTTCGGTACCGTCCGACTGGCGCAACGACACGTCGACGCTAAGGTCGAAGCGTTCGCCGAAAGGAATCGTGGCGCCAAGCGCACCGGTGGTTGCCTGCGCTGTGCGGTCACGTGCAAGCCGTCGAACCTGGCCTTCGCTAAACGTGTCGAGCAGTTCGTCGACGGTTGTGGCCGACTGGCCGCTGAGCGCGTTGCGGGTCGTCAGGTAGGGCAGGGCGCCGACATCGATTCGTCCGGTCAGCACCCAGCCGTTGTCCAGGCGCCAATGGAGGTGCGTTAGGAAGGTATTCAGGACGTTGTAGGACACATCGTAGTCCACGAGACTGATCGCCGTTAGGCTGCCTTCCCGGTACTCCATTTCACCGCCGACCGCCTGCCGGTCATAAATGCCGTCGACCGTTTGCTGGTGGGTATAGACACTGGTGCTGATCCGTCCGTCCCAAAGGTCTTCGATCCGCACGCTGCCGGCGACAAACGCCCGCTCGGAACGCGACACGAAGCGCGGCGAATCGACGGGAACGCCGGCGCTCAGGCTCACGGCAATATCCGGCCGCCAGTCGTAGCTGAGTCCGAAGCCGTCGAAGCGCCCGGGCACGCCGTCCTCGCGCCGCGTCTGCCGGCCGAAACGGCCCTGCCAGTCCCAGCGATGGTCACGAACGTCGATAAACGCGTCGGATACCCAGCCGACGTCGCCCGTTGAGTCGAAGTCGACGAGGTTATGCTGATAAGCGCCGTTGAAACGGGCCAGGAGGTCGAAGCGTTCCCCGCGGCGTGACGCGGTCATGTCGGCAAGTCCCAGTACTCCGGAGCTGCTGACGCGGTAGTTGCCGTCATGGACGACTTGCTCCTGGTTGCGCCAGTAGTAATGAGAGAGCCCGCCGTGGAACGTCCAGCCGTCCGATCCCGCTGAGCGTCGCGACACCCGACGGGTGCCCGTGTCCGCGGACGCGCGGTTGAAGGCCGTCTCGAGGCTGGTCAGGCGCTCGATCACCCGCCCGGCCATCAGGTGTTCCGGGTGTTCGTTAAGGAAAGCCCGATATTCGGCCAGTGCGCCGCGCGTGTTGCCGCTGCGCTCCAGGGCAAGGCCGAGCATCTCGCGGGCCTCGGGTCCGTGATTGTGGCCCGGCGATTCCAGTACCTCCGTGTAGTGGCGTATTGCCTCGGCGTAGCGCTGTTCGAGCAACGCCCGGCGGCCTTCGATCATGGCGTTGTCGAGTGCGGCAGCGCCGGGGCTGTCGGCGCGGGTCACTCGGACGGCAGGGGTTTCACGCGCCATGCGGTCGCGGATTTCGCCGCCGGCTCTTGCCGTACTGCGTTCGGCCTCCTCGACAACGCGTATCCATGCATCCGGGAACTGGGCAACCAGGCCGGATAACACCTGTTCGGCTTCCGCTTCCGAGTCGAAGAAGCCGAGTTTGAGTCCGTGCCAAAGTGTGCCGTTCACTTCGAACCGTGTGACGTACGCGAAGTGGGGTGAGGCTGAGCGTTCGAGCGCAGCAACGGCCGGGTCCGGGTTCGAAAACACACCCAGCTGGATGACAAAATCGCCGTCGGACGACGGCGGCACGTTGATGCGCGCGGACGCCCTCGGCTGCACGCTGCGCCGGTTCGTCACTTCGGGAAGGCTGCGCGTTGCGGGTGGCGACGGCGCCGTTCGCGTCACAAGCGGCGCCGGTTTTGCCGCCGGCAGGCTGGCGGAGGCCACGTTGGTGTCGACAAACACCTCGATCCAGCCGACCTGGTGCTGACGCACTTCGAACTTCTGCGGCTCGCGGAACTTGAGGGTAATGAACGTATCGCGTTCCGACAGTTTGTCGAACAGCACTTCGTCGACGTTGCCGAGCCGGAGGCTCGACGGCGCGTAACGCTCGCTCGCAATGTCGGCGAATATCTCTTCGCAGTCAGGGTCGAGTACCACTCGAATGCGCAGCTCGAGACCCGCACCGGCCGGCGAATGATCAACGTAGCGCATCGTGCAGCCGGGCCAGATTTCGAGTTTGGTAACGCCGTTGACCTTGCTGAGCAGTATGTTGTCGAGCGCAACGTTGGGGCCGGCAGCCGCCGGGCTGGCCAGGAGGCCGAGGAGAAGTCCGCAGGTTGCGACACGAAGCCAGGCCAACATCTCAGAACGCCGTCGTGTTGTGGCAGGCGTCGCACTCTGCCGTGGTCGGAATGTGGTCGGGATCTTTACCGGTTGCGAGCACCCCGTTGTGGCAGCTCGAACAGGTGCCAATAGCCTGTGTATGGTCGAAGAAGCTGACGATGCTGAACGTATCCGTCCGATGACAGTCCTCACAGACGTTGCTGGTCGGCAAGTGGTCCGGCGTCTTTCCTCGTGCAGTCGTGCCGTTGTGGCAGCTGACGCAGTTATTCGTAATGCCCGTATGGTCGAAGCGGACGACTGCCTCGAACGTCGAGGTCAGGTGGCAGGCGTCGCAGTTGTTGCCGGTTGGCGGGTGATCGACCGGTTTGCCGGGCGCTGCCTGATTGTTGTGACAGCTTACGCAGTCACCGAACGCCTCCGCATGATCCATCCTTGCCACGGGGATGAAGCTGCGCGGCGCGTGGCAGGACTCGCAGCGCTCGCTCGTCAGCAGGTGACGCGCGGGTTTGGGCGTTGCCGTGACCGTCCCGCCCGTCGTGTGACAGTCTTCGCACTCGCGCAGCGTACCCTCGAAGATACCCTTGCTGTGGCAGTCGCCGCAGCCCGTCACGAGGTGAGCGCCCTCCAGGCGGAAGCCGGTCGAATCGTGGTCGAAGTCGGAGCGTATGGCGCTTTGTGCATGCGACACAATCGGCGCCACGAAGACGAGGGCCATCAGTGTCAGTGCAACGACAGGGGTCAACCGGCTCATAGTGCGTCGACCTCGCTGAACGAGTTGACGTTGTGGCATTGCCCGCAGCTGTTGCCGAACTGGCCGTCGTGTACGTCGTCTCCGGCGTGGCAGCCGCCGCAGGTCGAAGGTACGTCGCTGGCGCTTGCCGAGCTGCTCGTGTGGCAGTCGCCGCAGGCCAGCCCTTCGTGACGGCCTTCGAGCGGGAAGCTCGTGCTGACGTCGTGATCGAAGACCGTAATGGTCCAGCCGTTGCTGGTGTGACAGCTTCTGCAATCGTTGCCCAGCGTGCCCTTATGCACGTCGTCGTCCCCGTGGCAACTGGCGCAGCCGACTTCTGCATCCTGGAAGCGGTTGTTTTCGTGGCAGCCTCCGCAGGAGACGGTTGCGTGTAGCCCCGTCAGTGGGAACGCTGTGAGGTCGTGATCAAAAACGATGCCCGCGTGCCAGGCGGTCTGCGTGTGACAAGTGCTGCATTCAGCGGTCATCTGACCGCCGTGGGTGTCGTCCATGGCGTGGCATGTCGAGCAACTTGTCGCGACTTCAGCGGCCGACTCGGCTTTGTGACAGGCGGAGCACTCGAGCACTGCGTGTGCCTCGACCAGGTGGAACCCGGTATCGCCATGGTCGAACAGGCTGTCCTGCCAGGTCGTCGGCTGGTGGCAGCTGCCGCAGTCGGTGCCATTGCGGCCCTGGTGGTCGTCGTCGGCCCGGTGGCAATCGACGCAGCCGTTGGCAAACTCGTCCTTGAAGTCTTCCCGAGCATGGCAGTCCGTGCAGGCGAGGCCGCCATGGCCGTCGAGCAACGCAAAGCCGGTTTCCTCGAAGTGGTCGAAGCCGATCGTCCGCCAGCTGGACGTCGAGTGACAGTCCTGGCATAGCGGCCCGTTGGTGCCGGCGTGTACGTCGTCGATTGCGTGACAGCTGTTGCAGGAACGCGGGGTGTTTTCGAAGCGGTTGTTCTGGTGGCAGTCGGCGCAGGCTGTGTCGACATGCGCGCCGGTTAACGGATAACCGGTTGTCGAATGGTCGAATCGGTATTCGGCCCAGCTGTCGTCGTTGTGGCAGTCGCCGCAGGCTTGCCCCAGCGTGCCGTCGTGAACGTCGTCGTCGACGTGGCAGTCGCCGCAGACCAGCGGCGCCTCATGGTAAGCCTGATCGGGGGCATGGCAATCGGAGCACGCAGCCAGCGTATGTTTTCCGCCGAGCGGGAAATCGCTCAACGCGTGATCGAATACGCCCGCTTGGAGGTTGACGATATCGGCGTCGCGACCCTCGTGATCCGTATGGCAGGCTACACACTCGCTGGTCCGAGCGGGCGCAAAACGTCCGTGAAAACCTTCGCCCAGTTCGCGGTCGCGGCCTATGTCCTCGTGACAACTTGTACACAGTGACGCGCGCGCGGCGTCCGAGTCGGCGTCGTGACAAGCGCCGCAGTCGGCTTCGACGTCTGCGTGGCCTTCGATGACGCGCCCGGGCATGACGAGTTTTTCGAATATTTGCGCCGTGGCTGCGAGCGGCAGCATCAGGGCAATCGCCAGCAGAACGATCTTGAGGCTGCGCGTCGTCATATCGAGTACACGTGTACGGCAATGACGTGCACGATTGCCGTGACGATCAGCAGGTAGAAAAACGGCAGGTGGACTTTGTGCCACAGCGAGAACAGCCGGTCGTAGGCGGCAAACGCGGCGACGCGGCGCACGCGTTTCAAGTGTTCCTTGACGAACGCCTTGGTCAGAGCGAACAGGCGATCGCGATGTTGGCGCACAACCGGCGACAGCGCGGCCTGTTCGTCGAGCTGTTCGGCGACG
The DNA here is from genome assembly GCA_028289545.1 of Woeseiaceae bacterium. GTDB lineage: Bacteria > Pseudomonadota > Gammaproteobacteria > Steroidobacterales > Woeseiaceae > UBA1847. The sequence goes on from JANQPG010000016.1 coordinate 34,024, forward strand.
CGCGCCACGATCCGGCGATAGCCCGTACGCGTTTTCACCATCAAGCGTAGCGGCAGGGTCATGGAATCGAGGATGCCGGTGGGAGGCTTGAGAACCTGGCGGTCGTACTCCGCGACCATTTTCATGAGGTCCGGCACGAACTGAGCGGCGCCACCGGTCTCCGCCGTCGACAGCTTGACGCCCGCCAGCAGCTCTTTCAGGTTGGTCTTCCGGCCGTACAGGCCTTTGTGGACCTTCGCATACAGGAATCGGCCGACGAGGCCGCTGCCCGCCACGAGCAGCATGGACAGCAACGCGGCCGTGCTGTTGATTGAGCCGAGCGCGAAATTGCTGTGGTAGAGAATGGCAATCGGGCCAATGACGCCGAGCATCATGTGGACACGGAACCAGTTCTTGACGGGGCCGAGCACCTTGAGAAGCTTTATTCGCTTTCTCAGGGGGTACAGAAGCAAGGTCAGAATAAGCAGGCTGCCGACGATCCCCAGTGCGTACCCCAGGCCCTGTTCCGCAAACAGCCGTCGCGAGTCGCGGCCGAGATAACCAACGACAATCGCCAGTAGTGCAAGCATCATTCCGGCGGCCGTGCCGTAGCGATCGTACAGGCGACGCCACAGCGTCGGCGGCGGTTTGGTTTTTCCTGGCGGCACCGGGCGGGCCCTGGCCCTGTTGGCCGGGGCCTGGTTGCGGACCGCCGCCGGGTTTGCCGCCATCCTCGGGCCCCTACCGCTGTCCCGTATGGGCCTTGAGTACACGCGCTTCGAGCGATGCCCGGTCCGCGCCCAGCTCGACGGCGCGGTCCACGGCGTTTGCGGCGTCCTGCATGCGGCCCGTGAAAGCGTAAGACTGCGCAAGCAGCGACCAGCCTTTCAAATCGTCGGGATTGGCGCGAAGCCTGTCTTCCAGACCTCCAATCATGTCGCCGACCGGTGGGGCCGTCGTGGCGGACCTCGCCGACGGATCGACTGCTTGATCGGTTTCGCCGCTAACCCAGTCGCGAACGGCGGTCAGCGACTGTCCGTCGTAAACAACATCGTTCTTTGCCACGACGGCCTGCGGCTTCTCGCAGCCGAGCAGTGTCAATGCCGCAATGACAATTGCCGGTATGAATTTGCGCTGCGTGGTCGTCATCCGTTTCGCCTCGTCGTTGCCGCGTTCTTGATTGCGGCGCGCCTTACAAGCCCTGCGGCGTAAAAGCACAGCATGCGGCCCGCTACCTTCCTGCAGCGTCCGCCAATTGCCGTTATTGCCGTCTGTCCCGCGCAGTGCGGGTCGGGAGACACGATAGCCCAGGCCCCGGCTCGGTCCCGTGACGGGTGTCACATTAAGTTTCCGGGCAATTCGTAGACTTTTGCTCATCGTGTTGCGTGCGCCATTCGGGTGCGCGAGACCGGGCCAGAGAAAACGAGTACTGATACCGTGCGAACAAATACGCCCACCGTGGCACTGCTGTGCGTCGCGCTGACGCTTGCCGCCGAGACTGCAAGGTCCGATGCGTCGACCGACGCCCTGTTGTTGCGTAGTTTCGATGTTGCGGCTGCCGAGCTGCAGCGCCTTGCCGACGATGGCAATCAGGATGCGGCGTATCGCCTTGCCGGACTGTATCAGCGGGGACTCGGCGTACCGCGGGACAGCAACAAGGCGAGCAAAATCTATGCACGGCTGGCGGCCGAGGGGCACGAGGCCGCCGGGCTGGCGTTGTCCCGGCAGAGCGACGATGAAAGCTGGTTCGATCCTGCAAAGGAAGACGCGGCCATGCGGCTCGTGTGGGCGGCGGAGCGCGGCCGGGACGAGGTCCTCAACGCGCTGCTCGACGGGGGCGTCAGTCCCGACGCCCGCGGACCTTTCGGCCGCAGCGCGCTCATCGAGGCGGCCGAGGCTGGAGAGACACGCGCCCTCGAGGTGTTGCTGACGGCCGGTGCCGACCCGGACGGGCGTGACGTCTCGGGCGACACAGCGCTCATACAAGCGGCCCGGCGCGGACAGGAGGGTTCTGTCGACGTGTTGCTGTCGCGCGGAGCCCAGCCGTCATTGGCTGGATCGGTGGGTAATACGGCGCTGATCGTCGCGGCCCAGAAAAACTTCGACACGATCGTCGCCAGTCTGCTCGCCGCTAACGCGGATCCCAACGCCATGAACGATGCCGGCAACAATGCTCTGGGGATCGCGGCCGTGCGAGGGCACGAACGGATCGCGCAATTGCTTGCGGCGAACGGTGCGGTGGCGGGCAGCTTCGACGTGCGCACACGGTCAAGCCTTGGTGGTTTGCGTCTGGGACAGAATCAGGTGAACGGCCGGCCCGTCTGGTTCGTCGCGGCGGACCGCGGCAATTCGAGCGCTATAGAGACCTTACTTTCGAGCGGCGCGCGCGTGAATCAGCGCGACGAAAGCGGGGCCAGCGCTCTAATGATTGCGGCCGAGCGTGGTTATGTCCGCGTGCTCACGACGCTTATCCAGTCCGGCGCAAGCGTTGATCTGGAGCGGCCGGACGGTGCTACGGCCGCCGTTCTCGCGGCGCGTGCCAATCGCGTCGAAACACTCCGTTTGTTGCTTGACGCCGGCGCGGACGCCGGCGGCCTGTTGCTGGAGGCTACCCGCCATGCGGCGCCAGACTCCGTTGGGCTGCTGCTCTCGCGTGGGGCGGAGTTGAACGAGCGCGACGCCGTCGGCACGACACCGCTGATTCAGGCCGCGAGCAACAACGATACGCGGGCCGTGCGTTTGCTGTTGGACGCCGGCGCGGATGCGTCGCACAAGGACCGGCAATTACGCGACGCGCTCTGGTACGCCGCGGACGCGGGCAACGCGGACGGTGTATTGCTGCTCGCGCGCGCGGGCGCACGGGCCACTGATGCCGATCGAAACGGCGACACGCCGTTACATCGTGCCGCGCGCCATGGCCACGACAAGGTGGTGCGCGCCGTTGCCCGCGTTGCGGGCCTCGAGGAAGCTGGCAACAACGAGGGTATGACACCGTTCATGCTGGCGGCGATCAACCGTCACAATGAGATCGCGGATTTGCTGCGACAGGCGGGTCACGATCCCGACGCCAAAAACGCCGCGGGGAATACGGCGCTGCATATTTCATCGCAGCGCGGCGACGCTGTTGCCGTTCGGGAATTGCTGTCGCTGGGCGCACGCCGCGGTGAAGTCAATGCGGCGCGGCTCAACGCAAACGACCTTGCCGAGCGATTCGGGCACGAGCAGGTTCTTGTCGTTCTCGACGAGAGCTAACCGCGAATAATCAAAGCTGTAAAACACCTGTCGCTAATGGCAGACAGTTGCTGTTGCGCAATTCACTCGATCGAAACATCAGTCTCGTTTGGCCCGAAACAGTGCACATGGGTGCGTTTTCTGAACAGAGTTTTGAACGAGAGGGCGTAAGTCTGCGTTTGTGTTGGCCAATGTTGCTCACACCCCTGCACAGCGCCCTGACGGAGCAGTTCTTGGCCAACTGTGAACCCCATCACACTAATCGGCCAACTCTCGCCATTATGTCGTGAACTGCTTTGCGGCCCGGAGCGGCGCTATACGGTCGCGATCAATTCGACGAAGTACGGCGCAGCGACGATCGAACAGGCTGCAAAACCGTATCGCGAAGCATCGAATGCGGCAGGTAGCTTTTGCTGTCGGGCCGGCGAAAGGAATCGTCAGGGAGGGCGGTCGAGTATGAGCATATCGCGGCTAGTTTGGTTTTCGCTTCTAAGCGTCTTTGCACTGGCCGGTTGCGTACGCGAGGAAGAAGCGCTAACCGACAACGGCTCAGACCCAATTGGCGGCGGTAATCCGCCAGCGCCCCCGCCACCTCCAACGCCGCCCACGGGGTTGGCCATAACGCCGCCGGCCGACATGCAGACCGAAGCGACCGGACCCATGACCGCGGTATCGCTCGGCCAGGCTTCCGCCAGCGGCGGCGACGGCAACTACACGTATTCGAACGACGCGCCGGCCGGCGGATTTACGCTGGGCGCCACCGTCGTTACCTGGACTGTGACCGACGGCGCCAGCGCACAGGCGAGCGATACACAAAGCGTGACGGTCAGCGACACCACTCCGCCGACCTTGAGTAAACCCGACGACATGCAGGTCGAGTCGACCGGCGCCATGACGATGGTGGACATTGGCGCGGCGACCGCCGTCGATCTGGTTGACGCCGCGCCGACCGTCAACAACGACATGCCGGCCGCCGGTTTTCCAATGGGTGCTACGCCCGTGACCTGGACCGCAACGGACGCGAGCGGCAACAGCGTCAGCGCCGTACAGATGGTGACCGTTACGGCGCCTTCTTCCGGGCCGCTGAACTTGACGGCTCCGGCGAACGTTTCGGTTGAAGCCACCGCCGCACTCACCAACGTCACCCTCGGCGCCGCCATGGCGAGTGGCGGTACCGCGCCGATTACGCTCAGCAACGACGCACCGGCGACCGGTTTTCCGCTGGGTGCCACGGTCGTTACCTGGACAGCGACGGACGCCGTCAACGCCACGGCCACCGCCTCACAGACCGTTACCGTGAGTGACACGACGGCGCCGTCTCTGACGGTTCCCGGCAATCTCACGGCAAGCCAGGACGCCGGCCTCGGCAACACGATGGTTGATCTCGGCGCAGCAACCGCGACCGATGTCGTCGACGCCAACCCGACCGTTAGCAACGACGCGCCCGCCGGCGGCTTTCCGGTCGGCAACACCGTCGTGACCTGGACGGCCAGCGACGCCAGCGGCAACACGTCGACGGGCGTGCAGACGGTTCAGATTACGGCGTTTGTCGCCGAAAACTGCGACGACCTCGTCGCCGACTTCCAGACGGTCGTGTTCCCGATCATGAATCAGGCGAACCCGCAGGTCTGCGAGAGCTGCCATACCGGCTCCGCGCCGCTGCCGACCCCGAACGGTTTCGCATTTTCGAACAACCCGCCGACCGCGGCCGATTTCGAAGTGTTCCGTACCGTTGCGAACATCGATTCGAACGGCCAGTCGCTGGTGCTCGCCAAGGCCATCGGTCTGGCCGGACACGCCGGCGGTAACCGCTTCCCCGATGCTGCGAACGATCCCGACTACGCTACTTTCGAGAGTTTCGTCGGCCGCGCGCAGGCGTGCGTCGCGAACACCCCGACCACCAGCGAGGTGAGTTACGGAACAGGCTACGAGCAGCTGCACAAGATTGTCGGCGTGCTCGGCAGCCGAATGCCCACGAGCGACGAGGCCAATCTCGTGGCTGCGGCGGGTACCGATCAGTCTGCGATCGACCAGTCCCTGGCGGCGGTCATCGACGGGCTGGTTAACGAAGATGCGTTCTACGAGCGCGTCACCGAGATGTACAACGATCTGCTGCTGACGGACAAAGATGCCGACGACCGCGGCAGTGTCGACGACAACTTCGATCTGGATGCGTTTGCCAACCGCGACTATTTCGAAGGATTTTCCAACAACGGTGGTCTGCGCGGCGATCTAAGGGAAAACGCCAACTACGGTATTGCGCGGGCGCCGCTCGAGCTGGTCAAGTACGTGATCCGGAACGATCGTCCGTTTACGGAAGTTCTGACCGCCGACTACATGATGGTCAACCCTTACTCGGCGGACCTTCTGGGAGTCAATGCTGGCGATGCGGGTTTCCCGTTTAGCGCAACGGAAAACGTGAACAACCACGACCGCGACGATTTCCGGCCAGTGCAGGCACTGACCCAGCAGAACGGCGACAGCGTGCCGCTCGCGGGTGTGATCGGGACCCATGCGTTCCTGGCTCGCTATCCCTCCACGAACACCAACGTCAACCGCAAGCGCGCGCGATTCGTCTTCTACTACTTCCTCGGCATCGACATCGAGGGTTTGGCGGCTCGCGACGGGCTCGATCTGGATAACGTCGTCGGCGAAGTCCCAACGTACGAGGATCCGCAGTGCACCGTCTGTCACGACGTCATGGACCCGATCGCCGGGCTGTTTACGATGCGCGACAACGACGGCGAGTACGACGACGACAACCGGTACGAGTACACGCGCACGACAAACGGCGTGCCGAGAATGGTGCCGGCCGGGTACACGATGGATCCGGCGGATGCGTTGCCGGGAGCCAACGAGTTCAATCCGCTCGTCTTCCTTGGCCTGAAGCTGGCCGCGGACGATCGCTTTGCGGACAAGACCGTGCGCACCGTCCTCAACGGCCTCACCGGCATAGAAGCGTCGTCGCCCAGCAGCATTGCGTTCGTCAACGAGACCAAAAACCGGTTCGTGGGCTCGAACTACAACTTCAAGGCGCTCGTGAAGGACATCGTCTTGAGCGACTACTTCCGCGCAACAAACCTCGCTCTGACGGAAGCGCCGGCCGACTATCCCGACGTGGGCTCCGGGCGGCTGTTAACGCCTGAGGAACTTGCACGGAAGATATCTGCAGTGACCGGTGGCGCCTACGAGTGGCGCGGGCCGAACTCGAACAGCGGCCTGAACGGTCGTCACTACATGCTGTACGGCGGTATCGACTCCGACGAGGTAATCCAGCGCACGACGTCGCCGACCGCGCTGATCGACGGAATCCAGGAGCGCATTGCCAATCAGGTGGCCTGCGACCGGGTCGCCGAAGATCTGTACAACGATGGATTGCTGTTCCCGAACGTGGACGAAACGACCGTCCCGGCCGGCGGCGAGGCGGACATACGTCAGAACATGGTGTTCCTGCACCGGCACTTGCTGGGTGAGGATCTCGCCACAGATTCGGCCGAGATCGATGCCACGTACCAGCTGTTCCTCGATGCGCGGGCGCTGGGCGAAACGGCCATTCCGAGCCCGTGCCGCAGCAACGGTCAATCCAACGACGGCAACCAGACGGTCCTGCCATGGATGGCGGTCGTGACCTACCTACTTTCCGATTTCCGTTTTCTCTACGACTAGAGCGCTGGAGTTGATGCATGAAAAGACGTGACTTTATGCGAATGAGCGCCACGGCCAGCGGTATGCTGCTGTGCGGTGGCGCGCGCATGGCGCTGGCGCAACAGGCTTACAGCGGGCCTTTCTGGCTGTTTGTCGAGGCCAACGGCGGCTGGGATCCGACCAGTTTCTGTGACCCCAAGGGATCGGGTCTCGGCGTCAATGGCGATATCAACAACTACGATCAGGGTGACATCGGGCAGGCGGGCAACATTCGCTATGCGCCGCCGCCGGACAGTTTCGCCGCTGACACGAGCCTGTATCGGAACCAGGACTTTTTCGACGCTCACTTTCAGCGCCTGGTCGTCATTAACGGGATCAATCACGGCACGAACTCGCACCAGGTCGGCCGAACGGCCAGCTGGACGGGCTCGCGGGCACTGAACTACCCGAGCATTGCCGCGCTGATCGCGGCAGAGAACGCCGGCGACATGGCGCTGCCGATGGTGGCCAGCTCGAGCTCCGAAAGCAGTAAAACCAACGGCATCGTGCCGCGCACCCTGGTAAACGGCGGCGACCTGAACGCCATTCGCGAAATTGCACTTCCCGGCCTGACCAACGTCAACCAGAGCACGCAGTATCACAGCGATAACACCCGGGCACTCATCGAACAGGCGGCGGCGGCCCGCCGCCAGCGCCAACTCAACGAACAGCGCTTGCAGCGCCTGAGCAACGCACTGGCGGAACATAACGCGGCGCGCAATCGCGACGTCTCCGCATTGCGGGACTTTGTCGACGCGCTCGAGGCGACGTCGAGCCCAAACGGTTACGTAAACGGGCGCTCGAATGCGCGTAACCTGTTCAACTCCGCACAGACGGCCTTTGCCGCTTTCGAGTCAGGTGCTGCGGCAACCGCGCAAATACGCATCGGCGGTTTCGATACGCACGATGATCACGATGCACGGCACTATCCAAGACTCATGGATCTGTTGGCAGCCGTCGACAACATCATCAGCGACGCAAACCAGCGCGGCATCGGCGATCGACTGATTGTTGTCATGGCTTCCGACTTTGCGAGGACCAATAAGTACAACAACGACAACGGCAAGGATCACTGGTCGCACACGAGCATGATGGTTTGGGGTGCGCCGGCTTACTTCAGCGGGAACCGGGTCGTGGGCGGTACTGACGATCTGCAGCGGTCCCGGCGCGTCAATCCGTCCACGCTGGCGTTCGACAATAACGGCATCGAAATTACGCCGGAGTACACGCACCAGGCGCTGCGCAGCCTGGCAGGCATCGATCAGAATCCCAGCGTAACCGGAAACTTCCCGTTTGCGCAGCAGGTATTGCCGATCTTTACCTGACCCGCGTCAGCCGGCGCCCTGGTTGGCCCGCAGCCGAGGCGTCACGCCTTGGCTCCGCGCACGCCGGTGCCACAAGCGGTGACCTAGCAGCGCCGACAGGATCACTGCGTAAATCAATGGCTCCAGGATGTCGGCTTTCACTTGCCACCAGTAGTGCCATACGCCGAGGATGCCGACCGCGTAAGCGCTCGTGTGAAGCTGGTTCCAGCGCTTTCCGAGCCTGCGGCGCATACCGGCGGTCGACGTTAGCGCCATCGCCGTCAGCAGAACAAGCGCCAGCATGCCGATCGTAATGAAAGGCCGCTTGGCAATGTCTTCGCCAATACCGGGCAGATAGAGGCCTTGGTCGAGGACCAGCCAAACCGCGAAGTGCATGGCGATGTAAAAGAACGCGAACAGCCCGATCATCCGGCGGAAGCGCGCGATCCAGGCCAGGCCCGTTACGCGCCGGAGCGGCGTGACGGCAAGCGCCAGCATCATGAAGCGCAGCCCCCAGTTGCCGAAGCGATCGAGTATTTCCTCGACGGGATTCGCGCCCAGCCGTCCCGTGATCTCGAACAGATCGGTCACCACGAACGCGGCGGGCAGCAGCGCGAGCACAAACACGAGCGGCTTCAGGACATAGCGGATTCGAGTGTTGATGTTCACGGGATGCTGCCGACCGGTGGAGTCAGTAGTTGCGCCTCAGGTCGAGGCCGTCGTACAGCGAGGCGACTTCCTCGGCGTAGCCATTGAACATGAGCGTCGGCTGCTTGGCCGCGAACAGGCCCGAGCCGATCCGCCGCTCTCGGGCCTGCGACCAGCGTGGATGATCGACTTCCGGATTGACGTTGGCATAGAAGCCGTATTCGTGCGGCGCCGACAGGTTCCAGCTTGTTTGCGGCATGCGCGACATGAAGCGAATGCGCACGATGCTTTTGATCCCCTTGAAGCCGTACTTCCAGGGCACGACCAGCCTGAGAGGCGCCCCATTCTGGTTAGGGAGCACTTCGCCGTACAGACCCACGGCGAGTATCGTGAGCGGGTGCATGGCTTCGGCGATCGTCAGGCCCTCGCGATACGGCCAGTCGAGCACGCGGCGCCGCTGCCCCGGCATACGTTTCGGATCGTAAAGCGTTTCGAACGCCACAAACTTCGCCTTGGAAGTTGGCTTCAGCGCTTTCAGCACGTCGGCCAGCGGTATGCCGACCCAGGGTATCACCATCGACCACGCCTCGACGCAGCGCATCCGGTAGATGCGCTCTTCGAGGGTGTGGGGTTTGACGAAGTCCTCCAGGTGAAACGTGCCCGTGTTTTCGGCGTGGCCATCAACCTTGATGCTCCAGGGCTGAGGCTCGAAATCGCGCGCGTTCCTGTGCGGGTCGTCCTTACCGGTGCCAAATTCGTAAAAGTTGTTGTAGGTCGTTACGTCGTCGTAACTGGTCAGCGTCTCGTCCGTGCTGAACGGGCTGGGTTTTCGAATGTCCGCAAGCTTCGCCAGCGGTTCGTCCGGGATAACGGCGGCCAGCGCGGCGGGCGCGGAGAGGCTCGCGCCGGCAATTGCGCCGGAGGCAGCGCCCGCGCGGATAAACTCCCTTCGATTCAGGTAGTTGTCCTTGCTGGTGATTTCGGACGAACGAATCGGGTTGGGTTTCCTGATCAGCACAACACTCTCCTAGGGGCTACTACTTCAAGAGACCGGCCGGCCGGCGGGTTTATTGCAGCGATACCTTACCCCAGCGGCGTGCGGCAATACGCGCCGCGGGTCGTCGAGGAACAATTTGTTACGACTGTTTTGCCGAGAACGGGCTTTTGCGGCGTTCTCCCGCCCGACGGCGGCATTACGTAAAAGTTCCTCAAATCTATTGGCCTCGAGGGTGTCGAAAAGTCGTAAGCGGTGCACGGGTGCGCGGTTTTTCAGCTTGGGTTAAGGCTGGCCCGCATACCTTGATAAACGCCTGAAAGGGCCGCATTTCTTCGGCAACGCAGGAGTAGTTCGATGACGCAATTCACAACGCCCATTATTGAGGGCAGCGAACGCACGTTGCCCGAGGCGACGCTCAGGGTCGAGGTTGTCGCCGATTTTGTCTGTCCATACAGCTACATTGGTAAGCGGCGGCTGGACCACGCGCTGACGGCCGTCGGAGGGCCGGCTGACGTCAGCTGGTACCCGTTCCAGCTCAATCCCGACATGCCCGCCGCCGGCATGCCTTTCGAAGCCTATCTAAAGAGCCGATTCGGCACCCGGGGCGCTGTTCAGCCGATACTGGACAGCCTTGCGGTCGAGGGCGCGGCGGAAGGCATCGATTTTGATTTTGGGCGGCTCGAGATGGTGCCCAACACGACGATGGCCCATCAGCTCATGTATCTGGCCGGCAATGAGGGTCTGGACCAGACAGTGCTCGCTGAACGCCTGTTTGCAGCTTACTTCGAGCGCGGCAGAGACATTGGCGATCCCGGTGTGCTGGCCGATATTGCGCGCAGCCAGGGACTTGACCGCGAGCACGTGTTTGCCGCATTTGCCGACGAGAAGAACCGTCAGTACGTGCAAAGCCGCGAATCTCAGGTGCGAGCGAGCGGTCTGACGGGGGTGCCCGGCTTTCTGCTCAATCGGCGCCTGCTGGTCGTGGGCGCGCAGTCAGAGGAGACGCTCGTCAACGCGTTCGACCGGGCAATGTTCGGCGAAGGCAACGACAGTCTCCCGTCGCCGGCGCTGAACTAGAACCTGTCCGACAGCGCAGCGTTGTCCCGCCGGGCTTGTTTTTCCACGCGATCGGCATTACTTTCCGCGTTTTGACGTTGACGGGGACGAGTAAGCGGTTTCTCGCAGGCCAATAGCGACCGGAGGAGGGTGGAAGCTCCGGGCCTGGACACTGCTGAATATCACCCCTGAGTCGCCGACCGAACCGCCTTTGCAAAAGGCGCAGTAGACTTGGCCGGGTGGCTGCCGACACCAGCCTCGAGCTTGTCACGGCAAGTTCTCAAGGCGGCGTTTGCGAAAACGCCGTGAATCCGGGTGGTACCGCGAACACGTTTCGCCCCGGGCGCAGCATTGCGCCTGGGGCGTTTGTTTTTATGGAGCAGCAGATTGGTACATGAAAGATCGGCATTCGAGGAAGTAAACAGCCGCTACGACGGCCCGGGACTGGAGGGTGACGTACTCGAGTTCTGGGAGCGTGAGGACGTGTTTCAAAAAACGCTCGAAGCGAGTGAGGGCCGGCCGCATTTCAGCTTCAACGAGGGGCCGCCGACTGCCAACGGTAAACCGGGCATTCACCACGTGCTGGCGCGCAGTTTCAAGGATGCCTTTCCGCGCTATCGGACGATGCGCGGCTATCACGTGCCGCGGAAGGCCGGTTGGGATACGCACGGGCTGCCGGTAGAGCACGAGATCGAGAAAGAGCTCGGTATCTTCGACAAGAAGGAGATCGAGTCGAAGATCGGTATTGCCGAATTCACCCGCCGCTGCCGTGAATCCGTCATGCGCTACATAGGCGACTGGGAGAAGATGACCGAGCGCATGGGGTTCTGGGTCAACCTCGACGAAGCGTACTACACGCTCGATAACCGCTACATCGAATCGGTCTGGCACCTGCTAAAAACGATCTGGGACAAGGACCTGATCTATCGCGGTTACAAGGTGGTCCCGTACGACCCCCGCATCGGTGCAACGCTGTCGTCGCACGAGCTGGCGCTCGGCTACAAAGAGGTCGAGGATCCGTCGATTACGGTCCGGTTTCGCGTAGCCGATGAGGACCGGACGTCGTTTCTCGTCTGGACGACCACGCCCTGGACACTGCCGTCCAACCTCGCCCTTGCGGTCGGCGCGGACATCGAATACAGCTATTGTGAACTCGAGGACGAAACGCTGATCGTTGCCGAGGCGCTGCGCGAGCAGGTACTTCGCGATCACGAACACACGGTCCGGAAAACGGTTGCGGGTGCCGAGCTCGTGGGAACCCGCTACGAGCGGCTGTTCGACTACCTCGACGTCGAGACCGACAAGGCATTTTGCGTGTACGCCGCGGATTTTGTCAGCACCGAAGACGGTACCGGCATCGTGCACACGGCGCCCGCTTACGGCGTGGACGATCTTGCCCTGGGCGAAGCGAACGATTTGCCGGTGCTGCATGGCGTCGGCCTGGACGGTCACTTCGTCGATGCCGTCGAGCCCGTTGCCGGGCTGTTTTTCAAAGATGCCGACAAGCCGCTAATACGCCTTCTCAAAGACCGTGGCGATCTGTTTCGCAACGAACGCTATCTGCATAACTATCCCTTCGGATGGCGCACCGGCGACCCGATCATCTACTACGCCAAGAACGCCTGGTATATCCAGACATCGAAGTTCCGCGAGCGCATGACGGCGCTGAACCAGCAGATCAACTGGGTGCCCGAGCACATCAAAGACGGCCGTTTCGGCAACTGGCTCGAAAACAACGTCGACTGGGCGCTGTCGCGCGAGCGATTCTGGGGTACTCCGCTGCCCGTGTGGACGGATGGGCAAGGCGACTACGTTTGTGTCGGTTCTGTCGCCGAACTTGAAGCGCTGACCGGGCGCGAGCTGTCCGAGCTGGACCTGCACCGGCCGGCCGTCGACGAGATCAGCTTCGAGAAGGACGGCAAGACCTGGCGGCGCGTGCCCGAAGTGATCGACTGCTGGTTCGATTCAGGCGCCATGTCCTACGCCCAGTGGCACTATCCGTTCGAAAACGCCGAGATCTTCGAGCAGCATTTTCCCGCCGACTTTATCTGCGAGGCGATCGACCAGACCCGCGGCTGGTTTTACACACTGCACGCGATATCGACCCTGGTCTCGGACAGCGTGGCCTACAAGAACGTCGTCTGTCTGAATCTCATTGTCGACAAAGACGGCAAGAAGATGTCGAAATCGCTGGGCAACATCGTCAATCCTTACGACGTGTTCGATACGGTCGGGGCGGACGCCCTGCGCTGGTATTTTCTGGCGCGCCTGTCTCCCGATGCGGCGAAACGCATTTCGGTGGAGATTGTCGCGGACGTCGCGAGCTCGTTTATCAACACGTTCTGGAACACATACAGTTTCTTTGTTCTGTACGCCCGCATCGACGAGGTAGACGTGCAGAGGGATATTGCGGTCGAAGAGCGCCCCGAGATCGATCGCTGGGCGCTGGCGCTGGCGCATCGCACGATCACAACGGCGACCGAGGCAATGGACCGTTTCGATGCGAAGACGGCGGGGGAGGCGATCGAGTCGTTTGTCGATCAGCTCAGTAACTGGTACGTCCGCCGCAACCGACGCCGGTTCTGGAAGTCGACCGACCTGGAGGATAAACAGTCGGCCTACCTGACCTTGTACGAGTGTCTGCTGACGGCACACAAGCTGATGGCGCCGTTTGTGCCTTTTCTTGCCGAGAAGGTCTATCAGAACCTGGTGAAGAGCGTCGATCCCGCCGCTCCGCTCAGCGTACACATGGCGGCCTGGCCGGAGGCGCCGGAAGCGTGGCGGAACGACGAACTGCTGCACGACATTGGCGTGGTGCAAAAAGTGGTGGGTCTTGCGCGCGCGGCCCGTGGCCAGTCCGGCGTGCGCACGCGTCAGCCTCTGTCGCGGCTGCTTGTGCGCGCACCCGATGATCGGAGTTTCAAAGCACTCGACCTTCATCAGGACCAGATTCGCGAGGAACTGAACGTAAAGGCGATCGAGTTCATTGCGCGCGACGCCGGCCTGGTCAACTACCGGATCAAGCCGAATCTGCCGGTACTCGGCAAGCGCTACGGCAAACTCGTGCCGGCTATTCGCACGGCGTTGGCGGCGGCGGACGGCGCGCTCATTGCGGGCGCGACCTCACGTGGGGAGTCTTTCGAACTCGAGGTCGACGGCCAGTCGCTATCGCTCGAGGCGGGGGACGTGCTGGTCGAAACCGAGTCGGCCGAAGGTTATGCCTGCGGCGAGGACGGAGGTTATCTGACCGCGTTGGACACGAGCCTCGATGACGACCTCGTCAAGGAAGGCCTCGCGCGGGAAATAGTGCGTTCCGTCCAGGACGCCCGCAAGCAGGCCGGGCTCATGGTTGCGGATCGTATAGCGCTCGGGATTACGGGCTCGCCGGCCGTCGAAGCGGCTCTGGGTGTCCATCGCGAATACGTCATGGCCGAGACGCTGGCGTCCGAGTGGGAGACCGAGCCGGATGCCCCGCTCTTCGACGAGACTCGCAGCACGGCGGGGGAGACGTGGCGGATCTTCTTCACAAAAGTTTAATAGCCAAGAGACCGCGACAACTTGCGGAGGTCTTCGGAACTCTGCTATAAGAAATGAACGCAGGTATCTGATTGATCAAGGAGGATCTGCGATCTCGGGTGGCCGCTCAGGCACCCTGTCCCTTGCAAGACGCAAAACCGGAAAAAAGCGTAAGAAGCCGCCCGAGAGGTGCAAAGAGGCGGCAGAAAAAAAACATAAACGCTGGAGTGGACATGCAAAACTCTGTCGACTGCTTTTATGCAGCCGTCGCGGCTCTCGCTGGTGATGGCCATATAAAACAACGACTTATATCTGCTTTTCAAGACAACCTGGAGCCGCTGGAAGCGGACGACCTGCCGGGAGCGCTGCGCGAGCAGTTCTCGGGGCTCAAGGCTCGCCTGCACAGTGTGGATCCAGCCAACGGCGAAGGATCGGTATGTGCGACCGTCCGCAAGATGTCGGTGGACGAGGCGAGTCGCTGTGCACAATCCGTATTGAAGCTCTATGCCGAGCTCAACCGGCTTGGGGCGGTGCTCGAGGACTCGATACCGCCGCTCGAGGACGAGGCCGACGACGGCGGTGATCACCACGCTCCGCCATTCCTGATCAAGACGGCGGGGCAGGCAGGCTAACGTACCGGGTAGTAGATCTCGGTCATCAGCTCGCGTTCGGGCGTTTTGCCCGGGTCGGTGACATACGTCTCCCAGGGTGCGCCGTTTCGCTCGAGGCCGAGCGCGGCGAGGTAGGACTTGAATTTGCGGTGCGTGTCGCCGAGCAGCTTGTAGGATCCGGTATGACGGACGAGGACCGCGCGGCCGGCGTAGCTGGTCCCGAAGCGCACGCCGCTTCTGGCCGTTCCGCCGGCAGGCTCCGCTTCGGCATTGACCGGGATAGCGGCGTCGACGCGGCGCCTTGCGCCCTCATAACCTCTTAAAATCGCCCGTGGCGCGCCGGCCGTG
The DNA here is from genome assembly GCA_028289545.1 of Woeseiaceae bacterium. Classification (GTDB taxonomy): domain Bacteria; phylum Pseudomonadota; class Gammaproteobacteria; order Steroidobacterales; family Woeseiaceae; genus UBA1847. Next base: position 49,398 of record JANQPG010000016.1, read on the forward strand.
CGCAGACCGCGGGTTTCGATGTCTGTCAGAATGTCGAGGTAGGCTGCTCCCAGCGCCTCGGACACGGCCGCCGTATCCGGTTCGGCCGTTATGCTCATATAAGCTATCTTCCGAGCCTCCACCTCCAGGTGCTCAGCGTCGAGATCCGCAAAATCGGCTCTCGGCAACGCCTCGGCGAGCGCTTTCAGGCGTTCGAGGCTCAGCTGGTGGTCACGCTCGACAACGCCGCGCCAGAGCAGCCCAAAATAGCGGCCCACGAGGTTGTAGCCATAATCGTGTTCGAAACCGCGCGTCACGCGCGTGCCGCCGGCGACGGACTCGAGTTCGAGCCAGCTCACGGCTTGGCCCGGTTCGCCGCGATTCAGTACGTAGGATACGTACTGGTAGGGAATGCTCTCGGCGACGGCCATTGTGCCGCTGCCCGCGGTGCTCGACGTCCAGGCCAGGGTTGCGCCTTCGCCCCGGCCCGGTCCGGAAAATCGGAGAACCGCGGTAGAGTCGTTTTCGGCGGGCGGCGCCCAGAGGACCAATCGAGACAGGCTGTCAGCCTGAACGAACAAAACGGACGCCGGCGCGTCGATCACCAGGTCTGTCTCCACCTCGAGGATTCGCGGTATGAGCAACCCGGCAAGCAGAACGGCGCCGACCAGACCCAGAGCTGCGTAGACAATACGTTGCAAGCGGCCATTCCCTGTTAACCACGGTTGTCGATTATTTCATAGAATCCCGCACGTGCGCGCCGGAGCGGTCTTCGGCACAATGCGGCGCATGAAAGAGACCAGCCAGCAGGCAATCGGCATATTCGATTCGGGCGTCGGTGGCCTGACCGTGCTCAAAGCGATCCGCGAACGACTGCCCTCCGAGCGGCTCATCTACCTGGGGGACACCGCGCGCCTGCCTTACGGGACAAAAAGTCCGGCGTCGATCGCGCGCTACGCGGAGCAGGCGACCCGATTGCTCAACGACCGGCAGATCAAGCTCCTGGTCATCGCCTGCAACACGGCTTCAGCCGTTGCCCTGTCGTCGCTCCAGAAAGCCATGGCGCCGTTGCCCGTCATTGGCGTCGTCGAGCCCGGTGCGGCCGCGGCCACGCGTGCGCGGCCGGGAGGCAGGCACCTCGTGCTGGCTACGGAGGCAACCGTGCGGCTCGGTGCGTACCGCCGCGCCATCCAGGCGGCGGACCCGGGGGCCGAAGTGCGCGAGCTGGCCTGTGAGCTCCTGGTTGCGCTGGCTGAAGAAGGCTGGACGAGCGGCTCGATTGCCGAAGACATTATTGGCCGCTATCTCGAGATGGCGTTCGAGGACGGTTACCGGACCGACTCGGTCATCCTGGGCTGCACACACTTTCCGTTGCTGCGGGAGAGCATTCGCGGATGCCTCGCGGCCGATGTCGGACTCGTGGACTCCGCAACCACGACGGCGAGTGTCGTCAGCGACTCGCTCACAGAACGCGGACTGCTGAACACCGACGGCCACGGCGAACTCAAGTTCCTGGCGACCGACGGCGTCACCCGGTTCGCTCGCGTCGGCGGCCGGTTTCTCGGCGCCCCGCTCACGGCGGACGACGTCGAACTGGTCGATATCTGAATCGCACGGGCAAACGGCTGTGCGATAATGCGCGCCCACAGCTTTCTGCGGACCGGTTTCGCAGGCCGTCCTTGACGGATTGTCTTGGCCTTTTTCGACATCGAGGTGAACCCCGTGCCCGAATTTCGCCCATTGGTATTCCTGCCGTGCATTGCGGCGAGCGCGCTGCTGTCCGCGTGTGGCGGATCCGCCCCGGAACCGCCCGTTGCCAGCGGCCCGGCTGAGGTGCGGCCGGATGTGTACGCCGAATACACGTTGACCGCCGACCTGTCGGGCTTGAGTGATGAGCAAAGGATCATGGTCGGTTTGCTGATCGATGCGTCAGAAATCATGGACGACCTGTTCTGGCGGCAGGCCTGGGCAGACGACTATCGGAGCCGCCTCGACGCCATCGAAGATCCGGCGGCGCGGCGTTTCGCCGAAATTAACTACGGACCCTGGGACCGCCTCGACGGCAACCGGCCGTTTATTCGCGGCGTCGGACCGAAGCCGCCGGGCGCGAACTACTATCCGCTGGACATGGACAGTGAGGAGTTCGAAGCGGCCTACCTGCCCGAGAAGACCGGGCTGTACTCGCTGATTCGCCGGAACCCGGCCGGCGAGCTGATTCGGGTTCCGTATTCAGTGGCCTACGCCGAGGAGCTGGCCGAGGCCGCGGACCTGCTGCGAGAGGCGGCAGGCTACGCTGACGATCCCGAGTTCGCGACGTATCTCAAGCTGCGCGCCGCCGCGTTGATCAGCGACGACTACCAGGCGAGCGACATGTACTGGATGGACGTCAAGGACAATCCCGTCGAGCTGGTGTTCGGGCCCATCGAGACGTACGAGGACCAGTTGTTCGGTTATCGGGCGGCGTTCGAGTCGTTCGTGCTGATCAAGGATCTCGAGTGGAGCGATCGCCTGAGCCACTTCGCCCAGTTCCTGCCGGAGCTGCAGCAGGGCCTGCCGGTCGAGGAGGCCATGAAAGCGGAGTCGCCCGGAACAAACTCGGATCTGAACGCCTACGACGCCGTGTACTACGCGGGCGACAGCAATGCGGGTGCGAAGACCATTGCGATCAACCTGCCCAACGACGAGGAGGTGCAGCTCGCAAAAGGGACCCGGCGGCTGCAGCTCAAAAACGCCATGCAGGCGAAGTTCGAAAAAATACTCGTACCCATAGTCGGGGAACTCGTCGCTCCCGAACAGCGGAGTCACGTCAGCTTCGATGCTTTCTTTGCCAACACGATGTTTCACGAGGTCGCGCACGGTCTCGGGATCAAGAATACGATCAACGGCCGCGGCACCGTCAGGGAGGCGCTACTGGATCTCGCGTCCAGCATCGAAGAGGGTAAAGCCGACGTGCTTGGGCTGTACATGATCACGGAGCTGCACCGTCAGGGTGAGCTCGGTGACGTCGACCTGATGGATTACTACGTGACCTTCATGGCCGGCATCTTCCGCTCAGTGCGTTTTGGCGCCAGCAGCGCGCACGGCAGAGCCAACATGGTGCGTTTCAACTTCTTTATGGAATACGGCGCCTTCGTTCGCGATGAGCGGAGCGGGCACTACAGCGTCGATGCCGAGAAAATGCAGACGGCCATGACCGAACTGTCGCGCTTGCTGCTGACTTTGCAGGCCAACGGGGACTACGACGGCGCCCGGGAGCTGACCGATACACAGGGTGTCGTTGGCGCCCTGCTGAGTCAGGACCTGGAAAGGCTTTCGAACGCCGGCATTCCCGTCGACATTGTATTCCGGCAGGGGCGCGAGGTGCTGGGACTATAAGGCCGAGACAGCGCGTTCAGCGACTGTTGTCGATGATCTGCATAAACTCCGCGCGGGTCTTTTCGTCCTTGCGGAACGTGCCCAGCATCGTGCTCGTTACCATCGATACGTTGGTCTTGTGAATGCCGCGTGTCGTCATGCACTGGTGCGCCGCCTGGACAACAACGCCAACACCTTTGGGCTGCAGGACGTCCCAGATGCAGTTGGCTATCTGCGCGGTCATTTTCTCCTGCACCTGCAGTCGGCGGGCGTAGGCTTCGACGACGCGCGCAAGTTTGCTGATGCCGACAACCTTGTTGTTCGGCAGGTAGCCGACGTGCGCGTGCCCAATGATCGGAGCCATGTGATGCTCACAGTGCGACTCGAACTCGATGTCGCGCAGCACAATCATTTCGTCGTAGCCCTCGACTTCCTTGAACGTGCGCCTCATGAACTTCACCGGATCGTCCTTGTAGCCGCTGAACCAGTCCCCGTACGCGCGGGCCACGCGCGCCGGCGTGTCGAGCAGCCCCTCGCGCCGCGGATCGTCACCGGCCCAGAGGAGCAGCGTACGCACGGCCTCTTCGGCCTGCTTGCGGCTGGGTTTGCGAGGTTTACGAGTGGTTTTTTTCGTGGCCACGGCGGTCTTCCAGTCGAACTGAGCGGCGCATACTAACCCTTAACGTTCGGGCTGGACACCCGGGCGTTACAAAGCGATACAAGCGGATCAGGCGGCGCCCGTGAGTCCGACCGGACAGCTGACCCCGGTTCCGCCGAGACCGCAGTAGCCGCCGGGGTTCTTGGCCAGGTACTGCTGATGGTAGTCCTCGGCGTAGTAGAACGGACCGAGTGGCGCTATTTCGGTCGTGATTGCACCGTGCCCCGCCGCCGAGAGCTCACCCTGGTAGCGCTCGAGGGAGCGTTCTGCCTCCGCGCGTTCGTCTGCATCGTCGCTGTATACACCCGAGCGGTACTGCGTGCCGACGTCGTTGCCCTGGCGCATGCCCTGTGTGGGATTGTGGTTTTCCCAGAACACGCGCAGCAGGGAGTCGTAGCTGACCTTCTCGGGGTCGTAAACGACCAGAACAACTTCTGCGTGTCCGGTGCCCCCCGAACAGACTTCCTCGTAGCTCGGGTTTGGTGTAATCCCGGCAGCGTAGCCGACCGCGGTGGACCAGACGCCGGGCGTCTCCCAGAAACGTCGTTCGGCACCCCAGAAGCAGCCCATTCCGAACACGGCTGTGCGATGACCGTCTGGAAACGGCGGACTGATTGCGTGGCCGTTGACGTAGTGGCTGTCCGGAATGTTCATGGCCTGCTCGCGGCCCGGCAGAGCCGTATCGGCCGTCGGCAGTGCAGTTTTACGTTTCAACATGGTGTTCCTCACGGTGGCCCGCGAATGCTTCGACCGTTGTCATGGGGACCGATCAGTGATTTGCAAGATAGCGTGCACCCCGCCTGGGCCGGTCGACCACCCCGTCCGCCGCCTGGAAGCGGATCGGTATGGACTGCGTGTTGCCCCACACCGACGCGCGGTACACGGCAAAGTGCAGGTGCGGCATGGTCGAATGCCCTGTGTTGCCGGACAGGCCGATGCGCTGACCCTGTTGTACGCTGTCGCCGACGTCGACCAGTGCACCGTTCTTCTGCAGGTGGTAGTACTCACCCGTCGTGCCGTCGCTGTGCAGTATCACGATAAAGTTCGCGTAGTGGCCGCAGCCATCGAACCAGCAGCCCTTGTCGTGTTTTTCGACGACCCGTGCGACCACGCCGCCGCGCGCGGCGTGCACCGGTGTCCCCTCGGGCATGTCGAAGTCGACCGCAAACTCTTCGAGGCCGCGGTGGCTGAAGCGTGAACCCCAGCCCTGCAGTACCCGGTAAGCTTTACTTGGCGCGTATGGCAAGCCGTACAAATGGTCGTCGTCGTGATCCGCATGCTGGCTGCCCACCGTCCACTCGAAGCTCAGCCGATAGTCACCTTTGTTGCCCCCGCCGTCATGGCTCAGCAGCATCGCCTGCTCGGACTCCAGCGGCCCCAGCGTGCGCGTTACCGTGGCCGGACCGTCGATGGCGTAGTCGCCTGCCTTGACGCTCAACGTATAGGTAACGGGGAAGTTCTTCAGGTTTTGCGCCGTCAGCGACACCCGGTTGCCCGCTTCCACAGCGTCGATACACACGGATTGGTCTTTGCAGTCGGCCGCAATGACCGGCACGGACAAAAACATCGGCGCCAGCAGCAAGACAGCTTTCACCGGCACGCCGGGGCCTCTAGTCATCGTCTTCGGCGGCGCGCAGTGCTTCGAGTTCGTCCTGACGATAATAAAACCGATGGGTGAGTACCAGGTTACCGGTATCCACGGGCTGGCCGTCCGCGAAGCGCGGCCGATAAAAGCGCGTTCTGAGTTCGCGCTGCGTTTCTCTCAATAGGTCGTCGAACTCAGCCGGCTCGAACTCGATGAGTTCAACGTCGGTGACCCTGCCGCGCATCGTTACGCTGTAGCGCAATGCAACGCTGCCTTCCCGTAAATCGACGTCGGAGGCAATGCGATCCGCGGGGGTGGCTTCACCGGCAAAACCCGGCAGACTGCCGAGCCGCAGGGGATTGAGCTTTTCCAGCACTTGCGCACGGTGCTCCAGCCGTTCGTCTTCCTCCGACAGCATTGCCCACACTTCACGGTAGACCTTGCGGGCGCTGGGCGCGCTCTGGCGTTTCATGTGGTAGTCGCCGAGCGCAAGCTTTGCATCAGCGAGCCGCATCCAGTCGATGTCGGGGTTTTCCTCCGCTATGCGCACCGCGCGTTTGAAGTAGATCTCCGCATTGATGGCGTCGGTCGACTGCGGCACCGTCGAGTGCCGGTCGATGAATTCGTAAGAGCGGCCGAGCTGCATGAGCGGCTCAACCAGGCTCGGGTCGTTCTTGCCTTTGCGGTCCTCGAGTATGCGGATGACGCGGCGATAGGTTGTGCGTTCGTCGTTGAAGTAACCGGTGCGGTGCTGCCACTGGGCGCGGCGAATCAGTGACGGCACCAGCGCAAGCATGTTGGATCGGTAAAACCGCTCGTTCAGCGAATAGATCTTCTCATGCGCGTCACGCGCTTCATCCGTGAAGCCGAGCCGCAGGTTGGTTTCCGCGACCGATTCCAGCAGCTCGACCTGGTCCATGTTGTGCGGGCCTTCGTTAACGTGCGTGATGTGCACGGCGCGCGAGAAGGTGCGCAACGCCAGGTCGGGACGTTCGTTGCCGAGCTGCGCCGAGGCGAGGCCCTTCAGCGGGTTCACAAGTTGCTTGTCGAGCCGGTCGAAGTTGTCTTCCAGTATGTCGATCGCCGCCTCGAAATTCTGCGCGGCGGCGTCGTACTCTTCCTTGCGATGCTGGACGATGCCCAGGTTCGTCAGCGCTTTCGCCGTTTCGGGGGATCGCGGGCCCCGCGTGCGGATCGACAGCTCGACGACACGTTTGGCAATCGTGTCGGCCGCGTCGATACTGCTTTCGTTCATGAGTTCCTTGAATCGGCTGAACTCGCTGGCGAGCCGCTCCTCGTCCGTCATGTCCGCGTACGGGTCGAGTTCGCCAGTCTCGTCTTCGACGGTGCCGACCTCGGCTTCGTCCGCGGCGCCGGCCTCCGGAACATCCACTTCTTCCGCGGCGTCCGTGTCGGCTGCAGCCGGTGCAACCGGCACCTGTTCTTCCCCGGAGGGCGGTTCCGTATTCGGTTCGGTCAGGTCGAGCGCGGCGGCTGTTCCCGAAAGTGCCGGCAACAGTGCTATGAGCAAAAGGCGGTGCGCGGTGTTCATACGTGGTTCTTAGGCAATTTTCCGGGGCAACCTCGGCGTTCCGCTTAACGTAATCTTAAGACAATCGGCACCGGAGCGAGTTCGGTTCGGTCCAATGCATCTGCAACCCCTAGTGTATACCAGTGTGGCGGGCCGTAAGGCCCGTGTTAACCGCGACGTTACAGTTTGAAACGCCCCCAGGCGTTGTTGCTTTGCCGTTCGCCCTTCTGTTTTCCGACGATTTCAGAAATCGAGGCCCAGCTGGCGCTGGCCGGGCGGTTCGAACTGTGAGCAATCGAGTCGTTCCTGGTAGCGATGGCGTACCAGTCCGTGCCGGCGAGCCGCGGCGTCGAAGCGTGTCGCCAGCATGTCGGCGTAGGGTCCGCGTCCACGCTGGCGAACACCAAAACGGGCGTCGTAGTCCTTGCCGCCGCTGGCCTGCCGGACGAGGCTCATGACGTGCTCCGCGCGATCCGGGAAGTGGGTTTCCAGCCACTCGACAAACAGCGGCCGCACCTCGTGCGGCAGCCGCAGAAACACGTAGTGCGCCTGATTCGCGCCGTGCGCCGCGACCGCTTCGAGGATGTTTTCGAGTTCGTGATCATTGATTGCGGGGATGACCGGCGCCACCAGCGTGCTGACGGGAATGCCGGCGTCATTGAGGGTCGACATAGCTTTTAGCCGGCTATCCGCCGACGGAACACGCGGTTCCATGATGCGTTTGAGCGCAACGTCGAGTGTCGGCAGGCTGATCGCGACGGAACAAAGCCGCCGGGCGGCCAGCGCCGCGAGCAGGTCGATGTCGCGAAGGATAAGCGTTCCTTTCGTGATGAGGTTGACCGGGTGGCGGTGTTTCAGGAACAGCGTCAGCAGCTGGCGCGTGATGCGCTGCTGTTTCTCGAGTGGCTGATAGGGATCGGTGTTGGCGCCGATCGTAATGGGTTCACACTCGTAGCCGTTCTTCGACCAGGCCGCTTCGAGGCGCTCCGCGGCGTTGGGTTTGTAGAAAATGCGCGACTCGAAATCGAGGCCCGGCGACAGGTCGAGATAGCTGTGGCTGGGCCGGGCGTAGCAGTAGATGCAGCCGTGCTCGCAGCCCTGATACGGGTTGATCGAGCGGTTGAACGGCACATCGGGTGAATTGTTGCGCGCAATGATCTTGCCCGCCTGCATTGCTTTGTAGACGCTGCGCGGCGCGGCTTGCCGGTTCGCTGCTTCTTCCTCGGGGGAAAAATCGACGGTCCGTTCGCTGAAACGGCCGTCGACACGCGATACGGCGCCGCGCCCCTTGAAGAAGGTTCCGGCCATTTTGGTAGTCCGAACTGAGTCTCGAATACTGTATATAAAAACAGTACTCGAGGGTTCGGGTTCGGGTCAAGCCCGGGTCGCCCTGCGGCCGGCGACAGCCGCGAATGGAATCCCGCCGCCGGGTTTTCGGAGCCTAGTTAAGCACGCGGTAGCCGCGCCCACGCATGCAGTTCTTCCAGACCTGCTGCTTCTCCCTGTCTGCGTCGAGACCCGAGCGTGTGCCGCCATACAGGCCGCCGTAGGCCGCGCCGCGTCCCACCTCGCCGTCGATCGCGCCGGTGGCGGCGCCAATGGCGGCGCCGAGAGCCGTGCCTTTGGCCGTGCCCTTGGCGACGGAGACCTCGTGGGAGTATTGCTCACATTCGGCTCGATCGCGGGCGTAAACCTCGGGGTCCACGCCTTTGGTGTCGACAATAGGGGCCGGGTTGGCCGCGCAGCCCGCCATAATCAGGGTGCCGAGGACAAATCCGTATCGTGTCAGCGTCATTGACGGTTCCTCATTGGGCTTCTGCAAGGCTTTAGATTATGCCGAAGCTGGTTAAACCTTACCTGAACGAGGGGCGCCCAACGCATCCATGGAAGGCCGCCCGATACACTCAACAACGCACAGGTAGCGTAAGGGTTGACTCCGCCGGACGGCTTTTGTTCGCGAGATCAGCCAGCGGGCAGGGCCGGCGAAGAGAGGCCGGCCCGCCGCGTTTGTGAAGGCTGTCAGCTGGCCGCAGCCTGGTACAGGTGTACATCCTGCTGCGGGAACGGGAAGGAAATACCCTCCTGGTCGAAGCGTTTCTTGATTGCTTCGGTTAGGTCGAAGTGCACGCCCCAGTAATCGGCGGTCTTGACCCACGGGCGCAGCACGAAGTTGACGCTGGAGTCGCCGAGTTCCGAGACCGCAATGGTGCATGCCGGGTCCTCGAGGATTCGATCTTCGGCGGCGACGAGTTCCTCGAGCGTGCGGCGAACCTTGTCGAGATCGTCGTCGTAGCTTACGCCCACGGTCATGTCGACGCGGCGCATGTCATTGGCCGAGTAGTTGGTAATGATGCTGTCCATGATCTGGCCGTTCGGCACGATGATCTGCTTGTTGTCGGGAGTTTTGAGAATGGTGGTCAGAATCTGCACCTGTTCGATCGTGCCGCTGATTCCGGCCGCTTCGACGTAGTCCCCGACCTTGTAGGGACGGAACAGCACAATCAGAACGCCGGCGGCAAAGTTCGACAGCGAACCCTGCAGGGCGAGGCCAACCGCGAGGCCGGCCGCGCCGACAACGGCGACAAACTGCGCACTCGGTACGCCGAGCTTGGTGATTGCGGCAATAACGACGAAAACCAGCAGGGCCATGCGGACAAGATTGCTGACAAACGAGGTCAGCGTGGCGTCGACGTTATTTTTCTCGAGCAGCTTACGCAGCGCGCGGACCAGGAGTCCGACGATCCATTTACCGATGTAGAAAATCAGGATCGCGGTAACGAGATTGATGGCGAATTCGGCGCCTTCGGTCTTGATGAGCTCGACAAATTGCGTGCCGTAATTGCTGAGCTGCGTCAGTTGTTCTTCGTTCATGGTGTTTCCCTGTTGCTGTTCTGGCTCAGGACAAGCCAGTTTCCGATCAGGATCAGAAGGATGCCGAGAGCCGCCGGAAAACTCCAGCGATAGCTTTCGAAGAACGTCGACATGATTAGCGCGACGACGGGGAACAGTATCGAGCTGTAGGCGGCGCGTGCCGCACCAATTCGGCGCAGCAGCGCTATGTAGCAGCCGAAGGCAACCGCCGAGCCAAAAACGGCAAGGTACAGAAGCGATGCTATGTAACCGAATTCGAAGGAGAAACTGAGAGGGCGCGATTGCGCCAGCGCGAGCAGCAGCGACAGCGCGCCGCCGAGCAGCATACCGTGCGCGTTGACGGCGACCACGGGCAGGCGCTGCTCCGCGCTGGCGACAGCGCTCATGTTGCCAAGCGACGCGGACAGTGTGCCGCCCAGCACCAGCGCAATGCCGATCAGGGCCTCCGACCGGCCGCCGGGCAGCCTGAGCTCCGGGAGAAACAAGAGCGCAATCCCGGCAACGCCAATGACACCCGCGAGCAGCGAGCGCCGATCGGTGCGCGTGTTGAAGAACAGCCGCCCGAAAATGGCGTTGAGGATCACAATGAGGCTAAACAGCACCGCAACCAGGCCCGTGCTCAGGTAGGCCGTGCCGTGATAGATAAACAGGTAGTTGACGCAGAACAGCAGGAGACCCTGCAGCGCAACGGTGGGCAGCGCGCTCGACGGAACGCCGAGTTGGCGGCCGGTTAGCAAGGCATAACCGTAAAGCACCGCTGCCGCCAGCAGGAAGCGGTAGCCCACCGATACCGATATGTCGATTTCGCCCAGTTGGAACGGGATGGCGACCCACGTTGTGCCCCAGATGAGCACGACGCTCGCATAGAGCAGAAAACTTTGCATGGGTATCCCGGCGGCGCGAAAGGCGAAAGCCTACCCAATGAGGGCGCTATTTGCAGCTGAGCCCGGAGAAGCTACCCAATGAAGGCAGTGTTGGCAGCGACGCTCAGGTTTCCGGGGATTCTCCCGGATTGGGCGCTTCGTCCTCTCCGCCGGAAACCCGCGGCCTGAACCGATGCATCCGGAAAGGGCCTTTCGCTTTGATGACCTCCCCGGAGTTCAGCACCACGTCGGGGAGTGCGCTGTCGGTGACGTACAGCCAGCCGTCGGGACTCAACGCAATACCTTCCGGCCAGCGGATATTCTCTGACTGAATGAGCGTGCGCGCCTTGCGGTCCCGTCCGAAGCGGTAGATGGCGTTGTGCTCCACGTCGGTGACGTAGACCGTCCCGTCGGCGTCCACGGCAAAACCGTCGCTCAAGGGTTTGGTTGCATAAAACTCGACGGCGGCCGCAAGCTGACTGTCTGGCAGGTAACGTGTGGTGAGATCCTCGAGCGGCACGCGGTACAGTCCCGATCCGGAAATGGCGCCAAAATAAACCCACTTGTCGTCAACGGCAACGCCGTTGACACCGCCACGCATCGTCACGATTCCGCCCAGGAACGACATTTCCCGGTTGTTGCTTTCGATGACGTAGCGTTCGGCCGAGACTGAAGGATGGCGCTCCAGCACCCGCCGCGTCGAACCGGATTCCACGTTGTAAACGATCAGCGCCGGACTTTTACGCCAGTAGCTCGAGTCGCTGATCACAATGGTGTTGCCGTCCGGGCTGACGGCAAGGTCCTGCAGGAACGAGCCCTTGGGCGCAATGATGTCGTTGAAGCGCTCGTCGGCAATCAGGCTGCCCGTTTCGATGTCGAAGCCGAGGAGGCGTGGCTGGCGGATGCCGTGATTGCCGTGGTCGATGACCCAGAGCCGGCCCTTGCGGTCGGCGACGATGCCGAGTGGTGTATCGAGCAGCGTCTGCTGTGCTTTGCCGTCGGGCCACGGTTCCGATGCACCCTCGACAAATTCCAGTAGCTTGTTGCCGCTTGGGCGCGCCTCGGAATGGACCGTAAAAAACACCCGGCTACCGTCGGTAACGGCGACGTTTCCCAGCGGTTCGGGGTATTGCAGGACCTCTTCGAGGATCGACTGGTTCAGGATCGGCGTGGACGAGAGATTCGGATAGGGTTCGCCGCCGCCGTATCGAATCCATGCGAGCGTGGCGCTCGATACGGCCAGAAGGACGATGATCAGGAGGAGTTTCTTCATCGCAAAGACGATGGGTTTCCAAAAAAGATGGGGTCCCGTAGCCGGTCCACGGCACGGAATTCTACAGCAAACACACCCCAAAATAGCCGACGGGCATCACGAACCCGGCCAGCAAAACGAACCGCCCGAAATCAGCCGGCAAACGCCATGAGCCACCCAAACGCGATTAACAGCACGGCCATGCCCCCGGCCACCTGCTGGCGTCGCCGGCAGCGTATTTTTGTGGCCACGGCGGTCAGCAGCATGCCGCCGGCAAATCCGAACACGAACCCCAGTAGATGCGCGCCGACGTCGGTGTTCTCGTCGCCGGTACCCGTGAACATCAGCAGCGCCAGCCCGCCGACGATCGGGCCGTAGCGGTACACCCAGCGGTCTTGCGGCAGGAGCTTGCCGCGCCAGACAAAACCGGCGGTCAGCCCGAGCGCGGCAAACACGGCGGTGGAGGCGCCGATAGCGCGATGCCCGGCGTCCAGAAACAGCGTGTTGGCGAGATTGCCGAGCGCGCCGGCCACGACAATGGTGAGCCAGCCTACGCCCGAACCGGCAAGGCGTCCCGCGAACCAGCCGAAGAACAAGCCGAACACGAGGTTGCCCACCAGGTGTTCGAGATCGAGGTGCAAGGTCAGCGCCGTCAGGACACGCCACCACTCGCCAGCGCGCACGAGTTGACCGTCGATTCGCCCTTCAGCCAGCCAGTCGACGCCAAACGCGGCGCGGCCCGCCAGACCGGCGATGAGACAGATGCACAGGAAATAGCCTGCAACACCCGGCACAGGGTCGTGATACTGAATCACCGGCGGCGGCTCGCGGGTCACCGTCGAGTTTTCTTCGTCGTACAGCCTCAGTTCGTCGCCGGCGCGGATCGAGTAGGCCTCCGGGACGAGCAGCGCCGACGAATCGGTGTCGTGCACGGTTTCATGGGGTATGCCAGCCGCCGCAAGCACAAGAGCGCGATCAGCGCAGTCCCTCCGGTTGCGGCTTTGATAAACGACTCGGTATTCGTCGGACATTACGGAGGTGTCCGGTCGCGATGGACGGTTCGGTGCGCGTCGGACATTATCGAGAAGTCCGGCAGCGGCAGACGATTCGGTACTCGTCAGACATTACCGGGAAGTGAGGCGGATCTCCGGGTTTGCAAGCCTGTCCCTGTCGACCGAACCCAGTAGCCCCGCAACCGCCGACAGCGTTACAGCGCAGTCGGCATCCAGCTTGAGTGCGGCCAGCGCGTCGGCGCGCGTGCGGCCGCGATTCAGTATGGCGATCGGTTTGCCGAGGGCATCGGCGCGGCGCGGAAAGCGTAACCCCGAATACACCATGAGCGACGAACCGATCACGAGCAGCGCGCTACTGGCAGCGATCGACGCATAGGCCTGCTCAACACGCGCTACCGGCACGTTCTCGCCAAAGAACACGACGTCCGGCTTGACGATGCCTCCGCAGACCGGGCAGTCCGGCACGTCGAATGCGCTGGTGTCGTTATCCTCCAGCACGGCATCGCCATCCGGTTTCAGCGAACGAACCCTGCGATCCCATCGAGGATTGCGGTCTTCGAGCATCGCCTGCCAGCTCGATCGCGCCTCTCGCCAGCCGCAATCGAGGCAAACGACACGATCGAGTCGCCCATGCAGGTCAACCGTTCGCAAACTGCCGGCGGTTTCGTGCAGGCCGTCGACGTTCTGCGTGACGACAAGGTCGATGTGGCCGGCTTCCTCGAGATCGACCAGCGCGCGATGTGCGGCGTTGGGCTCGGCAGTCGACATGCGGTTCCAGCCTGCGAAGCTGCGCGCCCAGTAGCGCTGTCGGCCCGCAAGAGAGCCCGTAAATTCGGCGAACTGCATCGGTTTTGCGTGTTTCCAGTTGCCGTTGCGGTCGCGGTAATCGGGAATTCCGGAGCCTGTGCTGATGCCCGCGCCGGTGACTACCGTCAGCGTGCCGTGGCGGTCCAGAAAGTCGCCTAGCCTCTTCGCTGCTTCATTCATGTCGGGGATTGCAGCACCCGCGCCGTGAGGGCGTCAAGCGGGCGGCTGCTGCCGGTCGCACACGGGCCCGGTGCAGGTTGTGGATGCCTTAAGCCCCGGTTCAGGCAGACGCCAGCAGACTGAGCGGCAAGTAAAGGAGTACGAGTTTTGACCATGACCATCCTGAAACGTGTTTATTTTGCCGCGGCGCTGGCGTCCGCGGTATTCCTCGCGGTCTCGCTGTTTTAGCCGGCTGTTCCAGCTGACTTTTCTGGCCGACAGCACCCGTCGACGGGCCGGATGCCCGCGACCGGCTGATTCGAGGTAAGCTCCAGCCATCGAAATTCAATGGGGAAGGGCTCATGCGAGGTGCTGTCGCGACATTGGTCGCACTCTGCGCGGTTGTCGCGAGCGGCGCCGCGCGTGCCGAGGTTCTGAGTTCAGCGCCCGCCGGTTTTGTTGTCAGCCACGAAGTCATTATCGGCGCCGGACGGGACGCCGTCTTTGATGCGGCCGCCAGCGATGTCGGCCGCTGGTGGAGCAGTGACCATACCATTGCGGGCGACGCGGCGAGACTGACCATCGATCCTCGGCCCATGGGCTGCTTCTGCGAAATGCTCGGCGACGACAACGGCGTCGTGCACATGACCGTCAGCTTCGTCAATCGCGGCGTCATCATTCGTCTGACCGGCGGCCTGGGTCCCCTTGGACTAATGGGGGTTGCCGGCAACATGACCTGGGAGTTCTTCGACGCCGACGACGGCCGCACGCGTGTGAAGTGGACCTACGCCGTAGGCGGTTATCTCGACGGCGGCCTCGATGCCATTGCCGGGCCGGTGGACTACGTGATCAGCGAGGCGCTCGAGCGTATGAAGGCTTACGTCGAAACTGGCGACCCGGACAACGCAGCTCTACCGTCATCCGGTGATTGAATGGCCCAATGACTGATTCGACGATCGATTCGAAGATTCGTCCGTCCGCCACGGTTGTGTTGCTGCGCGCGGAGTCGGAAGGGCCCGAGCTGCTACTCGTCAAGCGCCATCCCGACACGGCGTTCGGCAACACCTGGGCGTTTCCGGGCGGTGTCGTGGAAGAGGGCGACGCCGCAGCGGCCTGCGACGGACTGTCGGCGGCCGCCGCTGACGACCTCCTTGATACCCAATCGGGTCTCGCCTACCTGAGCGCCGCCGCGCGCGAACTGTTCGAGGAAACGGGTGTGCTGCTCACAAGCAGCGGGGCGTTTCCCGCGAACCTCGAAAACCGGCGTCAGCAGCTGAACGAAGGGACGCTGGCATGGTCGGAGTGGCTCGACGAGGCGCAACTTCGCATCGACTGCACGGAGCTGCATTACTTCAGCTACTGGGTGACGCCCGAGGGGCTCGGCAAACGATTTGCGACGCGGTTTTTCCTGAGTCGGATGCCTGAGGGTCAGCAGGCCCGGCATTGCGGCAACGAATTGACGGACTCCGCGTGGCTGACGGCCAAACAGGCGCTCGACCAACACCGGCGCGGCGACATGGCCATGATCTTTCCCACGCTGAAGACGCTCGAATGGTTGGCGGGGTTCGACAGCGCAGCCGCCGCCATCGAAGCAGCGGACCGACTCGCCGCGACCGGCGTCGTGAAGATGCTGCCGAAGGCCGTTGTGGTCGACGGCGAGCGGCGCATACTGCTGCCCGGCGATGCGGGCTACGCGGCAGCGTGACCGCTTTTAGCCAACCGTTCCCTGCGGTCAGCCGATTGGCTGAAGGGCTCGTGCGTGTGCTTGCACCCAATCCTTCGATGATGACGGGACCCGGCACAAACACCTATTTGTTCGGCCAGCGCGAAGTGGCGGTGGTCGATCCGGGGCCGGCCCTGCCTGAGCACCTCGACGCCATCGAGGCGGCGGCGGGCGGGCCAATCCGCTGGATACTCGTGACCCATACGCATCCCGACCATTCACCGGCCGCCTTCGAGCTGGCGAGGCGCACCGGTGCGGAGTTGCTCGGCCAGCCGGCGCCGCTAGGACCGCACCAGGATGCGAGTTTTGCACCGACCCGCGTGCTCGAGGATGGCGACGTGCTCTCGACCGGCGAGTTTCAGCTGCACGCTGTCCACACGCCGGGGCACGCCTCGAATCATTTGTGCTTCCTGCATGCGGAGACCCGTTGGGTCGTGACCGGAGATCACGTCATCGAGGGTTCGACCGTCGTGATCGATCCGCCCGACGGCAACATGCGGGCGTATCTCGAATCGCTCGAAAAACTCAAGGCGCTGAACTGCGATGCGTTGCTGCCGGGACACGGCGAGAAAATCGACGAGCCTCTGCGCGTCATCGAATGGATCATTGCCCATCGACTCGAGCGTGAGGCCCTGGTGTTTGCGGCCGTGGCCGAGAATCCGGGCCTCGACAGCCACCAGCTCGTGCCGCATGTCTATACCGACGTGCCCGCTTCGCTCTATGCGCTGGCCGAACGGTCTCTGACGGCGCATCTCGGGAAGCTTCTGGAGGACGGGCGGGTTGTCCGTGAGGATAGCGGCTGGCGAAGTGCCTAGACGCGACCCCCAAGTCGACGCGTCTAACTGAATTTGCCGCGCAGGTATTCGCGAGTCAGCGCTTCGCGCGGGTTTTCGAACAGCATGTCGGTGTCGGCGTATTCGACGAGGTATCCGGTGCGCCGGCCGCCGTCGATATCGACGCCCATGAACGCCGTTTGGTCGGCGACCCGGCGTGCTTGCTGCATGTTGTGCGTGACCAGCGCAATTGTGTAGCGCTCCTTGAGTTCGAGCATCAGTTCCTCGATGCGCCGGGTGGCAATCGGATCGAGCGCGGAGCACGGTTCGTCCATGAGCAGCACGGCGGGCGAGGTCGCGATAGCGCGCGCAATGCACAGCCGCTGCTGCTGGCCGCCGGACAGCGAGAGGCCGCTGCGCCTGAGCTTGTCCTTCACCTCGTCCCAGAGCGCCGCCTGCCGGAGCGCCGTCTCGACACGCTCGGCGAGATCGCCTTTGTACCGATTGATGCGCAGGCCAAACGCCACGTTGTCGAAGATGCTCATTGCAAACGGGTTCGGCTGCTGAAACACCATGCCGATGAAACGCCGGACGGCAACGGGATCGATACCGTCGGCGTAGATGTCCTCGCCCTCGAACAGCACACGGCCCTCGATGGAGAAATTGTCGATCAGATCGTTGGTGCGGTTGAAGCAGCGCAACACCGAGCTCTTGCCGCAGCCGGAAGGACCGATAAAGCCGGTTATCCGTCCTCGAGTCACGGGCACATGACTGTCGCGCACGGCAAGAAAATCGCCGTAGTAGAGCTTGTCCAGCCGGCAATCGATGACGGTATCGCCATGGCTTGCCAATTCGTGTTCCGCTGCTGTCGACATCTATCGATTCCTTTGCTGCTTTGCACTCAAGGCACGACCGGCGGCGTTGAACAACATGACCAGCACGACGAGCACGAGCGACGCTGCCCACGCGAGCTCGATCTGGTTCTCGAACGGCATCCCGGAATAGTTGTAGATCAGCACGGCCAGGGAAGCCGTGGGCTCCATGAGTTCGATCCGGCCGAGCTGGTTGATCCAGTAGTCGCTGAACAGCGCCGTAAACAGAAGGGGCGCGGTTTCGCCGGACGCGCGAGCGACGGCCAGCATGATGCCCGTCATGGCGCCCGGCAGCGCCTGCGGCAGCACAACCTTGAGCGCCACCTGGGTCGGCGTGCAGCCGAGTCCGTAGGCGGCCTCGCGCGTGGCTTTCGGCACCATGCCGAGCGCCTCTTCGGCGGTTAGCACGACGGTGGGCAACATCAGTAGCGACAGCGCCACGCCACCGGCCGGTGCGGAGTAGCCGCCCGTCAGCAACACGACGGCGGCGTAGGCAAACACGCCGGCGAGAATCGAGGGCATGCCCGTCAAGGTCTTGATGCAGAATCTCGCCACGTTCGCGATCTTTGTACCGCGGCCGAACTCGCGCAGGTACAGAGCCGTGAGTATGCCGCTCGGCACCGACAGCGCGGCCGCAATGCCGACCATAACGGCCGTACCGACGATGGCGTTACCGAAGCCGCCTCCGGGCTCGAAGGCAACGGGCGGCAGCTCGGTGAACACCTCGGTACCGAGCCGTGCGCCGCCCTTGACGACCAGCATGTAGAGCACCGAGAACAACGGCGCACACGCGAGCAGCGCAACGAGCCAGGCCATGCCTGTCAGCGTGCCGCTCAACAGCGTGTGCGGGCGGCGCCACGACCGCTTGAGTGTGTCGCCGCCGCGGTCATTGCGCGTGCGCCTCACAAGCGGCCCTCGAGGCGCCGGGCGCTCCTGCCGACGAACCAGGCGCCGGCCAGATTCACCAGTAACGTGATCGCAAGCAGAATCAGCGCGGCGTACATCAGTGCCTGGGTCTCGAGTATGCCGGCCTCGGGGAAGTTCAGCGCCAGCGATGCGGCCAGCGTGTTGGCGGGGGAAAACAACGACAGCGATATCTGGTTCGAGTTGCCGACGAGCATCGCGAGCGCCATCGTTTCGCCCAGCGCCCGACCGAGCCCCAGCACCAGCGCGCCAAAAATGCCGGATCCGGCGGCCGGCAGGATGACCTTGCCGATGGCCTGCCAGCGGGTTGCGCCCATCCCGTAGACCGCTTCTCTCATGCGGTCCGGAACGGCGCGGATAGCATCCTGAGAGATGGCGGCGACGGTAGGCAGCACCATGATGGCGAGCACCAGCGCGGCCGGAAACAGTCCGGGCCCGCTGAGCGAGGTCTCGAACAACGGCAGCCAGCCGAACTCTTCGTGCAGCCAGTTGGCCGCGGGTCTCAGGAGCGGAATGACGACGTGTATGCCCCATAGCCCGTAGACCACGCTGGGCACGGCCGCCAGCAGCTCCACAATGTATCGGAACGCGCTTTCGACGCGGCGCGGCAGAAAACCTTCGGATAGAAAGACCGCAATGACCAGCCCAACGGAGCCGGCCATGAGCAGGGCCAGGATCGAGCTGTAGAGCGTGCCCCAGATCTGCGGCAGTACGCCGAAGCGGCCGTTGTTGGGGTCCCATGCGCTATCGGTGAGAAACCCGGGCCCGAACGTCCGCACAGCCGGCCATGCGTTGCTGCCGATTTCCCAGACTATGTATGCGGACAGCAGAACAACGAGCCACGTGACGATCTTTGTGCCGCCACGAAAACCGCGATCGAACCAGCGCTCTCTCGGCCCAGGCAGTCGGGCCACGGCGGCCCGCGCTTCGAGCTCCTGAAGCGCCCGCGACTGCATCAGCCGAGCTCGTCCAGCAGCAGCAGCGAGCGCCGTGCCACGTCGTCCGGCAGCGAGAGGTAGCCGAGTTCCGAGGCGAGCGGCTGCCCTTCGGTCAGGCAGAATCGCACCAGTTCGCGGAGCGCGTCGGCCACCCGGGGATCGTCGTAGCGGCGCCGAAGCAATAGCCAGGTATAGGTGACGATCGGATAGGCTCGCTCGCCCTCGGGGTCCGGAATCCAGATACGCAGGTCGTCCGTGAGCGGCGCAGCCGAGAGCGCCGCGCGGCCGCCGTCCATACCCGGCATGACGTAAGCCCCTGCGCCGTTTTCGAGCATGGCCATGGGTACCTTGCCGAAGCGAGCGTAGCCGTACTCGATATAGCCAACGGCGCCGGGCGTCTGCAGGATCGTGGCCGTAACGCCGTCATTCTTGGGCGCGGCAACTATCTTGTCGCTGTCGGGCCAGACGACGGTCTTGCCGGTTCCGGGGCCGTCGCGCCACTGTTTCGATATCGCGGACAAGTGCTTGCTGAAGGCATAGGTTGTGCCGCTGCTGTCCGCTCGCCGAACCACGGTAATGGGTAGATCGGGCAGGATCACGCCGGGATTGCTGGCGGCGATGGCCGGGTGGTTCCAGCGCTCGATGCGCCCGAGGAAAATTTCCGGGTACACGTCGCGCGCCAGTCTGAGCGGTTGTTCCGTGCCGGGCAGGTTGTAGGCGACGACAATCTTGCCCGCGGTGATCGGAATCATAATGACGCCGCCCGACACTTCGGCAACTTCGCGGTCGGTCATGGCGGCGTCGCTGCCGGCGAAGTCGACCGTCTCGTGTATCAGATCGCGAATCCCGGCGCCGCTGCCCTTGGCCTGATAGTTGATGAGCACGCCAGGGTTATCGTCGCGATAGGTTTTGAACCAGGTCGAGTACAGCGGATACGGAAAGCTGGCGCCCGAGCCCGTCAGCCGGATTGCGTCGATGCCGCCCCCGCAGCTCGCCGTTAACAGCGTCGCCGTCAGGCATAGCAGGCCCGTTCGCAGCACGGTGCGCATTCAGGCGCCCCCTTCGGGCGGCAGGTCGAGCTTGAACACAACCCGGGTCATCGTGACGACTCGCGCCGGTTTGCCGTTCCTGATCTGCGGCTGGTACTTCCAGCGCATCACGGCGCGTTGTGCCGCACGTTCGAACAGCCCGGCGGGTTCTGCCCGCATCACTTCCGGATCCTCGACGGAGCCGGTTTCGTTGACGACAAATCTGAGCAGGACAAAACCCTCGATACGCTTCGACAAGGGTCCCGGCGGGTAGTCGGGCGGAACACGCACGAGCGGCGTCAGTTCCCGCGCAATCTGGATGTTGCCGGCGATCGTCGGCCCGAGTTCGACCTCGAGCGCCGGCGCGCTGATCGCAAGCTGGCCCGCGGCCGCGCTGCCGGGTGCGCGGTCCAGCTGCTCGAGCACGTCGTCAACCTCGGTAACCGGTTTTTCCGGCGCCTTCGGTTCCCGACGCGAGCGTACCGCGCTGGATTGCTCGGTCATGCGTATGAAGTTGGCGATCTGTACGTCTTCGACGTCCGTCAGCCGAACGCGTTTTGCGCCGACCATGTACTCGATGACGGTGAACAGCAGCAGGTTGATCAACAGGGCGAAGCTTGCAATTGCAAACACGCGCATCGTTCCGATACCTCATGTTTTGGGCGTTGTTGCCGCGTTGTCGGGCGGGATTGCCGGTTGCGAAAGGAGTCTAGAGGAACGTCCGACGGGTCGGTTTCGTGGAAACTATCTACGCAATAAAAACTTCAAGAATCCGAAACCTGTTCGATACACTTCAGGGGTCGGACAACGCTCCGGCAGGGGTGCCGCGGACGGCCGGATGCGGGAAAACCCACCGTCTGGCTGCGGAATTCGCGTCTTGAAACGCTCAAGCCTTTCGCATAGCTTAGGCCCGTTCTAAACCTAAGGTCGTACCATGACGTTCGTTGTTACCGAAGCCTGCATAAAGTGCAAACTCACGGATTGTGTGGAGGTTTGCCCCGTCGATTGCTTCCACGAGGGCCCCAACTTCCTGGTGATCGATCCGGACGAGTGCATTGACTGCACGCTGTGCGAACCGGAGTGCCCCGTGGAGGCGATCTATTCGGAAGACGAGCTGCCTGCCGGCCAGGAGCAGTTCCTCGAAATCAACGCCGAGCTGTCGCGAGACTGGCCCGTGATTACCGAGATGAAGGACCCGCCGGAAGACGCCGACGATTGGCGCGAGGTCAAGGACAAGCTCCAGTACCTGGAGCGCTGAACGTCATTCCGCTTGCCGCGAGTCGTCGCGGACAAACCGTATAAGGAGTTCCGCAAGCTCCGGACCTTTGTCTTCCTGCAGAAAATGGCCTGCGTTGCGGATCTTTACGTGCGGCTGTCCCTTGGCGCCGGGCACGGTTTCCTGCCATTTGCGCTCACCGCCCCGGGTAATCGGGTCGCGGTTACTAAAGCAGGTCAGAAACGGTTTTTCCCAGCGGCTGAACACCCGCCAGGCGGCGCGGTTGGCCTCGCTTGCGGGATTGTCGGGCGCAATCGGCACGAGCCCGGGGAATGCTCGCGTGCCGGCCTTGTAGCGCGCTGAAGGGAACGGCGCGTCGTAAGCGGCGATCACGGCCGGCGGCAGCTCCGTGATCGTGCCTTTGTCGAGTATCCGGCCGATCGGAAACCACGGGCTAAAGCGCGCGAACGCGCGCCAGATCATGAACGCGCGGGGCATGGCTTCGTCACCCGTAGGCAGGCCGCCGTTGCCAAGCGCTATGCGCTCGAACCGGTCCGGGTGCTCGGCGGCAAGCCTGAGCCCGATGAGCGAGCCCCAGTCCTGGCAAAACAGGTTGATGCGCTCGAGCTGCAGCGCATCGAGAAAGGCCGCCATCCAGCGGACATGACCTTCGTAGCTGTAGTCGGCGATCTTCGTCGGCTTGTCCGACTTGCCGAAGCCAATCAGATCGGGCGCCAGCACGCGCAGGCCGGCTGTCGCGAGCGGCGGAATCATGTGCCGATACAGGTAGGACCAACTCGGCTCGCCGTGCAGCAGCAGCACTTGAGGGCCGTCTTCGGGTCCCTCCGCGACGTAGTGCATGCGCATCCCGTCCACCTCCACATAGTTCGGCGTAAACGGGTAGTCGGGCAGGTGTTCGAAGCGGGACTCAGGCGTGCGCAATACGGTCATGATCGGGGTATGGTCAAGGAATTGTGACTCGCCATCATACGCTCATGCAGAACCCAAGCCCCACATCGAACCCCACGCCGAGCTTTCGGGCCCGGCTGGTGCGCGCCATTACCTCGCGGTATTTCGACTACCTCGTGAGTCCGGAGGGTGCCGACGTTCGCCGTCTGCGCTCTCGCCTCGACCGCTTTGCCCGGCTGGTGCCCGTGGCCGGCGGCGTCGACGTCGAGCGAACGCGCGTCGCGGGACTGGACGCCGAATGGCTGCAGCCTAAGGAGCGTATGGACGGCAAGGTGTTGCTGTACCTGCACGGCGGCGCCTACGTACTCGGCAGCTGCGATTCTCACCGGCATCTCGTCAGCCACATCGCGGGCTCCGCGGGGATCCAGGCGTTACTGCCCGAGTACCGGCTCGCGCCGGAACATCCGTTCCCGGCGGCCATAGAGGATGCCGTACGAGTTTACACCGCGTTGCTCGATGACGGTGTCGACGCAACCGACATCATTGTCGCGGGTGACTCGGCGGGGGGAGGACTGACGATGGCCATGTTGTTGTCGCTGTCGTCAGCCGGGCTGCCGCAGCCCGCGCTCGGCTGCCTGTTGTCGCCGTGGCTTGATCTGGCGGCGGAGGGGGAAAGCATGCAGTCGCGACGGGAAGAAGATCCGTGGTTCAGCCCCGAGGATTTTCCGCACGTCACGCGCCATTACTGCGACGACAGCCAGCGAAAGCTGCCGCTCGTATCGCCCGTGTATGCGGATCCCGCCGGGCTGTGCCCCATCTACATCCAGGTTGGCGATCACGAGATCCTTCTGAGCGACTCACGACGACTGGCGGACAATGTCCGGGCTGCGGGCGGGTCCGTCGAACTCGAAGTGTGGCCCGACATGTGGCACGTGTTCCAGGCGTTTGTGCTGGTCATGCCCGAGAGCCGCGCGGCGGTCGACAAGCTGGCCGCGAGGATGCGGGCGGTGTTCGAGGAAGGCGGCCAGTCTTTCGACGGTCAGTAATTCGACTGCTGGTTCGCGTCGTCGAACATCCTGGTGAGAAATGTGCGAATGGCCGGGATGGCCTCGCTCTTCGGCATGAGCTGCTGTTTTTCCAGCACGGCGGCCATGTCCTCGATGGAGCGTTTGCCGTCGATCAGCGACATGATGAACGAGTAGATTTGTGTCGTCATGGCCTGGGTGCGAAAGCTCTTCAAGAGCGGCACCGCCTCTTTGCCCGTGACGAGCCAGTCGGGCAGCGCTTTATGCCTTGGCGGCGCCTTGACGCTGCGCTCTTTGTACGCGCAAAACGAAAACACGTGTTCGCGGCGGGCATGCCGACTGGCAGGCGACGACATGTAGGGAATCGTGGCTTCGGCGACGTAAGGGTCGGAGAAACCGCACTCCGCGACAATCGCCTTGGTCTCTTCAGGGCTGTATCGATGCGCGCGCTTACCGCTGTGGAAAGCGAGTGATCCGAAATTGACCCAGCGGCCCTGGGGTTTGAGCCGCTGATTGAGGCGCTCTGCAAATACACTCAGCTCGTCGGTCACGATATCGATCAGCCACGGCGTCACGATCGTGTCGAAAGACTCAGGAACGAACGGCAGTCTGAGCGCGTCGCCCAACACAAGATGAAAACCCTCACGCACCGGCTCCGGCGCTTCCAGTTTTCGCAGCACGGCATCGTCTTCGAGCGAGCGCGGCGCTATCGGGAACTCGTACATCGACAGGCTTTCACCGCTGGTGACGGCTTTCGCAACCAGCATCAGCATCGGGTTGAAGTCGAAGGCAACCGTGCGCCGGCAGTCGAGCTGCATGTGTATGTCGTAGGCCAGGCGCCCGGCACCCGCGCCGATCACAAGCACGTCGCCGAGTTCCGCATTGTCGTGGAGTACGCTTTCGATCTGCCGCATCGATGCCGTGTTCTCTTCGTCGCCCCAGGCCCAGTCGCGGTGGATGTTGGGATAATAGGTATTGAGGCCCTGATCGGTCGGCAGGCGTGTCCGCAGGGCCAGGTAACTCTCGTAGCTCGCGGCGGGGCTGTCAGTGCCGAGTGGCTCGAGCAACCTGGCCAGCTTCCTGCGATGCGCATCCAGACACTTTCGATAGCGTTCGAGGCGCCGCCGGGTTAGCGCACGGAGATCTTTGTTTTTTTCCTCTGTCTCGAGGCTCGAAATCTCATGACCAATTTTCTCCGCTGCGAAACGCATACGATTCCGCCACTCGCCCAGTGTCGCTTCGGGTTCTGCAAACAGGAACGGAATGCCGCCGATTGACGGAAAATCGAGTTTGCAGCCGTCGCTACGCCAGTGCGACGTTTTGCCGTCCGGTTCATCCGACGGCTCCTTGACCGGCCGCAGCACCTCGTCGGTGCGCGGACAGGCCAGAAGGTCGGCCAGGGGATCGTTTGCGGGAGAGTCAGCGGATTCCATACTTGCCATTATCGCGTGCTGCGTTCGTCAATGTCCGGTAGCGGTTCACAGCGTCGTGGGGCTCAGAGCCTGTCTCAAAACAGATTGTGGCCACGTCGGCATCTAACCTGAGAGCGTTTCTACTGCTGGATTTCGGGGAACAGGTCGCTGCGGGCGGCCTCGGTAATGGAGACGACGGCCTCGTTGCGCAGGCGTCTTTCCGGTGAAATCGCGTAGTAGGTTTCGGTGATGTCCAGCGTTCGGCCGATGACCGCAACCCGGTACATCCTGCAGATTTCCGTTTCGATGGCGGTCGGGCCCGCGAATACGCCGACGCCGGCTTCGCCGAAAGCCTTGAGTAGCGCGCTATCGTCGAATTCGCCCGCAATTTGCGGCGCCAGCCCCTTTTTCTCGAACCATTCGTCCAGGAGTCGGCGCAGCGCCGAGTTCTTGGTCGGCAGCAACAGCGGTGCCTCATTGAGCGAATCCGGGAAGCGGTTACGCCAGCCGCGCGCGCGTATCTTCGGCGAAAAAAACGACAACCCGCTTTCGCCCAGATGGTGATCGTAAGCGCGGATGTTGAGGCCGCGGGGCACCGGTTGATCGGACAGCACGAGGTCGAGCTTGTGTACCGCCAGGTCCGCGAGCAGTTGGTCGAGCGTCGCCTCGTGGCAGCGAACCCTGACGGGCGGGTCGCCAAGCATGGCCGGTGCGACTATGCGCTCGGCGATGAGTTTCGGCATCGAACTGACGGCGCCGATCGCCAGGGTCGGCGACGCGTTCGGCAGGTTGCTGCGAATCGTGCTGGCCAGTTCCGCGCCGATCGAAAAGATCTCGTCGGCATAACCGTAGACCACTCGACCGGACTCGGTCATCGTCAGGCGACGGCCCACGCGCTCGAACAGCGGCTGACCGATTGATTGCTCGAGGACCTTGATCTGCCCGCTGATGGTCTGAGGCGTGAGGTGCAGGATGTCAGCCGCTTTTGCGACGCTGCCTTCGCGCGCGACGGTCCAGAAGTACTGCAAGTGGTTGTAATTCAAGTGCCTCAAGGCCGATCTCCGACAACGCGAAACTTCGAAAAAAGTATCACAAAATCAAGATAAGTTCGATTGTAACGAACTATTGTGCTCGCTACTATGAACCACCGACTGGAGATTTCTCGTATGCAAATGACCATACAGACTCAGGGTTTTCCGATGTCGTCCGCGGTGTACAGGCGAACCCGCCAGCTGTTCGGGCGAGCGCTCTCCGCTTTCCGCGACTCAATTGTCGACGTCAACGTGTTTCTGAAGGACCTGAACGGTCCCAAAGGCGGCGATGACAAGAGCGTCGTTGTTCGCGTGGACCTGACCACCCAGCAGAGCGTCGCGATCGAAACCGTCAACAGCAACATGCACGCGGCGCTCGTATTGTCCGCAAGGCGCGCCAAACGGGCCGTAAAACGCGGCGTCTCCAAACACCGTCGATTCGAGCAGAAGGCGCTCAGAGACCGGCGGCAGACCGGAGCAGTCACCTGAAGCTCAAGTGTTGGCGAGTCTGTTCCTCTCGCAGGCAAACACGTTAAGATTCTGCTTCCCATAGCGTTTTGTAGTTCGGTCGTATAGTTCGAATGGATCCCGTAATCTGGTTTTTCCTGCTGGGTGTTCTGGCGGGCTTCATGCGCTCGGACCTGCGCATGCCAAAGGCAGTCTACGAACTGCTGAGCATGATCCTGCTGTTGACGATCGGCCTGAAGGGCGGCGTCGAACTGGCGCAGCAGCCCGTCGGCGGGTTGGCGCTGCAGGTCCTTGCGGTTGCTTCGATTGGCGTCGTGCTGCCGCTGGTGGTGTTCTCGGTTATTCGCGCGTTGTCCACCGTAGCGCGGGCCGACGCCGCGTCGCTGGCTGCGCACTATGGCTCTGTCA
Organism: Woeseiaceae bacterium; assembly: GCA_028289545.1. GTDB lineage: Bacteria > Pseudomonadota > Gammaproteobacteria > Steroidobacterales > Woeseiaceae > UBA1847. The sequence continues at coordinate 76,197 of JANQPG010000016.1, forward strand.
GTGTTGCGACCTATGCCGTCGGCGTGTCTTTTCTCGCGACGCGCAACGTCCCCGTCGACGCTCAACTGCCGCTGTTCCTCGTGATCCTCGAGGTACCGGCCATCATGATCGGCATTGTCCTCGCGAAAGGCGCGGCGGCCCGTTCCAACTGGGGCGGTGTCATGCACGAAGTGTTCCTCGGCAAGTCGATTGTGCTGCTGATCGGCGGACTCCTGATTGGCTGGCTGTCGGGACCGGTGGGCATCGAGCCGCTGGAGCCGCTGTTCTTCGACCTGTTCAAAGGGGTCCTGGCGCTGTTCCTGCTGGAAATGGGCCTGATCGCGGCCAATCAGGCCGGCGACCTGAAACGGCGCGCAACTTTGGTTATCCTGACCGGGATATTGACACCCGTTCCCGCAGCCATGCTGGGCATCGGCGTAGGGCATCTGATCGGGCTGAACGTAGGGGGCATGACCTTGCTCGGTGTGCTCGCGGGCAGTGCCTCCTACATTGCGGCACCCGCGGCCATGCGCATTGCGGTGCCGGACGCCAACCCGTCCCTGTCGCTGTCCGCCTCGCTGGGGATAACGTTTCCGTTCAATATTTTTATCGGCGTGCCGCTGTACCATGAGGCGGCAAAATGGCTTGCCGGCGCAGGGGCGTAAGGCGTGGAGATTACCGAGGTAAAACTGCTGACGATCATCGCCGAGGCGGTGCTTGAACCCCAACTCATCGAAGTGGTCGAAGAGAAAGGCGCGGGCGGATACACGATCACCGACGCGCGAGGGTCGGGCAGCCGCGGCGTCAGAAGCGCCGGCTGGACGCACAACGGCAATATACGTCTCGAGGTGATTTGCACCAGCGACGTGGCGGACGACATTGCTGCCTGCCTGCGCGAACGCTACTACGCCGACTACGCCATGGTACTGTTCGTCACGGACGTCGGCGTGCTGCGCCCGGACAAGTTCTAGGCGCCGTCGCCCCGGGCAAGGCCCTGAGGCCGCCGACGCTGCCCCAATTCAGCAGGAAAACGTTTCATGATCAAGACACTGGTCGAAAAAATCAGCCAGGCCGTACAGGCGACCGAAGGGCAGCACGACGAAACCCGCGAAGATGCGCTGAGGCTCTGCACCGCCGTCTTGATGGTCGAGGTTGCGCGAGCGGACTACGACTTTGACGAGTCGGAATTCAAGCTGCTTCTGGATTTGATCAAAACTCACTTTGCGCTGTCCGGAGAAGACGCAATGGAGCTCGCGAACGCGGCGACCGAAGCCGCCGAGGACTCCGTTTCGCTGCACCAGTTCACGCAGCGCCTGCACAAACATCTGAGTGAAGGCGAAAAAGCGGAGATCGTGTCGCTGCTATGGCAGGTGGCCTATGCCGACGGCTATCTCGATAAGTTCGAGGATTCGATCGTGCTGAAGATCAGCGACCTTTTGTACGTCAGTCGGGGCAAGGTCATGCAGCTCAAGCATGACGCGCGCCTCGCCCAATCGGCCTGAGGCGCGCGTTCCGACCTTAGTCCGTTTGCGGCTTCCGTGTTCCGCAAACCCCGCGCGTTGTTCCTTTCGCCAGCGAGACGTCAGTCCTCCGCAGGATTCAAATACGTGTTCAGAAAGCGCACGTAGGCTTCGGAAGCCGCAATGCGGTTTTCTCGCTTGCGGAAGCCATGGCCTTCGTCCGGAAATACGACGTAGTCCACCGGCACCTCGTTGGCCTGCACGGCGGCGACGAGTTCGTCGCTTTCGACCTGCAGCACCCGCGGATCGTTCGCGCCCTGAACAACCAGGAGCGGCTTGACGATGTTATCCGCGTGAAACAGCGGCGAGATGCGGCGGTGCCGCTCCTCGTCGGTTGCGGGATCACCCATCTCGTCGTACAGCGCCTCCTTGAACGATTCCCACCAGGGCGGAATGCTCTTCAGGGTGCGCACCCAGTTGGTGACGCCGAAAATATTGATGCCGACATCGAAGACTTCCGGCTCGAAAGCGAGCGCTGCGGCGACCATATAGCCTCCGTAGGAGCCGCCGATCACGCCGATTTTGTCGGCGTCCACCCAATCGAGCGTCTCGAGGTACGTGCGTCCGTAGACGATGTCCTGAAGGTCTTCTTCGCCGTGGCGCTTGTCGTCCATGTGAAAGAACGTCTTGCCGTACCCGGACGAGCCTCGGTTGTTGGCGGCCAGGATTGCGTAACCGTGGTTGACGAGATGCTGCAGCGTCGCGCTGTATCCCGTGCGGCTTTGCCCACCCGGACCGCCGTGCACCCACACCAGCGCCGGGACCGGGTTGTCCGCGGACGCGCCGTGCGGTTTATAGAGAATTGCCGGAATCTCGAGCCCGTCGAAGCTCTCGTAGCGGACAACTTCGCTGGCGACGAGATGCTCGGATTGCATGCTTGGATTCAGTGCGTTCGTCAGCTGCCGGCTGCTGCCTGCTTCGAGGTCGACGTAGTGCACGTTGGAGGGTGACACGTCGCTATTGACGATGAGCGCCAGCCGGTTCTCGTCGGGCGAGAAGCGCAGGTTCCGGAGATCGCCCGGCGGAAGTTCCGGCAGGTCGAGCGCGTCACCGGTTTCCGTGTCGATGATCATGACCTCGGTGCGCGCGTCCGCGTTGATCCCGCTGGCCCGATAGCGGCCCTGCGGAGAGAACACGGTGTACATGACGTCCCAGTCGGCGACAACCAGCTGGGTTTTCTCGCCCGACTCGAGATCGTGGATCCAGTCCTGGCTGAACTCGCCGAATTCATTCGTCGAATACACGAGCGCACGATTGTCCGGCGTGAAGCCGCCGCTCGAATAGGCAATGTTGCCCTCGTGCTCGGTGATCAGCACAGGCGTCGCAGGGCTGGCTTCGAGGTCGACGAGATAGATGTCCGAATCCGCGCTGGTGCGCGGCTTGTCGAGCGCCAGCCAGCGGCCGTCGTTCGACAACGCCGAGAGCTGAAAACCCGGATTTTCGAACACGAGTTCGCGGCTGTAGTCTTCGGCCGAATAGCGGTACAGGTCGAAATTCTGCTGGTCGCGCTCCGTGGTTGTCAGGTAGAAGTGCTGGCCGTCGTCGGACCAGCCAATGAAGGCGGCCTTGAGGTCGTCGCCCGGCGTCAGGTCGCGGTGGCTACCGTCTTCCTCGCGGACGAGAACGTGGTTGAGTTCATTGCCGCCCTGGTCGTAGGTGTACAGGATGCGATCGTCTTCCGGGAACCAGCTCACGGCAAACATGGCGTTGTCCTCGGATTCAGTGAGCTGAATCGGCTCTCCGCCGTCGATGGGGAGCGCAAAAGCGTTGAAGACACCTTCTTTGTCCGACGAGATCAGCAATGCCTGTCCGTCGGCCGAGAACACGTTCGCGGCGGGGCCGGGCAGGCCATAGCTCGTCGTCTGAAAGAACTGTTCGGCGCTGTATCTGGGTACGGGCTCGGACGCCTTCGGAGCGGACTGCTCGGCGACCTTGGCGTCATCTGTTTGGCCACAAGCGGCGAGTAATGCTAGGCAGCCCGGCACGAGCAAAACGGCGGACAGTGTTTTCATGGCGTTCCCCCAATGGCGTGGACCGGCAGTATAGCGGTGCGCTCAGTGGGTGGTCGAGCCGATCGGGTCGAGTCGCGGCAGCCGCAATGCCGGGGGCGGTATCGGCCTACAGAGTCTCAGGTGCCGCCGGGTTGCTCGAGCTTTCTTGTGCTGCCGAATCTCTTTGCAAACTCCATCAGGTTTTCGATTTTCTGGATTCGGCGATCGTGCCCCGCTCGGGATCGTTCTTAGTAGAAGCTTAGCGTTGCGGCGACTTCCCGTTCGGCGCGATCGATTGCTTCGGAAGCACTCAGCCGGCTGGCCTCCAGCGCTTCGACCAATGCCTCGAGAGCGGGATGACCGATCTCCACGTCGTCGACTTCGACGCCGTGCCAGAAAGAGTAAGCGTCGGCTGCACGCCGATACATTTCGCTGACGGAGCAGCCGGCCTGCCCGGCAAGGTGCTGCATACGGCGTTTCTGCTCGAGCGGCACGAGAATCTCCAAGCGCTCCATACGACTGTCTTCAGAAGCCATTGCGGTCGACCTCGTTAGGATTCAGGCGTTACTTCTACGCGAAAAAGCTGCCGACGCCGACAGATGTTTTTGTACAAACCGGCGAGTTATGGTTGGCGCTTTTTGCGCGCCAAAAAAAAGGCCGGTCATGAGACCGGCCTCAAGGGAGTGCGCCGCGAACCGAGGGAACGGTTTGTCCGCGACGATAGAGCGAAAGCCCTTAAATCGGGTTTCCGATCGTGCCGTTACAAATCGGCGTAAACGCCGTCAGCGAGTCGAGCATCGCAGCGTTACCCAGACCGTGGTTCGGGAACAGCGAACTGAACAGTCCGACTTCGTTGTGCAGCGCCATATAGTTGAGAATGGCCGTGTTCACGAGCAACGGCACGTTGTTGGCGGCAGGGGTTGCCGCCCGCTGTACCGAGCCGTCCGCGCTCATGTAGCCGATCTGCTGATGGACGGCCTGTTCTTCGGGCGTCGCGCCGATGATGGTCGGTCTTCGCGTCGGGTTGTAGACCAGGAAGAACGAAGCGGCGGTCGACGAGTTGTCGGACGACCATTCACCCTTGCCGCGGCCTTCGACCGAGTTGTCGATGGTGCCGTTCGACGACAGCGAGCCGTCAGAGAACACGTACAGCATGACCGGCACGCCGCGGATGGCCGCGTACTCCAGGCAGGCGCCCATGCACTGTCCGGCGCGGAAGTCCTTGACCTCGCCTTCGGCGCGCGCGCCGCCGTGGTAGTCGTAGCCACCCATCTCGATGGTGGCCGCACCGGCGTAGCCGTTCATGATCAGTTTCATGATCGACGCTGTCTTGCGGAACTCGGAGCCGTCGCGGCCGCCAGCGTTGAACTCCGCCGTGGTGAAGATGCCGTTGACGTCATCGACGATCTCCGGGTCTTCGGAGGGATCGATCGGCACGCCGCCGAAACGGTCGGCAATGTCGGCGGCTTTCAGGTAGCCGCAGTTGACGGCCTGCTTGATCGCAGCGTCGGCGGCAACGTTGGTGTTGACGCCACCCACCTTGGCTTCGCTGAGCCGGTAGATCGACTCCATGACGGCCGTGGCATCGTTCTTCGACAGAATACCGACGAGCTCACCCGTGTCGACCAGGTTGGTGACGTCCGAGGGACGGTCGACCTTGGTCGGCCGGAGCTCGGGATCGTACAGCATCATCGGCAGCATCGAGTTGCCGCCCGAGTCCGAGTTCTCGGATCCGGCCAAGGTCAGGATCGAACCGGCGGCGCCCGCTCGCGCAATCCCGTACATCGGGTTATGCGGGTTGTTGCCGGTGTCGTTGTCCGAGCGGGCCGGAATGATGGCGCCGTTGATGTTGGCGGCCGTTGTTGCCGATACCTTGCTCAGGATGCCGCGCCGGAACGCACTGTCCAGGTGGAAGCCCAGGCCCAGGTCGAAGTTGGCGTAAGACTGGCCGAGTACAGGGTCGTTCAGGCTCGGCACCATGTCGCCGGGCAGGCCCATCTTCTCGTAACCGCCGGTGCTCAGGAAGTCGAGCTGACCACCCTGGCCGCCGACCAGCACGTTGGAGTTTGCCATGTTGGCGCCGCCCGCCAGGTCGAAGGCAATGAACGGTATCTTGCCCGCGCCGTTGGTGGCGATCTCACAGGGGTTCTGCAGCAGTCCGGACAGGTCCGGCGACAGTGCCGCCTGCGCGTCGCGCGTACCCAGAAGGCCCGCCAGGCTGACGGCGCTCGTGTAGGCCGCTCCGCCTATGAAGCCCTGAGCAACGAAGTCACGGCGTGTGACAGGACGCGGATGGTCTCCATGCAGCTGGGGATTGTCGAAGTCCCGAGCGTTTCGTCTCTTAGCCATAGTCATTATTCCCTTTGAGTCCTGTCTTTTACTGTACGAGCGTGGCGGCGCTGCCGAGCGTGGCGGCACAGACACCCTTGGAGATAGCTACCGTGTCGGAGCCGCCGGCGACCAGACGGTCGACCAGGTTGTCCGGCCGGTTACCGTCGCCTACAGCCGAGGCCAGCTCGCTGTACACGGTTGCGAACGACGGCTGGTCCGCAAGCTGCGGTCCGGTGCGGCTGTTGCCGACGATGTTGGCAATCAGCGGATCGACGAATGCGTCGCGGTTGGCGCCGCCGAAGGCGGTTGCCGGCGCCGCCCCGAAGTTGAAGCCGGGGAAGTAGCTGGCGCGAGCCGTCGTGTCGTTGATCAGCGCGTTGCAGTACTCGATCGCGAGCTGCGCCACGGCAACCTGATGCGACGACAGGAAGGTGTTGATGTCCTCCACCGCAGGCAGCGACTGACGCAGTTCCTGGTAGGTCATGTCGACCGCCATCGTGTTCGGGTCGACACCTGTGACCGCCGCAAACGTCGCGTTGATTTCGTCGAAGGTACGGAAGCCAACGTGTGACGCGGGATCGAGGTCGGTCGGCGAGATCACCAGTACCGGATCTTCGGCGCGCACGTAGTTCTGTCCGGCCAGCGTATCGAAGGTGAGGAAGAATTCGTCTTCCTGCGGACCTTTTTCGAGCGGCAGGACGGCGCCCAGCACTGACAGCTGTTGGCCGAGATCGCCGAACTGCGTGGCGTCGAGCATCGTATCGAGCGTCGAGTAGGTCTGGCCCACGGGTGCTTCCGCTCCGTTCAGGCCAATACGCATACCCTGCAGCGGGATGCCCGTCGGCGACGAACCGTCCAGCGTGACGAAGTGCGGCCGGTCGAACAGATAGGCGTAGGAGTCGAACTGCTGCACCTCGAAGAGGATGAAGGACGACTGCGCTGCCGCCTGCAGAACATCGGAGATGTCGAACAGCAGGAAGAATTTCTCACCGACGCCGACGTCGAAGTTCTGCACGACCTGTTCCTGGGTCAGCGCCGAGTTGTGGATCGCGACGAGTCGGATCGTGCCTTGCCACGGTGCATCGTTCGAAGCCTCGTTGCCGAGCACAAACGCAAAGGTGTCCTGCCAGTCGGCAATCGTGCCGCCGGCGGTCTGATCGACGTTGCTGACCAGTTCGCCGTTGACGTAGATGCGGCGGCCTTCGAGCGGGTCGTAGGTGGCCACGACGTGCTGCAGCGTTGCCTGCAGTACCTCGTCGGCCGAAGGCGTCGACAGCGCGGGATCGCCGTTCAGGCCGGTTTCGGTGTGACGCAGGCGGAAATCGTAGTCGTACAGCGTCTGCTGCAGCGTGAAGTTCCGAGCGTCCGGGCCCGCCGAGTAGCTGACGATTCGCGACATTTCCTGCGTGACGTTGGCCGGGATGACCCAGGCTTCGATCGAGAACAGGCCGTTCGACTGCTGTATGAAGTCGAACAGTTTCTTACTGGCCGTGGTGGAGCCCTGGGCCTTGCCGCCGTTAAGCGTAATACCCCAGCCGCCGAACCATTCGACTTCGGGCGACAGGTTCAGATCGAGGGCCGGTGCGACACCCGAAGTATCCGCGGCGACGCGAATGTCGGGATCTTCGCTGCCAGACTTGAATTCCCACAGCGCAATCTGGTCGTTCTCGTAGCGGTTGCCGCCCGAAGCGACGGTGCCGTCGACGAGCCGGAGCGCTTTACTAATGACCAGGCTTGGGTCAACCGTCGTCGGCTGAATGCCGTTCGCAAACTGCTCGATCGCCGCCTGCATCGTGTTCGCGGAGTTATCGCAGCTACCGCCCCAGCAGTTATGGAACTCGTTGCGCAGGCGAACGACGAGGCGGGATGCTGCCGGATCGTCGAGATCGATACGCGGCTTCGCGGCGTCATAGGCGCTGGCCACGTCCGGATCGGCCATGTACGGCTGACGCGGATCTTCGGCTTCGGAGCTGTGACACTCGGAGCAGTAGGGCACGAGTATCGGCTGATGGACCAGGGTGGCAAACGCCGACGAATCCTGCGGGAAGTTCTTGCTGGCGCCCGGATCTTTGGGTTCGGGCGCCGTCAGCGTAATCGTGCGGCCGCCGCCCGCGACGTCGCCGGCCCAGTTCTGGATCCAGCGGGTCATAAGCGAGGTACACACTGAGAGGTCCGGAGACCAGCAGTTGTGGCCGCTGCCAACCTTGGCGACCAGCCGCGACTGCGCCGGCATCGTCAGGTCGACAACCGTCAGTGCTTCGTCGTAGGCGAGGTTAACGTCGTCGAAGCGAACGAACAGCGGCGGCTGGGCCGTCGTTTCGTTGTGGCAGTCGCCGCAGCTTCCCTGCTCGCGAACGTCGGTCCAGAACGTGTTCTGGAATCTCTGCACATCGCCGTCGCGTGCGGCCGGGCCCGTGTAGATGGGGCCGCCACCGCCGCCGCCGACGGGCGGGGCAGGGTTGTCCGTGGTTTCTGCACCGCCGCCGCAGGCAGCAAGGACAACGCTGGCTAATGCGGCGAGCGAAGCGCTCTTCAGCGGCTTGAGGCTCGTCCACAGGGTATTTTTGCTTGCGTTTCTCATAGTCCTGTCTCCCTACTGGCCCATGCAGTGAACGGCGGTGTCAGCGAAGACCTGCTTCATGCTGTAGCCGGTAGTGCGAAACGTAATGACGATCGTGTCGACCGCCGCGCGATCCGTTGCATCTTCGGGTTCGCGCAGGCAGACGGCCCGGAACACTTTCTTGACCTGACAGGCGGCGAACGCCTGCGAGTTGCCGAGTTCTTCGCCGAGCGATTTGGCGCCCTGGCCCTGACCCGGCAGGCCGGGGTCGAAGCCGAGGTAGGCGTTCTGACCACTCCGCCAGTAGTTCTCCCAGCTGTCGTCCGGCGTGCGGAAACCCTGCGGGAAGTTGAGATCGTTGTTGAAGTACTTCGGCTGCACCGAGCCCTGCGTGTACTGGATCGAGCCGGCGCCTTCGTCGTAGTTGTAGTAGGCAAACGCCTGAGCCATCGGGTCCATGCCCGTGTGGCAGCCGACACAGTTGTTCAGGAACAGACGGCTGTCGCCGCCCGGGCTGCGCGAGACGTCCTGGCGGATGCGATCCGGCGACAGCTTGGGATCGTGCATCTGCTCCATGTCGTTGCACATGTGGTTCAAGAGCGTGAAGCGGAACATGGCGCGGTTCGTGCCCGCAATGAAGAATGCTTCGGCGGCGGCGCGCGACGTCATGACGCCGGCGGTCGCCGTGGACGGCAGTCCGTTGACCGACGACTGTGTTGTGCTGACGAGGTCATCGCGCAGGTTTACGTTGTCCGCTTCAAGCTGTTCGTAATGGTTGTTGTTGTTCGCGGCCGGCGCGGCGGCGACGATGCCCGGGCTGCCGACGTATTGCAGGTCCGCCGACAGCAGCGTGTTGAACGGCACTTCGTCACGAACCATGCCGATCACCGTGGCCACGTAGTCGTTCAGCGGTACGAACACCGACTGATCGCGATTGGTCCATGGCGCCGCGAAGTTCTTGAGCGTCACGTTGTAGAAGTTGACGTTATCCATCGCAATGTCAGCCGCCGCCGAGGCGTTACCTGCCTGGATGGCGTCTTCCATTTGCTGCAGGACCGCTGCAGACGGCGGTACGCCCGCGAGCCTGTCGTGGATACGCTTGGCCTGCTCGCGCGGTCCCGCTGCGGCGGGAGCCGCTATCGCGACGCTCAGTACCGACGCAACCAGGAGTTGCGAAACAGCGCGCCTGGCCGCGAAGATGCCGGCAACTTTTGTTTTCATCCATGTCATGTTTTTCATAACGATCCTGCTCACGAACTGGTTCGTTTAAAACCAATGTGCCAGCCGCTCACGCGGTCGACCCGTTGTAGGCGCGGTTTGTCTGAAGTGTTCAGAGAGTCCCGACGAGGCCGCTCGGACGAGCGCTTGCCCTTCGATCCCTTCGGGTTACTGCACATTCCTGACAACTCGGTTGCCTGATCACCGAATCGCTAATGCGTTCGGTGTGACCGCCTGCTTTCTCGCACGTCGTCGTCAAAGACTGCGGACATCCAATGTCTGCTTGTCGCCAACCTCTAAAGGATCTTCATGATCCGTAGACTTCGGCTGGCGCCATCTTGCCAATACAAACTCAGTATTGCCGTGAATGTATTCACAATCCCTGCTCTGCGTTCGTTGCTTCGCCGTGACGGCCGAGATGCAAGAGCGCAACGATCAGTGGAGATAAAGCAAGTGCTGTGCCAGCCTCTGAGAACCACCGCGACAAAAGAAAAAAACCTACCAGGAACAATGACTTATGCCTGAATCGCGCAAGTGGTGCGGAAGAGCCATATGTCAAGTTGCTGTCGGTGCTTTGGTACATCGCAAACGCTGGCGGCTCGTAAGCTACTGATTCCTATAGTCACCGCAACTGTCGCCGAAGGGAGACAAGGTGACCAAGCTTGTGTTGGCCCGGACCAACAGCACATTCGCCCGTTAAGTTAATCCAGCTTATGAGGTTGTGGCGGCAGTGCGTCACAAAACTCGAACGCGATTCGCGCAAACGGACCTTGGCAAAAAGTGTCGTCCGAATCCTCGAGGTCGCCCGAAGTAACGGTTGGCGCTCGTCCGGAACGACGGCGCTCATCCATGCGCGGCAGAAATCGTCACTTTCTGACCGGCCTGTCGCGGATTTTCGACATTACATCGCGTATTGGCTGTCTTTTATACTCGCGCGCAACCGGCTGTTGTGCTGTGAGGTTTTCGCAGTGTTTCGATCCGGTGAGCGCTAACGCAGTGGCGCTTGTGTGACGCCGTACCGATCTCGTGTTTGTGATCGCGTTAACGGTACGGCCTGCCTCTCGCGTCCACTATTGCA
>JANQPG010000044.1 GCA_028289545.1 Woeseiaceae bacterium
ACAAAGTCGCTTGGTAGTTACGTTGCGACAAAGTCGCTCGGTGTTAACACAACGAGCTGTGGAAGGTGAGATCTGATCCGACAGTCACTGTCAGATGATTCCAGAGTTCCTGCCCGCTTTCGGCCACAGCCGGACCGGGCTGTCGTGAACCGGGCCAGCCCCAGGCGTTGTTAAACGCCGAGCACCGAGACCAGTAGTTTGGCGGCGGTTTCCGAAGATCGACGCAGCCTGTCGATTCCACCCAGCGGCATCTGCGTATCGAAACTGAAGTAGATGCCCGAGACTCCCGTCGCCACGGCGTCGATCGTGTCGTCATCTGCGTCCGGATAAGCATCTTTCAATTCGTCTCCGATACAGTCGATGAATCCGGACGTCCACGCTCGCAGCCGCTTCGCCAGAACCGGTCGTTCAATGGCGGCAGTCATCAGCGCATTCGTCACGCTGACCTCCTGCTCGTCGGTGTATTGCGGGTCGAACAACCACTCGATCATCGTCGCCACGCGGTCGTCTTGCGGCAGCGACTTGAACAGCGCTTCGGTGGCCTCGGATGCCCTGCCGAGAAACCGGTCGAGAAAGGCCTCGAGGAGGTCGTCCTTGTTGCCGACGTTGTGCCGTATCAGTGCCCGGGCAAGGCCGGCCTCCTCGGCCGTCTTCTCCAGCGTGGCACCTTCCACGCCGTGCCGGGCCACGCAGCGCTCGTAGGCATCGAGGATCTCGGAGCGGCGCGCTTCTTTGAGGCTGGGTCTCGGCACAGGCTCTCCAATAGATTATCGAGATTGACAAAATACCATGAATTGAATAAATTATCGAAATTGATTATTTACTAGGTGGCCCATGGACTGGCTTTTCAGATCGATGACGGAGGGGGCGCTCTACGAATGGGAGCAAGCAATTGGAGACGGGGTCTTCCTGTTTTCGATCGCGTTTCTCGTGTTCGAGCTCGCCCGGTACTGCGTTCGGAAGAAACTCAACTGGGCGCTGGCGGGCGACACCATCACCAATTTCGTCACCCAGGCATTTTTTCTGGGGATCAGTATTGTCCTCTTCTACCTGTTGTACCTCTCCACGCTGTCCTGGTTTCACCAGTTCGCCGTCTTCGACATCGGCCTGAACTGGGCAACGGTGTTCATCTGCATCGTGCTCGCGGACCTGGTGTACTACTGGGAGCATCGCTTCAGTCACCGCGTCGCGATGGTCTGGGCGACACACGCGGTTCACCACTCGTCGCCACACTTCAATATTTCCGTCGCATATCGCTTTGGCCCGTTGGATGCCCTGTGGACGGTGTTCTTTCACATTCCGCTCGTTGTCCTCGGATTCGATCCGTTTCTCGTGTTGTTCGCGGAAACGATGGTCCTGCTCTACCAGACCCCTCTGCATACGGAAGTTATCGGAAAACTGCCGAAACCCATCGAGGCAGTGATGAACACGCCATCCCATCATCGAGTGCACCACGGGACGAACAGCAACTACGTCAACAAGAATTACGCGGGTGTATTCATCATCTGGGACCGGCTCTTCGGCACGTTCGCCGAGGAAAAAGAACCGGCCGTATTCGGCATTGCGGAGCCGATCAATTCAGTCGATCCGTTCGTCGTTTTCTTTCACGGCTTCACCCGGCTCTGGCGAGATCTTCGCAACACCAGGCAGCTCAATGACAAGTTGTTACTCCTGATCAAATCGCCTGGCTGGCGGCCCGGAAGGCCCGATTCCGAATCTCTCGTCAGCTCCCGTGGAGGTGCTCGATGACACCGATCTCGAATTTTTGTTGCGGTACCAACGCCGACTCCAACCAAGGACTCCCTCATTGACTTTGCAAGGTACGCTCGGCGTAGGGCTTTTGCTGCGTCAATTCCGGTGGCGCATCCTCGTCACCTGGCTGCTCGTGCTCGTCGAGAATGTGTTGCTGGCGCTGATACCGCTCTTTATCGGGCGGGCAATTGACGGGCTTCTCGATGGTCGAGCCGGCGCGTTGCTCGAAGTCGCGGGCGTGATGGGCGCGCTGATCGTCGTGGCAAGTGTGCGACGCGTCTACGATACTCGTGCCTACGGCACGATGCGGGTCCGGCTGGGTTTAGAACTGGTGAGCCGCGGTGGTGGTCGTCCGGTATCGGAGGTCAACGCGCGCCTGGACATGAGCCGGGAGATGGTGGACTTCCTGGAAGCACATGTTCCGGAGCTGCTTACGGCCGTCGTGCAGGTCGTGGTCAGCATCGTTCTCCTATGGAGTTTCGATCCGAGGCTGGGACTCAGTGCCCTGAGCGTCATTGGCGCACTCGCCGTCCTCTACGCGCTGTTCCATCGCGGGTTCTATCGGTTGAATCGCAGTCTGAACGCGCAGACGGAGCAGCAGGTTTCGATACTCGAAGAGCGCAAGCTCGAATCGCTCACCGTGCATCTGATGAGACTGCGTCGGTGCGAAGTCAGGCTGTCCGATACAGAGGCAATTCTGTACGGCGCCGTATTCATCGGCATGTTCGCTTTCCTACTGACAAATCTCTGGCTCGCTGCGACGATCCCGGGCATCAGCGCCGGCGTCGTCTTCGCCATCCTGAGCTATTCGTGGGAGTTGGTCGAATCCGGCGTTGCGCTTCCGATCATCATGCAGCAGTGGTCGCGGCTCAGCGAAATACGGGAACGATTGAACGCATATTCATCCGAGAGGTCGGCCGATGTCCAACCCCTCTAGTCGCAATCGGCACGGGTCAATCCGCCTGAGGATTGCGGCAGCTTTGTTGACGGGCCTGGTAATGAATGGCGTGTGGGCGCGGGACGCTATCGCTTCGTCCGGTGAGCGCGCTGCGCTCGCCGTGGAAACGGTAACCGCACAGCGCGGCACCGTCACCGAGGTCGTGTTTGCCGATGGCAACGCACAGGCCGCCAAACGCGAGTTTTTGATGTTCGAGGACGGTGGCCGCGTGGCGTATCTGAAAAGCAACGATGACGGCGGCCCGTTGCGCGAGGGGGATAGCGTCGCCAGCGGCGAACTGCTGGCCGAGCTCGATCGTCGAATCGACGATGCCTCTACACGCGCGGCGCGGGCGGAGCTGGATACGGTTCGCGCGGCCCTGTCGAACGCGCGCAGCGACCTGGAAAGGGCAAAGCGGCTGAACGCCAGTCAGGCGATCGCCGCCAGCCAGTACAGCGCCATCGAGACAGGCTACCAGCAGGCACTGGCAGCGGTTCGGGCTGCCGAGGCACGTTCGGACCAGGCACAAGCCAGTCTGCGCCAGTTGCAGATACGCGCGCCTTTTGATGGGGTGGTTGCGTTTGTCAACATACGTGAAGGCGACTACGTAACGCCAGCGCAGTTCGATCGTCGGTCGGACCGAACTGCTGTCCGGACCAGCCCGATTGTCGTCATCGACCCTGCTTCGTTCGAGATCGTCGTGGAGTTGCCCGTGGTGTTCGGACGCCGAGTCCGGCCGGGCCAGGCAGCCTACATTCTCGATGAGGGCACGCTCGCGCACGTTCAGGAGTACGGTTTCGCATCGCTTGACGGTAACGGGGGGCTGGACAGTCTACTCATCGCCGGCAGGGTGGCGTCCGTGAGCCCGGCGATCGATCCGGCGTCCCGCTCGGTCCGCGCCCGCGTGGTTACCGGCGACACCGTCGAAGGATTGAGTGATGGTGGCTACGTCACCGTCTGGATCGAAACGGATCGCCGCGAGGGCGTCGTAGCCGCGCCCATGGAATCGCTCGTTTATCGCGGCGAGACCGCCTATGTGTTTGTTGTCGAGCCGGAAACGAACCTGGTGCAGCAACGCCAGGTCACGATCGGCCTGACCGGCGACGAAGGGGTAGAGATTAGGTCGGGCCTGGAAGAAGGTGACGTCGTTGTCACCAAAGGGCGCTACCGGCTTACCTCGGGCATGCGGGTTCGCCGCGTAACCGCTCCGGGCAGAATCCAATGAGCCGCGAACGGTTTTCATTCAAACGGTTCTTTTTCGCGAACACGACATTTGCTCGCCTTGCGCTGCTCGCGTTGATGATAGGCAGTTGGGTGGCCTATTCGAACTTCGTAAAGGAGACAATTCCGGATCTCGAAATCGGCGTCGGCATTGTGTCAACCGAGTGGATCGGCGGTGACCCTCAGACCATCGAGCAGGAAATCACCAACAAGATCGAGAAGGAGCTAAAGAGCCTCAAGGGACTGAAGCGGATTCAGAGCGGCACTTACGCCGGGTTCTCGCTCATTGCGGTGGAGTTTCGGCCCGACGTCGCCCAGGCGGAAGCGATGACGCGACTGCGCGCGAAGGTTGCCGCGGCCGAGGGAGAGCTGCCACGCGCCGCGAAGAAACCGGTCGTGGTCGAGGCCGCGATAAGTGACGAACCGATACTCAGTTTGCGTCTTTTTGGCGACGTCGATCTGCCGGTGATCACAGCCGTGGCCGAAGATCTTCGCCGCGACCTGGAACGCGTGGCCGGTGTCAACAAGGTGAACCTGTACGGCGATCGGCAGGAAGTCGTGCAGATCCGCCTTATCGGCGCTCGGTTGTCTGCTCTTGGAATTTCCCCAACCGTCATTCGCGAGGCACTGGACGAGGCGAGCATTGATCTGCCGCTGGGTGAGTTTGACGGTGAGGAGGTCGGCGCCGGACTGCGTTTCCTCGGTCGGTATCGCGAGATCGAGGACCTTCGCACCCTGCCGATCGCCACGACGGCGTCTGGCAGAACGGTCATGTTGCGCGAGCTGGCCGACATCGACCGGGGGCCAAGCCAGGAGTTCAGTCGTACCTACTACGCACCGGCCGGTGGAGACTATCAGCGAGCGATCGATATCACGCTGACCAAGCGGCCCGGCGCCGATGCTATCGAGACGATCGAGGCGGTCAAGGCGCTTTTGCAAAATAAGCAAGCAGGCGCCGCGTGGCCGCCGACGCTCAGATCCGACATCGTCTACGACGAATCCCGGTACATCCTGCAGGATCTCAAGAACGTCTTTACCAACGGCTGGCAGGCAATGCTCGCAGTATTCGGCGTCCTGCTAATCAGTCTCACTTGGCGCGAGGCGCTGGTCGCCGGTCTCGCTGTCCCGATTACCTTTGCAGGCGCACTGATCATCGTATTTGCGGTGGGTTTCTCACTCAACCAGCTGGTCATCATCGGCATGGTGCTCGCGCTGGGACTACTGGTGGATGACTTCATCCTGATGATGGAGGGTATGCACGAGAACCTGTACGTGCGCGGCAAGGGATTCGCCGAGTCGGCGATTGCCACGGTCAGAACCTATGCCATACCGTCATTGAGCGGAAGTCTGACGACGATTCTGGCAATGACGCCGTTGATGGCCATTGCGGGCATCGAAGGCAAATTCATCCGCCAGATGCCGGTTACGGCAATCGCCTGTCTCGTGATGAGCTACCTGGTATCCGTCTTCCTGGCGATACCGCTTTCGAAGTACGTGCTGTCACCCGACAAGGCCCGAAAGACCCGGATGGATCGCCTCACGGAGGCGTACAGTGCGAAGCTGACGCGGCTGTTGCACGACCGGTTTCTCGCGTCGAAGCGACGAGCCTGGGCGTGGGTCGGTATTGCCGTAGGCATATTGTTTCTGTCGACGATGGCTGTCAGTACCGTTCCCGTCGAACTCATGCCGAAAGGGGACGGTCGATCGTTGGGAATCACGGTCGAGCTTTCGCCGGACGCGTCTCTCGAGACGGCACAAGGCTGCGCGGACGCCGTAGGTGAACGACTGCTCGGCAAACCCTACCTGGAAACTGTCACCAAACATGTCGGCGAGAAGAGCCCGTTCTCGGTCGTTTCGACCTCTGACCAGCTATCCGTGCTGAGCGGGAATCACCTGGTCGGATTCTCGGCGGTATTCGTTCCGAAGAACGACCGAGACAAGTTGCTGTACCAGTACCTACCCGAGCTGAGGCAGAGCATCGAAGAAACCATGGTCGCGTGCCCGGGCGCCGAACTGTATCTTGCACCCGACCTGGGCGGCGCCTCTGCGGAAGACCCCATTCAGCTCGAGATTATCGGCAACGACATGGCCACGCTCCGGAAGCTTGCGCAGGATGTGGCGGATGTCCTCGAGGCAACGCCGGGGACGTCGGACGTCCGCGACAACTACGGCGTGCCCAAGGTGGATTTGCGCGCGGTTCCGAATCGGCAGGCGCTGTCCTTCTACGGTCTCACGGCTGGGGAGCTTGCATCGCAGGTTCGGGTCATGATGACCAGCGACGAAGTCGGGAAATTCGTCCGTGGCGGCACCCAGGAAGATCTGCCAATCCTCATGGGCTACGCCTGGCCGAGCCGCAACGGTGAGCCCGGCGGCCCAACCCGCCTCGACGAGCTGTACCTGCTCAATGTAGTCAACGGAGAAGGACGCAGCGTGCCGCTGTCATCGCTTGTCGACTTCCGCCTGGAAGAGTCGGCCCTGTCGGTATTGCATCGCGACGCAGAACGTACGATTACGGTCATGGCGCAAACAGTCGACCGCACAGCGGGCGAAATCCTCGCCGAAGCCTTGCCGAAAATCGACGAATTGCAGGCTGGCTGGCCCGCCAGGTATCGCATCGGCATCGCCGGGGAGGCGGAAGCTAGCGAAGAAGTGTTCGGCTCTGCAAGAGAGATGCTGTTCCTGGCACTGTTCCTCGTATTCGCGCTACTCGTACTCCAGTTCGACAGCTTTACCCAACCATTCATCATCATGTCGGCCATACCCCTGGCACTCACCGGCGTATTCTTCGCATTTTTCATCTCGGGCCAGCCATTTTCATTCATGGCGATGGTCGGGGTGATTGCACTGGTGGGGATCGTCGTAAACGACACGATTATCATGATCGACACAATGAACAAGCATCGAAAGACCGGCATGAGCGTAAGGGAAGCCGCCAGCCGCGGCGCAGCGGACCGCCTGCGCCCGATCGTGACGACAAGCGTGACCACCATTGTCGGTCTGATCCCGTTGGCTATCAGCCAGGAGATGTGGTTGCCGCTCTCTATCACGGTCATCGGTGGGTTGATCGTCGCGACTTTCCTCGCACTGCTGATCGTCCCCTGTCTCTACCTGCTAGTCACAAGGGAGCAAGCCAGCGCCGGTCAGGAATCAGCCGGGCCAGAACTGGCTGGCGCTTGATCTCGTATCGGTTCGTGTTCATCGAGCCGACGGAAGCCGCGTCGCCGCGACTGCGGCACCGATGATGCCGGCATTGCTCAGGAAGCGGGCAACCTGGATTGGTGTTGGGCCGCAGCGAGGCTGCAAGGTCTTCACGCTGCCGGAGTGTGACGAGCCGTCTGATACCGGGTTCGGTAAAGTAGCCGGATTTTCACTACACGCCGGCGCCGCGTTGTGGGTGGATGAACGCAAGAAGCTGGAGCGGTTGTGTAGGTATATCAGCCAGCTGGTCATCTCGGAAAAGCGTCTGTCGCTCACGCCGAACGGCAATGTCCGGTACCTGCCGAAGACGCCTTACCGTGACGACCCTCCGCACGTAATGTTAGAGCCTGTCGACTTCATCGTCCGGCTGGCAGCCCTGTGCCGAAACCGCGGGTCAATCTCACGCCCTTCCATGGAGCCGTTACCGCCGCATTGCATCGTAAAGTTTTGGCATTTCAGGAGAGTTTGAACGTCCGCTTCTAGACGCTCGGGACCTTTGACGAGTTCGCTGGCTATTGTCGGCAGCGTGTTGGGAACAGCCGTCGCTGCGGGGCGCGTTGGTATGCCTTCATGGAAAAAGAACCCAAGAAACACATTGGCCACAACCCGCTGGGACACCTGTTCATGGTGACCATCATCACCATCGGTAGCATTGCCATGGTGCTCACAGGCTTTGCGCTGTACTCAGAGCAAACCGGACTGGGCACCTGGCAGGACACCCTGTTCGGATGGCTCATCCCGCTGGCCAGTCAGAGCCAAGACGTGCGTCTATGTCACCTCTGGGGGATGTGGATCATCATCGTGTTCGTGATGATGCACGTCTATACCGCGGTGCGCGAAGACATCATGTTGCGCCAGAGCCTGATCAGTACCATGATCAGCGGCTGGCGCATGTTCAAGGACGATCGTCCTTAGCCTGCTTCTGGTGGCGTGTTTTCTATGGGCCCTGCGGCTTTGAGGGGCTGCGCGGTGGGGTTGGTTCACTGTCTCGTGGCTGGCCGAGCTTGTGGCAGGAATTTTCCCGCCTGCCGCAGTTAGTCCTGCATCAAGCTCACTTCGCGCGCGAGGCAATGAACAGATGCCGATTCGAGGGCGCTTAAGGAGCTATCGTATGCCAAGGGTTGTCCCGGCCAAAGCGGACTCCACGAGTAATAGGTGTGAAAATCTAGACTTGACCTGAGAGTAAGTGTCAGATCACCTGGACCGCAATGCGGCCTGAGCTGTCCTTAAGCATTTCCTGATCGAGGGCGTCAGGGTGCCATGCACCGTGGCTAGCGTCTTCGACCGTCCTCGACGCTTCCCGACTCTCAGCATTGGCTGATGAACCAGGTCGAGAATTCTCTGCGGTGGCGCTGGCTGGGAAAGACACGGATTTCTACTGGCACGTCAGCAAGTAGACTCGGCCACTCAATCCCGATCCATTTTTAGTTGCTTCTCTAATATCAACGGCTCAAGTAGAGCATTCGATATATGCTTGTCAGTGACCGGTAGGTCCCAATAACCGTAAGCGCCCACGAATCGACGTCTGTTCAAAGCGGCGCGTGTAGCCAAGACTGACTCCCGTCACGAACGATGGGAGGCCATGATGAACGACAGCGA
>JANQPG010000038.1 GCA_028289545.1 Woeseiaceae bacterium
CAGGGCCAGTCCGTTGCTGTTGTCGCCGGTGGCGCCGTAGTTGGCCTCTATCGTGAACTGATCGCCCACCGCCGGAGTGCCGCTGATCGTCACTTCGGAACCGTTGACGACAATCGGCGCGCCGTCCGTGTAGGTAAAGGCGCCCGCGCCGTTGATCGTGTAGGTCGACGGACCGGTGAACTCGATGACCGCCGGGTCGAGCAGGTTCGGGTTGGCGCTGTCTACGATCCGAACGGGAGTGATCTCCGCGCTGCCCGTATTGCTGAGACTCGTCGAAGACCGCGTCGGCGCCGCCATCGCAATGCTCTGGGGATCGTCGATCACCGTCCGAATGGAACTGGCGAGACCCTGACCGCTGCGGATCAGCACCTGGTCTCCCGCGGCCGGCGCACCGCCGACCTCGATAGAGAGGCCGTCCGCAACGAACGGGTCCAGCGCCGTGCCGCTACCGCTCATCGGGATTGCCTGGCCGGTGTCGCTACGGGTCAGCGCGTAGGCCGCGCCGTCGAAACTCAACACATAGTCCGCGCCCGTGTAGCCAGTGGCGTCACTGACGGTAGCGCTGGCTGTACCGGTACCGGTGTTGAAACTGGAATAGAGGCTTTCCGGAGCGTCGACCGAGAACAGCTGCCCACCCAGGTTGCCGCGCAGGTCCATTCCGGACATGTGCTGCTCATTGAAGCTCTGGGCAAAAGCAAACGCAGTCTGCCCAAGGGACTGACGCGCGGGTTGCAGCAGATTGCCGCGGAAATCCAACAGTCCGCCGAGGTTGCCGCCCGTCAGCGAATCATCCAGCGGCGTGTCGCCGCTGGTCCCTACGTAGGTCACGACCGACTGCGTGGGGTCGAACTCGCCGCTCTGCACGCCCAGCATGCGGGCCTCGCTGCCGATAACCAGCGATTGACCGGAACCGATGAAGACGTTGAGGGAACCGTCGTCCTGCGGCACCGTCGATACCGATACCTGCTCCGACAGCGCCAGGACGAGCCGGTCGCGCTCGTCCAGAAGATCGTTCGGCGGCTGGCCAAGCCCGGAGGTCCGGGCAATCTGATCGTTGACGTCGGCTATCGACGCCGCAAGCTGGTTGATGTCGTCGACGGCGAGGCGAACCCGGCTGTTGACCTCCGCCTCCATGTCACTGAGCCGCGCATCCAGCGCGCGGAAGCGATTCGCCAGCCCCTCCGCTTCGCCGAGCAATACCTGCCGCGCCGGAATCGATGCGGGATCGTTCGCCACGTCCTGCACCGAGTTGAAAAAGGATTGCAGCCCGTCGTTGAGACCCGTACTCGGATCGGCGAGCAGCGAATCCACGCGTCCCGCGAGCCCGGCGACCGTTTCGAACCGCGCCAGCGACGACGAGGAGGTCTGGAGCTGCTGGCCCAGGATGGCATCGTAGATGCGCTTGACGGTCGTGATTTGAGTGCCGCTGCCCACGAAACCGTTACCGGCGCCAAAACCGCCCCGGGTCGCGAATTCGGCCACCTGGCGGCTGTATCCCGGAGTATTGGCGTTGGCAATGTTGTGTCCCGTCACCTGCAGCGCGCGCTCGAAAGCGCGCATTCCGGTCAGGCTGACGTTGAGTAAATCGGTCATTGCTTACTCCTTTGACTCAGGGTCCGGCGTTGGCGCCGGCCGGCTCGAAAACCGGTTCAGCACCTTCGAAACGCTGAATCAGCGTATCCATGCGTTCGCTCGAGGCGACCCGCGAGATCTTTTCGGCATAGGCCGGGTCGGTTGCATAACCGGCGGATGCCAGCGCCTCGCCGAATGCCTCGGGCGTAGACCCACTACGTCCGACATCGGCATATCTCGGATTGTCTTTAATGAAACGGGCATAATCCGCCACGCTTTCCTCAACGGAAGCGTAGGCGCGGAAGCGCGCACGTTCCTGCTGCGGAATACCATCCCGAAACTCGAGTGTGGCCTTGCTGACGGCATCGCCGCCCCAGCGCGAATCGGCCTTGATACCAAACAGGTTGAAGCTCGAATCACCGCCCGGCGCTTCGGGTATGTGTTTGCCCCAGCCGGTCTCGAGAGCGGCCTGCGCAAGAATGGCTCGCGCATCGACCCCGAGCCGCGATGCCGCTCGCTTCACGTGAGGCCACAGCGCCTCGACAAAACTCTCCGGTGATCCGAAGCGATCTGCTGCTGCGGCCTGCTCCTTCGGCTCTGTCGCGAGCGGCGCCTGCGCGGCCGTTGCGCGCACGCCCGACACGGCCGGCTGCGGAATCGATACCGGCTCCGACGACAGCACCGACGGCATCTCTACCTCCGCAGCGCCGCGGAGCTGACGCACCAGCATTTCGGCAATGCCGATACCCTTGCCGCCGGCCATCTCCATGGACAGCTGCTGGTCCAGCATGCCTTCGTACATCTCGTGTGCCTGATCCTTACCGAGTAGCCCATCACCCAGCGACGCATCACGCATATTTTTCAAGAGCGTCTGAATGAACAGGGCCTCGAACTGGCCGGCAACCTCCTCGAGCGCGGCACGATCGTTCTGCCCCGCCATGCGGCGCAGATCGACAAACTGCGAAAAGTCGGTGATGGCGGCCGTCATGGGTATTACCGGGCTAAATAATGACCAGTTCGGCGCGCAGCGCGCCCGCCTGTTTCAGCGCCTCGAGGATGGCGACGAGGTCCCCGGGCGCAGCGCCAACGCGGTTGACGGCCTGCACGATCTCATCGAGGCTCGTCCCGGGTTCGAACAGGAACATACTCGCCTCCTCCTGCTCGATCGCAACCTGCGAATCGGGCAGCACCACGGTCTGTCCGGCGTCGCTGAACGGTGCGACCGGCTGACTGGCAAACGGTTGCTCGCTGATCGTCACGACCAGAGAACCGTGCGATACGGCCGCGGGCGTCACCCGGACGCTGGACCCGATCACAACCGTTCCAGTACGCGAATTCACGATGACGCGCGCTGCTACTGCGCCGGGCTCGACCTCGAGCTCCTGCAGCGCCGCAACAAATGCCGTTCTCTGCCGGTAGTCCACTGGCGCGCGTACGCTGACCGATACCGCGTCCAACGCTTCTGCCGTGCCGTCACCCAACGTCGCGTTGATTTTGTCGGCCAGCCGATGCGCGGTCGTAAAATCCGGCGTATTCAGGTTGAGGGTCAGGAATTCTTCGGTCAGAAAGCTGTTGACGACCTGCCGTTCCACGCTGGCGCCGTTGGGTATGCGGCCCGCGCTCGGAATGTTGACCGTAATGCTCGAGCCGTCCTGGCCGGATGCACCGAAGCCGCCGACGACCAGATTGCCTTGTGCAATGGCGTAGACCTGTCCGTCGGCACCCTTGAGCGGCGCCATGAGCAGGCTGCCGCCGCGAAGGCTTTTGGCGTTGCCTATCGAGGACACCGTAACGTCGATGGTTTGCCCTGGCTTGGCAAACGGCGGCAGTTCCGCATGCACGGTCACCGCGGCTACGTTTTTGAGCTGCAGATTGGTGCCCGGCGGAATTGTCACGCCGAACTGCAACAGCATGTTGATGATGCTCTGCACGGTAAACGGCGTTTGTGCCGTCTGGTCCCCCGTGCCGTTCAAGCCTACGACAATCCCGTAGCCCACGAGCTGGTTTTGCCGCACACCGGCAACGCTGGCCAAATCCTTGACTCTCTCGGCGAGCGCCGACTGCAGCGGCACGCACGAGAGCACAACGGCAGAGAGCAGGCAGGCCAGCCTTGGCATGCGGAAACGATGGGGTGCTGATCGTGTCATGAGCAATCCTGCAACTGGAAGATTAGAATGGGAAAATCGGCGAATTGAAGAACCGAGCGATGAGGCCCATGCGATTGGCATCGGCCAGCGCGCCTTTCCCGGCGTAGGTGATCTCTGCATTGGCAATACGGGTCGAGACGACCGAGTTGTCGGTGCCGACGTCGTCGGGGCGAACCATGCCGCGAACACGGATGAATTCGCGTCCCTGGTTGATCGTCAGCCACTTTTCGCCTTCGATGACGAGATTACCGTTGGGCAGACGCTGCACAACCACCGCCGTAATGTCGCCGGTCAGGCTGTTCGACTGACTGCTGGAACCCGCGCCGTCGAAACTGCGCTGGCCGCTTGCGGAACCATCGAGCACGGACACACCATTGTTCGTCACGGGGCGTCCAAGCACCGTTGGATTGGTCAGCGTGGCGCTCGACTCCTTGGACGTGGACGTGGCGGAGTCCTTGCTGGCGCGCGTTTCTTCCACGAGGCGGATCGTCAGGAGATCGCCGATCCGACCGGCCTTGCGATCCTCGAACAACCGGATCTCGCCGCCGGCGGCGTAGATTGCCCCCGCGCTTGCGCTCACGTGATTCATCGGCACGGGCTTCGGTCCCTGCATCATCGCCTCCTCGACGGGTTTGCTGGCGCAAGCCGACAGCAACAGCAGGAAACATCCCGGCAGCAACAATCTTTCAGGTTTCATGACCGCTAGCGTCCGAGGTTGTTGTTGACGTACTGCATCATCTGATCACTCGTCGAAATCGCCTTGGAGTTCATCTCGTAGGCCCGCTGGGTTTCGATCATGCTGACGAGTTCCGACACGATGTTGACGTTGGAGCCCTCGAGGGATCCCTGAATCAATGAACCAAACCCGTTCAGGCCCGGCGTGCCGGTTGTCGGCACGCCGCTTGCCGCGGTCTCGATGTAGAGGTTTTCACCCACGGCCTGTAGTCCGACCGGGTTGATGAAGTCGACCGTTTCGAGCGTGCCGACCTGGGCGGGAATCGTTTGTCCCGGCAGCTTCGCCGATATGACGCCGTCGCTGCCGATCGTAACGCTCTGCGAGCCCTCGGGTATCGAAATGACCGGTTCCACGCGATAGCCGCTAGCGGTCACCATCTCGCCCTGGTCGTTGAGCTGGAAGCTGCCCGCGCGCGTGTACGCCAGCTCACCGTCCGGGCGGCGCACCTGGAAGAAACCGCGGCCGTTGATGGCCACGTCCAGCGCGTTGCCGGTCTGATTGACCGTCCCCTGCGTGAACAGCTTCTCGGTTGCCACGACACGCACGCCCGTGCCGAGGGTCAAACCACTCGGCAGGCGCGTATCCTGCGAACTTTGAGCGCCGGACTGCCGCAGGTTCGTATACAGCAGGTCCTCGAACACGGCCCGCCCCTGTTTGAAGCCAGTCGTGTTGACGTTGGCCAGGTTGTTCGAAACGACGGCCATGCGCGTCTGCTGTGCGTCCAGCCCCGTCTTCGCCACCCACAATGCCTGATTCATCCTTTGTTCTCCTTAACTCATGCGCATCATCTGAGCCGCGGCGTCCGCGTTCTCCTCAGATGACTTGATGACGTTGACCTGCATCTCGTAGCGTCTGGCGAGCTCGATCATGTTCACGAGCGTCTTCGCGACGTTGACGTTCGATCCTTCGAGCGCACCCGAAGTGACGGTGACGCTGGCGTCCGCGGGCGCAACCTCGCCGTCGGTTCTGAGGCGCAGCAAACCGTCCTCGCCTTTCACGAGTTCTTCGGACGGCGGATTCACGAGCTTGATGCGATCGACGATGCTCAGCGCGTTCGGCTGCTGACCGAGCGGCTGCACCGTCACGGTGCCGTCACTCCCGATCAAAAGACTGGCGTTCGGCGGCACCGCCACGGGACCGCCATCACCCAGAACGAGATGGCCCGCACCGGTAGTGAGCAAACCGCCCGCCTCGACACGAAGATCGCCCGCGCGCGTATAGGCTTCGCTGCCGTCCGGCGCCTGCACGGCAATGAAACCGTCGCCTTGAACTGCAATGTCGAGATCGCGCCCCGTGTTTTGCACGGCTCCCTGTGAAAAGTCGGTGCCGAAACGCTCGACAACGGCATTGACCCTCGACTCCACGCCCGGCCCGTCGACGGCCAGGTTGCTGAAGGCGTGCAAATCCGCTCTGAAGCCCGTGGTCGATACGTTGGCCAGGTTGTTGGCGTTGATCGCTTGCGCAACTTCGGTCTGCCGCGCGCCGGTCATGCCAATGTAGATCATCTTGTCCATGGGCGAATCCGCTTAAAGGCGCATCAACGTATGTTGATAACCGTCTGGGTCACCGTGTCCGACGTCGATATCATCTGCGCGTTCGCCTGAAAGTTACGCTGTGCGGTGATCATCTGAACGAGCTGCGCTGTGAGGTCCACGTTCGAGGCCTCCAGAGCACCGGACTGAATGTTGCCGAACGAGGCTGTTCCGGCTTCGCCCAGCAATGCATCACCCGACTGGAAGGACTCACCCCAGGTCGTGTCGCCCAGCTGCTGCAGGCCCTGAGGGTTGACGAAGTTCGCCAACGCGAGCTTGCCGAGCGAAGTCGACTGACCGTTCGTGAAACGCGCAAACACGATACCTTCGGAATCAACGCTGACGCCCGTCAGCCGGCCTGTCGTAAAACCGTCCTGCGACAGCGAGTTCACGCCGAAGTTGTCGCCGAACTGAGTCGCCTGGCCGAAATCGAGAGACAGCGTAATGTCCGCCGCACCGGTGCCCGGTGTGTACCCGCCGAGCGGCATCAAGCCCCCCACCGGCGCCTGCAGGCTGCCGTCAGCAGCGAACGTGATCGGCGCCGCGCCGGCGACCGTAGTGCCATCGATCTGCACCTGTGTGTTCCAGACGTTCGGCGCCGCGTCTTTGATGAAGTACACCGTTGCCGTATGTGCTGCGCCCAGCGAGTCGTAAACGGTCACTGACGTCGTGTGGTTGAAGCTGGTCGGATCCGCTGGATCGAAGACCGGGTTCGTTGGCTGCGGCGCGTTTGCCGGCAGGTTGATGCCAAACCGGGCTCGCGTGGATGCGGCCGGCGGATTTGCTCCGGTCGTCAGCTGCAGGTCCTGCGGCGTCCCGGTGTTGAACAGGTCGTTGCCCGCAAACGGATAGGCCTGCAGTCTGGCGCCCTGCGAGTTGATCACAAAACCCTGGTTGTCCACGCCGAAGGCGCCGGCACGCGTGTACGAACGTGCGCCGTTGTCGCTCAACACGAAGAAACCCTCGCCGCCAATCGCAAGATCGAGTGCGTTGTCGGTAAAGTCGATGTTGCCCTGCGTAAACTGCTGGGCAATGGACGCCAGCCTGACGCCGCTACCGGAGGCGCTCGAACTGACGCTCTGCGTACCAACCGCGAATACCTCGGAAAACTGCGCCCGCGACATCTTGAAGCCGTTGGTATTGACGTTTGCCACGTTGTTGGCGGTTACGTCGAGATCCGCAGACGCGGCGTTGAGTCCGCTGAGTGCAATAGTGAATGACATCGTTTTATCTCCCTTACGAATCCTTTTCAATCACGGGTAATCTGGTAGACCTGAGCCAGCGCCAGCGAACCGCCGCCTTCCAGGTTCAAGGCCATCGAGCCGCCGAATTGCCCCAGCGTTACGCTGTCGACACGGCCTTCGACGAGCGTCGCCAGGCTCTCGACTTCCTGCCCGCGAACGACGCGCGCACTCAGTCGGTATTCACCGGAATCGGCCATCTCGCCGTCCGACATCCGGCCGTCCCACGCAAAACGCGCCTGGCCGGCCGGCTGTTGGCCCAGGTCCAGTCGCTGTACGAGTTGCCCGGAGGCATCGGTAATATCGATCTGTACGAAGCCGGACGCGCTGAGCTCAAGGGCTCCGTTAACCGAACTCTCGCCGTTGTAGAACGCGCTATCGGAAACCGCGAGCACGGTCCGGCCGACCAGATTGGACGCCTGCAGCGCCTGCTCATCGCGCAAGGCGCCGGAGAGATCGTCGAATCCCGAGTTCAGCGAGTCGATACCGCTCACCGTACTGAACTGCGCGAGCTGCCCCAGAAACTCACCGTTGTCCATTGGTTCGAACGGATCCTGGTTCTGAAACTGCGCAATCATCAGCGTAAAAAAGTCTTCCTGACCGAGTTCGTCCTGCGCCTTGTTCTCGGGGGGCGGCGCGAACAGACTGGCATTGTCGAATCCGTTGATTGCTGTGCTCATTGGCGTTTCCTTAAACAGTGTCCTTGCGATCGAATCGGCAGAACGCGGGTTATCGGCCCAGACTCAGTGTCTGCAAAAGAAGATCTTTGGTCGTATTCACAATTTCGACGTTGTTCTTGTAAGAACGCGACGCTGAGATCATGTTGACCATCTCCTCGACCGCGTTGACGTTGCTCATCCAGACGTTGCCGTCCGCGTCGGCATCCGGATGCGAGGGCTCAAAGCGTTTACTCAGCGGCGCTTCGCTCTCGACGATCTCGTTGAGCCGAACCCCCGAAAGACCGGAATGCTCGTCCAGTGACTGCCGGAACGCCGAGAACACCGGCTGTTTGGCGCGGTAGACCTTCTCCGGGTCGCCGTTCACGCTGTCGGCATTGGCGAGATTGCTGGCCGTCACGTTCATACGCACCGATTGTGCGTTCATCGCCGTCCCGGCAACGTCGAATACCTTGAGCAAAGCCACTATTCACCTCCCTTCAGCGCATACTTGATCGACCGTATCTGGCCGTCGAGGAATTGCAGCGTCGCCCGGTATTGCAGAGCGTTCTCGGCGAACGCCGCCTGCTCGACATCGGTCTCGACCGTATTGCCGTCGAGCGAAGACTGCATCGGTACGCGATAGAGAACCTCTGCGCCGCTTGCGGCGGTGTTCAGCGAGCGGATGTGCAGATCACTGGTTGTGCGCAGGCTGACGCCGTCACCTTTTGCAGCGGCGAGCGCCGTTTTGAAATCGATGTCGCGCGCCTTGAAGTTCGGTGTGTCGGCGTTGGCGATGTTGGCTGCGAGCACCTGATTACGCAGCGCGCGTAGCTTCAGCGCCTGTTCGTTGTGCTGCAGTGATTTGATTTCCATCTCGCAATTCCAAGTCGATCTGCGGATGTTCTATGCAACCGCCGTGCCAATCACCTCGAACGGCGCGCGGCGCAGCTTCCGGTGACGGCGTTGGCGGCGTCAAGCTCCAAAAGCGGCAAGCGGCTGCCGCCCGGCGGCAAAGGGGTGCCTCATGCGGTCGCCGCCAACGATCAACAGCCGACATGCATGGCACGAGTATTGCACCGCAGATAAGAAGAGGATGAACACAAGGTCACAACAGGTGTTTTTGCAACTTGCGAGCAGACCGGCAAGAGGACACGACAAATCGCTTTATGGAGTGCGTGGAATCGCCGGCCGGCTTTCGCGCCGCCGGATTCGGCCAGCAACCGCGGGCGCTCCGGAACGGGAGGATGGGCAATATCGTGAAAGACAGTAACGACACACGACGTAGCGCGGTCGTCAGAAAACCGTCGCTACCTGCCTCGCTGCTGCAATCGGCCGTCATTTTGCTGACGGTCGCGTCGACGGCGGGCGCGGCGACGGGCGGCTCGGAGTGGCAGTCCCTGGACGACGTGCAGGACACGGCCATCGACTTCCTCACAGGACGGCTGGGCACGGCAGGCGACGGCACCCGCATCGAAGCCGGTTTCCTCGACCCGCGACTCAAGCTGCCGCGCTGCGGCCAGCCGCTCGCTGCTTTTCTGAATCGGGGTGCGGACGTGAACCGCATCACAACCGTGGGCGTCCGCTGTTCGGGCGAGAAGCCCTGGAAGGTCTACGTGCCGGTCTCGATCGTCGCGACCGCCAACGTCGTGATTGCTACCCGGCACCTGCCGCGAGGCAGCGTAGTGACAGCCGACAGCCTCCGGCTGGAGCGTCGAGAAGTCACCCGCATGAGGAGCGGCTATTTCGGCTCGATCGAGGCAGCCGTTGGACTCCGCGTGCGCCAGCCCATCCTGAAAGGCCGCACGCTGAGCCCCGGTCAGCTCGTGGCCGATCACGTCGTGCGGCGTGGGCAATCCGTCACGCTGGTCGTGGCCAGCGGAGGCCTGAAGCTCAATATGGCCGGTAAGGCATTGATTGACGGAGCATTAGGCCAGCGAATCCGGGTCGAAAATTCAAGCTCAGGGCGGGTCGTCGAAGGCATCGTGCGCTCGCCCGAGCACGTCGAGATCCTGGCGGGCAACCGCCAGGCTTTTTTTTCCGGGAAAGCTAAAGCTTCGGGCCTAGAGGCCGATACCCCGGTTAGCAACAATGATCGTTGAGGGTTAGAGATTATGACAAACAGGATCGGTCCAATGGATCAGAACCCAATCGGCAAGCTCGGCAGCAAGATCGACGAGTCGGCGAACAGCAAAGCTGCCGCTGACCCGGCCGCTGCCGGATCGCCGTCTCCCAAAGCCCAGCAGGCGTCCGATACCGTCAAATTGACGAGCGGAGCGCAGCTGCTCGAGCGCCTGGAGAAGACCCTGGCAGACCTGCCCGGCGTCGACGAAACACGCGTCGCCGAAGTCAAGGCTGCAATCGAGAACGGAAACTACGAAATCAACGCGGATGCCATTGCCGACGCAATGATTCGCTTCGAACGCTCGCTGGGCGAATGAGCTCGCGACGCACATGGCAAGCGACATGTCGACAACAGGTAACCCAACAACAGGCACGGCGATGAGCAGCCCTGACGCCAGGCGCGACAAGACGGTCCGGCAATTGGGCCAGCTGCTTGGCGGCGGGATAGACGCCGCTACGGAACTGCGCGCGATCCTCGAGCGCGAACGCCGTTCGCTGGAAGACCGCGATCTCGAAGCCCTCGAAAACATTGCGAACGACAAGGCCGTTCACCTCGAGACGCTGGCCAAGTTCGACCGGCAGCGCACAGCGCTGTGTCGGCACGAAGGCAGAGAGCTCTCAGTGGAAGAACTGACCCGAGGCGCCGCGGACCAGGACGGTCTGCGTCACCGGTGGCAACAGCTGCTTGACCTCGCCGCGGAGTGCAAGGCGCTCAACCTGGTCAACGGCAGCGTCATCCACACGCGGCAGGTGCAGCTCGGCGATCGCCTCGCGGCGCTTCGCGGCGCGCCCTCGGGACCCGTGACTTACAGCGAAACCGGCGGTCAGTCCGCGCAAGCCGCGCAGCGATCGCTGGCGGAAGTCTGATGCAACTCATTACGAAGCGAAGGAAAAGATCATGTTGATAGTTAGCCGACGCGATGCCGAATCCATACTCATTCGACCGGGTGAAGATATCGACCCGTCGATGACGCTGGCCGATTTATTCAGCAACGGGCCTATCGAAATCACCATTTTTTCGTCGAACAGCAAGCGCGTGAAGATGGGCGTGCAGGCACCGGAGCAGCTGTCCATCTGGCGTAAAGGCTCTGAGGCTGCCTGATACGCAGCAGACAGCAAACGGCG
Organism: Woeseiaceae bacterium; assembly: GCA_028289545.1. GTDB lineage: Bacteria > Pseudomonadota > Gammaproteobacteria > Steroidobacterales > Woeseiaceae > UBA1847. Next base: position 11,134 of record JANQPG010000038.1, read on the forward strand.
GCGAAGGAACGTCGTCGATAGCGCGTCCGAGGATTCGAGGCTCGCGCACAACAGGGAGTTATCATGCAGAAGCGCACTTTGTCGGCACTGATGCCGCTACTACTTCTGATCAACGGCTGCGGCGGCGGTGGCGCCACCGAAGAAACCAAAGCACCCGCGGCGGCTGCGCCTCTCAGCGCCGATCCCGTTTATGCCCTGCCCGCCGACGAGGACGTTGCGGCGAAGGTGTACAACCCCGACTACTCGGTCCCGGACGGTTTTTTTGTCGATGAGCGCGCGAGCGGCAGCAGCAGCTACACGATCTATCACGTCATGGACGAATCGGGCTCCTATGAGCGCTGCACCGACAGCTTCGAAACGGCAGAAGCCTGGGAAAAGGCGGACAACGAGGCCCGTGCGGTGCAGGGCTATTACGTTGGCGCCTATGAAAACGATCGCTACTTCGAGTTTATCCGCGAGCTGGCCTACGACAACGACGTCGGCAACGTCGGCTCTCCGACGTCACCGGGTTACGCCCGCATCTTCAAATGCGCCAACACCAGCCGCGACGGCGTCGATCGCTCTGAGCTGAACGGCTATGCCGGCCGACTGAACACCACGCCCAGATCCGCGGCCGACGTGCGGGTTTTTGCCGAGTATCTCTGGCAGTTCACGTTTTTTCCCTACCGGCACAAGAAGGTGCTGGACAGCGTTGCGGGCAATTCCGCGGGCAGCTACGAGCGCACCCTCTTCCTCGCTTTCGCCATCAACCAGGGGACCGGCCGCTGTGACCGGATCGAGGTCGTGAACTGGACCTTCAGCGCGGACCGCGTAAGCGGCGACGTCACCCAGTCTTTTGCCGTGGTCCACGCTTTCGAAGCCCGGCTGGCCAACGGCAGTCCGGTCATCTGCCAGTAGCAAGGCCTCCGGCCTCTGCCGCGCTGCAACAAAAAGTTCACGGTAGGGGCTTGACTCCGCTTTGGGGAGCCGATATTGTGCATCGCAACAATTTGCTGCATCGCAACAGAGCTTCGCGTTCAAAATTGCGTTCCTGACAAGGCCGGCTCAGCCAGCCGACGGCGTTGCAGGCAAAACGAGCACCAGTAGCCGGAGACCCCCCCTCTTCCGGCTGCGAGCTTAAGAAGAGACTATTCTTCTTACCTTGGCCGCCGGCGATTCTCGTCGGCGGCCTTTTACGTTATGCGTGCGATCCGGAGCCGCAACAGCTCTTGCGAATTCGTCATCACGAAAGCGGCCGAACGCCAATGCATACGATTACATTCTCGGTATAATCGCGGCCCCTCCCACGACAGTCGTATGGAAATCGCCATGACTAGCCGCCTCCCGGCCCTCAACGCCTGGGTCGACGAAGTTGCACAACTCACCCAACCCGATAACGTCTACTGGTGCTCCGGCTCCGACGCCGAGTACAGCAACATGCTCAAAGCGATGCAGAGCGACGGCACGCTTACCGAGCTGAACCCGGACCGCTACCCGAACTGCTACCTGCACCTTTCCGATCCGAGCGACGTTGCCCGGGTCGAGCATCTGACCTTCGTCTGCACGCAGGAACGCGACGACGCGGGCCCGAACAATCACTGGATGGCCCCGGACGAGGGCCACGCCCGGGTGGACGCGCTGTTCGAAGGCGCCATGAAGGGCCGCACGCTGTACGTGATTCCTTACTGCATGGGACCGGTGGACTCGCCGTTCGCGCGCTGCGGCGTAGAGATCACGGACAGCCCGTACGTCGTCGCCAACATGAAGCTCATGACCCGCATGGGTGATGCCGCGCTGGCACGCATCGAGCACGAGGGCAGTTTTGTCAAAGGCCTGCACTCGACCGGCGACCTCGATCCGGAAAAGCGCCTCATCATGCACTTCCCCGAGGAGCTCACGATCAAGAGCATCGGCTCGGGTTACGGCGGCAACGCTCTCCTCGGCAAGAAGTGTCACGCGCTGCGGATCGCAAGCTACCAGGCCCGCAACGAAGGCTGGCTCGCCGAACACATGTTGATCGTCGGTGTCGAGAGTCCGGAAGGCGAGACCCACTACATTGCCTGCGCACTGCCCTCCGCGTGCGGAAAAACCAATCTCGCGATGCTCATTCCGCCGGAGTCGCTGCCCGGGTGGAAGATCTGGACACTCGGCGACGACATTGCGTGGCTGCACCCGGGAGAAGACGGTCGGCTGTACGCCATCAACCCGGAATCCGGGTATTTCGGCGTTGTTCCCGGCACGAACGCCAAGACCAACAAGAACGCGTTCGACATGATTACCCACGACGCAATCTTCACCAACGTGGCGCGCACAAAAGACAACGAGCCCTGGTGGGAAGACAAGAAGTCCGGCGAACCCAGCATCGACTGGCGCGGTCGACCCTACGACCCCGACAACGGGCCGGCGGCTCATCCCAATTCGCGGTTTACGGTTGCCGCCAGCAACAACCCGGTCTACTCGAGCCTTGCCGAAGCGCCGGGCGGCGTGCCGATTACCGCCATCGTGTTCGGCGGTCGCCGCAAGGAACTGGCTCCGCTGGTTTACCAGGCGAAAAGCTGGCAGCACGGCGTGCTTGTCGGCGCGGGCGTTGCATCGGAAACGACCGCGGCCAACGTCGGCGAAGTTGGCGTCGTGCGCCGCGATCCCATGGCGATGAAACCCTTTTGCGGCTACAACTTCGCCGACTACTGGGCACACTGGCTGTCGTTCGGAGAGAAAAGCGACCGCTTGCCGGGTATTTTCCACGTGAACTGGTTTCGGCAGGACGACAGCGGCCGATTCCTGTGGCCGGGCTTCGGTGAAAACTTGCGGGTGCTGCGCTGGATTATCGATCGGTCAACAGGCGCGGTCGGCGCCAACGAAACGCCCATTGGTTTCCTGCCCAACCCCGACGACCTCGACACGACCGGGCTGGACATCGAGCCCGACGCGCTGCGCGCGCTCACGTCGATCGATATTGGTCAATGGCAGGTGGAAATGGATACGATCGGCGACTACCTCGCGAGCTACGGCGATCGCCTGCCCAAGGCTCTCGAAACCGAGCTGGCGGCCGTCGAGGCCAACCTCAAGGACGTCGCCGCAAAAGCGTCCTGACTGCGAAAATCAGGGCGAGATCGAGCCCATCACGCGAGGCCGCCGGCGATCAGTCGGCGGTCTTGAAGTGGATCGCAAGCGACGAGCCCGGCTGCTCCGCGCGGCCGAGCCCAATGACGCCCTCGCCGAGCAGTTCGGTTGTGTCGCGGCGGATAAAACGCTCTTCACCCTGCACGTTTTGCACAAAGGTGCCGTTGGTGCTCTGGTCGATCAGCACAAACTTGCCGCGGCGCATTTCGATCTTGGCGTGAATCCTCGAGATCAGGTTGCCCTTGATGACCAGATCGTTGTCGTCGGCGCGGCCGATGTTGACGCTCTTGCGCTGATCGTTGACCTGCACACTGCGGTCCCGAAAACTCAGGATCAGACGGGACGCCTTGCGATCGCGGCTCTCCCCCCACTCGATCGTGGGCAGCATGCTCGTGGCTTCTTCGGGATTCCAGAGTAATTCGTACAACGCCACCTCGTCGAGGCGGCCGCGCACGGTTGCAACGTCGATCTGCCGCGTCTGCTTGCGCAGTTCCGGGCTCAGGAGCGATACCGTATCGCCGGAGATGATGATCTGCCGCGCTTTCGCCTGCGAGGTCATGCGGTTGGCGGTGTGCACGGCGGCGCCGAAGATATCGTTCTGCTCCTGGACGACCGGCCCGAAATGGCAGCCGATGCGGATGGAGACCGGGATGTTCTCTTCTTTCTTGTTGTCCGCTGAAATGCGTTTTTGCATCAGCACGGCCGCGCCCATGGCCTGATCGACGGACGGGAAAGTCGACATAACTTCGTCGCCTATCGTCTTGATGACGGTGCCGCTGTACTGGTGGGTTGCATCCTTCATCGTGTCCAGGCAAACCGCGACGGTCTCGCTGGCTTTTGTGTCCCCGAAGCGGTCGTACAGCTGCGTGCTGCCGACGACGTCCGCGAACAGTATTGCAACTTCAAGGTCCCTTGCCATGCGGCAGCCTTATTCTCTACGAAACGCTCCATGTAGAGCCGCGCGGCGAACGGACCGGATACCCGGGCCCACACCTTCTGCGACTCTTGTCACCAATTGTGAATATCGGCGACAAGGCTCTAATTTAGCAGCTATTTTTCCGCAACGATATATGCAATCCATGCTAAATCGC
>JANQPG010000040.1 GCA_028289545.1 Woeseiaceae bacterium
TAGCTGATATGGAGTGACCCCCTGTCAATACCTCGTCCGTCTTTCGGATCGCGTCCTCCCAGTTTTCGGCTAGAGACAGAGGCCTGAAGGACGAATGAACGAAGGGCTCTTCGACGACGAGTCACTCTGATATCCGCGGATTACTCCGCCTTGGCCGGAGCAGCGCCTTGCATGACCGTGCTTCGTCGGGAGGGGACGCTGTCTAGCGTCGCGGGTCCGGCACAGCCTAGGCTGAGCCTGTCGCACTGCTAGGTCGCGTATCTTCCTGTTCGTGCCTTCGTTCATCCGACCTCGGGGCCTCCGTCTTGTTTGTGTAGTTGTTGTTCCTACGCTGCCGTCGCGGGCGCCACCGGATACAGCGCCGCCCATATGAATCCAGCCAACTCGCGGGCGATGGCTGTGACCGCTTTCGTTTTCAGCATTCCGCGCCCCTCGGTTAGTCGCCAGTACCGTTTATGCAACCTTAGTTGCGCGCGATCGGCAATCGCAATGACCGAGATGGGCTGGCCTTTTCGTCGGGCTCTCAGGCCCACTCCTACAGCTGGTTTGTGCCGATAGTGCCATGCGGCCTCGACCAGAATCCGCCGCACATGACCGTTGCCCGTTTTTGTGATGGACCCTCGTCGAGTACGGTCGCCAGACGAATGCTCGCGCGGCACGAGCCCAAGGTAGGACATCAAGGCTCGAGGCGAGTCGAAACGACTGAAGTCGTGAAGCTCGGCGACGATCGTCAACGCAGTGATCGTGTCGATGCCGCGAAAACAGCGTAGCCAGGCCACCGGCCGGGCGTACGGCTCCTTGGTCGCGGCGGCCGCCATTTCATGGTCAAGCCGGCGCAGTCGTTCTTCGACGAGCTCGATGGCCTGGCAATAATCGTCGAAGACGACGCGATCCGCGGCGTGCTCGAACTCGAGGGACTTCAACCACTGCTTGTGCTTGCCGCTCCAATTCTTCCCACCGTTGAAGACCAGTCCGCGCCGCAGAAGAAGCTTGGCCAGGCGGTGGCGCGCCCGCATCAGGTCCTCCTTCGCGTCTTCTCGGCACCGACATAGGTCACGAACACTCTCGTCTTGCGATGTCGGCGCCTGCACCTCCGTCAGCATGCCCATCCGCAGCAGCTCAGCGAGCTTCTTGGCGTCCCGGCGGTCGGTCTTGATCCGCTCGCCCGGTTTCATAGGAATCAGGGACGGGGCGACAACCTCGCAGGTTATCGACGAATCCGTGTGGATCTGCCGCTGCACGGCGTAGCCACAAGGGCCCGCCTCGTAGCAGCAACGGACCTCACCAGGCGCTTCACGCTCCAGGCGCCGAGCGAGCCGCTTGAGCGCTTTCGGTTCATTGGCGAGACTCCATTCCGCGGGTCGAGTCGTCCCGGGAAAAAGAACCGCGACGTTGATCGCCTTCTTGTGCACGTCCATCCCTACGTACGTCACGTTCGCCGACTCTTTGACGGCACGGACGATCTGTCGTCCGCTCGTCGCCTTCGCGACGTTGGCGCCAGCCGGTTTCGTTGCCGTCCTTTTCCGGCTCCCGGTCTCTTTCCGGCTCGCGGTCTTCGCTCGTTTCGTCGCCGTCTTCTTCCGGCTTGCGGTCTTCGTTCCCTGTGCCGCGATTGACGACCCCTTCTTCACTTTTGCATTCGCCATCTCATCCTCCATGCCGATCATTGAAACCGGCCACCGAGACCCAGCGGGCTTCTCGCTCGGATGACAGGGTAGAAACGACCTCCGAATCGGCAATCGCGCCCTGGTCCAGGGCGGGAATGTCCATTCCCGCCTAAGTGCCACGGAGCCGGAGCGGCGGGCTTGTCACCCCGAAGGGCCGTAGCGAAGCGAAGGAGGCGCGCAGCGCCTTGACCAGCCTGACGCGGAGGCTATGCCAACGTCAGACTCTTTCCTCCTTGAGCACCGGTGCTACCATCATCGCGACCGGGCTCCCTTCGCATGCGGCTCTGGCGCCTCGGCGCTAACCCGCGATCTCGGTGGC
>JANQPG010000063.1 GCA_028289545.1 Woeseiaceae bacterium
ACGAAGGACACGAGCGTTTCGCATGGCGAGTGAAAACGGACCCCAGACCTCGGGCGACTACATCTCCCACCACCTTCAGAACCTGCAGGTCTGCACGAACGACGCGGGGGAATGGATACTCGGCAAGTGCCCCGGCGAGTTCTGGGCAGTCAACATCGATTCGATGTTCTGGTCGGTGTTCCTGGGGCTTATCTTCGTCTTCGCGTTTCGCCGCGCCGCCAAAAAGACTTCGGCGGGTAAACCCGGCAAGTGGCAGGCCTTCGTCGAGATCATCGTCGAATTTGTCGACAGCGCGGTCAAGGACACCTTCCACGGCAAGTCGAACCTGATTGCGCCGCTGGGCCTGACGATCTTCGTCTGGGTGTTCCTGATGAACCTGATGGATCTCGTCCCGGTCGACTGGATACCGTATTTCTCGGAGCACGTCCTCGGGCTGCCTTATATGAAGGTGGTGCCGACCACCGACGTCAACATTACTTTCGGGATGTCGATATCGGTCTTTGTCCTGATCATTTTTTACACGATCAAGAACAAGGGCGTGTCGGGCTTCATTGGCGAGCTCACGCTGCACCCCATAGCGCCGCCAACCAAAGGGCTCGGTCTGCTTGCGGCCCCGTTTGTCATTGCGTTCAACTTCATTCTGGAGAGCGTTGCGCTGCTGGCGAAGCCCGTGTCGCTCAGCCTACGGCTGTTCGGCAACATGTTTGCCGGCGAACTCATATTTATCCTGATCGCGCTGATCGGCTGGTTCCAGCTCCCGCTGCATTTCGGCTGGGCTGTATTCCACATTCTGATCGTTACGCTGCAGGCCTTTATCTTCATGATGCTGACCATAGTTTATTTAAGTCTGGCATCGGCAAAACATTGACGATTTCAGGCGCCTTGATCGTGCCTGAGCACACTTGAAAACATCCTGTTTAGGAGAAACTGATGGATATTGTTATTGGCTTAACGGCAATTGCCGTCGCACTTCTGATCGGCCTCGGCGCTCTCGGCGTCGGTATCGGCATGGGTCTGTTGGGCGGCCGATTCCTGGAAGGTGCCGCACGGCAGCCGGAACTGGCGCCAATGCTGCAGACGAAGATGTTCATCGTCGTCGCCCTTCTCGACGCCGTAGCCATGATTGGTGTGGGTATTGCCCTGTTCTTCGCGTTTGCAAATCCGTTTGTCGCGCAGTACCTGGCAGCCACCGGCGCCGGCGGCTGATTGAAAAAGCCCTGAGTCCTGCCGTCCCGGCAACGGGCGCAGCCGCTTTTTCAACCTAGGAGTATCCAGTGGATATCAACGCTACTCTGTTTGGCCAGACGATCGCCATGATCGTGTTCGTCTGGTTCTGCATGAAGTTCATCTGGCCGCCGCTCCTGGCCGCCATCGAGGAGCGTCAGGAAAAGATCGCCGAAGGTCTCGCTGCCGCCGAGCAGGGCGCCGAACGTCTCGATCAGGCCAAGGCCGAAGCGGACGACATCGTCGCCGACGCGCGCCGGCAGGCCAGCGCGATCCTCGACCAGGCCAACGCCCGCGCCAACGAAATTGTGGCGGAAGGAAAGTCCGACGGCACCAAGGAACGTGAGCGTCAGCTCGCGGCCGCAAAAGCCGAGATCGAACAGGAGGCCAACCGGGCGCGCGAAGAATTGCGCGGCCAGGTATCGGCCGTTGCGATCGCCGGCGCCGAGAGGATCCTGAAGCGCGAAATCGATGCCTCGGCCCACGACGATATCCTGGGCAAGCTCGCCCAGGAACTCTAGCGTCCGGGCTTTCTGAACGATGGCAGACAACAATACAATCGCACGGCCCTACGCCCAGGCGGTTTTCGAAACCGCGAGCGACAGCGGCGAGCTGTCCGCCTGGTCGGAGGCGCTGGCCGTTGGAGCGGCATTACTCGAGAGCGGCGAGGTTGCGGCCTACCTGGCGAACCCGTCGTTGAGTGACGCGCAGCGTCTCGACTTTCTGACCGGGCTGTTTGCAAAAGCAGACGGCGGAGTGCTCTCCGGCAATCACGCGAAAGGCAGCAACTTCCTGAAGCTGCTGCTCGAAAACGGCCGCGTTGCCGTGTTGCCGGAAATCGCCGGTCACTTCGAAGCGCTCAAGGCGCAAATCGAGAACACCGTCGACGTGACCGTGACGTCCGCAACGCCGGTTTCCGAGGACAAGCTCGTACAGATCACGCGAGCGCTCGAAACGCGGCTGGGACGAGACGTGCGGATTGCAACCGAGGTCGACCCCACTCTCATAGGCGGCGCCGTGATCAAAGCCGGCGATGTCGTAATTGATGGATCAATGCGTGCAAGGCTCGACGGTCTTGCCAACGCGCTGATCAACTAAAGAGGAAATACACCATGGCACTCAAAGCTTCTGAAATCAGCCAGCTGATTAAAGAACGCATCGAGAACTTCGAGGCAACCGCCGAAGCGCGGGACATCGGCAGCGTCATTGCCGTGACCGACGGCATTGTGCGCATTCACGGCCTGACCGACGCGCGCTACGGCGAGATGCTCGAGTTCCCGGGCAACACGTTCGGTCTTGCGCTGAACCTCGAGCAGGATTCGGTGGGCGCGGTCGTTTTGGGTGACTACAAGCACATCTCGGAAGGCGACACGGTGAAGACGACGGGCCGCATTCTGGAAGTGCCGGTCGGCCGCAACCTGCTGGGCCGCGTCGTCGATGCGCTCGGCAACCCGATCGACGGCAAGGGCCCGATCCAGTCGGACGAATCGCGTCCGATCGAGCGTATTGCGCCGGGCGTTATCGAACGCCAGTCGGTCGATCAGCCGGTACAGACCGGCCTCAAGTCGATCGACTCGATGGTGCCGATTGGCCGCGGCCAGCGCGAGCTGATTATTGGCGACCGTCAGACCGGCAAGACGGCTGTAGCCGTCGACGCGATCATCAACCAGCGCGGTACGGGCGTTAAGTGCATCTACGTCGCCATTGGCCAGAAGGCCTCCTCGATCGCGGGCGTGGTTCGCAAGCTCGAGGAAGAAGGTGCGCTGGAGCACACGATCATTGTCGCCGCTGCTGCCGCCGAGAGCCCGGCCATGCAGTACATTGCGCCGTATTCCGGTACGACCATGGGCGAGTTCTTCATGGACAACGGCGAGGATGCGCTGATTATCCACGACGACCTGTCCAAGCAGGCGGTTGCCTACCGCCAGGTATCGCTGCTGCTGCGTCGTCCGCCGGGCCGTGAAGCGTATCCTGGCGACGTCTTCTACCTGCACTCGCGTCTTCTCGAGCGTGCCGCGCGCGTCAACGCCGACTACGTCGAAGAGTTCACCAAAGGCAAGGTCACCGGAAAGACCGGTTCGCTGACGGCGCTGCCGATCATCGAAACGCAGGCCGGCGACGTATCGGCGTTCGTGCCGACGAACGTAATCTCGATTACCGACGGCCAGATCTTCCTGGAGTCCGATCTGTTTGCCGCCGGTATTCGTCCGGCGATCAACGCCGGTCTTTCGGTATCG
>JANQPG010000065.1 GCA_028289545.1 Woeseiaceae bacterium
GAGCAACATCGTCAAGGAGTTCGGACGCGGTGAAGCCGATACCGGTTCGCCTGAAGTCCAGGTTGCCCTCTTGTCGAAACGAATTTCCGAGCTGACCGAACACTTCGGTGAGCACAAGAAAGATCACCACAGCCGTCAGGGTCTGTTGCGGATGGTCAACAAGCGCCGCAAGCTGCTCGACTACCTCAAGTCGAAGGACCAGGATCGTTACCGCGAGCTGATCTCCCGGCTCGGACTGCGCCGCTAATCCAGCCGCGCACACCATGGCAAACCGCAACCGTGACGCTGATCTCCCAATCTGAATAGGGAGACCGGCGCCGGTTGCTATTGCCGTTACTCTTTCAAAAACGAGCATACATCGTGAAGTCAATCAAAAAATCATTTCAGTACGGCGAGCATGCCGTCTCCATCGAGACGGGCGGCGTAGCACGTCAGGCCGACGGCGCCGTATTGGTCAACATGGCCGAGACCGTGGTTCTCGTGACGGCGGTCGGACGCAAGCATGCCGACCCGGGCCGCGACTTTTTCCCGCTGACGGTCAACTACCAGGAGAAGACCTACTCCGCGGGCAAGATCCCGGGCGGATTCTTCAAGCGCGAGGGACGTCCCAGCGAAAAAGAAACGCTGATCGCGCGTCTCATCGATCGGCCGATTCGCCCGCTGTTTCCGAAGGGCTTTCTGAACGAAGTGCAGGTGATCGCCACCGTCATATCGTTGAACCCGGAGGTCGATTCCGACATCCCCGCGCTGCTAGGCGCCTCAGCGGCACTGGCCATTTCGGGCATCCCGTTTGCGGGCCCGATCGGCGCCGCGAAGGTTGGCTACAAGGACGGCAACTATCTGCTGAACCCGTCGAAAGAGGCGCTGGCCAGCTCGGACCTCGATCTCGTCGTGGCCGGCACGAACGACGCCGTGCTCATGGTGGAATCAGAAGCCGACTGCCTGTCTGAAGACGTGATGCTCGGCGCGGTCATGTACGGCCACGAGCAGATGCAGACCGCCATTGCGGCGATCAACGAACTGGCTGCCGAAGCCGGCAAACCCGTATGGGAATGGCAGGCGCCGGAAGAAGACGCAGCGCTCGCGGAAGCGGTTTCCGGCAATGCGTCGGGAGCAATGACGGCTGCCTACCAGATCAGCGACAAGCAGGATCGGCAGGAAGCCGTTGCGGCGGCGAAGTCTGCCGCCATTGAGGCCATCGCCAGCGAAGACGACGGCGGTTGGAGTGCCGAGGACGTCGCGGGAGCGCTCAAGAAGCTCGAAAAGACCACGGTAAGGCAGCGCGTCATCAAGGGCGAACCGCGTATCGACGGTCGCGACCACAAGACGGTACGACCGATTGACGTCGAAGTGGGCATCCTGCCGAGAACGCACGGTTCTGCGCTGTTTACGCGCGGTGAGACGCAGGCGATCGTCGTGACGACGCTAGGCACGGGCCGCGACGCCCAGATCATCGACGCCATCGACGGCGAGTACAAAGAGCCGTTCATGCTGCATTACAACTTCCCGCCGTTCTGCGTCGGTGAAACCGGCTTTGTCGGCTCGCCGAAGCGGCGCGAAATTGGTCACGGCAAGCTGGCGCGCCGCGGTATCCAGGCTGTCATGCCGAACCCTGACGATTTCGGCTACGTGATCCGGGTCGTCTCGGAAATCACCGAGTCGAACGGCTCGAGTTCGATGGCCTCGGTCTGCGGTACCAGCCTGTCCCTGATGGATGCCGGCGTGCCCCTCAAGGCGCCGGTGGCCGGCGTAGCGATGGGCCTCGTGAAGGAAGGCGACGAATTTGCGGTGCTCACCGATATTCTCGGCGACGAGGATCATCTCGGCGATATGGACTTCAAAGTCGCGGGCACGGACGGCGGTATTACAGCCCTGCAGATGGACATCAAGATCCAGGGCATTACCCGCGAGATCATGGACATTGCGCTGGGCCAGGCCAAGGATGCGCGCCTGCACATTCTCGGCGAGATGAACAAAGTCATCGACAAGCCGCGCGAAGAGATGTCCGAGTGGGCGCCGACGATCATGACCCTCAAGATCGACCCCGACAAGATCCGCGACGTGATCGGCAAGGGCGGCGCGGTCATTCGCGCCATCACCGAAGAGACGGGCGCAAGTGTGGATATCGAGAACGACGGCACGGTCAGGATCGCGTCTGTGGACGGTTCTTCCGGCAAGGAAGCGCGCCGCCGCATCGAGCTGATTACAGCTGACGTCGAGGTCGGACGTGTTTACGAAGGCCGTGTGGCGCGCCTCATGGACTTCGGTGCGTTTGTCACGATACTCCCCGGCAAGGACGGTCTCGTGCACATCTCACAGATCTCCAACGAGCGCGTCGAGAAGGTCAGCGACAAGCTGTCCGAAGGCGACGTCGTGAAGGTGAAGGTCCTCGAAGTCGATCGTCAGGGACGTGTCCGGTTGTCGATGAAGGAAGTCGAGGCCGCCTGACGACCCGTCCGGTCAGTACAAGAACCGCGGTGCGCCGAATCCGGCCGCTGCGGTTTTTTTTTCGCCTGACTCCAGCCCGCGAGGGAGTTTTGGGTTCTGCGTTTGGATCTACAGCGGTTTGAAGTAGCGGGCGACGGGCCAGCGCTGAAAACCCGCCGCTTCGTAGGTCGCGCGTGAGGCGCTGTGGCCGGGATCGCCGCCCGTCTCGACCATCACCATCGCGAGACCCTCGTCCCGGAGCGCCGTGTTTGCCTTATCCATTAGCGCCGTGGCGACGCCGCGGCGCTGGGCGGCGGGGTCGACGGCGAGAATGTAAATCTCGCCCATGTTGTCTTCGGGGTGAACGCGGGCGCCGACAAAACCGAGCAGACGGCGCGCTTCGTGCGCCACCCAGATCCGCTCTTCATCGCTGTCGAGGAACGTGCCGACGTCCGTCGTTTGCCGCGCGCGCCAGCCATCGGGGTAGAAGCATTCGTAGACGAATTCAGGGACCGCCTCTCTGAGCTTCGGGAACACGGGCTCCCAGGCGCGCATCGATAAGGCGAGCACGTCGTCCCGGAAACTATTGTCGTATCGCTCGATGTCGTACTCGCCTTCTGGCACGTTCCGAATCCTCAAAGCTTGTCGCAGGCTCCTTAAGCTCCGAGTATGCCCCCGTTCGCGATTCAGGTGCGTAGCGGCTTGGAGTGACAGCGACTCCGCGTCCTCAAATTGTGGTGTCGTCCGTGGGGATCGTGTGCGGCCCAAGGAATCCGATCACCCGTCCCGGCAGGTAGAATTCCGGCTTCCAGGGATAGCCGCCGCTGATGAAGCCCACGTGGCCGCCGGCTTCGCTGACCTCGAGCGTAATGCTCGAAGACAGCCGGTCCTGGTGCGGGATGACGGCAGGGGTCATGAACGGATCGTCGAGCGCATTGACGATCAGCGTTGGGCGGGTGATGCGTTTGAGGTAGTGCACTGAGCTGCACCGGTCGTAGTAGTCGTTCTTGCCGTCGAAGCCGTGCAGCGGCGCTGTTACGGCGTCGTCGAATTCCGCAAAAGTCCGCGCGGACATGGCTCGTTCCCAGTCGAACGCCGCCGTGTGTCGATCAAACTTCCGAGCCACAGAGCTCTTCATTCTCTTTATTAAGTGTCGCTGATAAACCTTTGATAAACCTCTGGTAAGAGCTTCAGCGCATTCGTGCAGATCGAGCGGCACGCAGACGGCGGCCGCCGCGTTGAGCTGGGAGTCGTCGCCGGTTTCACCGAGATACTTGAGCAGCACGTTGCCGCCCAGCGAGTAGCCGGCGGCCAATATCGGGCCGGTCTGTCCGTCGGCTTTGAGTTTGCCAAGGAAGTATCGAATATCGCCGGTTTCGCCAGCGTGGTAACGGCGAGGCAGGCGGTTGCGATAGTCGCCGCAGTCCCGGAAATGCAGAACACAGCACCGCCATTGCTGCTGTGCAGCCGCCTCCATGAGCATGCGAGCATAGGCCGACTCGGCCGAACTCTCTAGGCCGTGGAGGATGACCAGAAGCGGCGAGGACCCGGGCAGCTCGCGAGTAGGGGCCAGCCAGTCGACCGCGGTGGCGTCGCCGTCGGGTAGATCCAGTATGTCGCGTTCGAGTTCCGGGCGGTGGCGGTAAGCCCAGGGAAGCGCCGTGTAAACGGTTTGTGCATGCCGGTTGGTCAGCCATCTCGGGGGGCGGAAACGGCTGCGAATGACTTGTTTCGTGGGCATGCAAAAACGTCGTATCGACACAACAAAAAAGCCCCCCGCTTGCGCAGGGGGCTCGCCGTGGAGTGTTAACCCCTTCAGGCTCTGCAACAGGGGGCGGGGGAGCGAATCCCTGCTGCAGACACGTAGCTAAATACGCCGGGAGCCGGCTGTCAAGTGCCGGTGCGCAAAGGCTCGCGAGAGCCCGAATTCAGGCGGATTTATCGCGGTTTTCGGGGTCTTCGCCGGCGTCTTCTGCGGGTTTTTTGGCGCCTTCGTCCGCAGGTTTTGCTGCGGTTGCCGTGCCCATAAAACGGTCGAAAACTTCGTCTTGCAGCGACCGGAAGCGGGCGTAATTCTGTTGCGTCATATCTGCAACAATCCCGACCGGATCGACGCCGACAACCCGCTTCAGCTGCCCTCGCAGCATTTGTTGCTGGGACATGAACATTTTGAGGCTTTGTTCGAGGTAGCGACCCATGAATCCGGGCATCGCCGTGCCGTAGGCGCGGATGACCTGAGAAAGGAAGTCTTTGCTCATGACCGGCTCGCCGTGGGCTTCCTGTTCGCTGATGACCTGCAGCAGAATCGGGCGTGTGATGTCGTCGCCCGACTTCTTGTCGATGACCTGAAAGTCGATCTGGTTGATGACCAGATCGCGGACGTCGGCGAGGGTGATGTAGCGGCTTTCTTCGGTGTCGTATAGACGCCGGTTCGGGTACTTCTTGATAACGCGTGGATTGCTCATTCCCTGTCTCGATCGCCCAGTCTCGATCGCGTCGGCAGCCTTACCTTGCCCGCTACCCAGCTTAAGATAGCGGATTTCCGGCGCTGTGGCACCTGAGTCCGTTCACGGAACCCGTTAGCGTTGATCTTCCGGAGCGGCCGTAACCGCTTGTTGGCCAAGCATGGTATCGGGATTCCAGTGCCGAATGGCGTGCGCCCATATCTCGTCCGGTGAAGCGCGGTCGAGTCCGTCCGGCACGGCTTGTCCGAGAGCCAGAAGCGCCTTCGAAAGATTGCTGCCGGCCGCGTTGGGATCGAGTCCGGGTGCGCCGGTCAGCTTGCTCAGTTTGTCGCCGTTGGGATGCACGGCAATCGGGATGTGCGCGTATTGGGGCGTTGGATAGCCAAGCAGGCGCTGCAGCCAGATCTGGCGTGGCGTCGAATCGATGAGATCGATCCCGCGCACGACGTGGGTGACGTTGTCGAGGAAATCGTCGACGACAACGGCAAGCTGATAAGCCACGAGGCCGTCGCGGCGCTTGATGACAAAGTCGCCGGACTCGCGCTCCAGGTGGCTCACCTGAGCACCCTGCAGACGGTCCACGTATCGGATCGGATCGTTTGTCGTGCGGACGCGATAGGCGTATTCGGTGGCGGTCGTGCCGTTGCGGCAGGTACCCGGATAGATCACGCCCAGCGGGCCCTGAGGCTGATCAGCGAGACTGCGGCGGGAGCAGCCGCAAGGGTAGGCTCTGTTATCTTCAATGAGCCTCGCGAGCGCCGTCTCGTGTTGTGCCGTCGAGTCGGCTTGCCAGCGAACGGCCCCGTCCCACTCGAAGCCATAGCGTTCCAGCAGGCTGACGATCTCCTCGGCGGCGCCGGGCACTTCCCGCGGCGGGTCGATATTTTCGATGCGCAGCAACCAGCGTGCGCCCGAGCTACGAGCATCGAGGAAGGAAGCAACGGCCGCAAGCAGCGAACCGAAGTGCAGCGGGCCGGTGGGGGAAGGAGCGAACCGGCCAGTGCCGCCGACCGGTTCGTTCACGTGCGGTCGCTACCGGTAGCGGTCGTCGCGGTCGCGAAACTGGCGTTCCGCCAATTCACGTCGTTCCTGCGCTTCAAGGCATAGCGTTGCAACCGGCCGGGCTTCGAGGCGTTTCAGGCCGATTTCTTCGCCGGTCTCGTCGCAGAATCCGTAGCTGCCGTCGTCGATCCGCGCCAGTGCGGAGTCGATCTTGCGCAGGAGCTTCCGCTCGCGGTCGCGCGTTCGCAGTTCGAGGCCAAACTCGGATTCCTGCGTTGCGCGGTCATTGGGGTCCGGGAAGTTGGCAGCCTCGTCCTGCATGTGATGCACCGTGCGGTCGACTTCGAACATGAGCTCACGCTTCCAGGCGTTAAGAATGTTGCGGAAGTGCTCGAGCTGCTCGTCGCTCATATACTCCTCGCCCCGCTTCGCTTTATAGGGCGCAATCCCGTGGATTGGGCCGGTCAGCACGTCACCGCGCGGCTTGGCCGGCGCCCTGCCGGCCGGAGCTGCGGTTTTCTTGGCCGCGGTCTTTCGGGCAGGGGCTTTCCGTGTGCTCGCTTTCTTGGTGCTGGCTTTCTTGGTGCTTGCAGGTTTCTTGCGGCTCACGGCTTTTTTCTTGCTGGCGGTTTTCTTGGCAGTGGTTTTCTTCGCGACAGGCTTCTTGCGGCTCACTGTCTTCTTCTTGGAGGTTTTCTTTTTGGACGCCGTCTTCTTGGCGGCGACTTTCTTCTTGCTGACCTTCTTCTTCGCAGCCTTCTTCTTCGAGGCCGATGCTTTGCGTTTCACAGAGGCAGCTTTCCTGGCGGGAGCTTTCTTCTTACTCACCTTTTTCCGCTTCTTGCTTACGGACCTTTTTGCGGCCATTCAGATACTCCTGCCAAGCTCAGAAAAGGCGGGGATTATACA
>JANQPG010000069.1 GCA_028289545.1 Woeseiaceae bacterium
AAGCGATGAAACAATCGGTACAGATAATTCCACATAGCGGCGGATTCTACTCGTTCGTAATACGAAGTGCGGCAGCAGCCGCAAACGGTGCGAGGCTCAGGGCGCCCACTGCGTAGGCCGCAAGCGCCCAAAGCCCCGGCGTATAAAGCTCGTTGCCGGCCGCCAGCGAGACGCTGCTCGGCCCCAGTATGAGCACGGGCATGGCCAGCGGCAGCACAAGCAGGCTCAGGAGCGCGCTGCCGCGGTGCAGCCCGACGGTCAGCGCCGCGCCGATCCCACCCAGCAGGCTCAGGATGATCGTGCCAAGAAACAGGCTCAGCATCAGGACCCCGATCACGTCTACGGGCATCTGATAGGTTATGGCAAGCAGCGGCGAAACCAGGACCAGCGGCACCCCGCTCGTCAGCCAGTGAGCGAGCACCTTGCCGAGCACCAGGACCGGCAGCGGCTGCGGGCTCAGGAGCATCTGTTCGAGGCTGCCGTCCTCGAGATCCGCGACAAACAGGCTGTTGAGCGTCAGGAGCGTCGCCAGCAGCGCTGCCACCCACAATACCCCCGGACCCGAAAATGCGAGCTGTTCCCGGCTCGGGCCAACCGCCAGGGGAAACAGCGTACAAACCATTGCAAAAAATGCCAGCGGATTGAGAACGTCGCTTGGGCGCTTCACGGCCAGCAGCAGATCGCGCCGCGCGGTCGCCAGCAGGATGGCCGCCAGACCGGCGGTTTCTGAATCGCGAGGGGCCATTAGAGCGACAGCCTTTGCACTGTGCCGCGTACGTCGACGTCCTGGTGCGCGGCCATGACACAGAGCCCGCCACGATCCAGGTGCTCACCCACGAGCTCCATGACGAGTTCCCTGCCTTGCCTGTCGAGATTCGTGAACGGCTCGTCGACCAGCCAGAGCGGCACGTCGGCCAGCAGCAATCGCGTCAACGCCACGCGCCGCTGCTGCCCTGCCGACAGCAGCCGCACCGGCAGGGACCGTAAGCGCGTGATGCCGAGGCGCTCGAACGCCGCATCGAACGTGGTGGCGTTGCGCGCGCGCAGCTGGCTGTCGAAACGGAGGTTCTCCACGGGCGTCAGGTCCGACTTGAGCCCGCTGCGATGGCCGAGCCAGGTGAACCGGCTGCGAAACAACTGCCGATCCCGCTGCACACTCTCGCCGTTCCAGCGGAACTGGCCCTCCTCGAGCGGCAACAGCCCCGCTATGGCGCGCATCAGGCTGGTCTTGCCGCTGCCATTTGCGCCTTCGAGCAGCAACAGCCCGCCGGATTCAAGCGCAAACGACAGACCGTCGAACAGGCAACGATCACCCCTAAACAGCGTCAGCCCTTCTCCTGTTAGCTTTGCAGTCAACACCTTAGATCCTGTCGCCAAGCGGCGACAAAAAAAGCACGTGAATAAAAAATTTATTTAATCAGTGAATTACAACTCATTCTTAAGGCTGTTTAAAGCTATAGGCCGTGGCCGATTGAGTTATAAGCAGTCAGGCGATCGGCATTTACAAGCCGTGAAAGCCGATCGTAGACTCTGACAAACGGTCGATAAAACATAAAAAACCGACCGGATTCAAAACGATAAAGACAAATTGCACAAAAAGACAGTGAGCGTGTTCAAGTAATGGATTTAGCCTCCGCCGGCCTTTCGGAACAACCGTTTCGAACACACGGCAAACCGATGCTGACGGTGCCTTACGCTTCGCATCGCGAAGCGCTCAGGGCGCTGCGCCAATCTATCCAGGCCCCGGATGGCGTCGTGCTGCTGCAAGGGCCCGCGTTGGCCGGCAAATCGACCGTCGTCAGTCAGTTTGTCGACACGCTCGACGCCGAGTGCGCCACGGCAGTCATCGACGGCAACGAACTCAACACGGCACAGCTACTGCAAGCCATACTTCGGCAGTTCGGCTACGAGCTCGACTACAACTCCGCCAACGAATTGTTCGGGATGCTACGCGTATTCGCGCTGCAGCAAGCCGCCCGTCATCAGGCGCCGCTCCTGATCATCGAGAATGCGCATGCGCTCAAAGCCAGCGCGTTGCGAACCGTGTGCGAGCTCGCTGAGCTGCGCGTGCGCCAGGCCAGCGCCATTCGCACGTCCGCCCTTCGGCTCATACTTGTCAGCGATCGCTCGCTGCGGGCAATCGCCAGCGACGACCTGCTCGAACCGATACTCAAGCGAACCACGGCCGACCTGCACATGCGGCCGATGTCATCCAAAGAAACGAGTTATTACCTGCAGCAAAAACTTCGCGCGGCGGGCAGCCTGATACCGGAGTACGTTTTCCCGGGCAAGGTCTGCGAAGCGCTGCACGAAGCGGCCGGCGGCTGGCCGGGTATCGTCGATCGGCTGGCGCTCCTCGCGCTGGCGAAAGCGACGACGTTGCCGATCTGCGTGGAGCACATCGAACAGCCCAGGCTGCCGAAAGGCACGTGGGACGAGACCGGGCTGGAAACCGCTGGTCTGCCCAAAGGCACTCCCAGCGATCCGCCGCGCCTGATCGTCAGCAAAGACGGCCGCCCGATCCGCGCCATGACCTTCGACAAGCCACGAATACTCGTCGGCCGCTCGGAACACAACGACATTGCCATACCCAGCCGCTTCGTTAGCCGGCACCATCTGCTGCTGGTGCGAAACGGCAGCTCGACGTTCCTGATGGACCTGAACAGCACCAACGGCACGCTCGTCAATTCGAAGCGGGTCTCCAACCAGGTGCTGATGCACAACGACGTGATCAGCCTGGGCCACCATCGGATCAAGTTCCATGACCCCTACGCAACCAGTCGCGGCACGCTTGACGGCGCAGATTTTGCCGACACGACGATCATGAAAACGCTGGAAGACATGCGCAAACTGCTCGCGCAGGAAAACACCGAGATACTCCCGGCGGCCCCCGCCAATTCGCGCAACAAGCATTCGGCATAGTCTCGCCAATTGTTAGGACCAGCGTTCGGACGATCATTC
Source organism: Woeseiaceae bacterium (assembly GCA_028289545.1). Taxonomy (GTDB): domain Bacteria; phylum Pseudomonadota; class Gammaproteobacteria; order Steroidobacterales; family Woeseiaceae; genus UBA1847. The sequence continues at coordinate 2,962 of JANQPG010000069.1, forward strand.
CGGTGATCGTGCAAACCTGTCCGGATCAGGCGTAGAACAGCGCCTTGAAGTGCTTGCGGCACATCGACACGTAGCGATCGTTGCCGCCAATTTCTATCTGCGCGCCTTCCTGGATCGCATTACCGTGCTCGTCGAGGCGAACGACCATTGTCGCCTTTGCACCGCAATGGCAGATCGCCTTGAGTTCCTTGAGGTTGTCGGACCACGCGAGCAGATATTTGCTGCCCTCGAACGGCTCGCCGCGAAAATCGGTGCGCAAACCGTACGCCAGCACCGGAATGTTCATGATGTCGGTCACGTCGGTGAGCTGCAGCACCTGCTGCTTGGTCAGGAACTGCGCTTCGTCGATCAGCACGCAATGAATCGGCTCGTTCGCGTGTGCCGCGGCTACCGTTTCCGCAAGGTTGTCTTCGGGCCGGAAGGTCGTCGCCGCAGTTTCGAGGCCAATGCGTGACGTGACCTGCCCCGCGCCGTATCGATCGTCCAGCTCGGGCGCCATTACGAGCGTATTCATCCCGCGTTCCCGGTAGTTGTAGCTGGACTGCAAGAGTGAGGTCGACTTGCCCGCGTTCATGGAGGAGTAATAGAAATACAGTTTGGCCATCGGCGATCCGGGCGGGGTCTAAAGCCACCGGATTGTGGCACTGCTGGCTGCGGAAAAAAACCGAGTGTGGGCCGGGAGGCTGCGTTCCGGCTAGTTGGCCTCGAACTTTATGACCCTGGCGCCTCGTTCGCGCCTCGGCACTCGACGCAGGCTGCCGTTCTCAATCGCTTCTGCACGGCACGCCGGACACAGATTCGCCGGACGACGGGTAGCGGTAATCAACTGCGGCACCGGGGTGACTTTGCCTTTCTGAAAACAGCGGCTGCAGAGCACCAGGCTCGATAGCCGGCTCAGCAGGCTGTAGTCCACATTGTTTTCAACACTGGCAGGCATAAAGAAGCTCCCGATAGGAGCTTCGGTTGTCGCAACTTCCCGACCGGCAGGCCAGCCGTCAAGGGCTTTTTGCGGCGAATCTGCGAACCAGTCGTCGTTTTGACTGTGAACCAGGTCCCGTGGTGCAGCCGCACCGGGTCGATTGGGGCGCGGTGGCCCGCGCTAGCGAATTCGGCGTACGCGAACGGTTCGGTTGTAGCCCGCAAGCGTCATCTTGAAACCGAACATGTCCTTCTGCAGCGTCGCTTCGACGCTGCAATCCTCGATCGAGACGCGACGGCTTTTCGATTGCTTCCAGATCTGCCCGTTCTCAAAGAAAAACAACATTTTCCCGTCGACCGCCTCCTCACAACGGTCGACGTCAGCCACCCACGACTCACGAGGTCTCTTGCCGCCGTCCGGGCTTCGTCTGGCCGTCCGCCCGACTTCGTCGTCCAGAGCCTGGGCCTCGACGACCGCAGGAGCTTCGCCCGCGGACTCGGTAACGGGCGCGGGTGCTGCCGGTTCAGGCGCGGGCTCAACCGCAACGGGCGGCGCTGCCGGGCGTTCGAGGCCGCGCGCCAATTGATCGAAACACTCGAGACGGGACGCATCGTTTGTGATCGCCGCACAGTCTCCGAGCCCCTGCTCGAGATCGGCGACCACCAACCCCGGCGCTAACATCATCAGACCCAGCAGCCCGCACCGGACAGACAATTTTCCTGACATCACCATCGTTAAAACTCGCAGCAAACACGATATCGAGGGCGGCATTGTAACGTCATGCAGCCGCCGGAGACGAGACCGGCGGCCGTCGGCGCCCGCGTCGGCGAGACCTCACGAAGTCACAGAGACGCTAGCTTTGCTATTATCGGCGGCGACTCAACAATAAAAAGCAAGAGGTCAAAATGCTAAAAGAGTTCAAAGAGTTCGCCATGCGGGGAAACGTCGTGGACATGGCGGTCGGTATCATTATCGGCGGTGCGTTCGGCAAGATTGTCAGCAGCCTGGTCAACGACGTCATCATGCCTCCCATTGGTCTCATAATGGGTAACGTCGATTTCAGTCAGCTGTACTTCAATCTGTCGGGCGTTGAATATCCTTCGCTTGCCGCTGCGCAAGAAGCTGGAGCGGCAACCATCAACTACGGCGCCTTTATCAACACGGTGCTGGATTTCACGATTGTCGCGTTTGCCATCTTCATGGTCATCCGCGCCATGAACAAGCTCAAAAAGAAGGAAGAAGAAAAACCCGCGGAGCCGCCGAAGCCCTCGGCAGAAGTTGAGCTTCTGACGGAGATTCGCGACGCATTGAAGAAAGGCACTTAAGCCGGAACAGCGTCGCAGTCAAAGGAAAAGGAAGCCGCGGGGTACGAGTCATCCCGCGGCTTTTTTTGTGCTTGACACAGAAACGCAACCAAAATGGGACAGCCGAGCATCTAAACGCTGAAACCGTCTACACGATAGTGAGGTGCTCATGTCCAGACCACTTTCGGCCGCTGCGATAGCGGCTCTGTCTCTCCTGCTGCCAGGCATGGCCCAGGGCGAACCCCATGACGAGCAGCCTGTTCAGGTAATGGTTCTCGGGACGTTCCACTTTGCAAGTTCCGGCGCGGATCTCATTAACGTCGAGCCCGACGACATGCTCTCCGAAGATCGTCAGGCCGAGTTGGCCGAACTCGCAAATGCCTTGGCGACCTTCGAGCCCACGGTAGTCGTCACGGAACGCACGACATCCGCGCCGGACTACCGGGACCCGTACTTCGATCAATTCGACGACGAAATGCTCGCGACGGTCGTCAACGAACGTGTGCAGATCGGCTATCGACTGGCCCGTGTGGCCGGAGTCCAGCGCGTATACGGTCTCGATGAGCACGCGAGCGAGGGAGAACCGGACTATTTTCCGTTCGATGCCGTCATGCAGCACGCCGAGCGAACAGGCGCCGCCGCCGACATCCACGCCCTGCTCGAGGAGTCGGAGAAGCGCGTGATTGCCGAACAGGCACGCCTCAGCGCTATGTCCGTCACCGAGGCTCTGCGTGAAGTGAACAACGGACCCATGTCCTCACCCGAGTTTTACTATCGCCTGCTAAGCTTCGACGTCGGCGAAGATCAACCGGCTGCCGAATTGAACGCTTACTGGTTCATGCGTAACGCAAAGACCTTTTCGAAGCTCGAGGACGTCACCAGGCCGGGCGATCGCGTCGTTGTCGTATACGGCGCGGGTCACAAGTTCTGGCTGGATCATTTCGTAGAGCAAACGCCGGGGTTCGAACTCGTGGACCCGGAGAAGTTTCTTCGAGGACCGTGAACGGGAGATTCCAGCTATCAAAAGGACGCGGGCACAAACAGTCCTGTCACCTGCCGAACGGCGTCGCGGTATCACCTGACGAAGATGGCGTTGATGCGATTGACGTAGCAATACGCCGATGAGTCGTCGAAACTGATCAGCACGTCCACTTGCAGACTCGCGGCCGTCAGAGACACCGACAGCATATTCTTGAGACCTTCCTGCGTCATTCCGTTTTGGCCGACCTCAACGTAGTAATACTTCGGCACACTGGAACTCGTGCAGGCTGTCGAGTCGCTGTCGAAACTGATAATAAAAGCGCCATTCGCAAGCGGATACACCTCGGTAATCTTCGCTTCGTGCCATGTCGGCGCAGCGTTCGCAGAGGACACCGTAAGCAGCGTCAGCAGCAGACCCAGCTTGAAGGCGTATCGCAGATTCTTGTTTACGTCGATCGTCATAGTGAAGCTCCTTTGTAGCGTTGCAAACCGTTTGGGCAGCAAGCGTGGCTGTCAGAGAACGAAACGGATCTGTCGGGACGAACCGAGCCATTAGTCCCGCCAGACGGGTCTCAAGCAATACGTAAATGAACCGGTAGACCCATATAGGTCAAGCTGATAATCTCTTTTCGTTTTATGCTCGGCGCTTTACCAATTAGCCGACTAGCGGAGAAGCGAGTCCGGTTACGCGTTTACCACGCGAACGGTTCAGGCGAACGCTCACCACTCAATGACATTTGTGAATTCACTGGACGCGCCGGCGGTCGCCTCGGCGCTTGCAAAGGACAGCTATTCGAAAACGAACGGAGGAAGAGACGATGAAGACGATGCTCGCCCGACTGATGCTCGCATCAGTTCTGATTTCGGCAAACGCCGCCGCTTTGCCGACGCTCTATGACGATCTGACAATCTTGCGGGTCGAAACCTGGCCGAATGCGCCCAACCAGATTAGCAGCATCATCGTATATCTCACGGCGCCGTTGGCTGGCACAGGATGCGGCAACGCCAGCCTGCTGGCGATTGAACCCGGCGAATATCACAACACAGCCCTGAGCATATTGTTGTCCGCACAGGCGTCAGGCACGCCCATTCGCGTGCGCGTCTCCCGGTGCACCGATCGACCGGTTGTCGACCGGGTAGCCGTCGGCGGTTAGCACCTCGAATCCCGGGGCGAGCAACGGATCGTCCCTTCACCACCTCAATGTGAACGGAGACAACTATGAGATACGTTCTGGCAGTAGCACTACTCCTATGGTCCGCATCGTCTTTTGGCGGCTGGCACATAGGGAAAGTCGAAAATATCGGTATCGGGTATGACGGGGTCACCGTTACGGTCAACATCACAGGATGGGCCAGGAACGACTGTACGTGTTACCCGACGTGGACAGTCCACATGTGTCTGGACTCAAACCGGGCCACCCATGCCTTCGAAAAAGCGCTGCTACTGGCCGCTCGCGCGAGGGGCACCGACGTCGCTCTGCACATTAACGAAACCACTTGCATGATCACGGCAATGTACGAAAACGACAGCTGAATCTGCTTCGCTGGAAACAAGACAGCCTGTTCAGCGGACAGTGTTTGCTGCCGCGGGCCACCGGCGGCAGCCCTCGCCGCCCATAGGCTCACATGCGATCGGCCGCCTTCCGTAGTAGTCTCTGCGGGGTCGGAAGACTTGTGACCGAGCGCAGAATGACCCAGGAAGCCGAGATTCGAGAAATCGCCAGCCAGCACGCCGGCATGGACGGCGCGCTGCTGCCGATCCTGCAGGCCGTACACGAGCGTTTCGGCTATTTGCCTCCGCCAACAACCGGTGCCGTCGCCGACGTTCTCAACCTGTCGAAGGCCGACGTGCATGGCGTCGTCACGTTCTACCACGACTTCAGGACAAAGGCCGCCGGAAAACACACGATCCGGGTCTGCCGCTCGGAAGCCTGCCAGGCCGTCGGCGCCGAGCAGCTGGCCGGCCATGCCAGGAAGCGGCTTGGTATCGGCTTTCACGAAACGACTCCGGACGGACGCTATTCGCTCGATCCCGTGTACTGCCTCGGCAATTGCGCCTGCTCGCCCGCAGTCATGATCGACGACAAGGTCTACGGCCGCGTCACACCGGAGCGCTTCGATGAACTCGTCGACTAGCCGGCGGCGGATCTACGTACCAGGCGACACGGGCGCCCGGTCGCTCGGCGCCGACGATGTGGCGGCCGCGCTTGTCAACGTGACGGCGGTTGCCGACAACGGCTACGAGATCGAACGCAACGGCACCCGCGGCCTCTACTGGCTGGATCCGTTGCTCGAAGTCGAAACGGCTTCCGATCGCGTGGCGTTTGGCCCGATAACGCCGGCCGATCTGGACACGCTTCTCACGCCTGACGGCAAGCCCAACACGCAGCACCCCCGCCACCTCGGCAACGTCGAAGACCTTGACGCGCTCAAACGGCAAAACCGCCTCACGTTCGAACGCCTCGGCAGAACCCGGCCCGCCTCGCTCGACGATTATCGCAACAACGGCGGTTACGCCGGGCTGGGGAAAGCGCTGGCGCAATCGCCACAGGATGTTGTCGAGACCGTCAAACAATCGGGCTTGCGCGGCCGCGGCGGCGCAGCCTTCCCGACCGGCATCAAGTGGCAGACCGTGCTGGACGCCGAAGGCAATCAGAAATACATCGTCTGCAACGCGGACGAAGGCGACTCGGGGACGTTTGCGGACCGGCTCGTCATGGAGTGCGATCCGTTTGCCCTCATCGAAGGAATGACCATCGCCGGTTTTGCGACCGGTGCCAGCAAGGGTTTTATCTACATACGTTCCGAGTACCCGCAGGCGATCAGCACCATGGCGCAAGCGATCGAGACCGCCACCGAAGCGGGCTATCTGGGCGATGACGTTCTCGGCAGCGGTACCTCGTTTCACATCGAAATACGCAAAGGCGCCGGCGCCTACATCTGCGGCGAAGAGACTTCGCTGCTCGAAAGCCTCGAAGGCAAACGCGGCACGATACGCTTCCGGCCTCCGCTGCCGGCGATCAAGGGGCTGTTTGGTCAGCCGACGGTCGTCAACAACGTCATTAGCCTTGCAACCGTCCCGATCATCCTGCGCGAGGGCGCCGAGTTTTATCGTGACTTCGGCGTCGGCAATTCGCGCGGCACCCTGACCGTCCAGCTCGCCGGCAACGCGGCTCGCGGTGGCCTCTACGAGGTCGACTTCGGCATGACCTTGGGCGAGGTCCTCAACGATCTCGGCGGCGGCACTTTAAGCGGCCGCCCGATCAAGGCCGTGCAGGCGGGCGGCCCGCTCGGCGCGCTGATCCCGCCGCAGCACTTCGATACGCCGCTCGACTACGAGGCCATGCAGACTGTGGGCGGCATGCTCGGCCACGGCGGCATCGTCGTGTTCGACGACACGACCGATCTGGGCGCTCTCGCCCGTTTTTCGCTCGAGTTTTGCGCGATCGAATCCTGCGGCAAGTGCACACCCTGCCGCATTGGCGCCGTCCGCGGCACCGAAGTCATTGACCGCATTCGCGCAGGCGAAAATGCGGACGCAAATCGCATCCTGCTCGACGATCTTTGTGACACAATGATAGATGGGTCGTTGTGCGGGCTGGGCGGCATGGCGCCGCTGCCCGTGAAGAGCGTGCTCAAACACTTTCCGGAGGAACTCTGACATGCCATCAGATTCGACGGTTGATTCGACGGTTAAGCAGTGGAAGCCCTATCGGCGCGCCGACGATTTTGGCACACCCGAGCACATAAGCGAGGTCAGCGTCGCGCTGGAGATCGACGGTCAGACCGTGACGGTCCCCGAAGGCACTTCGGTCATGCGCGCCGCCATCGAGGCCGGCGTCAACGTTCCTAAACTGTGCGCGAGCGATTCGCTGGAACCCTTCGGTTCATGCCGGCTGTGTGTTGTCGAGATCGAAGGCCGGAAGGGCTTCCCCGCGTCGTGCACGACCGAGGTGGCCGAAGGCATGCGGGTCAGCACGCAGACGCCGGCCGTTGCGAAGCTGCGCCGCAACGTCATGGAACTCTACATTTCGGATCACCCGCTCGACTGCCTGACCTGCCCCACCAACGGCGACTGCGAACTGCAGGACATGGCGGGTGCCGTGGGCCTGCGGGACGTGCGCTACGGCTACGACGGCGCCAACCACCTCGCGGCCGAGAAAGACAAAAGCAACGACTACTTTACGTTCGATCCCAGCAAGTGCATCGTCTGCTCGCGCTGCGTGCGCGCCTGTGACGAGGTGCAAGGCACGCATGCGCTCACAATCGATGGCCGCGGCTTTGCCTCGATGGTGGCGGCGAGCGACGACGTGCCCTTCTTCGATTCCGAGTGTGTGTCCTGCGGCGCCTGTGTTCAGGCCTGCCCGACCGCCACGTTAACCGAGAACTCGCTGATCGAACTCGGCCAGCCCGAGCACTACGCCATTACGACCTGCGCTTACTGCGGCGTCGGCTGCTCGTTCCGGGCCGAAATGAAGGGCGAGCAAGTCGTGCGCATGGTCCCGAACAAAGATGGCCATGCAAACCACGGCCACTCCTGCGTGAAAGGCCGCTTTGCGTTCGGCTACGCCACACATCCGGATCGCATTAGCGCGCCGATGATCCGCGACTCGATCCACGAACCGTGGCGCAAAGTCGACTGGGACGAAGCGGTGACTTTCGCGGCACAAAAGATCCGCAACGTGCAGCAGCAATACGGACCGCTGTCGGTCGGCGGCATTACCTCGTCACGCTGCACGAACGAAGAAACCTATCTCGTGCAAAAACTGGTGCGCGCGGCGTTTGGCAACAACAACGTCGATACCTGCGCGCGGGTCTGCCATTCGCCGACCGGCTACGGCCTCAAGACGACGCTCGGCGAGTCGGCCGGTACCCAGACCTTCGACAGCGTGCTGGAAGCCGACGTCGTCATGGTGATCGGCGCCAATCCGACCGACGCGCATCCCGTGTTTGCGTCACAAATGAAGCGACGCCTGCGCGCCGGCGCGGAGCTCATTGTTGCCGACCCGAGAGCCATTGGCCTTGTGCGATCTCCGCACATCGAGGCGAAGCATCATCTGCAGCTCAGGCCCGGCACCAACGTTGCGCTCGTCAACGCGATGGCACACGTCGTCGTAACCGAAGGTCTTGAAGACCAGGCCTTCATCGAAGCGCGTTGCGATATTGAGGCCTACGAAACCTGGCGCGAATTCATAGCACAGCCCGAGCACTCACCCGAGCAGTCGGAATCCGTTACCGGCGTACCTGCTGCGGAAGTTCGGGCCGCGGCGCGCCTCTACGCTGAAGCCGGCAACGCAGCGATCTACTACGGCCTGGGCGTTACTGAACACAGCCAGGGCTCCACGATGGTCATGGGTATTGCCAACCTCGCAATGGCGACCGGCAACCTCGGCAAGCTGGGCGGGGGCGTAAACCCGCTGCGCGGCCAGAACAACGTCCAGGGCGCCTGCGACATGGGATCGTTCCCGCACGAACTGCCCGGCTACCGGCATATCAGCGATCCTGCCGTGCGCGGCGAGTTCGAGTCGCGCTGGGGCGTGAGCCTCCTGCCCGAGCCCGGTTACCGGATTCCGAACATGCTCGACGCCGCCGTCAGCGGCGAGTTCAAGGCCTTGTACGTACAAGGTGAAGACGTTGCGCAATCGGACCCCGATACACAACACGTGACGGCGGCGCTCGAGGCGCTGGAATGCCTGATCGTGCAGGACATCTTCCTGAACGAGACAGCCAAGTACGCACACGTGCTGCTGCCGGGCTCCACCTTCCTCGAAAAGAACGGCACGTTCACGAACGCGGAGCGGCGCATCTCACCCGTGCGCAAAGTCATGCAGCCCGTTGCCGGCCTCGAGGACTGGGAGGTGACCTGCGCGTTGTCGAATGCGCTCGGCTACCCGATGGAATACGCGCATCCGCGCGAGATCATGGCGGAGATTGCGGCGCTCACGCCCACGTTCCGCGGCGTCAGCTACGAGCTGCTGGACCGCCGCGGCAGCGTGCAGTGGCCCTGCAACACCGAGCATCCGGAAGGCACGGAAATCATGCACGAAGAGACCTTCCCGATCGGCAAGGGGCACTTCGCACCGACACCGTTCGTTGCGACCGACGAACGCACAACCCGCAAATACCCGCTGCTGCTGACGACGGGCCGGATACTGTCGCAATACAACGTCGGTGCGCAGACGCGACGCACGAGCAATATCAACTGGCACGACGAAGACCGCCTGGAGATTCATCCCGAGGACGCGGAGCTCAGAGGGATTGCCGATGGCCAGTGGGTCGGCATTACGAGCCGAGTCGGCGAAACGGTGATGCGCGCGGTCGTGACCGACGGCGTGTTGCCCGGTGTCGTCTACACGACGTTTCACCACCCCGAATCGGGCGCGAACGTCGTAACGACGGAAAACTCCGACTGGGCGACCAACTGTCCGGAGTACAAGGTGACCGCCGTGCAGGTTGTGCCCGTCAGCCAGCCCTCCGACTGGCAGCAGCGCCACGCCAGCTTTAGCGATATGCAGGAAGAAGCGCTGGCGTCGGCAGAAAGGGTCGAAACAACGGCCTCATGAGCGTCAGCATTGACAAGCTGGTGCGCATGGCGGAACAGATCAGCGCCAATATATCGATCGACGAAGACACACAGCGCAGGGGCGAAAAGCTTGCGCTGCACATGCAGAAGTTCTGGGATCCGCGCATGCGCCAGAACTTCCTCGAGTACGCCCGCTCGGAGCCGGGCGCCAGCGCGTTGAGCCCGGCGCTAGCCGCCGCTGCCGAGCATCTGCACGCGGAAAACGCCGGCACGTAAATGTCGTCGAGTCACCCCGTCAGTATCCAGAGGCTCGATGGGGAGTCGTCGAGCCGCCTGCTCGACGCCGTAGCCGTCGAAGAACCGCTGGAGATCCGCCTGTCGCTCGATGCCCTGATGCCGGGCGAGCACAAACCCGTGTCGATCACGATGCGTACACCGGGACACGACGACGAGCTGGCGGTGGGGTTCCTGTTTTCCGAGGGCATCCTGACAGCGCCTGGGCAGATTCGAAACGTCTCGCACTGGGGTCGTCCGCCGCCCGGCAAAGCCGAGCGTAACGTGGCCGTCGTCGAACTGGCGCCCGACGTCGATATTGATCTCGCGCGCCTCGAGCGGCATTTCTACACAACGTCGAGCTGTGGCGTGTGCGGCAAGACCTCGATCGACGCGCTCAGGCAAGAGCGGCCGTTCGCCGATACGGACACATCGAGCTTTCACACCACGACCGAGGCGCTGCTGGCCCTGCCGGATGCGCTGCGCGAACACCAAGCGTCGTTTGGCGTTACGGGCGGATTGCACGCCACGGGATTGTTCAACGCGCTGGGTGAGGTTGTGCTCGTCCGCGAAGACGTCGGTCGCCACAACGCCATGGATAAGGTCGTCGGCCGGCTGTTCCTCGACGACAAGCTGCCGGCGGCCGAATACGGGATGATCGTGAGCGGCCGTACGAGCTTTGAACTGATGCAGAAGGCGGCGATGGCGGGCGTCAGCACATTGGTGGCAATCGGCGCACCGTCGAGCCTCGCAATCGAAATGGCCGAAGAGTTCGGTATGACGCTCGTAGGATTTATGCGCGACGGCCGCTGCAACGTTTACGCGAACGAGCAGCGGATTCAGTAAAGCTATCTCAGTCCCAGGTTAGCCGCAGTGTCCTTCGCACGTGATCCTGCAGCCGCTCGGGGATCTCGAGTTCCGCCGCCGTTTTCGGCCAAGCTGAGAACGCATCCAGCGTTTGTTCCAGGACGCGCTTTTCGCGATTGCCCGGCAACCCGGCGTACTTCGACAGATGTTTGAGATCACCCATCGTAAATCCCGAGGTCTTGCCGTTGATACTCAGCTGGTGAAACCGCGTGAAGTTGCTGCCTTCGGCGTGACAGAGATCGTAGGCTGGCGCCAGGCTCCAGCTACCCTTGCGATCCATCATGAACGCGAAGTTTTTGACGTGATCGTCCTGGTTGCAGGCGACGATGTTGAACACGGCGCGCCGAAACTGCTGCTCGATGTCGGCCTTCGACATGCCGAGCTGGCGCATCGTCATGAATAGCTGCTCATAGGAATACGCGCCGCTTTCGTAATAGTCGAAATGCCCCAGCGCTGCGAACGTCTGCATGAAGCGTTTGCCGCCGTCCTCGTCGCGGTCGAAGCGGCGGGTCATGAAGTGGTTGCGACCGTTCTCGCTGAATAGGCGGCTTTCCATCATGTCGATGCCGCATTCACGGGCGATCAGGTAGTAACTGTACTCGAGCAAACCATAGCCGGCGGGATCGGCCACGCCCCAGTCGCCGCTGAAGGCGACTCCGTCGAACTTGATGAGCCAGTGCTCGAAGCCCTTGTCGAGTTCGAGCTGGCCGGAGCGAACCTGCTGCGTCTTCGGGTTGAACGCAACGACAGCCTTGGCCCGCGCGCCGCCAGCCGAGGTGCCGACGCTCAGGATATCGAGCAGCGCGTCTTCTTCATGGCCGGCAGCAAAGCGTGTATCGAGCGTAGCCTTGTCGGCAAACGCCATCGACGCAAGCTTGACGAGATCCCTGACGTCGAGCAGTTCGTCCTGATCGACGCCCGCGCCCGTCGACGGCTCAAACTCAAGCGCACCCATACCCCGCCGTCCCGTATAGCAGAGGCGATCCACGGCGTTGAAGTCTTCGGCCCGCCGCCCCGTCTGCGCAAGCCAGACGTCGATGAGCCGGTTGCCGTACTTGTCGGGCAAACTGTCGGCCAGCAGCCCGGGGAGACCGTGGAACGACCGCGGGTGCAGCTCGGGGAACTGGTACACGCGCCTCGCCTGCACGGGCATGTACAGCGGCGCCGGCTCGACGCCAAATTCGACAAAGCCGGGATCGTATTCGAAGCGCGCAAAGCGCTCGCCGGCGCTCATCGACACGTAGCCGATCGGCGTGCCCCACAGGTAGACCGTGGCGTGACTCACTCGGCCTCGTCTCCCCACACGATGCCGGCCGACGGCGAAGACCGCGAGCGCTTCCGCCTGGCCGCGTCGCGCACTTCCGCCATCGGTGAGCTGAAGGTTTCGGGCAGCAGCGTGTCGATGGCGGAGGCCATATGGAGCGCCTTCAACAGCTTGAGCCAGGACTCGAGCTGGCTGTCCTGCCCGCCCTCGATCCGCCGCAACGTGGCCACGCCGATCCCCGCCTCCTCGGCCAAGGCCGTCTGCGTGAAACCTTGCTGCTTGCGAACCCGCGCAAGGCGCCGGCCCAGCTCGTTGAGTATCTCGGTCTCTGGCACCAGTTCGTCGATTCTCAAAATATCACCTACGATATTTATTGCTCAATAATCAGAGTTTCCTATCACAAAAGATAGTATATCAGATAATCTCGGATTTACAGCATTCTCATATCTGAAATGATCTCAAATATGCGAATATTGCAAAAAAGTATCATTATCGATATCAAAAGAAATGGGTCTGGCCAACGGCGACTGCTCCGGCCGCCGCGAACCGAATTAGCGACAAACGCCCACAATCAGCCGATACCCGAGATCCAGTTCGCGCCGGTCAAGAAGCTCGCCATACCGCAAGCGCCAGAGGCCGCTTTTGAGATCGTCGCCGAGCCGCGCCAGCCCCTGCTCCCGGTCTTTCACCAGCGAAAAACTGGAAATGGCGGCCTGCACGGCCGTATCGAGATACGCCCCCGGCCTCCGCCAGTACGCACCCAGGAAACCGTCCACGCAATTGTGCGGAATAGGGACCGGCAATACTTCCGCACTCGAGAACCGCGACGCGATGCCGTCAACGTCCGGCCCGATCTTGCGATCCAGCGCAGCAAACTCCGGCAGGTAGTCGTACAGCCAGAAAGACTGCACGCGCGCATCGAACGTAAAGATCACAACCCGCTCACGCGCCACCCGGATCATCTCCTCGACCCCTGCCCGCTGATCGCGCCAGTGGTGCAAAGTCAGACATGCCAGGCAGGCATCGAACGAGTCATCCGCAAACGGAATCGACTCCGCCCAACCCTGCACCGCAGGCGCCGCATCCTCGGCTCGCTGCTGCAGCATTTCCAGCGAAGGCTCGAGTGCCACGACGTTGCAACCCTGAGGCTCGTACGATCCAGCCCCGGCGCCGACGTTCAGCACGCTACTTACATTGCCGAGCGCACCGCGAACTGCGTTAGCAACGCGCGGGTCCGGCTGGCGGCGCGTTGTGTAGCCGATGCCGATGTCGTCGTAGATGGCGTGCGGCTGCTTGGTCACATCCTTTCGTCCCGTGAGCGGATCGGTTCACCGCAGGCCCATTGTATCTCTCTCGCTATTGATGTCATTTTCGAAGAGCTATCCTCCATTCCCAAAGGGAATATCAATGACCGTCAATACGAAATCCAAACGCTTACTCGCCGTCGCTCTGTTTAGCGGTCTTGGCAGCTTTACTGCAGCAGGCGCCGAAGAAATTGATAACCTCGCCCCGGAGGCGACAGCCACCGAAGCGACGCTCTCATTCTGGGACATTCCTCCTCTTGAGAGTGCTTTTGTCGATACAACACCGGCAGACAAGAAAGACGCGCTTATCGTGGGAGAGCTAGGCGTTGATGGCGGCGATAAAGATAGGATCCTGAAGCTGGCTCGGGAAATCAGCGACGGCCAGCATGGGAACTACGACAGCCTGCTGATCGCCCACAAAGGCAAACTCCTGTTTGAATCCTATTATTTGCGCGGTCGCATCAACCTGCCCCACCCCCAGGCGTCAGCAACAAAAGCCTACACCGGCCTGGCGCTGGGCCGCGCGATCCAACTGGGTTATCTGACCATTGCGGATCTGGACAAGCCCTTGGTCAGCTTCTTCGATGATCTGGATTCAACACGATTTGTTGAGGGAGCAGAAAACATCACGCTCCATAAAGCGCTGACGATGCGTTCCGGCATCCGCATCAGTGAGGAGCAGAGAGAAGCATTCGAGAACAATCCAAGCCAGCTGGAAGGCCAGGGACAGGTTCAGGCTCATCTGGAACATAGTGAACCTGTCACTAAGGAATCCCAGAGCTTTTTGTATCAAGGCATCGACCCGAACCTGGTGATGCAGGTCATTGAGGCGGTCGTGCCAGGCACTGCCGAAGACTTCATCAAGAGCGAACTGCTCGACAAACTGGGTATCACAAATTATCGCTGGCCGACTGCCGTTACCGGCCTGCCACAGGCGGGTTCGCGCACGAGCATGACCTCTCGCGACATGGTCAAGTGGGGCGTCCTGGCCATGAACAAAGGCAAATGGAACGGCGAACAGCTGGTTCCGGAAGAGTTTATCGCCAGAGCAATCAATAGAATTGTCCGCGACAGCGACGATGACAACTTCGCTGACGACGGCAGTGTCTCCAATATCGGTTACGGCTATTTCTGGTGGCAGGCGGACATGCAGGCCGGCGATAAAAGCTATTTCAGCACATCCGCTCAGGGCGGCAGCGGCCAAACCATCATTTTGATTGATGAGCTCGACCTGATTGTGGTGACCACTGTCCATCGATTGGAGAACAGTGTGCTGCGGATGACAGCCGAGAGAATCCTGCCGACTTTTGTCCAGTGAGATTCACGTGAGCTCAAAATGCCCTCGGTGCCCAACTCTGTTCTGAATGGTGCCCAGGACGAGACTCGAACTCGTACTCCCTTTCGGAAAGCGGATTTTAAGTCCGCTGCGTCTACCAATTCCGCCACCCGGGCAAACGGGCTCTTGAGGCGCCGTAAAGTAACATAAGTAGGGGACAAGGTAGTGTCTGACGACCGCTACCCGGCGAGGCCTTTCTGGCATACTGCGCGCCCGCAGACCCTCACTGGCGGCCCGGAACCGTGCACGGCAAACCCGAATCCGACATCGACATTACGGACGCGCTCGTTCGGCAACTGATCCGGGAGCAACACCCGGACCTGGGCGATGAGACGTTGACTCCAGTTGCGAGCGGCTGGGACGGCGTGATTTATCGCCTCGGCGAGTCACTGGCAGTACGGATACCGCGTCGAGAAATTGCTGCCGGCCTTATCCGCAACGAACAGCGCTGGTTGCCCGAACTGGCCGAGCGACTGCCCATCGACGTCCCTGTCCCCGTGCGAATCGGCGCACCCGGCTCGGGATTCCCGTGGCACTGGAGCATCATCCCGTGGTTTCCGGGACAGTGTGCCGATGAAGCAGCGCTCGGCGAGGCAGCTGTAGGCCCATTCGCCCGGTTCATCGAGCGCCTGCACGTACCGGCGCCCGCCTCCGCGCCACATAACCCGGTTCGCGGTTGTTCGCTATCCGTTCATCGGGAGCGCCTCCAACAGCGCATGGACAACCTCGCCTCGGCGGGCGTGCGTATCGCGCCGGAGCTGCTGGAAGCCTGGCAAATGGGACTCCATCTGACCGCGCCGGAGGACAAACACTGGCTACATGGCGACCTGCACGCCCAGAACGTGATTGTGGAGAACGGCCTGATCCGCGCCGTCATCGACTGGGGTGACCTGTGCGCCGGGGACCGCGCCGCTGACCTGGCGTCCGTCTGGAGCCTGTTCGACGACGCAGGTGACCGCCACCGCTTCTGGCCCCTTGTGGAAGTCGACGAATCGACTCACCAGCGTGCCGTGGCCTGGGCTGTGTATTTTGGCGTCATGCTCCTGGACGCCGGGCTGACCAACAGCCCGCGGCATGCCGAACAGGGTCGGGTCCTCCTCGAGCGCCTCGCAAATGACCTGCGGCCGGGCTAATAGCGTCGACACAGACTCGGACAAAATTGATTAACGCGGTCGCGGCTGTATACTTCGCCAACTCGCAAGCGCGAACGCTCCAGCCGGGC
>JANQPG010000082.1 GCA_028289545.1 Woeseiaceae bacterium
CATCCTGTTTTTCTTCGGCGGCATCATCAAGGCAATCATCAAGAACGCCGCGCAGGTCCTTGCGCCGACGGCGGCGTTTTTTGTCGCCTTCGGCGGCGATACACAAACCAAGGTCGTCATTGCCGTCACCGCGTTTGCGCTGATTACAGTGACAACCTCGGTGCTCCGCTATCTGTTCTTCCAGTACTCGATCGCCGACGACGCGATACTGATCCGTGAAGGCGTCATCAACAAAAAGCAGCTCGACATCAAATACGGCCGCATTCAGGGCATCAATACCGAGCAGAGCTTTATTTACCGCTTCTTCGATCTCGTCACAGTGAGCTTCGATACGGCGGGCAGCGCCGGCAGCGAAGGACGGCTGCCCGCCGTGAAGAGCGATCTCGGCCGCGCGCTGCGCGAGCGCATCGGGCGCGCAAAGCCCGAAGTTGCCGCTCTGCCCGGCGACGGCGACACCGAAAACGAAGCGACGGCAAGCGCCGAACCGATACTGCGCCTCGACTGGGGCGACATGATTGCCATCGGGCTTGCGGACCGCCGCGCGTTCCTGTTCCTCGCCATCCTTGCGCCGCTGTCGGAACAGCTCAGTGAGCGCATAGGTAACGTCATCGCCAATGCCGTCGAGGACGCGGCCCAGGATCTTGCGGCGCTCGGCACGGCTATTGCCCTTACGCTGATCGTCACATTCGTCATCATCATCATTGTCATACTGGTGATCGCTTCGATCGTGGCGGCCTTCCTCCGCTACCACAAGTTCACGCTGTACCTCGAAGGCGATCGACTGGGATCGGTAGGCGGCCTTCTGACTCGCCATGAAGCGAACATGGAAACCGGCAAAGTGCAGCTCGTACGCATCCGGCAGACGCTCGTCATGCGCTGGTTCGACCGTCTGCGTATTGTGCTGCATCAGGCATCGAGCAAGACGCAGAAAGCCGACAAGAACTTTGTGGTGCCGGCCGCTGCACCGGGCTTCGAGGCGCATTTCGTGGAGGACGTTTTTGCAGCGGAGGTGGACGATCTCGACACGACGTTCGACAACACCGCGCTCCGCCGCGTCAGCGCACACTATCTGAGGCCGCGTATTCTCTACTTCGGCATCCTGCCGGCCGTGGCGACAACGACACTCTTCTGGTTCGACAACGGCGTCCAGGCGCTAGTGTTTTTACTCTGGATTCCTTTGTGGTCCCTGCTCTGCTGGCAGCGCTGGCGGCGACTGGCTTATCACGTAAGCCACAACGCTTTGCTCCGCCGGTCCGGCCTCATTGCGAAGCAGCTCGACGTCTTCCTGCTGCGAAAGGTGCAGCGCGTGACAATTTCACAAAGCCCCTACCAGCGCCGCAAGCACCTCGCGAGCGTGCGCTTTTTCCTCGCCTCGGGCAGCATACGTCTGCCTTACATCCCATTGGAGGACGCCGAGCGTATCCGCGACTATGTGTTGTACAAAGTCGAATCCAGCAAGCTGTCGTGGCACTAGGCGCATGCCGGCGGCACGCCTCCTGAGGTCGGGACAACATCCGCGATGACCGTACTGCAATGAACGTCCTGTTTATCCTCGAAATGGTCGGCACGGCCGCATTTGCGATCTCGGGGGCGCTCGCCGCATCGCGCAAGAACATGGATATCTTCGGATTCTGCGTCATGGCGCTCATGCCGGCCGTTGGCGGCGGCACCTTGCGCGACCTTATCCTCGACCGCACGCCCGTGTTCTGGGTGGCCAATCCGGTGTACGTCGCCGTTGCGCTCGCCGCCGCACTGGCCGTATTCCTTCGGCAGTTCAAGCCCGGCGGCCGTATGCGCGCGCTGGTCTGGATGGACGCACTCGGGCTCGCGCTGTTTGCGGCGCTCGGCACGGAAATCAGCCTCGAATACGGCGCCGGGCCGCTGGTCGCCGTGATGCTGGGCGTTGCGACGGGAGTTGCCGGGGGCATGATCCGCGACGTCATCTGCAACGAAATCCCGCTGGTGCTGACGGGTGACATCTACGCCACCGCCGCGTTTGCGGCCGGCGTGACCTACGTCGGCGCAGACGCGCTCGGGATTGGTCGCGACCTGAGCCTCGTACTGGCCGTGCTCACGGGTTTTGCAGTGCGCGCCGCCGGTATTCGCTACAACCTGTCCTTGCCGAGCTTCATGGACAAGTCGGACTAGCCAGCCGGGCCAATACGTGGAATCGGTGCGTCCGGCCTGTTTGGTGGTCTAGACGTTGAAGCGGAAATGCATGACGTCGCCTTCCTGGACAATGTACTCCTTGCCCTCGAGACGTAAGCGCCCGGCCTCTTTGGCGCCCTGTTCGCCGTCGCGCTCTACGTAGTCGTCGTACGCAATCACTTCGGCGCGGATGAAGCCCTTTTCGAAATCGGTGTGGATCTCGCCGGCCGCCTGCGGCGCCGTTGCGCCGACGCGCGTGGTCCAGGCACGCACCTCCTTTGGGCCGGCCGTGAAGTACGTCTGCAAGCCGAGCAGAGCGTAGGCGCCGCGGATAACCCGGTTGAGGCCGGGCTCCTCGAAACCCAGGTCCTCGAGGAACACAGCCTTGTCGTCTTCGTCGAGCACGGCAATTTCCGCTTCGATCGCCGCGCAAATCGCAACCACTTCCGCACCTTCAGCCGCCGCGTATTCGCTGAGCGCGTCAAGATGCGGGTTGTTATCGAAACCTTCCTCGCTGACATTGGCGATGTACATGACGGGTTTGGCGGTGATCAGATGCAGCGTCTTCAGCAACGCGCGCTCGTTGTCGTCGAGCGCGAGGGCACGCACGGGCAGCCCTTCATCGAGGTGTGCCTTGATCTTCTTCAAGGTATCACGGACGTACAGCGCTTCTTTCTGCGCGGTCTTGGCGTTTTTCTCGGCTTTGAAAAGCTGCTTCTCGACGGATTCGAGATCGGCCAGCGCCAGCTCCGTGTTGATCGTCTCGACGTCATCGAGCGGGTTGATCGCGCCGGCAACGTGCGTGACGTCGTCGTCTTCGAAGCAGCGCACAACGTGCACGATCGCGTTGGTCTCGCGGATGTTGGCGAGGAACTGGTTGCCAAGCCCTTCCCCTTTCGATGCGCCCGCAACAAGCCCCGCAATGTCGACAAATTCCATCGTCGTCGGGATGATCTTCTGGGGATCGACGATGCCTGCAAGCACACCGAGCCGCGGATCGGGCACCGGCACAACGCCGACATTCGGCTCTATCGTACAGAACGGGTAGTTTTCGGCCGCGATCTCGGCCGCGGTCAAAGCGTTGAACAGCGTCGATTTGCCGACGTTCGGCAGCCCGACGATGCCGCAGGTGATTGCCATAGCGTTGTGCCTTATGCCTTGTTGGTGTGGAGCTTCTTCATGGCCGCGCTGAGGCCGTCGTCCTGCCAGACTTCGACAGCCTTGGCTGCGTCGTCGATATTGCGCTCGACGGCCGCCTCGACGTCAGCGCTGCCTTTCTTGAGTACGTAACCCGATACCTTGCTCTTCTCGCCGGGATGACCGACGCCGAGCCGCAGGCGCACGAACTCAGCCCCGCAGTGTTTGATGATGTCGCGGATGCCGTTGTGACCGCCGTGACCGCCGGCGACCTTGAGCTTTACGGTCCCGGGCGGCAGATCGATTTCGTCGTGGGCGACGAGAAGATCGGTCGGCGCAATCCGGTAGTAGTCGAGCACGGCGCGAACCGGGCCGCCCGACAGGTTCATGTAGCTCTGCGGCTTGACGAGCCAGACGTCTTCGCTCTTCAGACGAATGCGTGCGAGCTCAGCATCGAACTTTTTCTCGTAGCGAAACGAACCGCCATATCGCCGCGCCAACTCGTCGACGAACCAGAAGCCGGCGTTGTGCAGGGTACGCTCGTGTTTGTCTTCGGGATTGCCAAGCCCGGCAATCATCCTTAAGCGGTTCTTCATGGGCGCGATCTTATCGAATTACAGCGCATTCGGCGCATTAGCTGCCGCCGATACGAAAAGACCGTCCTTGAGGGACGGCCTTTCCATAGCAGTTGCGCGGGCAGACCCTACTCTTCGGTCTTTTCCTCGCCCGCATCGGCTTCGGGGGCCTCGGCAGCAGCCTCCTCTTCGGCCGGCTCTTCCACGACCGCAGCCTTGATGACGTGAATCGAGACGATCGCCTGATCGTGCTCGGGGCCCTGCGCCAGCTGCGGCACTTCGACGCCTTCCGGCAGCTTGATGTCCGACAGGTGCAGCATCTGATCGAGCTCCAGGCCGGAAACGTCGACCTCGAGAAACTCGGGCAGGTTCTTCGGCAGGCAAACCACTTCGACGTCGGTCATGAGGTGCGACACGTTGCCGCCGCCCTGCTTGACGCCGGGCGCCACGTCCTCGCCGATGAAGTGCAGCGGGACGTTCATACGAATCTCTTCGTCTTCGACGATGCGCTGCAGATCCATGTGCAGGATCACGTTCCGGGCGGGATGGCGCTGCAGATCCTTCAGGATCGCGGCCTGCGACTTCTCGCCGACCTTGATGTTGAGGACGCTCGAGTAGAACGACTCGCTCTCGAGCTGCTTGAGCACCTTGTTGTGATCGAAGGCAAGCGAACGCGGCGGACGACCCGCACCGTAGATGATTGCGGGAACCTTGCCTGCGCGGCGCAGGCGGCGGCTCGCACCTTTCCCTGAATCCTCGCGCAGTTCCGCAATCAGATCGAATTCTTCAGCCATGACTGAACTCCATATCCAATTGATTTATAAGAAAATAAAATCCCGCAAGATCGCGACCAATCGTCCGCGGGACGCGGAATATAACGCAATGGGACGGCGGTAGCCAGCGCGCCGTCGGGGGCGGGAGGCGGGAGCGGTCGGGCGGCGGCTCAGTCGACGTAGAGCGAGGAGACCGATTCCTCGTCGGAAATCCGCCGCATCGTCTCCGCAAGCAGCTCCGCGGTCGACAGCTGCCGGATCGTGGTGCAAGCACGCGCTTCTTCGTTGAGCGGAATCGTATCGGTCACGACCATTTCGTCGAGCGCCGATTCGGCAATCCGCGATACGGCGGGACCGGACAGGACGGGGTGCGTAATGTAAGCAGACACGGTCGCGGCGCCGCGCTCTTTCAGTGCACCCGCCGCGTGGCAGAGGGTGCCGGCCGTATCGACCATATCGTCGATCAAGACGCAGTTCTTGTTCTCCACCTCGCCGATGATGTTCATGACTTCCGATTGGTTCGCGCGCGCGCGCCGCTTGTCGATAATGACCAGATCGGCGTCGTCCAGCCGCTTGGCCAGCGCCCTGGCCCGCACAACGCCGCCGACGTCGGGCGACACGACCACCATGTCGTCGTACTTCTGCTTCCAGACGTCACCCAGCAGGAGCGGCGAGGCGTAGACGTTATCGACCGCAATATCGAAAAAGCCCTGAATCTGGTCGGCGTGCAGGTCGACCGTCAGCACGCGGTCGACGCCGGCGGTGGCAATCATTTTGGCGACCAGCTTTGCCGTAATCGGGACGCGCGACGCGCGCGGCCGGCGGTCCTGGCGGGCAAAACCGAAATACGGGATAACGGCGGTGATGCGTGCCGCTGACGCGCGGCGCGCGGCATCCACCATCACCAGCAGTTCCATCAGGTTCTCGGATGCCGGGGGACAGGTCGGCTGGACGATGAAAGTTTCGCGGCCGCGAATATTCTCCAGGATCTCGACGTTGATTTCGCCGTCCGAAAAGCGGCCGACGTGCGCCCGGGCCAGCGGCAGCCTCAGGCAACGGGCAATATCGTGGGCGAGTTCCGGATGTGCGTTGCCGGAAAACACCGCCATGGTTGCCAGGTCCATGTATCCCCCTACGGCCTGTTAACGCTACTTCATGTGATGGCTGGGGCGGCAGGATTCGAACCTGCGAATCACGGGATCAAAACCCGTTGCCTTACCGCTTGGCTACGCCCCAATCGAGCACTGGATTTACGCCTGTCGCGCGGCGCAATTGTGCGGCCGGTGCTGCTGGCTGTCAACGCGGCACCGAGGCGCGGACACGATCTGTTCTCGTAGCCCGAAAATCCCACCGGTATTGCGGATTCAGGCGGAATTCGCAGCCGTCCTGGGGCCGCTCTGGAGCGAACGCTTGAGTGAAGAGCCAGCCAGAGCGCGCGAGAAACCGCCTGAACCGCGATAGGCCAGCGCCGTAGCAGAATGTTGTTCTGAACACGCACTCCAGGACCGTCACATCGTCTGATATATCAGCACCCTGTGCGGCAGGCGCTGGCCGACCGGTGAGATTTTCGGGCTAGAACTGCCAGCGGTCGATGACGAGCCGAACGCGTGTCTCTTCGCCGCTCGCGGTGAGCCTCGCGGGCATCGCCTGACCGGCCACGTCGCGGTAGCGGCCGACGTCCACGGTCCACTCTCCCTGAGTCAGCGACTCGAGCGTTCCCGCCTCGTCGAACGTCGTGTCGGCCGGCAGCGCCGGGTCCGGAATGCCCAGCGCCCAGTAGCGCAGACTGGCGAGCGGCACGTCCCAGCCGAAACGCAGCGCCAGCTCTTCCGGAGCCATCAGGCTCTCGACGCCGTCTTTGTCGGTATAGCGCAGGGCCGGCCCGTCACTGGCAAATTCCACGGTGCCCATACCCAACGGCCCGCTGACCCGCGCATGGAACTCGCCGTCGATGTGGCGATATCGGAGCTTCGCGTTGAAACCGTCGTCTGCAGTCTTGACGGCCACACGGCCGTTAAAGCCCCACTCGTCGAGATTGCCGAGCACCTGCTGGCGAACCTCCCAGGCCGACATATCGGGCAAGCTTGCGGGACGCGGCGTCACACAACCCGCCAGCATCATCATCACCAGCAGGCAGAACACTTTTGACCAGTAGCGGTACGGCATCGTGCTCTACTCTACAGATTCCTCGAAAGCCGTGTCGCCCCTGGCTATTCGTCGGCGGCTTCGGGCGAGTCCGCTTGTTCCGGGAGAGGTTCGTCCGGGAAAAATCGTTCTCGAACGTCTTTGAGAAAGCGGCTGTCGGGCTGCTTCGCTTCGGCTTTTTCGAGCCTCTCGAGCGCCTCTTCGCGTCGATCGAGCGCGGCAAGCACTTCGACGACGTGTGCCGCAACCTCCGCATCGTCAAACAGCGCGTAGGCGCGTTCGAGTTCGACGAGCGCTTCCTCGTGACGGCCAAGCTTGTAGAGCACCCAGCCCCAGCTGTCGATGATAGCGGGGGAATCTGGCTCCTTCTCGAGCGCCTTCTCGATCAGCTCCGCGGCTTCCTCGTACTGGTCGGTGCGATCGGCCAGCGTGTAGCCGAGTGCGTTCAAGGTCAGCGCACTCTCGGGCCAGCGCTTGAGCGCAACCCGGTACGACGCCACGGCTTCGTCCACGCGGTCCATGCGCAGCAAAAGCTCGGCTCTTCCCAGCATGGCCGGCTCGTCGTCGTCCCGAAATCCGAGATACTGGTCATAAGCGTCGAGCGATTCGTCGTAGCGCTCGAGCATTGCGAGCAGCTGCGCGCGGGCAAGGGTAATGTCGACAGCCGAGGTCGGCGATACTTCGGCGAACTCATCGAGCTTCTGCAGCGCGAAGTCGGGATCGTCCTGCTCGAAGGCAATCAGCGCGCTGCCTCGACGACGGGCAGCCAGCGCGTGCTGGCCGGCTTCGACCTGCATATACAGTCGAATGGCGCGATCGTATTCCTCACGAAAATCGGCAATGCGCGCAAGGTAGTAGCGCGCCTCCATCGTGTGCCGGACGCTCGACAGGAGATCCTGAAAATCCTGCCAGGCGGCATCGAAGTGCCGCAGGCGGAAATTGATGATGGCCATCAAGCGCAGCGCATCGAAGTTGCCCGGCTGCTCCAGCAGCACCTGGTTGACCTGGCTCAGAGCGTCTTCGTCACGGCCGACCGACATCATCATGACGGCGAGTTCGACGCGTGCTTCGGGGTCGGGACTCGGGTCGTCGCCGATGAGTCGCGCCGTGTAGTCGATCGCCTCATCGTACTTGCCGTCGAGCAACAGCGCGCGGGAATAAAGGAGGTGCGGCCTGAGCCAGTCCGGTTCGAGTTCGATCGCGTTTTGCGCGCTTTCTACCGCAAACTCGTTGTCCTCTGCCGCGAGCGCCATGACCGCCGCGGCGTACTGCGCCTTGGCGGACTTTTTGTACGGGCGCGTCAGCGCGCGCATGATCTTGTCGCTTTCCTTGGGATCTTCCTCGAGCAGCACGCCGACCAGACGCAGCAGCCGGTCTTCGGCCTGCTCGCCCTTGATGAGCTGCCTGAATGCGCGTCGTGCCGCGCCGTAGGACTCGAGCCGCATGTGCAGGCGCGCCGTGTACAGAAGCGCCTCTTCGCTGTTGTCCGACAGCTTGAGCCAGCGCTTCGCCGAGGCCAGCGCGTCGTCGTTGAAACCGTAGACGAAACCGACCTCGGTCGCTTCGCGGGCAACCTCCACCTGATCGCTGAGTTCTGCGGCCTTGCGATACTCCTCGGCCGCCGCCCGATAATCCTGTGCGTTCAGCGCCAGCTCGGCCGCGAGCAGATGGCTTGCGGTATCGCTAACCTCGTCGGCGTGCGCGGCCGGAAGCGCGAGCAGCAGCAACGCTGGAAAGCACAGCCGCCAGGCCGTAAGTCTTGTGTTTCTCATTTGATGGTCTGGTCATCCTTGTCGCCGCGCGGTGC
Organism: Woeseiaceae bacterium; assembly: GCA_028289545.1. Taxonomy (GTDB): domain Bacteria; phylum Pseudomonadota; class Gammaproteobacteria; order Steroidobacterales; family Woeseiaceae; genus UBA1847. The sequence goes on from JANQPG010000082.1 coordinate 8,586, forward strand.
CGGATCCAGGCGGTTCCTTAGAAATTAGGTTATCAGAGACAAGGAAGTCGCCGTTCAGTTCGCTTATGATACGCGGGCGTATGAACTTTACCGGCCGGCCGGCTTTTCCCGCGACCGCCAAAACCTTGATATGCCGCTGAAAATCCTTGGTCTAAACCATAACACGGCGCCCCTTGAAATTCGCGAGAGAATCGTCTTCGCAGGCCCTGAGATCCCGGCTGCCCTGAGCGAGGTACAGGCCCTCTCGGGGGTCAGCGAAACCGTGTTGCTGTCGACCTGCAATCGTACCGAGTTTTACCTCATGACGGACGACGCGGGCCAGGCTGCGCTGAAGGACTGGTTGCTGGGCGCCCGGCAGCTCGACGAAGGGTTTCACAACAGCCTGTTCCTGCTCGAGGACGCGGAAGCCATTCGGCACATTTTCAGGGTGGCCTGCGGGCTCGATTCCATGGTGCTGGGCGAGCCGCAGATCCTGGGTCAGCTCAAGGACGCCTGGCGCGAGGCGCAGGACGCGGGCGCGCTGGGCAGTGATCTCGGCCGCCTCATGCAGCACACGTTCTCGGTCGCGAAAAAGGTCCGCACCGATACCGAAATCGGCTCGAGCCCCGTGTCGGTCGCCTACGCCGCCGTACACCTCGCGCAGCAGTTTTTTGCGGGCTTCACGAAGCACACCGCGCTGCTGGTGGGCGCCGGCGTCACGATCGAACTCGTCGCCAAACACCTGCGGCGCAGGGAGATTGGCCGGCTGTTCGTCGCCAACCGCAACTTCGACCGGGCCCGCAATCTTGCCGGCGAATTCGGCGGCTATGCGCTACCGCTATCGGAACTGGAGGGGACACTGCCCGAGGCGGACATCCTGATCAGCTCGACCGCCAGCCCCGACCCGATCATTGGCCTGGAGGCGTTCGAAAAGGCCATCAAGGCCAGAAAGCGCAAACCGATGTTTGCCTGTGACATTGCCGTGCCGCGCGATATCCATCCGGACGTCGCGAAGCTTGACGACGTGTACTTGTACACGGTCGACGATCTCGACAAGGTCGTTCTGGAGGGCCAGGACAGCCGCGAGGCGGCCGTTGCCGACGCCAACCGGATTCTCGACGACGAAATTCATCGCTACCTGAGCGTGCAGCGCGCGCGCCAGTCCGTGCCGACGATTAATGCATTGCGGGAACATGCCGACAGCGTGCGCGACGAAGTGCTGGCACAGGCGCTGCGACGTATCGGCAATGGCGCGGACGGCCAGGAAGTGCTCGAATATGCGACGGCGGCTATGCTCAAGAAACTGCTGCACCACCCGAGCGTCAAGCTGCGCGAAGCGGGCGAAAGCGGCGACGAGGACCTCGTGGCCGCCGCGCGCAAACTGTTTGGGCTCGCAGACTGATACAGTAGCCGCAATCTGCTCATGAAAGACTCTATTCGACATAAGCTCGAGGCCGTAGGCGACCGCTTCGAGGAACTCGCGGGACTGCTCGCGGATCCGGACGTGATTTCCAATCAGGACCAGTTCCGCGATTACTCGCGCGAATACGCGCGGCTCGAGCCTGTCGTCAAACTGTTCGCCGACTACGAGCGCATCGTCGACGACATGACCGCCGCCGAGGAAATGGCGGCGGACGCCGACCCGGAAATCCGCTCGATGGGCGAAGAGGAACAAGCCGGTCTCGAAGAGCAGCGCGGCGTCATCGAGCTCGAGCTGCAGAAATCGCTGATTCCGCCGGACCCGTACGACAACAGCAACGTCTACCTCGAGGTGCGCGCCGGCACGGGCGGCGACGAAGCCGCTATCTTCGCGGGCGATCTGTTCCGGATGTACACCCGCTACGCCGAGACCAACGGCTGGGCGCTCGAAATCCTGAACTCGCGCGAGGGGGAACACGGCGGCTACAAGGAGATCATCAGCCGGATCAGCGGCAGCGGCATCTACGCAAGACTCAAGTTTGAGTCCGGCGCTCACCGCGTGCAGCGCGTGCCGGCTACCGAAAGCCAGGGCCGCATCCATACCTCCGCCTGCACGGTGGCCGTGCTGCCGGAACCCGATGAGGTCGAAGCCGTCGAAATTAACCCGACCGACCTCCGGATCGATACTTACCGCGCTTCGGGCGCGGGCGGCCAGCACGTCAATAAAACCGATTCCGCCGTGCGTATTACGCATCTTCCGAGCGGCATTGTCGTCGAGTGCCAGGACGAGCGCTCGCAACACAAGAACCGTGCGCGGGCGCTTTCGCTGCTGCAGGCTCGCCTTCTCGACGCCGAGGTCGCCGAGCGGGAGAACGAACAGGCCGAGCAACGCCGGCTCCTGGTCGGCTCCGGCGATCGTTCCGAGCGCATTCGCACCTACAATTTCCCGCAGGGCCGGGTGACCGATCACCGCATCAACCTCACGGTCTACAAGCTCGATGAAATCCTCGAAGGCGGGATGGATCACGTCATCCAGCCGCTTGTGAGCGAGTATCAGGCGGACCAGCTGTCAGCCCTCTCGGACTGAACCGGCCGCCCCGGCCTACCCGGCACTAGCTCCGCCAGCCCCCCAAAAGCTTGACTTCTGGCGCTCTAGCAATAATTGTATACAGTATGAAATTAACCGCAGCGAATATTAGCGACCAGGCAGCCCGCGCCGTGCGCGGGATGATCCTCGACGGCCGGCTTCCGGACGGTGAACGCATCAACGAGGTCCACCTGGCGGATGCGCTGGGCGTCAGCCGCACGCCGTTGCGCGAGGGCCTGGGGCGGCTCGTGCATGAACGGATGGTGACGGTCCAGCCGAAACGCGGGTACTTCGTTGCGCCGCTGACGATTGCGGAGTTCCGACAGCTCTACGGCATCCGGCCCATTCTCGATCCGGAAGCGCTCAGTCTGGCCGGCCTGCCCTCCGAACAGCAGATCGATCGGCTGATTAGCCTGAACACGAAGATGAGGGACGCGCAGGATCCGGAGCGGATTGTCGACATTGACAACGAGTGGCACCTCGAACTGCTGGCACATTGCCCGAACCGTGTGCTCGTGGAACTGATCGAGTGGATGATCCTCAGGACCAAGCGTTATGAACTTGCGCTGTTCCGCGAGACCGACAACGTACAGACCGCCAACGACGATCACGACCGCATTATCGCCGCAGCCTCTGCCGGCGATCTCGAAGGCGCGTGCGCCGGCCTCAAACGGAACATGCAGAGCGGGATTCAGCCCATCGTCGAGTGGTTGCAGCAACGCGAACGCGCACAACGAACCCGCGATACGGAGTAACGGCAATGCAACGACCAAGCATCAACAGACTGAAAACGTCAGCGACTATGCTGGCAGCGCTGCTCGTCTTCACGGGCCTCAGCCGCGCCGACGTACCCGCGCGTCTTGAAGCCAGCGGCGCTGAGCTCGACAAAGCGATTGCGGCCGAGCGATTTCGCGAGATCACGAGCGTGCTCGTGGCGCACGAAGGCGAACTCGTCTACGAACACTACTGGGGCGACGGCGCGCGCCACTACATGAACGATACGCGCTCCGCGACCAAGTCGCTGACCGCCATGCTGCTCGGCGCCGCCATTGCGGACGGCCATATCGACAGCGTCGATGCACCAGCCTTCTCGTGGTTTGCCGACGAGCGGCCGTACCGCTACGAATCGCCGACAAAAGACGCGATTACCTTACGCGATCTCCTGTCGATGTCGTCCGCTCTGGACTGTAACGACGACGTCTGGGAATCACCCGGCAACGAAGAACACATGTACCCGGCGCGGCGCTGGGTTTATTTTGTCGTGGACCTGCCCACCAAAGACGACTACGCGCGTAACGAGCGCGGTTTCGGGCCTTTTAGCTACTGTACGGCGGGAACGTTCATTCTCGGCCAGATCATCGAACGCGCGGCGGGCGAAACGGTCGACCGCTACATGCAGCGCCGGCTGTTCGAGCCGCTGGGTATTGCCGGGGCCAACTGGGATCATTCGCCGTCCGGCGAAGTACAAACCGGCGGCGGCACGGAACTCAAATCCCGGGATCTCCTGAAACTCGCCGAGCTGGTGCGCAACGACGGAACGAGCGAAGGCAAGGTGGTATTGCCGGCTTCATGGGTGGGAGAGATGCTGCACCCGCACGTCAAACCCCGGGAGCAACACGACTACGGCTACCAGTGGTGGCGGGAAGACTTCCGCTGCGGCGACGGCACCGTCAGCGGCTGGTACATGTCGGGTAACGGCGGCAACAAAGTGGCCGTCTTCGACGACCTCGACCTGAGCGTGGTTGTGACGGCGCGCCTGTACGGCACTCGCGGCATGCATCAGCAGTCCACCGACATCATCAACGAATATGTTCTGCCGTCGGTGAAAGCCTGTTCGGCCGACTCCGGCTGAACAGGCAGTACGTCCCGCAGGCGCCCGCCGACTCGATCTCCCTTTCGCACCGATCTATACTGCGATCAAAAGTAATCGGGTACATACAAACCCGTGCCGGCCCAACGGCAGCGCCGCTCTCCATCGGCGGCATCTCGAATACAGTGTCAACGAGTGACTTTGAACGTCGGGGAGACGGTCGGATGAACGTGATTGAACAAATTCGCTGCGCGGCATTCACCGTGCTGACGGCCGCAACCCTGCCCGCCCTGGCGGCAGAGAGCGTCCCCACGGAACACTTCGCCACACTGCCGGATTTCGATTACGTCCGCCTGTCGCCGGACGGCACGCGGGTCGCCGCGGTCGCCAACGTGTTTGACGATCAGTTCGCGGGCAGAATCGTAATGCAGCACAACCTCACGTCCAGGGAACGTAAACCCCTTGTGGTGCTGCCGGATGGGGAATACAAATTAAACTGGATTCGCTGGGCGAACGACAACAAACTGCTGGTCAGCATCAGACTGCGCGAAGCACGAGGAGGCACTCCGTTTACCTCCACCCGGCTGCTGATCGTCGACACCGACAGCGGCGAGACGATCAACGCGATCAGCCCGGGCGCGTTGCGGCGCGCCAATTGGTTCCCGCAGTTCCAGGACCGGGTCATTGATGTCATGCCTGACGACGACCAGCACATTTTGCTGCAGGCCGACCTGGACTCGCCGAACACACCGGGCGTGTATCGCGTCAACATGGATACCGGCCGCTCAAAGCGAGTGAAGAGGGGCCGGCAAGACATCGAAAGCTGGTTCACCGACCGGCAACATCGTGTTCGGGTTGCGACCTACCAGGACCAAACCACGATGCGCGTCTACGAACAGGATACCGACGGCGAGAACTGGCGCACGTTGTGGGAGTTCGAGGCACTGTCGGCTGATGCCGTCGAGCCCCTGGGCTTTGCCGCCGATCCGGACATTCTTTACATCAATGCATACCACGAAGGTCGCCTGGCTGTGTTTCGAGTAAACCTCTCCGATCCCGAACTCGCGAGAGAACTCGTGTTTGCGGACGATACGCTGGACGTGTCGGGCAGTCTGATTTATTCGCCCAAAAACCGCGATGTCATTGGCATCAGGACGGGTATCGACGGCGCTTACGAGTTCTGGTCGGACGAACACCAACGGCTCATCGAGGCGGTCAACACCGCCTTGCCCGATCGCTACAACATCATTGTCAGCATTAGCGCGGACGAACGGCAGCTGGTGTTCCTGTCCGAGAGTGACACCGACGCGGGCACCTACTACATGCTGGATCGCGACACCATGAGGATGTCAGCGATCGCGAGGCGTTACGAAAAGCTGTCGCCCGAACTCATGGCGGAGAAAACCCCGATCCGCTACGAGTCCTATGACGGCACGTCGATACAGGCGTTCGTGACGCTTCCTAAGGACCTCGAGCCGCAAGGTCTTCCGGCCATTGTCTACCCGCACGGCGGCCCTATCAGCTTCGACTCCGACGGCTTCGACCACTGGGCACAGCTGTTTGCCAATCGCGGCTACGCGGTCATACAAATGAACTTCCGGGGTTCGGCCGGCTTCGGCTACGATTTTATGGCCGCTGGTTTTCAGAACTGGGGTCTTGAAATGCAGGGCGATGTCGCCGACGCAACGCGCTGGCTCATCGACAACGGCATTGCCGATCCCGAGCGGATCTGCATCGTTGGTGGTAGCTACGGCGGCTACGCGGCGCTGATGGGTGCCGCGACGACACCGGAGCTTTATCGATGTGCGATCAGCTTCGCCGGCGTAACCGATCTGGCGGCTCTGTTGACGACATCCCGCCGATACGCCAATTCCAAGGTTACCGAAATCCAGCTCGGCAACCGGCGGCGCGACCTGAAGGCTCGCTCGCCCATCAGTTTTGCCGAGGATATAGACATCCCGGTATTGCTGATACACGGCAAGAAAGACGTTGTTGTACGAGTAGCGCAAAGCCGACGAATGGCTAAAGCACTGGAGCGCGCACAAAAGGATGTTACCTACCTGGAGCAAGACGAAGGCGATCACCACTTGAGCAGCAACGCGCAACGCCTCGAAACCCTGCGTGCAATGGAGGCATTCCTTGCCAAACACCTGGACCAGCCCGTTGCCCCCGTCCATCCGGCAGAGCAAGCGGCCGGCAGTCTTCAATAGCAGTAGTAGCTGTCACCGGGCTCGGGCATGCCGTGCCGCAGCGGACGTTTTCTCGCGACGATGAACACGAGTCCATGGGACGCAAGGCAGCGTGTGCGGAAGTCGCGGAAACGCGCCTGGTAGTCGATTCGCTCGTAGCGCCGCGCCTCCTGTTCGGGTGTGAGCGTTGTCGAGCAGGCGCTGGCCGCGAGGACGCCGGCGATCAGTGCAATAGTCCGGGCTATGCGGTGAGACCCTGTCATCGAAGCACTCCCCGTCCGTCGATGTATAGAGCGTCCATTGCACGCAATCGCCAGGTCAGCAAGGTTGGGCGAATGTCAGAGAACTGTCAGAACTGGCTGTGCACGGAGTGCTGCCTGCTTGCGCGGCGAAACCGGCTGGTTACACTAGGTCATGTTGCGTTTTCGCCCTCAATCGAGTGCCATCAATCAGCGCACGGTCGCCATTCTCGGCCTGCTTTTGGCCTGCCTGGCGTTCACCGCAACGCTCGGCTGGCAGGCCTGGCAGGCCCAGCGGTCCAACGCCTCGGTGGCGGCCAGCCTGATTCATGACTACAGCGCGCTGGCAGCCGACGAGTTCGAGCGGCGATTCACCACCGCCCTGTCCAACTACGGTCACAGGACTCTCGTCAAAGCCATCGAGAATGCAAACAGCGCCGGAGAGATGCAGGCTGCCGTCGGGCCCGGCGCTTCCGAATGGGTGCGGTCCGCGGCTGCGCTCAGCGCGGGCTTCTTCATGCACGACGGCGTGCAGCTCGACATGTCCGCGGGAGCTCCATCGAACGACCTGGTACGCCTGATCACGGATCTGCGGCAAAACGACGACGACTTCTTTGCGCCGTTCCAGCTGGCACACACCGAGAGCTCCGGCGAACGGGTCATTTACCTGTTTCGCGCCGAAGACGACGGCTCACGCGTGTTGTTCGGCTACGTGCTCGACCCGGCGGGGTTTCGCGGCTTCATCGAACGCTCGCTCGGCAAACGGCCGCTGTTGCCCGAATCGGCAGCCGACGGCAGGGTCAACAACGACATGCTGTTCGTGGAAGTGCTCGATCCCCTGAAGCGCCCCGTCTACCGCGTCAATCCGCAGTTCGAAAACGCGCTCATGGCCGTCAGGGAGTTCACGCCCGACCCCACGGACGGCATACCGAAGGGTTACTCGGTGCGTATCTCGCTCGATCCCCACGTGGCATCGCAACTGATCATCGGCGGCCTGCCGGAAACGCGGCTGCCGATCTTGCTGGCCGCTCTGGCCGCCTCGGTCATGCTACTCGTCTCCGCCATCTTGCTGTTCATCCGTGAGGCCGCGGTCATGAAGCTGCGAGAGGAATTTGTGTCGCAGGTATCCCATGAGCTAAGAACGCCGCTGACCCAGATTCGCATGTTTGCGGAAACGCTGCTCCTCGGGCGGGCACGAAACCCCGAAGAGGAACGGCGTTCGCTCACGATCATCGATCGCGAGTCCCGCCGCCTTTCTCACCTGGTCGAGAACGTGCTGCGCATCTCGAAAGTTTCCGACGAGATACAGCTGGACTCTGGACAGGAAGCGCTCAAGCCGCTGCTCGAAGACATCGCTGCTACAGCACAGTCGATCCATCCGACAGTGACGGTACAGCTATCCGTTGCCGGCGAGCCTGAAGCGTGGATCGACAGGAACGCACTGCGCCAGGTGGTGATCAACTTGCTCGATAACGCGATCAAGTACGGCCCGGACGGGCAGACGGTCACCGTCACTGCAGCGGGGAACGACGAGACCGCAACCTTGGCCGTCGAGGACCAGGGGCCGGGCATTCCAGAGTCCGAGCGCAAGCGCGTCTGGAGCACGTTTTACCGACTCGGTCGCGAACGGGACACGGCCATTGGTGGCACCGGCATCGGTCTCGCCGTCGTGCGCAAGCTGATCAAAGCCATGCGCGGCGAGTGCCGTATCGAGACACCCCAGTCCGGGCTTGGCACCCGGGTTGTCATCGAACTCCCCGCACACGCCCCGTCAGGACCCGGCAACGATGAATAGCGAAGCCCGCATCCTGGTCATCGAGGACAACGACGACCTCGCCTTCGGCCTGCAAACCAACCTGGAGGTTCAGGGCTACCGAGTGGCGTTGGCGAGCGACGGCGCGATTGGCCTCGACAAGGCGCTCAAAGACGCGCCGGACATGATCATCCTCGACGTCATGTTGCCCAAGCTCAACGGCCTCGATCTCCTACGTCGTTTTCGCCGCAGCGATCGATCCACACCGGTCCTGCTGTTAACCGCCAAAGGCAACGAAGTCGACAAGGTATCCGGGCTGCGGCTCGGCGCTGACGACTACGTCACCAAACCGTTTGCTTTGATGGAGCTGATGGCCCGGGTCGAGGCGTTGCTAAGGCGCGCCGGCATCCGTTCGGCCTCCGAAACGGCGCACTACGAATTCGGCGGTATACGCGTCGATACCGGCACCCGGCAGGTGCTTCGCGACGGTGCGGCCGTCGACCTCACACCAAAAGAGTACGGACTTCTGGTTGCTCTCCTGAGGCGCGACGGCGCTGTGGCGTCACGGGTCGAACTGATGAAAGAGGTCTGGGGGCATACCTCCGCAATCATTAGCCGAACCGTCGACACACACGTAGCCGAGCTGCGGCGGAAACTGGAGGCCGACCCTGCACACCCTTCGTACATATTGACGATCCGCAAAGCCGGCTATCGGTTGGTATTGCCGATACGGGAGCATGACGCCCGAAACTGAATCGGGACCGACTCGTCTCGCGGCTTTCGCCGTCACGGCGTTGGCAGGTTCGATCGAATGAGTTCCGCCGTTCTTACCAGTTGTTCCACGGAAACCTGGACTCGCTCGCGTCGTTGGGCATCTCCGCTCGGATCGTGTCGCGTGCCTCGCGGACGCCCGGCGCCTTCAAAAGTCGCGAGCTGAGGCGGGCCTACTCCCCAGTCGCTTCCCTTCTGACGGGGAACGACGTGAAAATGGAAGTGTGGCGTCTCCTGCCCGCTGTACACGCCGTTGTTTTGAAACGTGAGTACGCCGAGCGGACTGAACGTTTCTACGAGAGCATGAGCGACCCTCTTTGCCGAAACACTGACCGCGTTGCTTTCCTCGTCGGAAAGATCGAGCAAGGTCGCCACATGTCGGCGCGTAATGACGCAACACTGCCCGATTTCAAACTGCCAGGGGTTGATCACCGTCAGGGTCAGATCGCCCTCGTCAATGACTGCCCACTTCTCTTCGCGACCAGCGATTCCTTCGCACAAATCACACGGATCTCTTACTGGAAGTTCGATCATTCGCCTTCTCCGAATCCCGCCACTATTCGGGCCGAGCGCGCATACTGAGTCCGTTTCGGCTAAGCAGCAGACATCTCGGTGCCGGTCAGGACTCTGCCCAGGGTAGCGGAAACAGGTAATCCGGAAGGAACCCCAGATGCACGTGAAACTCGAATTCCTCGCCGTTTTCACCTTGTGCTACACCAACCGCGTAGGCGTGCATAACCGACTTGGGCCCTATCGTCGAGTGTCGCTTCAGTGCGTCGATCCGAATCTCTGATCCGGCCTCGAGAAAACCACGATCAGACATACCAGGACAAGATCGAGGAACGGTACCGACGTATCGGTTCAGTAGTTTGACGGATGGTAAAGATCTGTGTGCCCGGTCGTCAACGCAGATGAGCATGGTCGTTACCCGTGGCGTCCCAGTTGAGCATCGCGATCAGCGCCTAGAACACGGCATCAGTCATTGTTTGTTGTCTCCGAGAGCAAGAAGTGCAGGTGACCGCAATGACTCACAGGCAGCGAGTATAGCCGACTTCGAGCCTGAGGCTCGATCCGGCCACGAGCCGTTACTCAAGATGTGAATACGGAAACGCTCGATCTCCGATGATTACCCTGATGCACTCGGCATCCGTGATACCCATTGCCCTACTCAGGTACAGGGCATTCGGAAGCACCCAGTAGGGCGAGTCCGGGTCGAACGGAGCGCTTGAGCGAGACATGTTGTAGAGAGTCTTCGCGCAAATCTCCTCAAACAGGTACTGACACGCCTTTGCCCTGCTCCCTGCTTCCTCAGCCGCTAGAGTCTTCTTTCTTATTTCATGAAACAGTGCGTGCGCCTTCGGCCAGGTCGTAGAATCCCGGACCATGTGTTTGATTTGCGTCAGTGACGACCTGTCTTCACAGTGAGGCTCGAAAAGCTCGATCAGGCACCAGATATCGTCGAGAATTCGACTTCCGTAGTTCAATGGCAGCACCTCGTGTGGCTTGCGGATCGCCTTTGGCCCAGGTTAGAAACGCCGCCCGGGCAAACGGCTAGGTCGCCTGCGCCAGCGCATAGTCGAGATCAGCAAGCAAATCGTCGAGATCCTCGATACCCACCGATAGTCGAATGAGCTGGTCGCTGATACCAAGTTCTTTGCGGCGCGCCGGCGGTACCGACGCATGGGTCATGATGCCGGGATGGTCGACGAGGCTTTCCACGCCGCCCAGGCTTTCGGCCAGCGCAAACAGTTCCGTGCTCTCCAGAAACCGGCGTGCGTTGTCGATGCCGCCCTTGATAAAGAACGTCACAATCCCGCCCCCGCCCGTCATCTGGCTGGACGCCAGCGCGTGCTGCGGGTGTGAACTCAGGCCGGGGTACAGCACGCTCTCGACCCGCGAATCGGACTCCAGCCAGCCGGCAATCGCCGACGCGCTCTGGACGTGCCGCTGCATGCGCACGTCCAGCGTCTTTACGCCGCGCAGCGCCAGGAAACTATCGAATGGTCCGGCAACCGCCCCGGCCGAGTTCTGCAAGTAGGCGAGGCGCTCGGCAAGATCCTCGTTCGCCGTCACGGCCACGCCGCCAACGATGTCCGAATGTCCGTTCAGATACTTGGTCGCCGAGTGCATGACGATGTCGGCGCCGAGTTCGAGCGGCCGTTGTAGGTAGGGCGTAGCGAAGGTGTTGTCAGCGACGAACAGCAGCCCGTTCGCTTTTGCAAAATCCGCGAGCGCGGCGAGGTCGACAATCTTCAGGAGCGGGTTGCTCGGGCTTTCGACCCACACCATCCGGGTCTCGGGCCTGAGCGCCGATTCGACGGCGCCGGGTTGCGTCATGTCGACAAAGCTGAAGTCAAGATTGGCGCTGCGTTTGCGCACGCCCTCGAACAGGCGCCGCGAGCCACCGTACAGATCGTCGAGCGCAATGACGTGGCTGCCGCTGTCGATCAGCTCCAGTATCGTCGCTATCGCGGCCATGCCCGAGGCAAACGCAAAACCGTGGCTGCCTGATTCCAGGTCCGCAATGCAGCGCTCCCACGCCATGCGCGTCGGGTTTTGTGTCCGCGAATACTCGTAGCCCTGATGCTCGCCGGGACTCGACTGCACGTAGGTGGAGGTGGCGTAAATGGGCGGCATGATAGCGCCGGTGCTGGGGTCGGGAGACTGCCCGCCGTGAATCGTGCGGGTAGCAAAGCCGTGTTTCTTCTTGCTGTCTGTCATGGTGTCGATCTCACATCTGCCGGCGCAGGTAGTTGAGCACGTCCGAGCGCGTAATCAGGCCGAGGAACCGCTCGCCGTCCATGATCGCCGCGTACGGCTGAACGTGCAGCATCGCAACGAGGTTGTTGGTTGTCGTCGACTTGTCGAGCTTGATGAACGCCGATTCCATGGCGTCCGCCACCGGCGAGTTCATGAGTTCCGGCTTGCCGAACACGAACTGAATGATGGCGTCTTCCGTCACGACGCCGACCAGGCGACCATCCTCCATGACGGGCAGCTGCGAGAATCCGGCGTTTCGCAGCCGATTGTGCGCTGTTGTCAGAACGTCCGTCGGCCCGACGGTAATCGTCGCCCGCTCATCGTGCAGTCGACCAATCAAATCGCGCAGATCGCCGTGCTGCTCTCGCTCGATGAAGCCCTGATCCTCCATCCAGAAATCGTTGTACAGTTTGGACAAATACTTGTTGCCTGTATCGCAGGCAAAACTGACAACCGTTTTCGGTTCGGTTTGCTCGCGGCAATACTTGAGCGCTGCCGCAAGCAGCGTACCTGACGAAGAGCCGGCCAGGAGCCCCTCTTTGCGTAACAGCTCGCGCGCCGCGGCGAACGACTCGGCATCGCTGATGGCGTAGCCGCGAACGAGCTTGCTGAAATCGGCAATCGACGGGATGAAGTCTTCGCCGATACCCTCGACAAGCCAGCTGCTGCCCTCGTTGAGCTCGCCTTTATTGATGTAGTCCGCGAGGACCGAACCCACCGGGTCGGCCAGTATCAGGTCCACGTGCGGCGCATGTTCCGCAAGGTACTTGCCCAGACCGGTCACGGTGCCGCTGGAACCGACGCCAAGCACAATCGCATCCAGCTCGCCATTGAGTTCTTCGACGATCTCCGGCCCGGTCGTCAGCTCGTGCGCCAACGGGTTGTCGGGGTTGCCGAACTGATTGATGAAATAGGCGCCCTGCTCCTCGGCAATCCGCTTGCCGAGGTCCTGATAGTATTCGGGGTGCCCTTTGCCAACATCGGAGCGCGTCAGCACAACCTCTGCGCCCATTGCGCGCAGATTGAAGATTTTCTCCTGGCTCATCTTGTCGGGCAGCACGAGCACCAGCCGGTAGCCCTTTTGCGCCGCTACGAGCGCCAGACCCAGCCCCGTGTTACCGGCGGTCGCTTCGACAATCGTGTCCCCGGGTTTGATGTCGCCGCGCCGCTCGGCTTCGCCGATCATCGAAACGCCAATGCGGTCCTTGATGGAACCGCCGGGATTCATGAGTTCGAGCTTGAGCAGGAGGCGGCACGGCCCGGTGTCCAGACGACTGATTTCGAGCATCGGGGTGTGCCCCACCATGTCGAGAACGTTGGAGTAAATGGCCATGAGGCTTAGGATCTCGGTTAGCGGAGCCGCGAGTGTACGCAAAGCACCCATCGGATGCACAGTAGCGACACGAAACGGCCACAGGCGGAAGACGTGAGCAACCACCCTTGACTGACGATCCTGGAATTCAGCGGGAAATCCGCGAGCTGACCGACGCGGTCAGCCGGCGGCTCGCTGCCGTCAGCGATTCGCCACGGCTGGAAGCCGATCTCCTGCTCGCGCGCGCCATCGACATGCCGCGCAGCTACCTGTTCGCGCACCCGGAAGACGAACTCGACGACGGGGCGCTCGAGCGCCTCATGCACGACGTCGAGCGGCGGCTCGCGGGTGAGCCGCTGGCCTACATTACCGGCAGCAAGGAGTTCTGGTCGCTCGACCTCATGGTGACCCCGGCAACCCTGGTGCCGAGACCGGAAACCGAACGACTGGTCGAACTGGTGCTGTCCGAAACCGCACACGATGCCCCGGTGCGCATACTGGACCTCGGCACAGGCTCCGGCGCCATTGCCCTCGCGCTGGCGCGCGAACGGCGCATTGCCGAAGTCACGGCCACTGACGTGAGCAGAGCAGCGCTCGAAGTCGCGCGCCAGAACGCCCGAGCGCTCGAGATCGACAACGTACGCTTCCTGGAAGGCTCCTGGATAGAGCCCGTCAGCGATGAGCAATTCGATATTGTCGTCAGTAACCCGCCTTACGTCGCCGCGGGCGACAAAGCGCTCGAGAAACTCGAGCGCGAACCCCGATCGGCGCTCGTGGCCGAAGACGGCGGGCTGGCGTGTATCCTCGAACTCGCCAGAGTAGTGCCGGAGGTGCTGGCGGACGACGGCCTTTTTTTTGTCGAGCACGGCGCCGCTCAGGCGCAGGCGGTCGAGAACCTGCTGCACGACGCGGGCTGGAGAGCGATCGAGTGTTTTTGCGATTTTGCGGGCCTGCCGCGCGTCACCCGCGCAAAACGAGGCGCGTGACGGGCAATTGTGGTACAACGCACGCCCATATCAGAGAGCGGCCCGACCACAGTAGAGAGAACGAAACGCGATGATTACGATCAAGACCAATCACGGCGACATTCAGGTAACGCTGTTCGAGGACAAAGCCCCGATTACCTGCGAGAACTTCCGCCAGTACATCGAGGACGGCTTTTTCGACAACACCATCTTTCATCGGGTCATACCCAACTTCATGATCCAGGGCGGCGGCTTCGATCCGGAGATGCAGCAGAAGAGCACGCGCCCGCCGATCAAGAACGAAGCCGACAACGGCGAAAGCAACCGCCGCGGCACACTGGCAATGGCTCGTACGATGGATATCAACAGCGCAACGGCGCAGTTTTTCATTAACCTTCGCGACAACACGTTCCTGGATCACGGCGGCCGCGATTTCGGCTATGCCGTCTTCGGGGAAGTCACCGACGGCATGGACGTCGTCGACGCCATTGCCGGCGTCGAAACCGGCAACCGCGGCGGACATCAGGACGTCCCGGTGGAGGCTGTCACGATTCTGGAGGTACGTTCGAGCTGACGGAATCGCCCGAACACGACACCGTACGACACCCGGCTTCGACACGCAGGGTGTCCGGCGCTCTTCGGCCCGGGGGCGGCCCGGCATGTCGCTGACGGAACGTGCAAAACCGGCGTTCGTCCGGCTCCTCCAGACCGGCGCCGCGCTAACCGCCGCGTTTACCTTCGCCACGGTGTTCGACCACCTGCATCGCTATCTCGAACTGTTTTCCCACTTCAAGCTGCAGTACCTGACGGTGTCGCTGCTGCTGGCGGCGTTACTCGGCGCGCTGCGCCGGCCGCGGTTCGCCGCGCTCATGCTCGTCGCCAGCGGCGTCAACGGCGCCTACGTGCTCCCCTGGTACACCGGCGCACCTGAGCCGGGCGACGGCGAAACGATCCGCCTGCTGCACGCCAACGTTCTGGCGCATAACGGGGACATGACGCAGCTACTCGAGCACGTCCGGAGCACCGAACCGGATCTGGTATTTGTGCAGGAGCTGACGCCTGAGCACGTCCCGATGCTCGAATCCCTGAACGGCCTTTACCCGCACCGGCTACTGGAAACACGCTACGACCCGTTCGGCCTGGGCGTCTGGTCAAAGCGACCTCTCAGGGACGCCGCGATCTTCGCACTGCCGCCGCGGGATCTTCCGAATCTGAGGTTCGAAATCGACCTGGACGGCGAGCCCGTAACGGTCTTCAGCACGCATCCCCTACCGCCGATGGGACGCGAGTTTTACGAAGACCGCAACACACAGCTTGCCGCCGTGGGGACACTGGTGGCCGCAACGCCGGGCAGCGTCATTCTGAGCGGCGATCTCAACATCTCCGTGTGGGCCAACCACTACCGCAAGCTGATTGCGGAGACGAAGCTCGTAAATGTGCGCAAAGGCTTCGGAATATTGCCGACGTGGCCGGTTTTTCTGCCGTTCGGCATGATCGCGATCGATCACACGCTGATATCGGAAGACCTCGCCGCCGTGGACGTCCGCACGCTCCCGTCGGTCGGCTCGGATCACCTGCCGCTCTTGACGGAAATTGCCCGGCGCTGAGTCGGGCGCCGGAAAAAGGCTCAGGCCTCGGCGGGGCTTACAACCAGCGTCAACCCGTCACGGCCCTCCACTCGCACGACGTCTCCGCGGCGAATCGACCGCTCCAACCCGGACTCGGTCCGCGCCTTCCAGGTCTCGCCGCGCACGGACACCCTTCCCGCGTTACCGTCGAAATGAGCAATCGCCGTGGCCGTTTCGGCCGGCAGGTCGTCACAGGTCTCGCGCTCGCCCGGGCCTATGCTGATTCTGGTCGGCGCCACCTTCTGCACCCCCAGCGCGACGAGCACATCGCCCACGAATATGACAAACAGCAGGACACCCAGAAAGCCGAGCTTCTGCAGTCCGGTCAGGAGATCCAGCAGGTATGCCGTCGTGAGCCCGATCACGACGGTGCTCACGAGCATGACGCCCCACCACGCTCGGCGCGGATTAGGCCGCATCGGCAGCGTCGGGGTCGTAGCCGAGATTCGGCGCCAGCCAGCGTTCGACGTCAGCCACGCTCATGCCCTTGCGCGCGGCGTACGACTCGACCTGGTCGCGGTCGATCTTGCCTACCGCGAAGTAACGCGATTGCGGATGCGAAAAATAGAAACCGCTAACCGCCGCGGTCGGGAACATGGCGTAGCTGTCCGTCAGCCGGAGATCAATGTTGCGTTCCACGTCGAGCAGCGCCCACAGCTTGCTTTTCTCCGTGTGATCGGGACAGGCCGGATATCCTGGCGCGGGACGGATGCCGCTGTAAGCCTCGGCGATCAGCTGTTCGTTGCTCAGGGTCTCATCGGCTGCGTATCCCCACAGCTCCTTGCGGACCCGCTCGTGGAAGTACTCCGCGGTCGCCTCGGCAAGGCGATCGGCGAGGGCTTTGAGCAGGATGGCGCTGTAGTCGTCGTGCTCGGCTTCGAAACGCTCGACGTGCTCATCGATACCGATGCCGGCCGTCACCGCAAATCCGCCGACAAAGTCCTGGAGCCCACTGTCCGCCGGCGCCACGTAGTCCGCAAGGCACCATTGCGCCTGGTCTTCCCGCTTCGCTTTCTGCTGGCGCAGATGACACAACCGCATGTCCCCGGTCTCCGCCCGCACGAGCAGATCGTCCGCACCGTCAGACTGCGCCGGGAAGAAGCCGAGGACGCCCCGCGCGGTCAGCCAGCGCTCGCTGATGATGGTCTCGAGCATGCGCTCGGCATCCTCGAACAGTGTGCTGGCCGCCTCCCCAACCACGGGATCGGTCAGGATGGCCGGGAACTTGCCGTGAAACTCCCAGGCGTTGAAGAACGGCATCCAGTCAATGTAGTCGCGCAGCACGCCAAGATCGATATCGTCGAATACCCGCACTCCCGTAAATGAAGGAGCCGGCGGCGTGTAGTCGGACCAGTCGATCTTCTCCTTGCGCTCACGCGCGGCGCTAATCGACAGCTGCGGCGCAAGACGGGTCTTGCCCGCGTGCCGCTCCCGGCGGCGCGCATTGTCGTCGCGATTCTTCGCAACCAGCGCGTCGCGCGTATCGGTCTCGACCAGTGCTTGCGCAACGCCAACCGACCGGGACGCGTCCTTGACGTAGATGACCGGCCCTTCGTACTTCGGTTCGATCTTGACGGCCGTGTGCGCGGGTGACGTCGTCGCCCCGCCAATCAAGAGGGGCAACTCGAAATCGAGGCGCTGCATTTCCGACGCGACGTGCACCATCTCGTCGAGCGACGGCGTAATGAGTCCGGACAGACCGATCATCTGCGCATTCTCGCGGCGCGCGGCTTCCAGGATCTTGTCGCAGCTCACCATGACGCCAAGGTCGATCACCTCGAAGTTGTTGCACTGCAGGACCACGCCCACAATATTCTTGCCGATGTCGTGCACGTCACCCTTGACGGTAGCCAGCACAATGCGCCCGTTGGAGCTCGCACCACCGTCCTTCTCGTCCTCGATGAACGGCACGAGATGTCCCACGGCCTTCTTCATGACGCGCGCCGACTTGACCACCTGCGGCAAAAACATCTTGCCGTCGCCGAACAGGTCACCGACGACGTTCATGCCCGCCATGAGAGGACCTTCGATGACCGACAGTGGCCGATCGGCAGCCAGCCGCGCCTCCTCGGTGTCCTCGATGACAAACTCGTCGATACCCTTGACGAGTGCATGTTCGAGCCGCTTGTCCACGGGCAGCTCGCGCCAGGCAAGATCCCGTGCGCGTGTTTCGGCGCTGCTGCCCTGATCCCGGTAAGTCTCCGCCACCTCGAGTAGCCTCTCGGTCGCGTCGTCGCGCCGGTTGAGCACAACGTCTTCGACCGCCTCGCGCAACTCCGTCGGCAGATCCTCGTAGATGGCAAGCTGGCCCGCGTTGACGATGCCCATATCCATCCCGGCACGAATCGCGTGATACAGGAATACCGAGTGAATGGCCTCGCGCACCGTATTGTTGCCGCGAAACGAGAACGAGACGTTGCTGACCCCGCCCGACACCATGGCATGCGGCATCTGGGCCTTGATCGCCCGCGTCGCCTCGATGAACGCAACGCCGTACTCGGCATGCTCCTCGATGCCGGTCGCCACGGCAAAAATATTCGGGTCGAAAATGATGTCCGCGGGGTCGAAACCGACCTCGCCGGTCAGGATGTCGTACGACCGCTGGCATATCGCCACCTTGCGCTCGACGCTGTCGGCCTGTCCGTCTTCGTCGAAGGCCATGACGACCACTGCCGCCCCGTATTCCCTGATCAGGCGTGCCTGCTCGACAAACTGTGCCTCGCCCTCCTTGAGGCTGATCGAATTGACGACGGCTTTGCCCTGCACACACTTGAGGCCGGCCTCGATGACCGACCACTTCGACGAATCGATCATGATCGGCAGCCGGGCCACGTCGGGCTCGGCGGCAATCAGGTTCAGAAACGTCTGCATGGCCTGCTCGGAGTCGAGCATACCCTCGTCCATGTTGACGTCGATGATCTGCGCGCCGTTCTCGACCTGCTGGCGGGCTACTTCCACGGCCGTGGCGTAGTCGTCCGCTTCGATCAGCTTGCGAAAGCGGGCCGACCCCGTCACGTTGCAGCGTTCGCCCACGTTGACGAACAGGTCGTCCGGGCCGATGTTCAGCGGCTCGAGCCCCGACAATCGGCAACGAACGGGCAGTTCGGGCACCACCCGCGGCGGCTTGTCCGCCACGGCATCCCGGATTGCCGCAATGTGCTCCGGGCGCGTCCCACAGCAGCCGCCGACGAGATTCACCAGCCCGCTGGCCGCGAACTCCCCGACAACGGCGGCCATGTCTTCCGGCGTTTCGTCGTATTCACCAAACTCGTTCGGCAAACCCGCGTTGGGATGCGCGCTGACACGCGTATCCGCCACGCGGGAAAGCTCCGCGACATAAGGCCTCAGATCCTTAGCGCCAAGCGCGCAGTTCAGGCCGATCATGAACGGCTCGATGTGGCGCACCGAATTCCAGAACGCCTCGGTCGTCTGTCCCGACAGCGTGCGGCCCGACGCGTCAGTGATCGTGCCCGAGATCATGACGGGCAGCGTCTGTCCGCTTTCCTCGAACGCGCGCGCCACGGCAAGCGTTGCCGCCTTGGCATTCAGAGTGTCGAAGATGGTCTCGATCATGATGAAATCGACGCCGCCCGCGATCAGAGCCCGGGTGGCCTCGGCGTAGGTCTCGACGAGCTCGTCGAAGCGGATGTTCCTGAAGCCGGGATCGTTGACGTCGGGCGATATCGATGCGGTGCGGTTCGTCGGCCCGAGTACACCGGCCACGTAGCGCGGCACACCGCTTGCGGCCGCCACCGCGTCCGCACACTCGCGCGCCAGCTCGGCGGCGCGCTGATTGAGCTCGGCAACGAGTGACTCCATGCCGTAGTCGCCGAGTGACGGTGCGTTCGAGTTGAAGGTGTTGGTCTCGATAATGTCGGCGCCGACCTCGAGGAACGCCCGATGAATCTCGCGAATGACGTCGGGTCGCGTAAGGCTCAGGAGATCGTTATTGCCCTTGAGGTCCTGCGGCCAGTCGCTGAATCGCTCACCTCGATAGTCCTCTTCCTCGAGCCGGTAGCCCTGGATCATTGTGCCCATCGCGCCGTCGAGCAACAGAATGCGCTCCTCGAGCGCCCGCAGCAGATTGTCGCGACGATTATTGTGTTCCGTCATCGTCCGCTCCTCAGGCCGCGGCCTTGCCCGGCCGCACTCCCAGCGCGTGGCAGATGGCGAAGGTCAGCTCCGAGCGATTCAGCGTGTAGAAATGGAACTCGTCCACGCCTTCGGCACGCAGCGCCTGCACCTGTTCGATCGCCACGCTGGCCGCAATCATTTGCCGCGTTTCGACATCGTCATCGAGGCCGGCGAAGCGCTCGCGCAGCCAGTCCGGAACGCTCGCGCCGCAGGCGCCCGCAAATTTCTCCAGCTGCGGGAAACGGGTGATCGGCAGGATGCCCGGCACCAGCGTAGAGTCGATGCCCGCCCGCGCGGCGCGGTCGCGAAACTCAAGAAACAGGTCGGCATCAAAAAAGAACTGCGTGATCGCCCGGCTGGCGCCCGCGTCGAGTTTGCGCTTGAGGTTATCGAGATCGGCATCCGCGTTGCGCGCTTCCGGATGAACCTCCGGGTAAGCAGCCACGGAGATGTCGAAATCCGCCACACCCTTGAGGCAGGCAACCAGCTCCGAGGCATAGTGGAAGCCGTCGGCGGGCGGGCGATAGTCCGGCTGGTCCTTGGGCAGGTCACCGCGCAGCGCCACGATATCGCGGATACCCATGTTCCAGTACTCCTGGGCAATCGCTTCGATTTCGCCGCGACCGGCGCCGATACACGTAAGGTGCGGCGCCGCCGTCAGCGGGGTCTCACGGACAATGCGCTCCACGGCGTCGTGCGTGCGTTCGCGGGTCGAGCCGTCCGCGCCGTAGGTGACGGACACGAAACGCGGCGCCAGCGACTCAAGGTGCTTCACCGAACGCCAGAGCGTGGCCTGCATTTTCTCGTTGGCGGGCGGAAAGAATTCGAAGGAAACCTGTACGTCGTTGGCTGTCGTCATCATGGTGTCAAAGCAGAAGTCAGTCAGTGAATTCAGGCAGCCGCGTCCTGCGGCTCCGTGTGCGTAGCGACGGCCAGGAGCCATCCGGGTTCGCCCACCGGTATCGTGCGCAGCGGCGCAACCCGCAGCCCGCAGGCGACGCACCAGGCCGCAAGTTCGGCGGCGACGTCGCGCTGTTCCGTCTCTCGCGCCGCCGACAGGATCAGCAGGCGGCCCGACGGCTTCAGCACCCGGCGCGCCTCGGACAGCGCCGTTTCCGGCCGCTCCGCCGAAGCGAGCACGTCGTCGAGAATGACGGTGTCGAACTCGGCCGCCGCAAACGGCAGCTGGTACATGGAGCCTTGCCGCAGACTGCAGTTGGGCAAACCGGCCAGCAGCAGATCGGCCCGCGCCTGACGGCGCGCATCGGGATTGGTATCGACACCCACCGCGCGCCGCGCGCGCGATGCGAGCAACTTGAGGATTCGGCCCTCGCCGCTGCCGATATCGAGCAAATCGCCGATCGGCGCCGACACGGTGAGCTCGACGAGCGCCCGGTAGAGCGCCCGATCCGCCACGCTGCTTTCAACCGAGTGCACGTTGCCGCGTAGCGCCAGCAAGGTTTCGGCGTCTTTTTCGAAGTCGCCTTCGTCTTCGGGAAACAGCGCCATCAGACGGCGGCGGTCGCTGCCGGCGACGCCTTCGGTGGCGGCACGGTAGTAGACAAACTGGCCGTCGCGAAAACGTTCGATCAACCCGGCGTCGGTCAGCTGCTTGAGGTGCTGGGAGACGCGCGGCTGACTCAGGCCGGTCACCTCCGTGAGTTCCGAGACGCTGCACTCGCCGCGCCCCAGCAATACGAACAATCGCAGGCGCAGCGGATCCGCCAGCGCCTTGAAATAGCGAAGCATTTGTTCGGTAGCGGGTTTCATGGTTCCAGAGCCGCGGTGCCCGGCGGCTCGAAGCACTCTATTAAGATATAAGCATTTATTTATATATCGAGGCGGAAAGGTTAGCACAGCGCTGTCGAGCGCGCGAGGAAAAAGATTCCAGATTCCGCGGCAAGACGGTTTGCCGAACGTAAAATATTGTTATTGAAGGCTTTTCGGGCCGGAGACCGTGTTCTCGACAAACAGGCGGGACACGTCAATTGCGTCGAAACGCTGGCGCTCACCGCAGTATTCGCAGGTCACCTCGACGCGCCCCTGTTCCGCGACGGCGGCCTGCACCTCCGCCTCACCCAGCATCTTCAGCACTTCGCCGGCCCGCTGCCGCGAACAACGGCAGCGAAAACTGGCTTGCCGCGGCTCGAACACGCGAACGTCGTCTTCGGCAAACAATTTGCGAATCATGTCGATACCGGAGTTCTGGCTCAGCTCGGCACCGCGCAACGTGGCGGCAATGTAGCCGAGCCGCTGCCAGTCGTCGGCTTCGAGCACCGATTGGCCCGGCATTTGCTGCAGCAGCAAGCCACCCGCCATGTCCGCATCGGACACCAGGGCCAGATGGCTCGGGACCTGGACCGAGCGATCGAAATACCCTTTCAGGCTGTCCGCCAGCTGGTCGCCGCTGATTTCGACGACACCCTGATAGGGCTGCTCGCCGTTGTCGATGGTGATGGCGCAGTGGGCGTCTTCGAACAATTCGGGGTAAGCGTCCGCCGCAACGGGATTCCCGGCTGTCGCCATGCCGCGCAGCTCCAGCTGACTCGTCGCCTGCATGACGAGCATCGACAGCGGGCCTGCGCCCTGCATCTGCAAGGTCACGCTGCCCGTGAATTTGAGGCTGTGAGCAATCAGTCCGGTTGCCGCGGCGGCGTGACCCAGCGTCTCCCTCACCAGCGGATCGTAGTCGTGATCGCGCTGCATGCGCCGCCACGCGCGCGTGAGCTGAATCAGCGCGCCGCGCACGGGCAGCGATTCGAACACGAACGGTACAAGCTGGTCGCCGGTCACGCTTCTACCCCGTGGGCGTTCTGCCGCTCAGCTATCCAGTTTCTGTTTGAGTATTGCATTGACCTGGCCGGGGTTGGCCTTGCCGCCGGTTGCCTGCATGACCTGACCGACAAAATAGCCCAGCAATTTGGTTTTGCCGGCCCGGTATTCCTCAGCCTGCGACGGATTGTTGGCAATCACCTCGGCGACTATCGATTCAATCGCCGATGCATCGGTAATCTGCTTCAGCCCGCGGCTCTCGATGATCTCGTCCACGCTGCCCTCGCCGGCCCAGAGCCCGTCGAACACGGCCTTGGCAATCTTGCCGGAGATCGTATTGTCGTGAATCCGCTCGACCAGCGACGCCAGCATGGGCGCCGTCACGCGCGAATGGTCCACGTCGAGTGCTTCCTTGTTCAATGCAGCGGACAGATCACCCAGTATCCAGTTGGCGACGAGCTGCGCGGGCGCCGCCGTCGCCGCGCACGCCGCCTCGAAGTAGTCCGCCAACTGTCGGCTCACCGTGAGGATTCCGGCGTCTTCCGCGCGCAGCCCAAACTCGTCGACAAAGCGCCGGGTCTTGGCGTCCGGCAGCTCGGGCAGACTCGCCTGAACAGCGTTGATGAAGCTGTCGTCGATCTCGACGGGCAACAGGTCGGGATCCGGGAAGTAGCGGTAGTCGTTGGCCTCTTCCTTCGAACGCATCGACCGCGTTTCGTCCTTGTCGGCGTCGTACAAACGCGTTTCCTGCACCACTTCGCCGCCGTCCTCGAGGAGATCGATCTGCCGCTCGATTTCGAAGTTGATGGCCTTCTCCACGAAGCGAAAGGAGTTCAGGTTCTTGAGCTCGGTACGCGTGCCGAGCCTCTCGTCACCCTTTGGCCTGACGGACACGTTGGCGTCACAGCGGAACGAGCCTTCCTGCATGTTGCCGTCGGAGATACCGAGGTAGCGCACGATCGTGTGGATTTTGCGCATGTACGCAACCGCTTCGCGCGCCGAGCGCAAGTCGGGCTCCGACACAATTTCCAGGAGCGGCGTACCCGCGCGATTCAGGTCGATACCGGTAAAACCGTCGAGCCCCTCGTGAATCGACTTGCCGGCGTCCTCTTCGAGGTGCGCCCGGGTGATGCCGATGCGTTTTTGGCTGCCGTCCTCTCGATCGATGAAGAGCTCCCCGCGCTCGACGATCGGCAGCTCGTACTGACTGATCTGGTAACCCTTCGGCAGATCCGGATAGAAGTAGTTCTTGCGGGCAAACACCGAACGGCGCGCAACGGTCGCATTGACGGCCAGACCAAAACTCGCCGCCATGCGCACGACGCTCTTGTTGACGACCGGCAACACACCCGGATAGCCGAGATCGACGAGGCAAGCCTGGGTATTCGGCTCGGCGCCGTACGCCGTGGACGCGCCCGAGAAGATTTTCGAGCGCGTCGCGAGCTGCGTGTGAATCTCGAGACCGATAACCACCTCCCAGCGAGCGCTCATGCGTACGCCTCCGGGCAGCGATGATGCCAGTCGGTATCGCGCTGGTAGCTGTAGGCCACATTCAACAGCGTTTGTTCGGCAAAATGTCCACCGACGAGGTGCAGGCCAACCGGCAGCCCGCCGACAAACCCGCAGGGTACGGACAGTGCCGGCAGGCCGGCGAGGTTGGCGCCAATCGTGTAGATATCGTTGAGATACATGGTGATCGGATCGTCCGTCTTCGCGCCGAGCTCGAACGCCGGCGTCGGCGTTGTGGGCCCGGCGATCACGTCGACGTTGGCGAACGCCTCGCGGAAATCCTCGGCAATCAGTGCCCGCACCTGCTGCGCCTTCAGATAATAGGCGTCGTAGTAGCCGGCGGACAGCACGTAGGTGCCGGTCAGAATCCGCCGCTTGACCTCGGCGCCGAAACCTTCGCCGCGGCTCTTGCAATACAGATCGAGCAGGTCTTCGGCGTCGTCCGCGCGGTGCCCGAAACGCACGCCGTCGAAACGCGACAGGTTCGAGGAGCACTCCGCCGGCGCCACGACGTAGTAGGTTGGCACCGATAAATCGATGTTCGGCAGGTCGACGTCGACCAGCTCGGCGCCTTTGGTTTTGAGCAGGTCCAGCGCTTCACGTACCGCCGCACCGGTGTGCTCTTCGAGCCCGGCATCGAAGTGCTGGCGCACGACGCCAACGCGCAATCCCGAGAGATCCTCCTCGAGCGCCGAAAAATAATCGGGTACGGGGTGGTCGATCGAAGTGGAGTCGCGCTCGTCGAAGCCCGCCATGCCGCCCAGCAAAAGCGCGGCGTCTTCGACGCTGCGGGTAATGACGCCTGCCTGGTCGAGGCTCGAGGCGAACGCAATCATGCCGTACCGCGATACGCGGCCATAAGTGGGCTTGAGGCCCACCGTGTTCGTCAACGCGGCGGGTTGTCGGATCGAACCGCCCGTGTCGGTCCCGGTCGCCGCGGGAGCGAGCCGGCCTGCCACGGCAGCCGCGGAACCGCCGGACGACCCGCCCGGCGAACATGCCGGATTCCATGGGTTATGCACCGGCCCGTAATAGCTCGTCTCGTTCGAGGAGCCCATCGCGAACTCGTCCATGTTGGCCTTGCCGAGCATGATCGTCCCGGCATCGGCCAGGCGGCTGACAACCGTCGCATCGTACGGCGACACGAAGCCGTCGAGCATTCGCGATCCACAGGTCGTGCGGACGCCGCGCGTGCAGAAGATGTCCTTGTGGACGATCGGCAGGCCCTCCAGCGCGCGCGCCTCGCCGTTCGCAATGCGATCGTCGGCCTGCCGCGCGGCGTCGAGCGCCTGTTCCGCCGTTACGGTCAGCAGCGCGTTGAGCGTCGCGTCGTGCGCGTCGATACGGGCCAGCAGCGCTTCCGCGAGCTCCACGGCGCTGAAATCGCGGTTCTCGAGGCCGGCTTTGAGCTCGGCGAGCGTCTGTGTGTGCAGCGAATCGGTGCTCATATCGGCGTCTTGGCGTTGGTTTTTGCCCGCATCCCTCGATCGGGCAGTCGATCCTTCGTTCGATCCGTCATTCGATAACCCGGGGCACGAGGTACAGCCCATCGCGAACCAGCGGCGCATTCTCCTGCACGCGATCGCGCTCGTCAGTCTCGGTTACGCTGTCGGCGCGCAGCCGCTGGCTTGCGTTCAGCGGGTGCGCCATCGGCGTTACGCCGTCCGTCGGCGCTTTCGAAAGCTGGTCCACAAAATCGACGATGCGGGACAGTTTGTCCGCCGTCTCTTGAATGTCGTCGTCGGCAACATGCAGGCGAGCCAGCATGGCAATGTGCCGAACCTGGTCTTTGTCGAGTGACACGGGTTTTTCCGGAGTAGTGATCGGGTTTAAGAGCGCCGAGCGCGGCGCATCCAACATGATACACGCCGCCTTGTGCAATGTCGTGGGCATTGCTAGATTACATCGTTTATCTCGCGCCGGCCCCACCCCACATGCTCAAAAACATCCTGGGTTATTTCTCGAATGACCTGTCGATCGATCTCGGAACCGCGAACACGCTGATCTACTCCCGAGGGCACGGCATTGTCCTCGACGAACCGTCGGTTGTTGCCATTCGAGAGGACAGTGGGCGCGGCGGACGAGTCGTCGAGGCCGTCGGTGCCGAAGCCAAAAGCATGCTCGGGCGGACGCCCGGCAACATTACGGCCATCCGGCCGCTCAAAGACGGCGTCATTGCCGATTTCACCGTCACCGAGAAGATGCTCCAGCACTTCATCCGTAAGGCGCACGGCAGTCAGTATTTCCGACCGAGCCCCAGAGTGCTGATTTGTGTTCCCTACGGCTCGACCCAGGTCGAACGGCGCGCCATTCGGGAATCGGCCGAAGGCGCCGGGGCCCGCAAGGTACACCTTATAGACGAGCCGATGGCGGCGGCCATCGGTGCGGGAATGCCCGTTCACGAGGCCCGCGGCTCCATGGTGCTCGACATCGGCGGCGGCACCTCCGAGGTTGCCGTCATCTCGCTGAACGGCATCGTCTACGCCGCATCGGTCAGGATTGGCGGCGATCGCTTCGATGAGGCCATCACGAACTACGTGCGGCGCAACTACGGCATCCTGATCGGCGAGGCGACGGCCGAGCGCATCAAACACGAAATCGGCTCCGCGTTCCCCGGCCAGGAAGTACTCGAGATCTCCGTCAAAGGTCGCAATCTGTCGGAAGGTGTGCCGCGCAGCTTCACGCTGAACAGCAACGAGATCCTGGAGGCCCTGCAGGAACCGCTCCAGGGTATCGTCGGCGCCGTCAAGGAAGCGCTCGAACAGACACCGCCGGAACTCGGCGCGGACGTAGCCGAACGCGGTATCGTACTGACCGGCGGCGGCGCGATGCTCCGCGACCTCGACAAACTCCTTATGGAGGAGACGGGTCTGCCCGTCGTGATCGCCGACGAGCCGCTGACCTGCGTAGCCCGCGGCGGCGGCAGGGTCATCGAGCTGATTGACGAACACGGCCCGGCGGTTTTCGGGCTCGAATAGGTCCACCACCGCGGCGGAGGCATCGTGGTCACTGCTCGCAGCAACGGCAACAAAAGCTCACGGATACCGGCCCTCGGACTCCGTGCGGTTTTGCTGATACTGTTTTCTATCCTCGTGATGCTGGCCGATGCACGCACGCAGCATCTCGACGCCGTACGGCAGGCGCTCGGAGCCGCCGTCTACCCGCTGCGGCTGATCGTGGACGCACCCTCTCGCCTGTTTACCTGGGCCGACCGCTCGACGGTCAGCCGGGAAACGCTGCAGCGCGAAAACCGGCGACTCAGGAGCGAACGGCTCCTGATCGAGGCCGAGCTGCAGAAACTTACAGCACTCGAGGCCGAGAACACTCGCCTGCGTGAGCTCCTGGACGCGCGCGAACGCGTCGGCAGCCGGGTCCGCGTTGCGGAAATCATGTCCGTGGACGCCAACCCCTACCGGCATACGCTGGTCATCAACGTCGGCACGGCCGAAGGTGCCTACGACGGGCAGGCCGTCATCGATGCCGACGGCGTCGTCGGCCAGCTGATCGAGCCCGGGCTCAAAACCTCGCAGGCCGTTCTGATCAGCGATCCCGGCCACGCGATCCCGGTCGAGATCAATCGCAACGGCCTGCGGACCATTGCGTTCGGGACCGGCGAAATCGACGTACTCGACCTGCCGTTCCTGCCCAACAACGCCGACATCGAGAGTGGAGACCTGCTGGTAACCTCCGGTCTGGGCGGCAAGTTCCCGCCGGGCTATCCGGTTGCCGTCGTCAGCTCCGTCACGCGGATTCCGCAGGAACCGTTTGCGGACGTGACCGCGCTGCCAGCCGCGACCCTGAACCAGGTGCGCGAAATCATGCTGATCGACATCGAGCCGCCGGCACAGGACGACAGCAACGCCGCGGCTTCGCCGGCAACGGAGACATCGGGCGATGGCTAGCGCGGAACGCGGCAGCACGCTAGCGATGGTCGCCTCGATCATTGTCGCCATGCTGTTGACCATCATGCCGTTGCCGGACGCGGCGGCGGCGTTCAGGCCCGACTGGATTGCGCTCGTCCTGATTTACTGGTCAATGATGCTGCCCCGCAACTACAGCGTCGGCATTGCCTGGGGAATCGGGCTCTTGCTCGATGTGGCTCACGGCACTTTGCTCGGACAACATGCACTTGCGCTCGTCGCCGTGGTCTATCTGACATCCCGCTTTCATTTGCTAATGCGTGTGTTCCCGATGTCGCAGCTTACCCTTACGGTTCTGGTCCTCCTGACCGTCTACCAGTTCCTCCTGTTCTGGATCAACGGCGTTGCCGGTGTCGACGTGTCGGCTGCCAGCTACTGGGGGCCCGTCGTTTCGGGCACCCTGCTCTGGCCGGTCGTCGCCATTGTGTTGTCCGGCGCGGCGCGGCCGCGGACTCGTCGAGCCTGACATGGATCTGTTGTCACCGATCAAGGATCACCATTCCGAACGCCGGATGTTCATTGCCCGCGTGCTCCTGTCATCTTTGATTGCGGTGCTCTTGCTCGGCGTTGTCGTGGCGAGGCTCGTGCAGCTGCAGGTGCTGGACCACGAATACTTCGCGGAACGCTCCCAGGGCAACCGCGTGCGTATCGAGCCGGTGCCGCCGATCCGCGGGCTCATCCTTGATCGGCGCGGCCGCGTGCTGGCGGAAAACTATCCGGCCTATCAGCTCGAGCTGATCCCGGAGCAACTGGTCGACCTGGACGATACGCTGACGCGGCTCGCGGCTCTGGAACTCATTGATGCCGAGGACATTCCCAGGATCGAGGCAACCGCCAAAGCCGGCCCTCGTTTCAAGCCGGTCACGCTGAACGCCAGGCTGACCGACGCGGAAATTGCCAACTTCGCGGTCGAACGGCCGCGCTTCCCCGGCGTCGATTTTCGCCCGCGCCTGGTACGCCACTACCCGCACGGCGAGGCCGTGGCGCACGCCGTGGGTTATGTCAGCGCGCTGACGACCGAGGACCTCGAAGAGGTCGAGGCGGCGCGTTATGCCGGCACGTCGCAGAGCGGCAAGACCGGCGTCGAGGCGAACTACGAGACCGACCTGCACGGCTACGCCGGCTACCGTCACCTGGTCACGAACGCGCGTGGCCGACAGATTGCCGTGGACACTCGCGAGGTACTCGACGCACTGCCGGTCGATGCGGCCGCGGCGCCCGGCGACAACGTGTACACGACCCTCGATCTGGACCTGCAGCTCCTCGCGACCAAAGCGCTCGAAGGCAGGCGCGGCGCCATCGTAGCGATGGACCCCTGGAACGGCGACATACTGGCCATGGTCAGCGCGCCGTCCTTCGATCCGAACCAGTTTGCAATCGGCATGACGCCCGACGACTACCGGAGCCTGACCACCGACCCGGAGAACCCGCTGTACAACCGCGCCGTGCTCGGCGTGTATCCGCCCGGCTCGACCATCAAACCCATGCTTGCGCTGGCCGCGCTCGAAACGGGCGCCACCAACCTGACCCGCAAGACTATGTGCCGGGGTCACTTTTCGCTGCCGAACAATACCCATCGCTATCGCGACTGGAAGCCGGAAGGCCACGGTTCTGTCGATATCATCGAAGCTATTTCGCAATCCTGCGACGTGTATTTTTACGAAATCGCCAACGACATCGGCATCGACGCCATGCACCACTACCTGGACCAGTTCGGCCTGGGCTCCAAGACCAACATCGATCTGCGCAACGAAAGCAACGGCCTGGTGCCGTCGACCGCCTGGAAACGTGAGCGCTTCAAAGGCCGCGACCCGTCGGAGCAGCGCTGGTATCAGGGCGAAACCGTCATTGCCTCCATTGGCCAGGGCTATATGCTCGCGACACCCCTCCAGCTTGCGGTGGCCGCGGCGACAACGGCAACCCGCGGCACCCGCTACCAGCCGAGGCTGGTTGCGGCATTCGACGATCCGCTGGACGGTCAGCGCCGCATCCTCGATCCCATCCGGGTCGGGACGGTAGACGTCGACAACGACGTCCACTGGGATACCGTAATCCAGTCGATGCACGACGTGATGCATGGCCTGCGCGGCACGGCGCGCGAGGCCGGCCTCGATGCCGAGTACGTAATGGCCGGCAAGAGCGGCACGGCGCAAGTGTTCAGCGTAGCGCAGGAAGAGGAATACAACGAGGAAGAAATCGAAGAGCGTCTGCGCGACCATGCATTGTTCATTTCTTTTGCGCCGATCGACAATCCGCAGATTGCCGTTGCCGTCATCGTCGAAAACGGTTCCAGCGGCAGCCGGGTTGCCGCACCGATTGCCCGGAGCCTGATGGACGCTTATCTGGGTTATGGCGATGCGCCTCAGTGAGACCCAGAAACTGCTGGCGGGAACCACCGAACCGCTCGGGGGTTTCGGCAGGCTCCTCAACCGCTTCAACATAGACGGTCCGCTTCTGAGTGCACTCGTGCTGATCGCGGCGTTTGGCCTTGTCGTGCTGTACAGCGCCGTCGGCGAAAACATGCGGCTCTGGACCAACCAGCTCGTGCGGCTCCTGATTGCGCTCGTCGGGATGCTCATCATTGCGCAATTCCCGCCGGACTTTCTCAGGCGCTGGACGCCGTGGGGCTACGCAGCGGGTGTCCTGCTGCTGATTCTCGTGCTCGTGACCGGCGAGGTGGGCCAGGGGGCCCGCCGATGGCTGGACCTCGGCGTGCGCTTTCAGCCCTCTGAAATCATGAAGCTCGCCGTGCCGATGATGACCGCGTGGTACCTGCACGACCGGCAAATGCCGCCCACGCCAGCCAATCTGCTCGTGCTGGCCGTTGTCATCGTTGTCCCCACCGTGTTGATTGCTCGGCAGCCGGACCTTGGCACATCGCTGTTAATCGCCGCATCCGGCGTCATCGTCATTGTGCTCGCGGGTCTGCCGATCCGAATCATGCTGGGACTGGCGGTCGCGTCCGTACCCGGTGCGCTGGTGTTGTGGAACTTCATGCAGGACTACCAGAAGCAACGCGTGCTGACCTTGCTCAACCCGGACAGCGATCCGCTGGGCGCCGGCTACAACATCATTCAGTCGAAAATAGCCATTGGCTCGGGCGGCCTGTTCGGTAAAGGCTGGACGAATGGTTCGCAGGCACAGCTCGAGTTCCTGCCCGAGCGCGACACAGACTTCATATTTGCCGTCGTCGCCGAAGAGCTGGGACTCATGGGTGTGCTTGCCCTGCTCGCCCTTTACATATTTGTCGTCGGCCGCGGCCTGTTCATTGCGGCTTCAGCGCACGACACCTATTCGCGACTGCTGGCGGGCTCGATCAGCCTGACGTTTTTTGTGTACGTGTTCGTCAACACGGCGATGGTTACCGGTCTCGTGCCGGTTGTTGGCATCCCGTTGCCGCTGGTCAGTTTTGGCGGCACCTCAATGGTGACGCTGTTGGCCGGATTCGGTATTCTCATGGCCATCCACTCCAACCGGAAACTGCTTCCCCGCTAATGACCCTGACCCGCGTTTTCGCAATCGCGCTGCTCGTGCTGCTCGCGTCCCCCGCCACCGCCTCCGCCATCGACACCTCTGCGAAAAACGTGCAGGCGTTTGTGGACCGTATGGTCGAAGAACATGGATTCGACCGGGCCGAACTCCTTGACACACTGAGCCGCGCGGAACGCAAGGAAAAGATACTCGAAGCCATCAGCCGGCCCGCCGAGGGCACGCTGAGCTGGGGTGAGTATCGCAAGATATTCCTGACCGAAGAGCGCATCGAGGCGGGCGCCGCGTTCTGGCGGCAACACGAAAGCGAACTCGAGCGTATTGCCGACTCGAGCGGCGTGCCGATAGAAATCATCGTCGGCATCATTGGGGTCGAGACGTATTACGGCCGCATTACCGGCAGCTATCGGGTCCTCGACGCACTGACGACGCTGGCCTTTTACTACCCGCGCCGCTCGGCGTTTTTTACCCGCGAGCTGGAACAGTTCCTGCTGCTCGTGCGCAGCGAATCGCTCGACGCGACGGAACCCACGGGCTCCTACGCCGGCGCCATGGGACGCCCGCAGTTCATGCCGTCGAGTTATCGCGCCTATGCGGTCGACTCGACCGGCGACGGCAAACGCGACATCTGGAACAACTGGTCGGACGTTGCGGGCAGCATTGCCAACTATTTCCTTGAACATCAATGGCGTCCGGGCGATCAGGTCGCCGCGGAGGCCACGCTCTCCGAAGAATTCGAGGGCCCGATCCCCAAACCGGCGCTCAAGCCGTCGACGACCGTGGCAAAGCTGCGGGAGCGCGGCGTCAGCTTCAGCACCCACCTCGAGGACGACGATCCCAGCCGGCTCATCGAACTTGAAGGCGACCGGGGCGCCGAGCACTGGGTCGGCTTCCATAATTTTTTTGTGATTACGCGTTACAACCGCAGCGTGATGTACGCGCTGGCCGTGCATCAGCTTGGCCTCGAGGTCGCTGATGAGGTAGCTCGTGGTGCTGGTTAGATGTCCGTTGGCAGTGACTTTCGACGTGAGGCCTCGCAGTGCTGGCTAAGCGCCCACTGGCGGCTCTTGTTCTCGCGGGCATAGCGCTCAGCGCCTGCAGCACCGGCCCGGTGCGTGACGGTCCGCCCGCGCGCGGCGCCGGCGCCAGCGTGCCGCCTGCCGTGACGCCACGGCCTGAACCGCTCAGCCGCTACGGCAACGGCCCGATCTACGAAGTGCTCGGCAAGAGCTATCGCGTCATGGAATCGAGCGCCGGCTACAATGCGCGCGGCGTAGCCTCGTGGTACGGCAAGAAATTTCACGGCAGGCTGACCTCGAATCGCGAGGTGTACAACATGTACGCCATGACGGCGGCGCACAAGACGCTACCGCTGCCCACGTGGGTCGAGGTACGCAACCTGCGCAACAACCGTACCGTTGTCGTGCGGGTCAACGATCGCGGCCCGTTTGTCCACAATCGCATTATCGACCTGTCCTACGGGGCAGCGCTCGAACTCGACATGGTCGAAGACGGCACGAGCATGGTGGAAGTCCGTGTGTTGAATTTCGACGAGCCGGCGGGCGATCGTCCCGTGCGCGTCGTGGAACCTCGGACGGCATCGGTTGCGGCCGCGCCCGAGCGCTCCGGCAACGACATTTTTGTTCAAGTGGGCGCTTTCGGCAGCCGTGACAATGCCGAGCGACGCGAGGCCATGCTGCGGCAAAACGGTATCGGGCCCATCGGCATCCTGGCCGACACGAGCCGCAGCGCCGCGCTGTACCGCGTTCAGATTGGCCCCGTCGCAAACGTCTTCGAATACGATCGTATTGTCGATCAGCTCGCCGCCATTGGCATCGACGACCCTTATCTAGTCACCCGCTGAACGCGTAAGCTTCCCGGCGCGCGGTTTACCGTTACAATACGCGGCCCATTTTCATTTATTGCTCTCGAATCCGAATCCATGCAAAGAAGCCTTCGCTATTCGTTTGTTGTATTCGCTTGTCTCGCCAGCATGCTGGCTGCCGCCCAGACCCGGCCGGTGCCCGCGCCGCCGGTCATCGGCGCCAAAAGCTATCTCGTGATCGACGCCAGGACCGGCTCCACACTGACGGAGCTGGACGCGGACGTCCGTCTCGCCCCGGCCAGTCTGACGAAACTGATGACCGCCTACGTGGTATTCGACGCGCTGTCGGAGGGTCAGGTAACGCTCGAGGAGCCAGTCACGATCAGCGAGAAGGCGTGGCGCATGGCCGGCTCCCGGATGTTCGTGGAGGTGGGCAAGCAGGTCAGCGTTCAGGATCTCCTGCTCGGCATGATCGTGCAGTCCGGCAACGACGCCAGCGTGGCCCTCGCCGAGCATATTGCCGGCTCGGAAGACGTGTTTGCCCAGATGATGAACCAGTACGCAACGCGCCTGGGAATGTTGTCGTCGAACTGGGAGAACTCGACGGGCTGGCCCGCTGAAAATCATTACACGACGGCACGCGACCTGGCCACGCTTGCACGGGCGATCATCCGCGATTTCCCCAACTACTATCGCTGGTACTCCGTCAAGGAGTTCACCTGGAACGAAATTCGCCAGCCGAACCGCAACTCTCTCCTGTGGCGTGACGAATCGGTCGACGGCATGAAAACCGGCCATACGGAAGACGCCGGTTACTGTCTCGTGTCTTCCGCCATGCGCGACGATATGCGGATCATTTCCGTGGTCATGGGCACGGCCAGCGCCAACTCGCGGATTACCGGCAGCCAGTCGCTCCTGAACTACGCTTTCCGTTTTTTCGAAACCCGTCTTCTTTACAGTGCCGGCGAGACCATCTCGTCCGCGCGAATCTGGAAATCGGCAAACGGCGACACGCCGCTGGGGCTGACCGAGGACCTGTACATTACCGTCCCGCGCGGCGCTTTCGATGATCTCGAATCAACGCTCGACATTCCGGCCACGTTGTCGGCA
Source organism: Woeseiaceae bacterium (assembly GCA_028289545.1). Classification (GTDB taxonomy): domain Bacteria; phylum Pseudomonadota; class Gammaproteobacteria; order Steroidobacterales; family Woeseiaceae; genus UBA1847. The sequence goes on from JANQPG010000082.1 coordinate 43,257, forward strand.
CCGGTGGCCGAAGGCCAGCCGCTGGCCGAGCTGGCCGTTTCGCTGAACGGCGAGGAGATCTTGCGTGAACCGATCCGGGCGCTCGGCGACAACCCTCGTGGGTCGCTCTGGCAACGCACCCGGGACAGTGTCTCATTGTGGTTCAAGTAGGGCCTCTGAACAGTACGCGCCATGAGTGAAGAAACCCTGCTCGAGTTTCCCTGCGATTTCCCGATCAAGATGATGGGACGGGACTCCGAGGAATTTCGCGACATTGCACGCCAACTCGTCGAAAAACACGCCGGCCCTGTGGCCGATGACGCCGTGCAAACGTCAGTGAGCGCCAAGGGCAATTTTGTCTCGGTGACCATCACGGTAACGGCAACAAGCCGTGAACAGCTCGACGATATCTATCGCGACCTGACCGCACACGAAGCGGTCATCATGGCCCTGTAGGGACGATGGGCCAGTGAGACGACGGGCGGGCTTATGAGTCTGGCTGCAGAAAAGGCCGCCGACGATACTCTGATCGTTCGCCAACTCGGGCTTCAGGACTACGAGCCGCTGTGGCGGCGAATGCAGGCGTTCACGGACGCGCGCGGCGGCGATACGGTGGACGAACTCTGGTTTACCGAACATCCGCCCGTGTTTACGCTGGGCGTCAACGCGGGCCGCGAGCATCTGCTCGCCACCGGCGATATTCCGGTTGTGCAGATCGACCGCGGCGGCGAGGTGACCTACCACGGGCCCGGGCAGCTCATGATTTACCCGCTCATCGACCTGCGACGCCGCGGGCTCGGTGTGCGCGGGCTCGTCACTGCGCTCGAAGACAGCATCGTGGCGCTCCTGGCCGAACACGGCATCGAAGCCCGCGCGAGGAAAGACGCGCCGGGGGTTTACGTCGACAACACAAAAGTGGCCAGCGTGGGCCTGCGCATTCGGCGCGGCTCGAGCTTTCACGGCATGGCTCTCAACGTCGACGCCGACCTGGAACCCTTTTCGCGCATCAATCCCTGCGGCTACCAGGGCCTCGAGATGACCGACCTCAAACGTCTGGGCATCGACGCAACGCTTGAGGAGGTCAGCGGCAAGCTGTTGCCGCAGCTGGCGGAGCGGATGGGTGTCTCCGCTGACGCCATTGAGCTCGGCTAGGAGCCGTTGAGCGCCGCAAGGCGCTCGGGCGTGCCCACATCCTGCCACTCGCCTGCATACAGTGAGGCGCCAATGAGTCCGCGGTCCGCCGCAGTTCTCCATAACGGCGGCAGCGCCGCCTTGCCCGGAGGCAGTTCGGCAAAAAACTCAGGGCGATAACTCGAGACGCCGGCATACGTGTACGCCGGTGTCTCGGCATTGACAACCTTGCCGTCACGGATGTCGAAATCGCCTCGCGGCCAGGATACGGGTTTTTCCACGAAGACCAGGTGCACGAGTTCGTCGTCGGCCGGCAGCGGGCATGGCAGCGGAATGTCGCTGAACATGTCAGCATTGATGACCGTGAAAGGCTCATCACCCAGCAACGGCAATGCCTGCCGGATACCGCCGGCCGTATCGAGCACGGCATCGCGTTCGTCACTGTAGACGACGTTGACTCCGTAACGCTCGCCGGAACCGATACGCTCGACGAGCTGATCGCCAAGCCAGCCCAGGTTGATGACCACGTCCGACACGCCGGCGGCGGCAAGCCGATCCAGGTGATGCTCTATCAGGCTCCGGCCACGCACTTCGAGCAGCGGCTTGGGACGTGTGTCCGTCAGCGGACGCATGCGCAGGCCGCGTCCCGCCGCCAGCAGCATTGCCTTCAAGCCGCGGCCTCGAGGCCCGGCAGCACTTGCTGCTCGATCAGCTCGGTCAGAAACGAAAGCTCGGGGTAGTCGTCGCGGAGCGCCAGGATGTAAGCCAGAGCGCGCGGTGCGTCCGGCAAATAGGCGGCCTTGCCGTCCCGATGCCAGAGACGGGCAAAGATCCCGGCGGCCTTCAGGTGACGCTGCACACCCATGAGCGCAAAATCCCGGAAGAAGCGCTCTCGCCCGAGCTGCCGCTGCAGGGACGGGTCGATACGCTCGAAGTAAGCACCTGCCCACTCGGACACGGCTTCGGCCGGCCAGCTCACGTAGCAATCCTTGAGCAGCGACACGAGGTCGTAGGTCAGCGGGCCGGCAACGGCATCCTGAAAATCCAGGATGCCCGGGTTGCCGGACTCGGTATGCATGAGGTTTCGGGAGTGGTAGTCGCGATGCACAAATACGGTCGGCTGCGCGAGCGCTTCGTCGACCAGCAGACTGCACAGGCGCCGCCATTCGGATTCGGCGGCGGCCGTCCAGCGTATCGACAGATGCGTGGTGCACAACCAGTCGTGAAACAGCGACAGCTCGGAGCGCAGGAGCGCCTCGTCATAGGGCGGAAGAGTTACCTCGAATGCCACGCCTCGGCTCTGCATCTGCGCCAGCGCGTCCATGGCGTCCGAGTACAGGCTCGCCGCCGCCTCGGGCTTGGCCTCGAGCGTCTCGAGGTATTCGCAGTCGCCCAGGTCCGACAACAGCAGGAAGCCCTCGTCCATATTGGCCGCGAGCACCTCTGGCGCGTTGAGGCCCATGGACTCGAGACAGGCCGCAACTCGCACGAACGGCACACTGTCCTCCTGCTCGGGAGGAGCATCCATGGCGATCCAGGTCTTTTCGCCGACGCGAACTCTGAAGTAACGGCGAAAGCTGGCGTCGGCGGACGCCGCTTCGAGCTTGAAACCCTTCAGGGCGGGAAATGTGTCGAGCCAGGCGCCAAGGTCTTCGAGCCGGCGGTCCTTCGTCAATCTAATACTAACGATGCCGCCTCTCCATCACACGTTGAAGCACCCATGCCGTTATGGGAAGGTAACATCTCGCGAAGGTAACATTTCGCAATGCCTGATAACATCCCGCGATCAAAAGTCACCGGCGGAGCACCGGGTTCCGTATTCGAATCCCGTCACGAACCTTGTCCCTGAAATCTCTGACAACGGCCTGTGCACTGGCCCTTCTGCCAATGCTGTGCGCGGCCGAGGAGCGGCCGCTCGTCTGCGGCACCTCCCTCGATGAGCGACTCGACCTCGACGCGTCCTTGCTGGAAGGGGCTGACGGCGCCAACAACCAGATCGAGTTTCTGACCGGCTCGCTGGACGCACGGCTTGGCGAGCAGGATGCCGGCGCCGAACTCCGCGGCGGCGTTGTCCTGAGACAAGGCGCGAGGCTGGCGGGCGCCGACTCGGCGGACATCGACCCGCTGACGCGCGCCCTGTATCTCCGCGGCAACGTTCGCTATGAAGGACCGCGCACCCAGATACTGAGCGATTCGGCCGAGTTCAGCCACGACGAGGGTCGCGTGCGGTTCGAAGGAGCGGAGTTCTCGCTCGCGGACAGCGGCTCGCGCGGCAGCGCCGAGGTACTCGAGATCAATCAGGACGGTCGGCTCGAACTGGATGGCGTCACCTATACCACCTGCCCCGCGGGCTCCGAAGACTGGCTGCTGCTCGCAAAGTCCATCGATCTCGATACCGAGAGCGGCATTGGAACCGCGCGAGGAATCCGGATGCGTTTCAAGGGGATCCCGATTCTGTACGCACCCGGCATCTCGTTCCCGATCAGCGATGCCCGCAAATCCGGGGTGCTCACGCCGGAAATCGGCAGTTCCGGCAATCGCGGCAACGAGATACTCATCCCCTACTACTGGAACATTGCGCCGAACTACGATGCGACGATCACCCCGCGCATACTGACGTCGCGCGGCCTGCAGCTGCAAACCGAAGCGCGTTATCTCACCGAACACAACGAAGGTACGGCTTACGCCGAATACCTGCCCAGCGACGACATCACCCGCAGCAATCGCTACCTCGGCCGCCTCAACCATCGCACCGAGTTCAACCGCCGCTGGCTCAACCGCATCCGTTTTGTTCAAGTATCGGACAGCCAGTATTTCGAGGATCTGGGCGGCAGCCTGTCCGCCACGAGCCTTACCCACCTCGACCGCTCGCTGCGCTTCGACTACTTCGGCAGACACTTCGAATTTGCCGGCCGAGTTCAGGACTTCCAGACCATCGACGATGCCATTACAGCGGCCGACGAGCCTTACCGCCGCCTTCCGCAGCTGGTGGTCAATGGAAGCTGGCCCGTCTCGGCGCGGGGACCCACGCTGGCGCTGGACAGCGAGCTGGTGAATTTCGATCGCTCTACCGGCGTCACGGGATGGCGACTCAATCTGTCGCCGGAAGTCAGCTGGTCGCTCGAGCAGCCGGGCTGGTTCGTAAAGCCGTCGCTGCGCTACGACATCACGCACTACGAACTTAACAACACCGAACCCCTGGCCGACACGGCGCCGAACCGTTCGTTGCCGATCGCCAGCCTGGACCTGGGTTTTACGCTGGAGCGTGACGTCCGCCGGGGCAGCTGGGTGCAGACACTCGAACCGCGCCTTCTGTACGTGCACGTCCCGTTCAGGGAGCAGTCCGACCTGCCTGTCTTCGACACGATCGAACCGGACCTGAATCTCGTGCAACTGTTCCGCGACAATCGTTTCATTGGCGTCGACCGTATTGGCGATACCGACCAGATCAGCTTCGGCGTGACCTCCCGACTGCTCGCACTGGATTCGGGCCGCGAAATCATGAACGCCACCGTCGGCCAGACGCGCTACCTCAGCACGCGCAACGTCACGCTGCCGGATTCGCTCGTCGATACGGGTGAGAGCTCGGACTACATTGCGGAGATCCGGTTTCTGCTGCTCAAGAACTTCAATTTCGATCTCGCGCATCAGTGGGGTACCGGGAGCCGTGGCACCACCCGGTCGCAGGCAAGGCTGCAATACAGCCCCGGAGGCAATCGCGTACTCAACTTTGCCTACCGCTTTCGCCGCGACTCCATCGAGCAGGGCGACATTTCCTGGTCATGGCCCCTGAGCCGCCGCTGGAATTTTGTGGGCCGCTACAATTTTTCGTTTCGCGATTCCGAGGTGCTCGAACAGTTTTTTGGTCTCGAGTACGAGTCCTGCTGCTACGGTGTGCGCGTGGTCAGCCGGCGCTTCATCTCGCGCCGTGACGGAACTCGCGATTCCTCGTTTGGTCTCCAGCTAGTACTGAAGGGAATGGCCAGCGTCGGCACAGCTGCCGACCGCCTTCTCGAACGTGGTATTCTTGGCTATTCTGCTGATCTACGGTAGTAAAAAGTGTTGAAAAACAAAAGCTTGATAGCGTTTCTCGCTGTGCTCGCCGCGCCTGCGGCCGTTGCCGACGACCTCTCCGACAGCGGCGCATTTCTCGACGGCATTGCCGCCATCGTCAACGAAGGTGTCGTCATGCGCAGCCAGCTGCGAGACGAAACGAGGAACATCATCCTTCAGGCCGAATCCAACGGCATTCCGCTGCCGCCCGCCGACATCCTGCGCGAGCAGGTCATGGAGCGGCTAATCGTCAAGGAGATCCAGCTGCAGCGGGCCGAGCGCATCGGGCTCGAAGTCTCCGACCAGATGCTCAACACGGTAATCTCCAACATTGCGGCGGAAAACGGCGTAACGCTGGCCGACATGCCGGCATTGCTCGCCGAAGACGGCATCAACTATCAGGAGTTCCGCGCAGGACTTCGCGAAGAAGTAACCCTCGAACAGCTGCGCCGTATCGATGTTGCCCAACGCATACGCGTCACGCGTCGTGAACTCGAGCAGTGTCTGATCGATCTCGAGACCAACGTGGTGGCCAACTCCGAGTACAGCCTGTCGCACATCCTGATTTCGATTCCGGACAGCGCAACTGCCGCGCAAATCGAGGAGGTGCGCTCCTCGGCTCAGGCCGTTTACGACGAGATCATGGCCGGCGCCGACTTCCGGACCATGGCGATCCGTCACTCCGAAAGCAGCACGGCGCTGGAAGGCGGGTCGCTCGGCTGGCGTCCCGGAGAGCAGGTACCGAGTATCTTCACGGACGCGCTGGCGCCCATGCGCACGGGCGACGTATCGGAACCGTTCCGCACGCGCGGCGCGTTCCACATCATCAAGGTCGACAACATGCGCAGCGCCGTGGAACAGAGCACAATCCCGCAGGTGCACACGCGTCATATACTCGTCACACCCGACGAAATTATCGACGATCAGACCGCCCGGCAGCAGGTCAGCGACGCACGCCGGCAAATTGTCGACGAAGGCGAACCTTTCGAGGAAATCGCTCGTCTCGTCTCCAACGATCCGACCACGGCTCCGCTCGGCGGCGATCTCGACTGGGCCGGACCCGGCACGTTCGTACCGGAGTTCGAGCGGATGGTCGACGGGCTCGAGGTCGGCGAAGTGTCGGAGCCCTTCAAGACCCCATTCGGCTGGCACATTGTCGAACTGCTCGGTAAACGTGTGTACGACAACACGGAAGACCTGAAGGAACAGAACTGCAGCGCCCGCATCCGCCAGGGTAAGCTCGCCGACGAGACCCAGCTCTGGATTCGGCGCATGCGCGACGAAGCGTTTGTCGATCTCAAGATCTGAGCCTCAAGATCTGAGCGATAAACCGCCCGTCGGCATCGACAGGACCTTGAAGCCGACCCAGTCTCCGCTGCTCGTGACCGCCGGCGAGCCTGCCGGCATCGGCCCGGAGCTTTGCGTCCGGCTGGCTACACTTCGCGACAACGCGGATTTTGCCGTTGTCGCCTGCCCCGAGCAGCTCGGAACCCTCGCCCGCGAACTCGCGCCGGAGCTGTCCGTCGTCTCCGTGGACCTGAATCCGCTCGACTGGCCCGAGCGCGGTCAAAGAACGCTGTTTGTCGTCCCGCTCGACTATCCGGCGGCGGTTGTCCCGGGCCGTCCCGACCCGCGAAACGCCGCGGTAATGCTGGACGGTCTTGGCGGCGCCATCGACGCCTGCCTCGACAAGCGCTTTCGCGCGCTCGTGACGGCCCCGCTGCAAAAAAGTACCGTCAACGAGGCCGGAATACCGTTTTCGGGCCACACGGAGTTTCTCGCCGAGCGATCAGGCGGCGCTACACCCGTCATGCTGCTCACCGCCGGCAAGTTGCGCGTCGCCCTGGCGACGACTCACCTGCCGCTGCGCGACGTGGCGGACACAATTTCCGCTGCCGGTCTCGGCGCCGTCTTGCGAATACTGCACGCGGAACTGATCGACAAGTTTGCCGTAGCGGCGCCGCGCATTGTCGTCTGCGGGCTCAATCCCCATGCGGGAGAAGGCGGACACCTTGGGCACGAAGACGCTTCGATCATCAAACCCGTGGTCGACGAGCTGTGTGCGGAAGGCATGAACATTGTCGGCCCGCTGCCGGCGGACACGGCGTTTACACCGGCTGCCGGCCACGCGGACGCCGTGCTGGCGATGTATCACGATCAGGGTTTGCCCGTACTGAAGTACGCCGGGTTCGGCAACGCCGTCAACGTCACGCTTGGCCTGCCGATCGTGCGGACATCGGTCGATCACGGCACTGCGCTCGATATTGCCGGCAGCGGCAAGGCCGATGCCGGCAGCCTCCTCGCGGCCTTCGATCTCGCCAACCGCATGACCGCCCGCGCGGGATCCGGCCCGTGAACGCACATCGCGCACGCAAGCGCTTCGGCCAGCATTTCCTGGTGGACCCCGGCGTTATTGCGGACATCGTGCGCGCCATCGCGCCGGCGAAGAGCGATACGCTTGTCGAGATCGGGCCGGGTCTCGGCGCGCTGACAGAAACGCTGGCGCAACACGCCGGCAAATTGCACTTAGTCGAACTCGACCGCGACCTCGCCGCCGGTCTCCGCAATCGCTGGGCCGACAGCAATGTCGTGACGGTGCACGAAGGCGACGCCTTGAGTTTCGATTTTGCGGCCCTCGGCGATGAGCTCAGGGTCGTCGGCAACCTGCCCTACAACATTTCCACTCCCCTGTTGTTTCACCTCCTCGAACAACGCCAGGCGATCTGTGACATGCACTTCATGCTGCAGAAGGAAGTCGTTGACCGCATTGCCGCGGAGCCCGGCGGCAAAGCCTGGGGACGGCTCAGCGTCATGCTGCAGACCTGGCTCGAAACCGAGGCGCTGTTCGACGTGAGTCCCGAGGCCTTCGACCCGCCGCCCGCCGTCGTATCGGCTATCGTCAGGCTTTACCCGCGCGCCGGCTCCGCCGCGCTCCCGAAAGACCCGGCGCTACTCGGCAGTCTGCTCGCGAGCGCTTTCTCGAAGCGGCGCAAGACGCTGCGCAACGCGCTCAAGGGAATCGCGGACGAGACCGAGCTCAAAGCCGCCGGCATCGATCCCGCCGCACGGGCCGAGACGATCCCGGTAGCGAACTGGATTCGCCTGGCCGACGCGCTGGCGGCCGGCGGCTAACGGTTTTGGTGTAGGAATTCGTCAAGCAGCCCACTAGAATACAGTCACACCCGGAAGGACACGATTCCGCGATGGACGACTTCAGCACCGATATTCGCATCCAGGTATCGACGGCTTACGTCGACGACCAGTCGGAGCCCGGCTCCAGCCGGTACGTGTTCGCGTACACGATTACGATCCACAATCAGGGCGCCGTCGCCGCAAAACTCAAGAGTCGCCACTGGATCATTACGGATGCCAACGGCAAGGTGCAGGAGGTCAACGGCGACGGAGTCGTCGGCGAGCAGCCGCACCTCAAGCCGGGGGAGCAATTTCGCTATTCCAGCGGCACCGTGCTCGAAACGCCGGTAGGCGCCATGCAGGGGCTGTATCGCATGGAGACCGACAGCGGCCAGCGTTTCGACGCACCTATCCCGCCGTTTACGCTGGCGGTACCTGGCCTCCTGCACTAGGCCCCTGCGGAAACCAGCTTGGCGATCTACGCGATTGGCGACGTTCAGGGTTGCTACGACCCTTTGCGGCGACTCCTGGACCTGGTCCGCTTCGATCCAGAGGCGGATCAGCTTTGGCTCACCGGCGACCTGGTGAATCGCGGACCAAAATCGCTCAAGACCGTACGCTTCTTGCGCTCGCTGGGTGACTCCGCAATCTGCGTGCTCGGCAATCACGACCTGCACCTGCTGGCGCTTGCCATGGGCAGCGTCGAGTACAGCAAGCGTTTTTCCACCCTGAGACGCCTGCTCGACGCGCCGGACCTCGACGAACTGGTCGACTGGCTCCGCCGCAAACCGCTCGTGCACTACGACGAAACGCTGGACACACTGCTCGTGCACGCCGGCGTCTACCCGCGGTGGAGTGTGCGCAAGGCACTGCAGCGCGCTGCCGAAGTGGAAACCGTTCTCCGCGGCAAAAAGGCCGCGGAGTTTCTTGCCAACATGCACGGAAACACACCCTGGCAATGGTCAGCGGGCCTGCGTGGTAATCGGCGGCTGCGTTTTATCGTCAACACATTCACGAGGATGCGCATGATCACCGCCACGGGACGGCTCAACTTCAGCCACGCCAGCTCGCCTTTTCGGGCGCGCAAAGGCCTGCGTCCCTGGTTCGACGACGAGTCCCCGGCCTGGGGCGACACGCGCATTGCCTTTGGACACTGGTCGGCGCTGGGTCTCGTCGCCCTGCCGGGTCTGCTGTCGCTCGACACGGGCTGCGTATGGGGTCGGCAGCTGACGGCCGTGCGCATCGACCGCCGAAACTTGAGGATCTTCCAGGTGGAAGGCGAGCGGACTGCGCTACAGAACGGCGCGGGGAAAAAATCGTGAATCGCCGTCGTGCAGCGGCTCAAGCTCCAGTCGGCGGTGCGGACCGATCCAGCCGTATGAACGCGTAGTCGTGTGCGTGCCGCTCGTCGGCCCCATACGCCTCGCGTGACACCTCGCGCCATTCGCTGCGGTCGAACTCCGGAAACCGGGCATCTCCGTCGATTTCGACGTCAACTTCGGTCAGGTACAGCCGCTCCGCGCGTTCGAGAAACGCTCGGTAAATCCCGCCTCCGCCAATCACCATGACCTCGGGTTCCGACTCGAGGAGGCTGAGCGCTGCGTCCGGAGACTGCACCACGGTTGCACCGTCGGCGGTGTAGCCCGACTGGCCGGTAACGACGACGTTGTGGCGCCCCGGCAGCGGCCGGCCAATGGACTCCCAGGTTTTGCGGCCCATGACGACGGGCTTTCCAAAGGTCAGGCGCTTGAAATACTTGAGATCTTCAGGGAGGTGCCAGGGCAGTGCACCGTTGCGGCCAATAACGCCGTTGGCCGCGACCGCGGCCACGAGGCAAACGCGCATCTCGTCTACACCGCCACCTTGGCCGCAATGTGCGGGTGGGACTCGTAATTGAGTATCTCGAAGTCCTCGAAGCGGTAGTCGAAAATGCTCGACGGGCGACGGCGGATCGCCAGCGTCGGGAGCGGCAGCGGCGCCCGGGTGAGCTGTCTGTCAGCCTGCTCGAGGTGATTCAGATAGAGATGGCAATCGCCACCCGTCCAGACAAAATCGCCGACACCCAGATCGGCCTGCTGTGCCAGCATGTGCGTGAGGAGCGCGTAAGACGCAATGTTGAACGGCACGCCGAGAAAAACGTCGCAGCTCCGCTGATACAGCTGACACGACAATTTGCCATCAGCCACATAAAACTGGAACAGACAGTGACAGGGCGGCAACGCCATGTTGTCGAGCTCGGCAACGTTCCAGGAACAGACAATGATTCGGCGCGAATCGGGGCTTTCCCGGAGCTGGCGCACAACTTCGCTGATCTGATCGATGCTGCGACCGTCCGGCGTCGGCCAGCTGCGCCACTGGACGCCGTAGACGGGGCCGAGGTCACCGTTGTCGTCCGCCCATTCGTCCCAGATCGATACCCCGTTTTCCTTGAGGTAACGGATGTTGCTGTCGCCCGACAGGAACCAGAGCAGCTCATGAACAATCGAGCGGATGTGCAGCTTCTTGGTCGTCACGAGCGGAAAGCCCGCGGCAAGATCGAAGCGCATTTGATGGCCGAAAACGCTGAGCGTGCCGGTGCCGGTGCGATCTTCCTTTTTGACGCCGGTATCGCGGACGCGGCGCATCAAATCGAGGTACTCAAGCATGGCTTTTTGCGCCCCCCGGTTGCCGCCGGTACGCAAGCACAATCATTACGAGACCGCCAACAATCATTGGCGTGGACAGGATCTGCCCCATCGTTACCCAGCCGAACAGCAGGTAACCGAGATCGACATCCGGCATTCGATAAAACTCTATCCAGAAACGGAACACGCCGTAGAACATCAGAAACATGCCGGACACGGCCATACGCGGCCGCGGTCGGGAAGAAAACCACCACAGGATTGCAAACAGCACAAAACCTTCGAGCAGTGCTTCGTACAGCATCGAAGGGTGCAGAGGCGGTGTCCATTCCGTACCGGCGGCCAAGCCGAGTTTGTCGTTGCAGAGCTCGGCCCGGCCCGGCTTGGTGAAATCACAGCGAACCTGCATGGCCCACGCTACGCCCTGTGCCGGCCCGCCCCACAACTCGCCGTTGATGAAGTTGCCGATGCGGCCAAAACCCAGACCGAGCGGAACCAGAGGTGCGACAAAATCCGTCATGGTCCACATGCCGTGACCAATTCGCCGGCCGTACCACCACATTGCCGCCATGACGCCCAGGAGCCCGCCGTGGAACGACATACCGCCCTCCCAGATCTTGAACGGGTACAGCGGGTCGCGCACGAGTTCGTCGAGCCCGTAGAACAGCACCGAGCCCAGCCGGCCGCCGACGATGACCCCAACCATGGCGTAGAACACAAGATCGTCGACCTGGGCCGCCGTGATGGGTGATCCCGGTCTTGCACAGCGTACGCGCGCCAGCCACCAGCCGAGTGCAAAGCCGACGACATACATCATGCCGTACCAGCGAATCTTGAGGACCCCGATTTCGAAGATAACGGGGTCGATTTCGGGATACGTCAGCATGGGACTCGGGCGGCGGGACAATCTCTGTATCATAGTCAGTTTGTGGGCCCGGGTGTAGGGCTGAAACGGAAGAGCGCGGTATTGCGATGCGGAACCAACTCAGCGACGAAACCAGCCCCTACCTGCTGCAGCACGCTGACAATCCCGTGCACTGGTATCCGTGGGGCGAAGAGGCCTTCGAGGAAGCCCGCCGCAGCAATCGCCCCGTGCTGTTGTCGGTGGGCTATTCCGCCTGCCACTGGTGTCACGTTATGGCGCACGAATCGTTCGAGGACGAGGCGACGGCTGCTGTCATGAACGAGTTGTTCGTCAACGTTAAGGTCGACCGGGAGGAACGCCCGGACATCGACAAGATCTACCAGACCGCCCATCAGCTCATTACGCAACGTGGCGGAGGCTGGCCGCTGACGATGTTCATCGACCCCGACGATCAGCGGCCGTTTTTTGGCGGCACCTACTTCCCGAACGAAGCCCGCTACGGGATGCCGGGTTTCGCGGAGCTGCTCGACAGCGTGGCGAAGTACTACCGGGAGCGGCGCGAGGACGCAAAGCTTCAGGGAGCGAAGATCCACGAAGTATTCGACAAGCTCATGCCTCCGCCGGCTCCCGACGCGGTGCTGGACGCCGCGCCGCTAGAGGCCGCACGCAAGGTTTTCGCCGATACCTTCGACAGCGACTACGGCGGCTTCGGCAGCGCGCCGAAGTTTCCGCACCCGGTGACGCTCGATTTCCTGATGCGCGCCTGGCGTCGCAGCGCCAACGACGGCGAACCCGACGTCGAGGCACTCTACATGGCGACCTTGACGTTGAAACGCATGGCGGACGGCGGCATTTTCGACCATGCGGGTGGCGGTTTTTGTCGCTACTCGGTGGACAAGTACTGGCAGATTCCGCACTTCGAGAAGATGCTTTACGACAACGGGCCGCTCCTGGCGCTGTACGCCCAGGCATATCTCGCGAGCGGCGACGAGGATTTCCGCGACACGGCCGAGCAAACCGCAAACTGGCTGCTGACCGATATGTCGGCGCCGAACGGCGGCCTGTATTCGGCGCGCGACGCCGACTCCGAGGGTGAAGAAGGACTGTACTACCTCTGGACACCCGAGGAGGTCGAGGCGCTTGTAGAGCCTTCCGACTACACGTTCGCCAGCCGCTACTACGGCCTCGACGGAGCCGCAAACTTCGAGGGTCGATGGCACCTGTGCCTGCGGGCGTCCCTGGACGACGCCGCAGCGGCCGCTGGGTTTTCCGCCGACGAGGCGCGCGCGGCGCGTGCCCGAGTGCGCGACAGGCTCCTGACCGCGCGGTCGCGACGGGAGCCGCCGTTGCGCGACGAGAAGCAGCTCACGTCATGGAATGCGCTGGCCATACGCGGCCTTGCGATCGCCGGGCGGGCCCTCGTCCGGGACGATCTCGTCGAGGCTGCCGGGCGCGCACTCGATTTCCTCAAGGCGACGTTATTCGTCGACGGGCGCCTGCACGCAAGCTACAAGGATGGCCGTGTGCGGTTCAACGCGTACCTCGACGACTACGTATTCCTGATCGACGCCATACTCGAATACCTGCAGTCGCGCTGGGATACCGAGCTGCTCGACTTCGCCACGGCGCTCGCCGATCGGGTGCTCGAACAGTTTGTCGACCCGGAAAACGGCGGCTTCTTTTTCACGGCAAACGACCACGAGGCGCTCATGCATCGCGGCAAACCGGTTGCCGACGACGCGCTGCCGGCGGGCAACGGCGTGGCGGCCTATGTGCTGCAGCGCCTCGGCTATCTGCTGGGCCGGAACGACTACCTGGATGCCGCCGAATCGACGCTCCGTTTCGCCTGGCGCGCCATGCAGGAATACCCGCATGGACACGTCATGCTGCTGACGGCGCTCGAGGAGCGGCTCACGCCCTGCGAGACGATCGTCATTCGTGGCGATGCAGGCGACATCGACAACTGGCGGCAGGCGGCGGCGCGGCTCTACGCGCCCGGGCGGCTGCTGTTCGCCATCCCGCGCGACGAGACCGGGCTGCCGGGCGCGCTGGCCGAACGCAAACCCAGGGAGGGCGAAACGCTGGCCTACCGCTGCGTCGGCACCCACTGTGAGCTGCCCGTCACGAGTTTCGCGGCGCTGGCGCTCGGCATGCGTGAGGCCGGCAGCTCGCGCGGGTGAAGAAGCGAGCGGACCCCGGACTCGGGGCCCGCTGCGCTGTCGGGATCACCGCTTGAGGCACAGATCGTCGGCACGCCAGGTGTGACCGCTGATCGTGAACCCTTCGATGGCGCTGCCCGGCTTTGCGCGAAGCTCCAGCCGGCCGCTGTGCCAGTTGCCGGTCTTGGGAGCGGCCATGTCTGCCGAGACCTGCACGATCCCTTTGGCGCTGTTACCGAGTTCCGCGCCATCCAGGCCGGCAAACCCGTCACCGCTCCCTTGCCGGTGCCCGTTCGCCATGAGAACAACGTCCGCAAACCCGCCCGGCTTGCTAATACTTTGCGCGATCCGCGTTCTCACGCCGGTGACCGGCTTCTTCGGCACAACGGAGAGTGCAACGAGCTTGAGTTCGAGTTCCGGCGAGCTGCCGCCGGCAATCGCCGAGGTGGCCAACTCGACGCGGCTTGCGTCAGACGTTATGGGTTGGCCGTTCTGCAGGTACGGCTGGATCTTTATCGTTGCGTGGCGTGTCTCGATGACGTCGCCCACCTCCAGGTGCGTGTCCTCTGCAAGCCGGCTGAAGTCGTAGCAATGGTAGCCGTCACCGGCGTAAGCGCTGCCAGAAGACAGAAGTACAGCACACAGGGTCATTCGTGTAAGTCGGTTCATGATTTCTCCTCGAAATGATGGCGGGGATAAGGACAGGGCTGTTGTCAACGGGAGTCCGTAACGACAATCGGCCCGTACTTCTTGCCGTCTTTGCACTTTCGATACTTGGGCGCGAACGGCTGGGTAATAAAACTTTTGGACCAGCTGCCGTCGTGATTGCGGTGCCGAAACACGACCTGAATGCTGTGCAGATCCACTTTTGCAGCACCACCCAGGGTGTCGCCGCTCGTGGTACAGGTCGCTCCGTAGTCGCAAACCATGTTCCTGACGTCTTCTGTCTGCACCTGTCCGCCTTTGTGCGGGTTACGATATTTCACGCTGCGGATTTCGATCTCGCGCTGTTCGAAGTGATTGTTGGTCACGGTAAACACGACGTCTTTGCAGGCTGCGGCGGATGCTGGACCGGCGTAGCCGATTGCGAGTACCACACTCGCCAGTAGCGGACTCGCCGTTATTGAACTGAAACGGTTTTTCATCATGATCTCCCTCATCGAGTTTGTTCGTCTGAACAGCAGAACGCTGTCATCAACAATTACAAGAACTGGCCGGCAGGCGGATCATCCGAGCCGAAACTATTTGAAACCGGTTCTGAGGCTCTTCATCGCATCGATTTCGGTGGCGGATCGGGTCTCTGTCCCGACGACGGTCCGCGACCTCTCGGTCGCCATCAGCGAACCGGGCGGTTCCTCGACGCTGTTCCTGTAGAAGCGGACGTCGAAGTCGTCGAGGCGCTTTTCCAGTGTCGTATTGCTTGTCCTGAGGGTGTAACGGATGCGAAACACGGCCGTGAACGACAACGGGGTGTGCCATACCTGCGGCGTTTTTGTGTCCAGGCTCACCTCATCGACCTCCATGACGTTGTGTTCTCTGCCGATGAATATCTGATGCAGGTTGTCTTCGACGAAAACACGCAGGTCACGGCCCGACGGTGCGTCGATACCCTCGTACTCGTTGTACGTCGTCAGGAACCGCTGAAACCGATACTCGCCGTCGAACAGCTGATAGCGCGCGAGACCACCGACGACAAGCACGGCATCGGGCGCCTCGGCCAGGTTCGCCTTGCGTTTCACTACGACACCGCGATCGAAGTACCAGACCAGATCGGAGGAATGCAGATAGGCTTCGCCGTCGCTACCGGGTACGACCTCCACCTTCACCACGTTGTCTCGATCCGGCGGAGTTACGTCTCTGACAACCTGCCGATCGCTGGGCAGCGCGTGACCCTCGGGATCGCTGCCCGCGCCGCTGCAGGCCGCATGGAGCGGCAGCACAGCTGCGAGGAGACCGGCAAGAAGAGTCCTCAACATGGACCCGCGGCGTTCGGCACGCGGGCCCGCGGCAAGTAGGTAGGTCATCCTGGCTTCCTCTCAATGGATTGTCGCTGTTGGCAGTTCGCGTACGGCCGGAGTCAACAAATTCCCGGCCGGCAAACTGGAATACAACGACCGGCTCGGAGAGGGATCAAAAAGCTAAAAAAAGGCCGCCGAGCTTGCAGCTCAGGCGGCTTTGCCAGGATGGCGGGCGGAATGGACAGCACACCGACGCGCGGGTCGAAGCACTATTTGGGTGCATTGCAAACGGGCAGGCTCGCGCGAGCCGAAACGGGGCTCGCGAAGCCGCGGTTAGAAGAACCTGCTGCGACAGTTCTACGCCTAGTGACAGTAGTACCGGTCGCCTCGATTTGGGATGCCGTCGCGGCCTACCTTTCCACTTGCCATGACGTAGATGCGCCCGCCGTTGCTGTGGCAGGCCGCGCGATAGTCGCGGAACTGGTTCTCGTAGTCGACATTGGCATAGGCGCGCGCCTCCAGGCGCGATTCGCTCAGCGGCGCGCAGCCGGCGAGCGCTGCCACAACGAACAGTATGGCGGTGGTTTTTAGCGTCACGGTGTGTCCCTCGATCAACAATGGCGTAAATCTCAGCAAGCGTCGGCACGCGAGTACCGAGCGGCGCCCGACGGGCACGCGAGATTTTTACGAGAGACGCGCGAAAACCAGTTAATTCAATAAGTTGGGTTAGCGTTTGCTGCCCCGATAACGAAGCGCGAGCAGGAAAGTCACGTCCGGCGACGAGTTCACCTTGATGTCCTCCCCCACCACGAGGCTCAACAGGTAGCGCTCGCTCAGGCGAATGTTGCCGCCAAAACTCAAGGCCACCGATGGCTCGCCGAGCACCAGCAGCTCGGAATCGTGGGTTGCGGTCCTCACGGCCACCTGCGCGCGCAAGTCGACGCGAGGGGTGACCCGATAGCCAAAACCGCCGGATACGTGCCCCACCCACTCGCGATAGCGGTCGGGCAACAGCGCCGGCTCGTCGATCCAGCTCAGATGCGCCCGGTAGTAGGCGCTCAAGCGCTCGGAACCGCCCACCGACCTGAGATCGCCCGCAAACCCGGCGCTCAAGCTAACGGCATCCGTGCCGAGCAACTCGTCCGCGTCACCCGTCGGCACAACGACGCCGAAGCGCAACGCCAGGCGGTGATCCGCCGCGTTGCCGAGGCGAACGCCGGCCATGAGGCGCAGATCCCCAAGGCCGCCGGTGCTGTTCTGAAAGTCCAACCGGGTTCCGCTGTCGTCGACATAACGATAGCGCAGGCGGTCCTGCGGCAGGTCGTCGCGAAAACCGTCCGGCAGGCCAAAAGCATCGTGCCAGCTGTCAATTAACGAATCGAGGCGGCCCGCGGAGTGCCAAACCCAGGGCAATTCGATCCCCAGTTCGACACGCTCGCCAAGGCCGTAGCGCAGGCGCCACTCCAGCCGCGCCGTCTCGCCATCGAAAAGCACGGATTCCGCACCCTGCTCGTCCAGTACCGAGTGACTCGACACCATCGAAGTCAGTGAGAACGCCAGCTGTCCTTTGCCCAGCAACTCGGCGCCTTCGGTGCTGTCGACAAAGTTGTAGGCGCCGGAGATGGGGCCGTTATCCGGGTCCGGCAACACCTCGGCCGTCGTCAGAGTTGGATGGAGTAACGCGGTGGTAACAACGAGCAGACGGAGCATTGAAAACCCGAGAGCAGAGGATCGCATGTGACGAACAGTGGCCCGTAGTATATTCAGAAATTGTTGCATTTCACTTGTATCGCATTTCAGCTGGCGAATTCGATAACCATGACGAACGAATCACCTCCCGAAACCCGACCCGATGCGCTGCCCGTCACCCGGCTAAGCGTGAGACCGGAGTGGATCGATCACAACGGGCACATGAATGTCGCTTTTTTTGTGCTCGCATTTGACGAGGCGACGGACGCCATCTACGAGGACTGGGGGCTTGGGCTGGATTACCCCAAGGTTTCCCGTTGCTCGGTGTTTACCTTGGGAATGAACGTCGATTACCGGGCGGAACTGTTCTCCGGGGATGCCATCGAGATCAGCACGCAGCTCGTCGACATGGATTCGAAGCGGCTGCACTACTACCACCGTATGTACAAGGGCGGCACAGGTGAATACTGCGCCGGCAACGAGTGCCTGGTGATGAACGTGGATTTGACGACGCGCCGTAGCACCGAGTTTGCGGCACCGCTTCGATCAAAACTCGAAGCGGTGCATCGTCGGCATGCCGAACACGGTAAACCGCCGGGATTCGGCCGTACGCTCGAAATACGCCGCCGCTGAATGCCCGGCTGAGCCCGTCAGTACGCGGTCAGGAACTGCCCGCTGGTCGGCACAACGGAAGTGGCATTGCGGCCTTCGAAGGTGACCGGAACGGATTCCAGGCGCATGCCGGCATTTCTGAGCACGGCGAAGTGCAGGTGCGGCCCGGTCGAGAAGCCGGTATTGCCCGAATCGGCAATGTATTGCCCGCGCTGAACCCGATCGCCGGGCTTGACGCGAATCGAATTCCAGTTGAGGTGCGCGTAGACCGCAAACGTGCCGTCATCGTGGAGTATCTGCACGACGTTTGCCCGGGCGCCGTCGCGGGACGTGTCGAGACCGCCGCGATAGTTTTGCGACGTCACGGCAAAAACGACGCCACCGCGGGCGGCGAATATGTCCGTGCCCACGGGCATTGCGAAATCAACGGCGTGAGCTGAATCGGGGGTCCGGTGGGTCACGGTGTCCGGGTAGGCCTGGGTGACCATGAATCGCGTCGCGAGCGCGTAGGGTATGCGGTAGGGCCTTTCCGGCCGGTGGGCGGCATCGGGGCTGCCGGCCACGTATTCGTACTGGTATTCGGCGGCCGGCGCGCCGGTGTTGCCGAGAATCTCGAGCACCATCAGCGGGCTCTCGCTACCTGCCGGCACGGTCCAGCGCAGCGCTTCGTCGGCGTCGGGGTATCGGATACCCGAGAGCCTCTGAAAGCGCAGCATCACTTCGACTGGCGCGTGGAAGCGGTTTTCCGCAACAAACTCGATCCGGCGACCCTCGACGCGATGACGAACATTGAGCTCGGGCGACTCGAAGCTCGCTTCCAGGCGACGGATCTCAGCGCTACTGCCGTCGGCCGGGGGCCGGTCGCTGAAGATCCAGTTCCCGTCGGCATCCTGGTACTTGTACAGCGTATCCGCCGCGGCCGGTCCAGCCGCGGCATACATCAGCAAGAGAACAGCGCTAAGGCGACGCACGGCCCGCCGTGCGCTCGGGTACGGCGAGAGCGCGACGCTCCCAACCGCTGTCGGTTCGGTACACCTCGTAGGCTGGCCAGTACTGGTTGTCGAGCTTGAGAGTGATGACGTCGACCGAGCCGTTCCAGGTGACGGTTTGCACGCGAATGGAGTCGCGATTCTGCTTGCTTGCGACAACCTCGACAAAGCGCTCGAGATCCGGTGTGGGTATTTCGTCGATTGCAACGACACGGCGGCCGGCATAAAGGCCGTAGCGCGTCGCGGGCGAACCGTAGCTGAAGAAGGCTACGTAGACGCCGTAGGGGTCGATGCCTCGCTGCGCCGCCATTGCGCGATGCGGATCCTGCAGCAGTGCACCGGCCCAGGACACGACTCGATCGACGCCGCGCCCGTTGAGCGCCGCCGTTTCCAGCGCCATGTCGATGGCCGCGTCTTCGCGCCAGACGGTCAGGGTGACGGCGGGCTTTTGCACGGCCTTCTCGAGGCTGCGATA
Source organism: Woeseiaceae bacterium (assembly GCA_028289545.1). Classification (GTDB taxonomy): domain Bacteria; phylum Pseudomonadota; class Gammaproteobacteria; order Steroidobacterales; family Woeseiaceae; genus UBA1847. The sequence goes on from JANQPG010000082.1 coordinate 62,920, forward strand.
GCTCGTGACGACCTCGCCGTCCACGGCCAGGATAATGTCCCCGTTGCGAAGCTGTCTGGCCGCCGGGGTACCGGCAACCAGCCGGGTCACCGACAGCGCTCTGCGGCGCTCCGGATTGCTTTTCTCCAAACGGTCCAGCCAGTCGTCCTCGAGCCCCATATTACGAGCCGCGAACAGCGGCATGTAGACCAGTTCCGCTTCCAGCGAGTAGAACGGCGCGCCGTCCCTGACCGTATCGACAAACTCCTCGACCAGTTCACTTGCGATCCCGCGATTGACCTGAGCCGTCTCGGTACTGGATTGAATCAGGAAACTCGACCACGTCGACAGCACCCGGCCCCGGTTGTCGACGAGCACGCCATCAAAATCTTCAGGGGCGTTGACGAGGTTGACGGTTTCTATGTTCGTGTCCCTGAACCGCAGCGTGCGCGACAGCGGCAGTAGCATGGGATCGACCGACGCGACAATGCTCTCCTGCCGGGTCAGCTGATGATCGGCCTTCATGCCGACGACGAGTACTTCGTCGCCGGGGTTCAACGGAGTCGTGTTGAAGGTGGCGGCCTTGACCGGCGTGTCGCCGATACTGGCCGGGTCGTAGGACACGATCGCCAGGTTGTGAACCGGATGCAGCTGCTCCACACGCGCCGGCACCTCCAGCGAGCCCGCAAAAGTCACCGTCACGTCGCCGATGGCAATCGGTACCGTATTGCGGTCGACGACCACATAGCCGCGTTCCGCGTCAACGATAAGCCCGGTGCCGTAATAATGCCGATCCGCCACACCCGATATCGTGTACGGCAGGTCGAAAGTAACGACAACCAGCGACGGCGCAACGTTGCGGACGCGAGCGTCGTCGTAGCGCGTGAATCGCGTGCTGCCCGACATGGGTGGCGTACGCTCGGGTCCTTCGGCGAGCGCGCGGCACGGCCAGATGCCGGTGTCGTCGTCGCGTGAACAGCGCCGCACCGGAAACCAGATGCGGTCCATCTCGAAAGAGCGCACGACGCTGTTTCGCGGGTTGTCGATCGTGACGTAACGCACCAGCGCCCGCGAGCCGGTGGCAAGCGTATCCAGTGCCGCCTCGAAATCATCCAGCGTGGGCGTCGGCATGCCCGCAAACTCGGTAATCACGGCGCCACGAGGTATCGCGGAGCGCGACAGCAGGTACCCGGGATTGGCGACAAACACGCCGCGCACCGGCAGGTTGTAGTGGCGCGCCTGCTGATATGACAGCTCGTTGACGGTACCGTCGCCGAACTCGATGAATTCGCTCGGCGTGATGCCGTGCAGATCGTCTACCGCAACGCGGGTTTCGATGGTTTCGCCGCCGCGTTCGAGTTCGAGCTCGACGTGTTCGCCCACGCTGTCGTCGAGTATTGCGGCAAGCGGCACAAATTCCGTGACGAGTTCGCCGTTCACGCGGACAAGAATATCGCCGACCGCAATCCGGCCGTCCGCCGGCGAGCCCGGTATGATCTGCTCGACCACGAGCATGCCCGTCTGGTCAGGAAAGCTCGATCGGGTCGCGCGCTCGCTCTTCTCGCTCAGCCCCAGACGTTTGAGCTCGTCGTAGGGTTTGCGCTCGAACACCGTCTGCAGCGTGCCGCGGCTGACCGGGCTGCCTTCCTGGATGAGTTCGAGCGCGCGCTCGATCCGATCCAGCGGCAGGAAGAAACTGCTGGCGGCCGTGTTGTTGGCGCCGGCATTGAGCGCCACCACCTCGCCGTCGATGTTCACGACGGGTGACCCCGACGACCCGCCCGACGTGCCGGACGCCGCCTGCAGGTAGAAAGTATTGAAGTCGTTGTATTTGCCGCGTCCGTAGTCCGGGGCCTCGCGATCCAGGCGCGCAATCGTGCCGGCAAGGATCGACAGCTGCTCGCCCGCATCGTTGCCGATGACTCGAATCTCGCGGCCGATCCCGGCGCCCTCCGGGGCCAGCTTGAGTTCGGCGGGCTCGATATAGCTCAGTTCGGCCGGGTCGTAGCGAAAAAAGCCGAAGTCGTGCACGGGATCGCGATAGACGGGTGTCAGCCTGACTTCTTCGTTGTTACGGAACACGGCTTCCGCAACAACCGGGCCCGGCGTGACAACGTGCCGGTTGGTCAGTACGAGGCCGCGCTCGGCATCGACGACAAAGCCGGTCGCCTGGCTCGAGGAGTTCCATTCCGTGTCGAACGCGCGGGTGCTGTCGACGCGGATCGACACGACGCCCGAGGAGATACGTTCGAGCGTGTTAACCCACGCCTGATCTTCGGCAGCCGGCAATGCCAGGGAAAAAAGGACGAGCGGCAAAGCCGCGAGACGAGCAATTGTTTTCATAGAGATAAGAGACTCATGGCGTCGGGAAGCGCCGCAGACTTACTGTTATTAGAGACTGGGCGCGGACCCGACGGTTCCATGGTAGCGCGATTGCCGCCCGCTTTGCGCCTGCTTTTTGACGAAATACCCGCGCGACCGGGCGATCGGCGGAACCGCCGGGGGCCGCGCCGTCAGGGAGGGCAACGCCGCCCTCGACCCTACGCGGCGCTCGCCTCTTCCGCCTCGCCCGAATCCGGCTCGAAGCGAAGATCGAGCTGCCGCGCGGCTTTATGGTCGTCCAGCCGGCGTACGGGCAGGCTCGTGGGCGCCTCTTTGAAGCGTGCGCCGCCCTGACGGGCGTCGTTTACGATCCGGATCATTGCGTCGACGAAACCATCCAGCGTCTCCTTGCTTTCCGTCTCCGTCGGCTCGATCAGCAGGCACTCGGGCACCAGCAGCGGAAAGTAGGTTGTGGGCGCGTGATAGTTGTAGTCGAGGAGCGCCTTGGCGATGTCCATGGCCGTCAGCTCGAACTGCCGGGCTTCACTCTTCAAGGTCACGATAAATTCGTGGCTTGCCCGACGGGTCGGAAACGCAAGTTCGAAACCCGCCTCGCGCAATCGCACCTGCAGGTAGTTGGCGTTCAGGGTTGCGTACTCGCCGATGCGGCGCATACCCTCGCGGCCCACCATGCGCATGTAGATGTACGCGCGCAGGTTGACGCCCGCATTGCCCATAAATCCGGATAGACGCCCAATGCTTTGCGGATAGTCGGTTTCGTCGGCCCAGTCGTAGAGCACGCCGTCCTCGGTATCGACCGCCTTGACGACGGGCACGGGCAAAAACGGCAGCAGCCGCTCGCCGACGCCGACAGCGCCGGAGCCGGGGCCGCCGCCGCCGTGCGGTGTCGAGAAGGTCTTGTGCAGATTCATGTGGATGACATCGAAATCCATGTCGCCGGGACGCACCTTGCCGAGAATCGCATTAAGGTTGGCGCCGTCGTAGTACAGAAGCCCGCCGGCGTCGTGTACCAGCTCCGCAACCTCTTTGATGCGCCGCTCGAACACACCCAGGGTCGACGGATTGGTCAGCATGATGCCCGCCGTTTTTGGCCCCAGCGCCGCCTTGAGCGCGTCGATGTCGACGTCGCCCTCTGGGCCGGTCGGGATTTCGCGCACGACGCAGCCGCACATGTTGGCCGTCGCCGGGTTGGTGCCGTGCGCCGCGTCCGGCACGATGATTTCTCGCCGCTCGGTATCGCCGCGAGCGTCGTGATAGGCGCGGATCATGGCCACCCCTGCGAGTTCACCCTGAGCGCCGGCCATTGGCGTCAGCGAAACGCCGCACATGCCGGTTACGGCCTTGAGCATTTCCTGCAGCTCGAACATCGACGTCATGTAGCCCTGGCCGTGCTCGACGGGCGCGTACGGGTGCCGCCCCGTAAACCCGGGCAGGAGCGCCAGCGAATTGCAGGCACGCGGGTTGTACTTCATCGTGCACGAGCCCAGCGGATAGAAGTGCGTGTCGATCGAGAAATTCTTTTGCGACAGCCGGGTGAAGTGCCGGACCACCTGCAGTTCGGACGCCTCCGGCAGCGCCGGCACGTCGTTACGCGCAAGCGCGGCGGGGATATCGACATCCGCCAGATCGGCGGGTGCCTGTGCGAAGGCGCGCCGGCCCTGTCGCGACTTCTCGAAAATCAGCTTGTCGTAGGGGGTGTTGTCTGACGCCACGGTTATGGCCTCCTCAAATTAGTTGGCGAGCTCGATACCCAGCGCACGAAAGGCCGCTGGATAGTCGGGTTCGCGAGACAGTTCTTCGACGCACTCGGTGTGCACGACCGTGTTGTTTTCGTCGATCACCACAAGTGCCGGCGCAAACATGCCGGCAAGCGGCCCTTCGGTGATCTGCACGCCGTAGTTCTCTCCGAAGCCGGCGTGGCGGATGGCGGACAGGCCGGTTGTCGAGGCGAGTTCGTGCTCGCGCGCAAAGCGCTGGTGCGCAAACGGCAAATCGCAGGACACGGCGAGCAGAACGAGTTCCTCCTGCTGTTCCGCCAGGCGATCGAGTTCGACAATCGAACGCGCGCAAACGTCCGTGTCGATGCTGAGCATGACGTTCAGGATCTTGCGCTTGCCGTTCCAGTCGCTGAAGTTGACGTTGCGAAGTCGCGTGTCGACGAGATTGACGTCCGGCGCATGACTACCGACGGCGGGCAGCTCGCCGTAGGTGCGGTAGCTCGAGCTTTCGAAAATGACTTTGCCCATGGGTTTCAGACGGCCATGATTCGCGACAGCGACTCGGCGTAACGGGCAATGTCCTGATCCGTTTTGGTCTCGGTTGCCGAAACCAGCAGTCCGTTGCCCCATTCGGGTAACACGGTCGAGACGTCGAAGCCGCCCTGAATGTCCTCCCGGGCCAGCGCCTCGAGCACGGGCGGAACGGGGCGATCGAGAACGAGCAGCGCTTCGTGAAAACCGGGAGCCGGGAACGCCCGTTCGATCCCGTCGATGGCCGTCAGCACATCGACGAGCTTTGCGGTGTTGGCCGCGGACGCAAGCGCCACTCGTCTCAGCCCTTCGAAACCCAGCAACGACATATAGATCGTGGCGGCGGTAACCATAAGGCCCTGGTTTGTGCAGATGTTCGAGGTCGCCTTGGTGCGGCGGATATGCTGCTCGCGCGCCTGCAAGGTCAACGTGAAGCCGGACTTGCCGTCGAGGTCGGTGGTACGACCGACGATTCGACCGGGCATTTGCCGGACAAACTTCTGCTTGGTCGTCATGAAGCCGAAATACGGGCCGCCTGAAGACAGCGGCACGCCCAGCGGCTGGCCTTCGCCACAGGCTATGTCGGCGCCTTCGCCGCCCCAGTGCCCCGGGGCTTTCAACACGGCCAGTGAGGTCGGGTTGACGACAGCTACGACCATTGCGCCGCGTTCGTGCGCCCAGTCCGTCAGGCGATCGACGTCCTCCAGGGTGCCGAGAAAACCCGGTTGTTGGATCACGACCGCAACGGGCGTCGCGTCGTCGTCGAGCGCCGCAAAATCGACGGTACCCGAGCTTCGGTCGACAGGCAGGTAGTCGAAATTCAGGCCCTGGTTGCCCGCTATTGCATCGGCCACCCGCCGGTAGACGGGATTGACGCCGGGAGCCAGCAGCACGTCCGTGGACTTCGCCTTGCGATTGGTGCGAACGGCCATCAGGGCGGCTTCGGCAAGGCCGGATGCGCCGTCGTATAGCGACGCATTGCTGACGTCGAGTGCGGTCAGCGCCGTAATCATCGTCTGGTACTCGTAGATCGTCTGCAGCGTCCCCTGACTCGCTTCGGCCTGGTATGGCGTGTAGGCGCTGTAGAACTCACCTCGCGTGGTCAGCTCCCAGACGGCGCTTGGAATGTGGTGCTCGTAAGCGCCGGCGCCAATGAAACAGAGTTTTCCGGAATCCGCGCGTGAGCGCTCCCGCATGAGCCGGGCAACGTGCATCTCCGAAAGGGCCTCGGGTACGCCGTCCAGGGATTCGATGATGAGATCCTTCGGGATCTCGTCGAACAAGTCGTCGATGCTGTCGGCGCCGATCGCCGCCAGCATTTCCCGGGTGTCGTCGTCTGTATGCGGAATAAAAGCCATGGTTCTTACCGTGTGGTTACCGTAGTGTTTGCGGGGCCGCGGCCCGGTGCCGCAGCGAAGCTCAGTCGTCGAGGTTATCCAACAAAGCCTGATAATCGTCCGGAGACATCAAGCTGGCGGCCTCGATATCCTCGGGCCGGATTTTCACGATCCAGCCGTCTCCGTAGGGATCCGCGTTAATCTTTTCGGGATCGTCGCCAAGCGCCTCGTTGACTTCGAGAACGCTGCCGGCAACCGGCGAATAGACGTCCGAGGCCGCTTTCACGGACTCGACGACCGCCATTTCGCCGCCCACTTCGAGTTCTTGTCCCTGTTCCGGCAATTCGACGTAGACAAGGTCGCCCAGCGCCGCCTGCGCATGGTCGGTAATACCAACGGTCACGCTGCCGTCGTCTTCCCGGCGCAGCCACTCGTGCTCGTCCGTATATTCAAGATCACCCGGTAGTTCGCTCATCGATCTCTCCCTAATGTTTACAAGTCGATGCAAATCTTGCCGTTACGTACGAACGGCGTGGACACGATTCGGACCTCGAGAAGCCGGCCGCGAATCTCGACGTTTGCGCGCTCATAGTCGCCGGCGGGCACACGCGCCAGGGCGATCGAGCGACCCAGCGTTGGCGAAAACCCGCCGGAGGTCGTCTCTCCTTCTCCCATGCCATCGACTACAACGCGCTGGTGCGCGCGCAGCACACCCTTGTCTTCGAGCAACAGCCCGACGAATCTGGGCCGGTCACACTGCGCCTTCACAGCCTGAAGCGCCTCGCGGCCGACAAAGTCGCGGTCTTCGGGCTGCCAGGCAATGGTCCAGCCGAGGCCAGCAACCAGCGGCGAAGTGTCCTCGTCCATGTCGTTGCCGTAGAGGTTCATTGCGGCCTCGAGGCGCAACGTGTCGCGCGCGGCCAGGCCGCAGGGCTCCACACCGGCGGCAAGCAGCGCCTGCCACGCGTCAGCCGCGGCCGCGGCCGGCATGACAATTTCCCAGCCGTCCTCGCCCGTATAGCCGGTGCGCGCAATAAACCACTCGCCCGCCTCGAGGCCAAAAAAGGGTTTCAACGCCAGCGCGGCGTCGCGGTGTGCTTCGGGGAGTACGGTCGCGGCGAGCGCGCGAGCCTCAGGCCCCTGCACAGCGAGCATGGCGAGTTCAGCGCGTTCCTGGACCTCCAGGTCGCCAAAATCCGCCGCGCGGGCCGCAATCCACGCGAGATCTTTTTCGCGGGTCGCCGCGTTGACGACGAGACGGTAGCGACCCTCATCCAGGTAGTAGACGATCAGGTCGTCCACGACGCCACCCTGCTCGTTCAGCATGCAGCTATAGAGCGCTTTGCCCGGGTCCTTGAGCCTGTCTACGTCGTTGGCGAGCAGGTATCTGAGAAACGCCCGCGCTTCCGCGCCGGTCACGTCGACTATGGTCATGTGCGACACGTCGAAAACACCCGCGCGCCCGCGGACGGCGTGATGCTCTTCTTTTTGCGAGCCGTAGTGAAGCGGCATGTCCCAGCCGCCAAAATCGACGATGCGGGCGCCGGCCTCGACGTGCCGGTCGAACAGTGCGGTTTTTGATCCTGTGCTGGACACGCGGGCCTCCGGAGTGCATGGGCGAACGCAGAGAATCTCTGCTGCCCCTCTGTCCTTCGTGACCTGAGAGATCAATGGCGCTTACGCCACGTACCCCTTCGGTGGACCGATTTTGCGGTCCTCTCCAGAGCCGATCAGCCAATACCGTCCTTTTGCCTGAGCGTTTCCGGGCGTGTTGCGCCTTCGGCGCCCTGCGTCAAAAAGCAGGGTCTCTTCGGTACGGGCTCTCGATCGAGCGGCAATGATAGCCAACCGACCGGATGGTTGCCAGCCGGCCCGCCGCTGGTAACAATGCGCCCAATTCCGGTGCACAAGAGTTCACGCATGTTCAATCGACTTCGGAACACCGCCGCCGGCGTATTGCTCCTGATCCTCATGCCGGGCACGGGCCACGCCAGTGCCGACAGCACGTTCGAAGCGCTGCTCGACGAAGTGTGGGAGTGGCAGCTCGCCGAGAACCCGCTGTTCGCCTCTCAGCTCGGCGACCTGCGCTACAACCGGGCCTGGCGAGACGACAGCCTCGAGGCGATCGACGCGCGGCATCTTGCCACTCGCGGTTTCCTGAGGAGACTCATTGCGATCGACGTCGAGGCGCTTGGCGAAGACAACCGGCTTAACTACGAGCTATTCCGGCGCGAACTCACGGGCGACGTCGAGCGGCATCAATTCAACTCGCACCTGCTGCCGTTCAGCCATCGCGGCGGCCTGCAGAACCTCGATAACCGCGTCAACTTCCTGCCGTTCGACACAGTGGAGCACTATCGCGACTGGCTGGCTCGGATGGAGCAGCTCGACGTGCTCGTCGAACGGCAGATCGCAAGGGCGGAAGCCGGTCTTGAGGCTGGACTTGCGCCGCCGCGCGTGCTGATGGCGCGGATTCCCGATCAGCTCGCGGCGCAGCTCGTCGATGAACCCGAAGCCAGCCCGTTCTACCGCGTCTTCGAAGACTTGCCCGAGACTTTCAGCGACGCGGAGCGCGACGAACTCAGGCAGGCGGCGCGGCGCACGATCGAGGATACGGTGCTGCCCGCCTATCGGCGTCTCGCGCGCTGGTTCGACAGCCGCTACCTGCCGGCAGCGCGCGACAGCGTCGGCTTGTCGACGCTTCCGAACGGCAGCTCGTGGTACGAGTTTCTGGCGCGCGAGTTCACAACGACACGCATGACGCCCGACGAAATTCACCGTCTCGGTCTCGACGAGGTGAAACGCATCCACGACGCAATGATGGCGATCATCGAGCAGGTGGAATTCGACGGCAGCTTTGCCGAATTCCTGCACTTTCTGCGTACCGACCCGCAGTTCTACTACGACAACCCGGAAGACCTGTATCAGGCCTATCTCGCCACGAGCAAGCGCATCGATCCCGAGCTCGTCAGACTGTTCGGCAAACTGCCGCGAATGCCCTATGGCGTAAAACCGATTCCTGCGTCGGTCGCGCCCGACACGACCACAGCCTATTACACGCGGCCGGCTGCGGACGGCTCACGCGCCGGCATCTACTGGGTCAACCTCTACAAACCCGAGGTGCGGCCCAAGTACGAAATCGAAGTGCTGTCGGTGCACGAGGCCATGCCGGGACATCACCTGCAACTTGCGCTGCAGCAGGAGCTCGGCAACATGCCGAACTTTCGCCGCTATTCCGGGTTTACGGCCTTCGTCGAAGGCTGGGGACTTTACAGCGAAAGCTTAGGTGCCGAGCTCGGCCTCTACACCGACCCCTACTCGCGGTTCGGCGCCCTGACCTACGAAATGTGGCGGGCGGTCAGGCTCGTGGTCGACACCGGACTGCACTACAAGGGCTGGACACGCGATCAGGCTATTGATTTCTTCCGGCAGAACGCCGCGAAGACCGAACACGACATCGTCAACGAGATCGACCGCTACATCGGCATTCCCGGACAGGCCCTCGCCTACAAGATCGGCCAGCTGAAGATGCTCGAGATACGCGAAGCGGCCGAACTGCGGCTAGGCGACCAGTTCGACATACGCGCGTTCCACGACGAGATGCTCGGCGCTGGCGCCTTGCCGCTCGACCTGCTGGAAATCCGCATGAACCGCTGGATCAGCGAGCAGCTCTGACGCCACGGCGGCGGACCACTCGAGTCTGCCTCAAGCCGCCGGAAACGCCTGGCGCGCAAACGCGGCGCGCGCCGCCGGATCGGCTTCCGCGTCGAACTCACGGTCGACCAGCCGCAGCCGGTCTTTCAAACCGGTTTGATTCGCAATCTGGATACTCAAACCCGGACGGGCGTTCATTTCGAGGATGAGCGGGCCGCGCACCCGATCGATGACCATGTCCACACCCAGATAACCAAGCCCCGTGACTTCGTAGCCGCGTGCTGACGACTCGAGGATGGTGTCCCAGGCGGGAATGCTCAAACCCTCGATCAGCGCACCCGTGTCGGGGTGTTCGTCGACCACCAGGTTTTCCCGAACGCCCTCCAGGGTCCTGCCTTCGCACATATCCACGCCGGCGCCGACCGCACCCTGATGCAGATTCGCCTTGCCGTCGGACGCCCGCGTCGGCAGGCGCACCATGGCCATGACGGGATAGCCGCGATAGACGATCACCCGCACGTCGGGCACGCCCTGGTAACTGACGTCCGCAAACACGGGATCGAACTGCACACAATATTCGATGATGGCCTTGTCACGGTTGCCGCTCAGACTGTACTGGCCGCCGACGATGTTGGAGAGGTGATACTCGAGCTCTTCCGTCGACACGAGCAGCCCGCTCGCCATTCGGAAGGCATCCCGTTTCCGCTTGCTGCGCCCCGTAATGACGACAATACCGTCGCCGCCGCTGCCCTGCGCCGGCTTGACCACAAAACTTTCGAGCGTCTCGACAATCTCGGCAAAGCCGCGAATATCGCCCTGATTGGCAATGACACCGTAAAGATCCGGCACGGCCATACCCGCGGCCAGCGCCAGCTCCTTGGTCAACACCTTGTCGTCGACGCGCGGATACAGCCGCCGCGGATTCAGGCTCATGATCAATTCGGCGTTGCGCTCGTTGAGGCCGAGCACGCCGCGCTTCCTGAGTTCGCGTGCGACGCCAAACATTAGTGTCCTGCCCCGTAAACAAGTCGGCTAACTCGCGGCATCTTTTTGCGCCTGGCGGCGTTGCGCCTCCTCGGCATATTCCCGATATGCCTCGTCGGCGCGCCTTGCCAGGCACAAAAACCTGCGCGCGACTTATGCAACCGATTTACGGGACAGAACACTAGCCGCGCCCCGTAAACGCCTTGAAGCGGGTCAGTTCGAGCAGGCGGTAGCCCGTGTAGCGCCCGGCGATGAGCACTAGCGCGAGAAACACGAGCAGCAGTTCGGGGAACGTAAAAATCAGGTGTTCGAGCCACGCCAGGCCCATGCCAATGTAGGCGAACACCGCAATGACGAGGCTGCCCATGGCCGCGCGCAGCGCGTCGGCGGCGCCGCGCTCCTCCCACATAACGGACATGCGCTCGATGGTCATTGCAATGATCACCATCGGGAACAACGCAACGGAAATCCCGCTTTCGATATCGGTGCGATCGGAGACGAGGCTAATGACCATCATGAGCAGCACAACGACGATCAGCACGGCGCTAAGGCGCGGAACCAGCAACAGGCGCAATCGCTCCAGCAGGAACCGAATGCTCAGGCCCAGCGCAATCAGCACGGTAAACAGCACGACACCCCACAGTAGCTGGGTCTCGCGGAACGCCAATGCAATCAGCACCGGCATGAACGTGCCAAAAGCGTCGATGCCGACAATGTTGCGCATGATCACCATAATTAGCGCGCCAATTGGAATCATGAGCAGCACGCTGTAAACCGCCTGGGTTCGAATCGGCAGGCTGTAGAGCGACATGTCGGGGAACGGGGAGCCGAGCTGCGCCGCCTGCGTTTCGGCAATGGCCACCGCCCCGATGTAGTTCTCCTGCACGGCAAAATCGACCTCGACGTTATTGCCGCCTTCGACGCTGACCAGCGACTCGTTGCCGCGCCACCAAACCAGAAAACGCTCGGGCAGTGACTCCGCGCCCGTCGACGGATCGTAGTAACGCCACGTGTCGCCGTCGTGAACCTCGAGCCAGGCAACCGGCTGCGTATTGCGCTGCCGCCCCGAGAGCGGGAAGCCGCGCACCATGCGCGCCGGGATGCGGGCGGCCGCGAGCAGGGTCGTCGCCGCCTCCACAAAGTCGGCGTCGCTCGTGACCTCGGAGAGCAGCAGCTCGATGTTCGGATCGGGTGAGCGATCGTTCATGCGGTGCAGCAGCTCGGAGGTAAACGACGCCGTGTCGGCGGAGTGTTCGCGGACGTCGGCGACGATCACTTCCACAGCCGTGCGGAACGGCTCGTTGATCACCGGCACCGACGGGAACGGCGGAGTGGTGTCCACCTGCCGGGCGCCGGGGTCTTCGTAAACGGAAATGCGGTAATAGATGGTCTGACGATCGTCGGCGCGGCGAATGGCCCACTGGGCCTCGCGCCCTCCGGTGCCGTAGTTGATGCTGAAACCGTAGCCGCGCGACACATGATTCTCGTTGAGCACCCGAAAACCGGGCGTCAGCGTGGGCACATGCAGATTGACCTTGATCGAACCCGGTCCACCGTCGAACGCCACCGCCGCTTCGACGGTCCACACGGGCGCCTCCTCGTCGGCCGTCAACGGAAAACCGATCACGCGCCACTGATAGGCAAAAATCGAAAGCCCGGTAATTGTCAGGATCAACGCGAGGACGTAGACGTAGCGATCCGTCATTGAACCTCCCCTCTATGGCATGTGCCGCTCAGCGCCGGGACATTCCGAGCGCTATGGCGACCGCTTTTTCGCGCAACGGTCCGCTGCGATTGAACAACATCATGCCGGTCTTGCGGAGCTCGCCAACGAAAGGGGAGTCTGCAGCAAACAGGCGGTTGAGGCCAGTCAGGGCGTTCATCATGCCGGCGTTTGCACCGCGTCTGGCCCGTTCGTAACGGCGCAGTACGGGCCGGTCGGGGGGGTACTCGCCGGCATCCAGCGCAGCACCCAGCACGCTCGCAAGCAACGCGGCATCGGCAAAACCGAGGTTGACGCCCTGGCCCGCCAGCGGGTGCACGGAATGTGCGGCATCTCCGATCAGCGCCAGCCCGGCCTCCACATAGCGGCTGGCATGCGCGGCACGCAGTGGAAACACGCCGCGCTCGCCGCCTGCTCGGAGGGCGCCCAGTACGTAATCTGAGGCATTGCTCAGGCGCCGCCCGAGCTCATCGTCGCTCAGGCTGAGAGCGGCCTCCGCCTCTTCAGGAGCCGTGGACCAGACGACCGATATACGGCCGTCGCCGAGCGGCAGCATGCCGAGAGGACCGCTCGGCAGGAAGCGCTGCCGCGCAGTGCGCTCGTGCGGATATTCGGGTTCGAGATGGGTCACGAGCGCGTGTTGCTCGTAAGCCGTTTCGGCGCTGTCGATCCCGGCTGCGCGGCGAACCGCCGAGCGGCCGCCATCGGCGCCCACCAACAGCTCCGTTTCGACCAGCCCGCCGCCGGCCGCATAGCGCCAGCCGCTGCCGTGACGCTCCAGGCGCTCCAGAGGGGCCTCGAATTCAAACACCACGGAGCTGCTAAGGAGCGACTCGTAGAGGGCGTACTGCACGAGCGAGTTCTCGACAATAAAGCCCAGCTCGGGGACGGCAAATTCATCGGCGTCGAAACAGACGGTGGACGGGCCGTCCGGCGATGCACTGGCATCCCAGACGCGCATTCGCTCATAGGCAGAGGCGCGTCGCCCGATAATCCCGGGCCATGCCCCCACGCCGTCGAGCAATTCGACGCTCATGGGCGCAAGCGCCGACACGCGCAATCCGAGAGGCAGGGTTTCGTCGTAGCGCGGCAGAGGCGCTGCATCGACCACCCTCAACGAGAATCGGCTGTCGCGAGACAATAGCGCTGCGAGCAGCAGGCCGGTCATGCCCGCACCAACAATCGTTATCTCGACGGGACGGGTCATCGCAGCGCTATGCCTCTCGACAGTCGCGGCAGACGACCCTTGAGGCCCATCGCGTATTCCGCGAAGCGTCGGCGCACGCCCGGCACAACGTCGAAAGCCAGCATGCCAACGTTCCGCAGTGTTCGTACTCCCGCCTGCTCGCTGCCGAACAGCCGGACCAACCCGTCGGTCAGCCCAACCAGCCGGGCCTGGTCCGACTTGCGCCATGCCGCGTATCGCGCAAGCACTGCCGGAGCCCCAAGGTCTCCGTCGCCGCCCGGCCCGAGCGCGTCGGCTATGCAGTCACAGAGCGCCGCGACATCTCGCATTCCGAGATTGAAACCCTGCGCCGCAACCGGGTGCAAACCGTGCGCCGCGTTGCCGACCAGTACCGCGCGCTGGGCCGTAAGACGCGCTGCACGAGTGAGAAACAACGGGTACGCAGCGCGCTTGCCGATGCGCGAAAACGCACCCAACCGTGTGCCGAACGCGCTCAACAGTGCATCCTGAAAGTCTGTGTCGTCCAGCGCCAGCAGGCGATCCGCTGCCGCCGTTTCCGCAATCCAGACAAACGCCGTTCGACCGTTGTTGACCGGCAGCATTGCGATGGGCCCCGTTTCGGTAAAACGCTCGTAGGCCACGCCCTGATTCGGCAACTCCGTCAGCAGGTTGCCGATGATTGCCTTCTGCCGATAGTCCGAGACGCTCACTGCGACACCGAGCATTTCCCTGATCGACGAACGCGCGCCGTCCGCAGCGACCAACAGCCCGGTCGTGAGCTGCTCCTCGCTGCCGTCGGCGTGGGTCAGACTCACGGTGCTCAAGGTTGCCGACGACGAGGCGGCGGTTATCCGCGCGGGACAATACAGCGTTACGTTGTCGGCCGCGTCGAGCGCCGACGCGAGAACGTCGCCCAGCACACGATTGATGCAGACGTAGCCCAGCGCCTCAACGTTCTGTTCCTCAGCGTCGATGTGCGCAAATCCGAAGCGCCCTTTGTCCGATACATGCACCTGGCGTATCGGCGTCGACGCCGCCTTGACCTTGGACCACAGGCCCATGGCCTCAAAGCTCCGCTGGGTGCTTCGCGAGAGCGCGGTCGAACGCTCGTCGAAGCTCGGCTGCTCCACAGCGCCCCGCGCAACCGCCTCGACAACGGCAATTCTCAGGCCCAGCGGACTGAGCGCTACGGCGAGGCTAGCGCCGATCATGCCGCCGCCCGCAATAACTAGATCGTAGTCCGGACGTGACTGACTCATCCGCTCTGCACCAACGCCTCTACCGCGTCAGGCTCCTTGACGAGACCTTTTGACAAGACGTCCGGTCCTTTGCTGGTAACCGCTACATCATCCTCGATGCGCACACCTATGTTTCTCCAGCGCGCGGGAACCTTCCGCGTGTTGGGGATGTAGATGCCCGGTTCCACGGTGGTCACCATGCCGTTTTCGAGGAGTCGCCATTCGTCCCCAACCTTGTAGTCGCCTACGTCGTGAACGTCCATGCCCAGCCAATGTCCCGTGCGATGCATGAAGAACGGGCGATATGCCTCGTCGCGAATCAACCGCGGCAGCGCGCCGTCCAGTAGCCCCAGCGATTTGAGGCCCCGGGTAATGACCTTGACCGCGGCGTCGTGCGGCTCGTTCCAGGGATTGTCCCGAACCGTTTTCTCGATCGCGGCGAGCTGCGCCTCGAGCACAATCTCGTAGACAGCCAGCTGTTCCGGCGTAAACCGGCCGTTCACGGGAAACGTGCGGGTCACGTCGGAGGCGTAGTAGTCGAGTTCACAGCCGGCGTCGATCAGCAGCAGATCGCCGTCTTCGAGCTGTGCGTTGTTCTCGACGTAGTGCAGCGTACAGGCGTTGGCGCCCGACCCCACGATCGGACTGTACGACACCCAGGCATTGTTGAGGCGAAACTCGTGCCGGAATTCCGCTTCGATTTCGTACTCGTAGCGGCCCGGAGCGCTGGCGCGCATCGCGCGCTCGTGGGCGGCCACGGCTACCTTTGCCGAACGGCGCATGGCCGCAATCTCGGCGCGGCTCTTGTACAAGCGCATGTCGTGCAGAAGGTGGTCGAGCGCCACATACTCGAGCGGCGTGTGGCTGCCGCGCGACGCGCGACCGCGTAGAGAGTTGACCCATTCGGTAATTCGAGCGTCGAAATCGGCGTACAAACCCATTTGAAAGTACAGGCGCGGACAGGCCTCGATGATGCCGGGTAATATGTCGTCGATGTCATCGATCGGAAAAGCATCGTCCGCACCGTAGTCGGCCACCGCACCTTCCGGCCCGGCGCGATGACCGTCCCACATTTCCTTCGCCCGATCGCGCTCGCGACAAAACAGCAGGAATTCGCCGTTGGCCCGACCAGGCGCCAGCACAGCAACGGCCTCGGGTTCAGCGAAGCCCGTCAGGTAGTAAAAGTCGCTATCCTGTCGAAACCGGTATTCGACGTCTCTGCTGCGGCGAGCGACGGGCGAGGCCGGCAGAATGGCAATGCCGCCGGCACCCACCATGCGCATGAGCTGCTTGCGGCGCCGCGAAAACTCTTCTCTTTTCATGCTGGCTTTTTTGGCTCCAGGGCCCGGTTAACTCTAGTGCAGGTTCGGTTCGGACTCGCGATGGGTGTCACGAAGATCGGCGAGCTCTTCGTAGGCAAGCTGTGCGGCAACGCGAGCATACTCGACGAGTTCGCTGTACGCCGCCTCGCTCTCCTCGACGTCCTCGTCTTCGTCGAAACTCGCCCGGGTCATTTGCAGCAGGTCCTTGATGATGTCCGACAGCGGTTCCGCGGCAAGGCGTTCCTTCAGCGCCTCTGCGTGCTGCTTCGATACAAGGCCGTGCAGGAAACCCTCGCACCAATGGGCAAGCGCCGTTGCGCGCCGCGCGGGACTCTCGTCGTCTTCCGGGAGCAGCAGGGCAAAATCCGAGAGCCGCTCGGAGAGTGCGCGATAGGTGGACTGATACAGCGCATCAAGCAGCCCGCGGCACTCGGTGGCCAGTACGTTGTTGCCGTCGGTCTCGGCGAGTACCTCGTGCAGCCACTCGAGACCCGCATCGGCGCCACCCGTCGCCAGTCTGCTGGCGAGCATGCCGTGACTCTGCGCCGCGTCCCACGACGACCCGCAACGCTGCAGCGCGGCCTCCAGCTCGTCGTGTCGTACTTCGTTGCTCATGAACCCGTCCGGTTTCGTTTCCCCTGGAATCAGGCCCGGAATGATCCCACGGATAGTGTGTTCTCACCAATATCCCAACCGCGCACGGACCCGCACAGATTGATTCTCTACTTGGGCGTGACTATATTCGTGCCATGGCCAGCCAATCCAGCAACAGCTTCGAGCATGAGCTGAAACGCCTCGAACAGCGCGTCGACGCGCTCGTCAAAGTCTGCGACCAGCTGCAGGACGAGAATCGCTCGCTGAAACAACGACAGGACGTGCTGACCGCCGAACGCGCCAGCTTGTTGCAAAAAAACGAACAGGTCCGGGCGCGGGTCGAAGCAATGATCGGCCGCCTCAAAGCCATGGAACAGGGTTCCTGATACGCCTGACCCACCCATCGACAAGCGCCGGCCCAAACCCGGGCGCAAACGTCGGGAGTAAATCGAATGAATGAGCCTTATGCCCAGGTGAGCGTGAGAATTCTCGACAAGGAATACCAGGTGGCGTGCCCCGCCAGCGAACGCACGGACCTCTTGGATTCCGCGGAGGTTCTGAACGAGAAAATGCGCGAGATCCAGAATTCGGGTCGTGTTGTCGGCCTCGACCGCATTGCCGTGATGGCGGCGCTCAACATGGCCAACGACCTGCTGCAGGCGCAGGCGCGAGACCGTGAGCTGGACGGCGACGTCAGTCAGCGGCTCAAGGATATTTCCGACCGGGTCGATTCCGCGCTGGGCAGCGCTCAGCAGCTCGACCTATAACGCGGTACACTAACGATATTGGCGCTTCCTGCAGTGTTCGATACGGTCCTGGATACCTTTCGACCCTAAATTTCTACCTCGGGGCCACGTACTGTCGACAGCATTTGAGCAGGGCCGATTCGTCGGTAAGCCTGTTGCTGTCACGGCCGGCCCCACCTGTTGCTCCGGTTCGAGAGCGACGGCCCGTAA
>JANQPG010000106.1 GCA_028289545.1 Woeseiaceae bacterium
ATCATTTGACGCACTCTGCGAAGAGGTAGAAGCATGCGCTTGGACAAGTTGACGAGCAAGTTCCAGATGGCGCTGGCCGAAGCGCAGTCGCTGGCCGTGGGCCAGGACCATCAGTTCATCGAGCCGCAGCACCTGATGGTTGCGCTCCTGGACCAGCAGGCCGGTAGCGTGCGCGGCCTGTTGACCAAGGCCGGCGGCAACGTGAACCTGCTGCGTTCGCAGCTGGGTGACGCGATCGATCGCCTGCCGAAGGTCGAGGGTGCGGGTGGCGACGTTCACGTCGGCAATGCGCTCGGCAAACTCTTCAACCTGACCGACAAACTCGCGCAGCAGCGCAAGGACCAGTACATCTCCAGCGAGCTGTTCGTGCTTGCCGCACTTGACGATTCGTCGCCGCTGAAGACCGTTTTCGGGCAGGCGGGCATCGTTCGCGGTGCCGTCGAAAAGGCGGTCGACGAGCTGCGCGGCGGCGCCCAGGTCAACGATCCGAATGCCGAGGACACGCGCGAAGCTTTGCAGAAATTCACGATCGACCTGACCGAGCGCGCCGAGCAGGGCAAGCTCGACCCGATCATTGGCCGTGACGACGAAATCCGCAGGACCATCCAGATTCTGCAGCGGCGCACCAAGAACAACCCGGTGCTGATCGGCGAACCCGGCGTCGGCAAGACGGCGATCCTCGAAGGGCTGGCGCAGCGTATCGTCAACAACGAAGTGCCCGAGGGACTGCGCGGCAAACGCATACTGTCGCTCGACATGGGCGCATTGATCGCCGGGGCAAAATTCCGCGGCGAATTCGAGGAGCGGCTCAAGGCGGTGCTCAACGATCTCGCCAAGCAGGAAGGCCAGATCATCCTGTTCATCGACGAACTGCATACGATGGTGGGCGCGGGCAAGGCCGAAGGCTCGATGGACGCCGGCAACATGCTCAAGCCCGCGCTGGCGCGCGGCGAGCTGCACTGCGTCGGCGCAACCACGCTCGACGAGTACCGGCAGTATGTCGAAAAGGATGCAGCGCTCGAGCGCCGCTTCCAGAAAGTGCTCATTAACGAGCCAACCGTCGAGGACACGATTGCGATTCTGCGAGGCCTGAAAGAGCGCTACGAGGTGCACCACGGCGTTGAAATCACCGATCCCGCCATCGTGGCCGCGGCTACCCTGTCACATCGCTACATCAGCGACCGGCAGCTCCCGGACAAGGCGATCGACCTGATCGACGAGGCCGCCTCCAGGATCCGCATCGAAATCGACTCGAAGCCGGAAGCGATGGACCGACTCGAGCGGCGCATCATCCAGCTCAAGATCGAACGCGAAGCGCTGAAGAAAGAATCCGACGACGCATCGCGTAAACGGCTTGGCGACCTCGAAGGGCAGCTCGGTGATCTCGAGAAGGAGTTCGCCGATCTCGAAGAGGTCTGGAAGGCCGAAAAGGCGGCCATGCAGGGCACCACGCACATCAAGGAAGAGCTGGAGCGCGCCAGACTCGAGCTGGAGACGGCGCACCGCGCCAACGACCTTGCGCGCATGTCCGAGCTGCAGTACGGGCGCATACCCGAGTTGGAGAGGCAGCTGCAGGATGCCGTACAGGCTGAAGGTCGCGAGACGACGCTGCTGCGGAACAACGTGACGGAT
Organism: Woeseiaceae bacterium; assembly: GCA_028289545.1. GTDB lineage: Bacteria > Pseudomonadota > Gammaproteobacteria > Steroidobacterales > Woeseiaceae > UBA1847. The sequence goes on from JANQPG010000106.1 coordinate 1,633, forward strand.
GAAGAGGTTGCCGAGGTCGTGTCCAAGTGGACCGGCATCCCGGTGGCGAAGATGCTCGAGGGCGAGAAGGAAAAGCTCCTGGCGATGGAAGACGTCGTACGCGAGCGCGTCGTCGGCCAGGACGAAGCGGTCACGGCGGTCGCCAACGCTATCCGCCGTTCGCGCGCCGGGCTGTCGGATCCGAGGCGGCCGATCGGCTCGTTCCTTTTCCTCGGGCCGACCGGTGTCGGCAAGACCGAGCTGACCAAGGCGCTGGCGAGTTTCCTGTTCGATACCGACGACGCCATGGTTCGCCTCGATATGTCCGAGTTCATGGAGAAACACTCCGTTGCGCGGCTCATCGGCGCGCCGCCGGGCTACGTCGGCTACGAGGAGGGTGGTTACCTGACCGAGGCGGTCCGCCGCCGGCCGTATTCGGTGATTCTTCTCGATGAGGTGGAGAAGGCGCATCCCGACGTATTCAACGTGCTGCTGCAGGTGCTCGACGACGGCCGCCTGACCGACGGTCAGGGCCGCACGGTCGACTTCCGCAACACGGTCATCGTCATGACGTCCAACCTGGGTTCCCAGCACATCCAGGAGCTGACGGGCGAGGAGCGCTACGAGGAGATGAAAGCCGCCGTCATGGAGGTGGTCGGCAGTCACTTCCGGCCCGAGTTCATCAACCGGGTCGACGATGTGGTCGTGTTCCATCCCTTGAGCCGCGAACACATCCGCCTGATCGTCGACATCCAGCTTCAGTACCTGCACGACCGGCTGCGTGAGCGCGACATCCGCATCAACCTGTCCGACGCGGCGCGGGACAAGCTGGCCGAGGCCGGTTTCGATCCCGTGTACGGCGCACGGCCGCTCAAGCGCGCGATCCAGCAGCAGGTCGAGAACCCGCTGGCCAACGAGATTCTGTCCGGCAAGTTCAAGCCCGGCGACGTGATTGACGTCGCCGTGGATGACGATCAGCTCGCGTTTCGCAACGCGGCCTAAGGGTTCTATAATCCGCCGCGGGCCGGGTCCGAGCGATCCGGCCCTTTTTGGATAGAGAGCAAGCCGGCGGCAACGCCGTGGAGAAGACCGCATGCCGATTTATGCGTATGCCTGCAGGAACTGCGGATACACGATGGACGCCCTGCAAAAAATGAGCGACGACGTGCTCGTCGATTGCCCCAAGTGCGGGCAGCCGGAGCTGAAGCGGCAGCTTTCGGCGCCGCGTTTCCGCCTGAAAGGCTCGGGCTGGTACGAGACGGATTTCAAGAAAGACAACCAGCGCAATCTCGCGGGTGATGCGGGCAAGCCGAAGTCGGACGACACCAAAACCGACAAGGCGGACAAATCCAAATCGGGCGGAGACAAAAGCGCGGACACCGCCTCGTCCGGCAAGGAAAAGGCATAGCCCCGTGAAGTCGCTGCGCCGCTACCTGGTTGCGGGCCTCCTGGTCTGGATTCCGCTCGGGATCACGATTCTGCTGATCTCGTTTGCGGTCAGGCAGATGGACAAAACCATTGGCCTGATCCCGGAAAAATACCAGCCGGGTGTGCTGCTGCAGCAGGTGTTCATGACCGATGCCCCGGTCCATGTGCCGGGGTTTGGCGTGATCCTGATACTGCTGGTCGTGCTGCTGACCGGCGTGCTCGTCGCGAACTTCATTGGCCGGGCGTTTGTCGGTGGCTGGGAGTCGCTCATGGAGCGGATTCCCGTCGTGCGTTCGATCTATTCGGCGGCCAAGAACTTTGCCGAGATCGTGTTCTCCGACTCAGGCAACGCGTTCAAGAAAGTGCTGTTGATCCAGTACCCGCGCAAGGGTGTCTACAGCCTTGCGTTTCAGACTTCCACGGAGCTTGGTGAGATCCAGGTCCGCAGCGGCGAGGAGCTGGTCGGCTGTTTTGTTCCGACGACACCCAACCCGACCTCGGGGTTCATCATCCTCGTGCCCAGGCAGGACGTGATCGAGCTGGATATGGACGTCGACGAAGCGCTCAAGATGATCATTTCCCTGGGTGTCGTCGTGCCGCACTGGGACGGCGACCTGAACCCGGACCTGCCGCTCGAAATGCCCGAAGACCGCCTCAAGGCCGACGACAAGGCCTCGACTTGAAGTCGCTAGCGGCCGCGGCGAGCACAATACTTCAACTGATCTACGTTCTCGCCTTGTTCGGCGCTATTAAGCCCACGATAGAGTTGATTCAGAATTATTCACTCTATTACGCAGGCGATCCAAAGATGATCGCCGGTGCAATTTCCTCCATCGCCGTGTTCTTTCTGATCGGCGTCGCTATTGGGCTTGTGGGCGTGTTGCTGGCCTGGCTGGTTTTGCGAAACAAAAAGAATCGTCCGTCGTGGTTCCTGCCGGTGAGCACCTTTTTCGCATGGGCGTGGATGGTGTTTGTTCCCATCGGCACAGTGGTCGGTGTACTGATTCTGCGGTGGAAGAAGCCGATACAATAAGAAGCTTCCGGGCGTCGGTTAACTCGATGCCTGGTACCGATCCGTAGCGGAAAGTTGATCTCGAACAAAGGGAAGGTGACCCGGGTATGGATGCTGGCCTAAGAATCGTTCGCTACCCATACGAAGAGCCGCACCACGTCAATCTCGTTGTCACCGCTTCCAACGGTCGTTCTACCGCCGAACTCGAAATCTATGCAAATGCGGACGATCTCAGGGAGTACGGCACGGCGCTGCAGGAATTCCCCCTGTCCGCAACCCACTCGGTTCTCTGGGAATTGGGATCGGAGCAGCCTGAGGAACGATTCGCGTTCCATTTCCGATTGAAATTTGTAGTGACTGAAATGACGGGTCAGTGTGCGGTCGTTGTTCGATTCAACAACAACGAACCGCTTCCGGATACGGAGATCTCGGCGTTTTGTATCCCGACAGAACCAGCGCGGCTAAATCGACTGGGTCAACAACTCCTCCGGTTCGGAAAACTGGAAGAGAAGGAATTGGTGTGGATTGCATGAATCGTCTTACCCGTGAGCGTTCGCTTTCGGCCGAATGCTGCCGCCAGGTCCGGCGCGCAAACACTGCCCTTTTGTCGCCCGCGTAAGCCGGGTTATCCATCCCGTTCTGGATCGTTCCAACCGCTTGGCCGGCTCCCGCCCCTCGAAGAATGTGAGTTACAATCGCAGGCACTAACACTTTGCAGACACTGCGGGAATCCATCTGACAACATGAAATCCAGGAGGAGAGCGCTAACGCGTAGGCTATGGATAGCCAGCCTATGTCTACTGGCTTCGGTCGTACAAGCCGAGGACGTTGCGGAGATTCCCGAGGCAGTCCGAGAAAACGTGGCGCTACTGATCCAGAACGGCCTGGACGACACCGTAGGCTATGCCTTCGTTCGCGACCTGACGACGGAGGTCGGTCCGCGACTGGCAGGTTCGGAAGCGGAGGCGCGGGCGCGAAGTTGGGCGACCGGGGAACTCGCCGAACTTGGATTCGCCAACATTCGCATTGAGCCCTTCACGATTCCCTATTGGTCACGACGCGTGGACCGGGCCAGCATCGTTTCACCCGCGCCGCAGTCAATGGTGATCACGGCTCTCGGCGGTTCGACCTCGACGCCTCCGGGCGGTGTCGAGGCCGAAGTAATCCGTTTCGAAAACATGGATGAACTGCGCGCCGCGAGTACGGACATCGTCACTGGCAAGATTGTCTTCATCGACGAAAAGATGACTCGAACGCAGGACGGCTCGGGCTATGGCATGGCCGTGCGCAAGCGCCGCAACTGCGCGACGACAACGAGCGACAAGGGTGGTGTCGCTTGCCTGATTCGCTCGGTGGGCACGCAGCTGCGGCGTTTCGCCCACACGGGCATGATGGCGCGCAGTGCAGCTGTCGGCGACGGACCTGCCGCTGCGCTGTCACCGCCCGATGCCGAGCAGCTCACCCGGTTGCTGGAGAACGGCCCGGTAACGGTGCGGCTGGACATCCAGGTCGAAACGAAATTAAAAGCGCAGTCGGGCAACGTGATCGCAGAGGTCGTGGGTAGAGAGCGGCCGGAGGAAATTGTCCTGATCGGTTGCCACCTGGATAGCTGGGACCTGGGAACCGGCGCCGTCGACGACGGCGCGGGGTGCGGCATTGTGGTTGCCGCCGCTCATCTCATTATGTCCCTCGATGAAGCGCCGCGACGTACGATCCGCGTCGTGCTGTACGGCGCGGAGGAAGTCGGTCTCCTGGGCGGCCATGCGTATGCGAAACGGCATGCGAACGAGATGGACCGGCATATCCTCGCTGCGGAGAGCGACTTCGGCGCGGACAAGATCTGGCGCTTCGAGACGCGCTTTGGTGACGGTGCCTTGCCCTATGCGCGCGCCATACAGGAGATACTGGAGCCGCTTGGCATTGCGCCCGGCAACAACCTTGCGTACGGGGGGCCGGACATTTCCATGCTCCCCAAATTGGGCGTGCCGGTGGTGACGCCGAGGCAAGACGGCTGGGACTATTTCGATTTGCATCATACGCCAGACGACACCTTCGACAAGATCGACCCGAGCAAACTGAATCAGAACATCGCGACGTATGCTGCATTTGCTTACCTCGCCGCGGAGATGGATTGGGATTTCCGCCAGTGATGTCGTTCCACTAATAATCCATAACAGATAACACGATGCTTGACAGGAGAGTCTCGTTGAGACCGAAGATGGTCTACGTCTTTCTCGCCTTTCTTGCCGTCGGCGCCAATGCGCAGGAAGAAGAGTCCGTGGCGCTTCAAAGCGATACTGACCGGTTGCTGGACCGCCTTCATGAAAAGGGTGATTTCAGCGGAGCCGTGATGATCGGGATCGACGGTCTCGTCGTTTATGAGGGCGCGCTCGGGATGGCTGATCGAACCCGTCCGTTTACGCTCGATTCGGCGGCAGATGGAGCGTCGCTCGCCAAGACGGTGACAGCAGCTGTGATCTGGCGGCTGATTGGCGACGAAGCGGTTGCGCTGGATGATCCAGTGAACGAACACCTCTCCGAGTTTCCCTACGAAGGAGTGACGATCCGGCATCTGCTCGGACACACAGCCGGATTACCCGGATATGACGCAATGCAGCCGCTGCTCGAATCCGGCGAGGCCGCGGGAAACGCTAAGTTACAAGAGTACATGGGCAAGACCTCGCCCCGCCCAACGCATGAGCCAGGCTCTGCATTCAGCTACTGCAACATCTGTTATGACACGCTCGCGCTACTCGCGGAGCGTGTTACAGAGGCATCGTTCAACGACCTGGTGATAAAGGACTACCTGGGCGGTTTGGGCGTGGCCAGCGCGTTCTTGCGGCCTGTCAAATTTGAAGACTGGCGCCAACCCAGGACACTGGGATTTAGTTCCAGTCTCCCGGGCGCCGAAGTCGTTGACGTGTTTGACAACGAGGCCTTCTACGGAGGCTCCAACATCTACTTCACGGTGCGAGACCTGCACTCATGGGCAAAAGCCTGGGCCGACGAACGGGCGTTGCCCGCTTCGGTCTATAAACAGGCTCTGCTGCCTGCACGGATCGGAGAACACGATTCGTCCATGAGTCTATCGAACTGGTATTGCACTTCAGCCGGAGAACGCTGCTACTTCACAGGTCACCTGCAGGGCTTCTACAACTTCGTCTATTGGGACACGTCGAGACGCCTCACCGTGGTATTCGTCAGCAACAGCTCGATGCCGCCGCCACTGCATCCGTGGTTCGAGCGCTCACTTGTCAGCATTGCCGAGGGACGGAGCCCGGAGGCCTTGCCAATCGTGCCGCCGAAGGAAAAGGACGTTGACGTCGCCGCAATCCGCGGAGTCTATCGTCTTCCGGACGTCGGCGACGTAAAGATCGATACATCCCATGCCGGGCCGACTTTGCAGGTCGATCAAGGCCCGACCTACAAGATGTTTCCCGTCGGCTTCGGCATTCTCTACGTGCCCGGCAAAGACGCCTATATCGGGATTAAGAAGTCGGATGACACCTCGTCACCGATACTGACATGGTCTTCCGTGTTCATGGAATCCAAAGGTCTTCGACTGGAGCGATAAGGCGCTGTTTTAGAAAACAGCGGGGCCTGCCAGAAGTTCGAGGTGCTCCTGGATTGCCTCGACTTCCACGGCCGCAGGTGTTTCCTTTAGAGCGCACCAAACGACAACGCTGGCACTTCGCAGACGAAGAAGTTGGTGAAGAAGATCCGGTCTGCTCGTGCCGAGGTCAGTTGGGCCTGGCAGCGCCGAAAGATCCCACTCTAACGGCCCCGTACAGGCAGCCTTGAGGTCTAGCCAAAGCGCCTCGCCGTTTGAACGAACAAGGTTTCGGAAATGGGGGTCGCCATGCAGATTGCGGTTTTCATCAGGCGAGAAGTCAAGCTGATCGAGCGACTCGAATTCCTTTCGGAGGAGGCCGATAGCGTCGCGGTTCAGCGGGCCGAGCCGATCGCGTTGAACTACTTGCTGGCAGGCATGAAGGGGTATGCGGAAGTCTGGAAGAGCCCCACTGTAGCTTTGAAGGTGTTGGGCAAGCTGTGAATAGGCCGTTGCGGCAGCGTCTGCGGCGAGTTTCGAGTTTCCATCCGGGGAACAGTGTTCCCAGAAAGAGACAACGGCGTCGTCGTAAACGTGAGGCCCCGCAGCGCTACCCGCTAGTGGAGGCACGACCGGGCCCCTTTGCTGCACGATGTGGATGGCAAGCGCAACCTCTGTCTCGCAGCGCATTTTGTCGACCAGAGGTGAGACCTTTGCCACAACGAGGCAAGGCTCTACCAGGATTACGGCGCGCCCCATCAGTGATATTGGGCGAGCTGAATCGGCTCGCAGACCTATGCGCCGGGCGACCGACAGCGCTGCATCAATCGCGTCGATGGCTTACTCCTGACGACAAAGCGGCAATAGGTGGGTTTAACACTTGAATAGTGCCAGATTCGAAGGACACGGGCGAAGTACTGATTGTCAGCTCATGGCCGATAGCAGAAGTTCACCAAGTGATACGCTCGGCGGCGGGTAATGATCCATTGCGGTCACTCGCGTATTCACAGAAAGGGTGTGCCCCGGGTTGAATCGTCGTGGATTTCGCTCGCTCGGTTTGAGACCGGGAGACCTTGTTTCCGAGATTGACGGGCAACCTCTAAATGTCCTTCTATCGCCCGTGTAAGCCGCTTACCCATCCCGCCCAGGTTCGTTCGGATCGCTGGAAAACAGTGCGATCTTGTTGCCTTGAGGGTCGCGAAGGTAGCCCACATAGAAATGAGGTCCGTATGCATCACGGAACCCCGGCGGGCCCTCGTCGGAGCCACCCGCGGCAAGCGCGGCGGAGTGCAGGTCACGAACCTGCTTTTGGCTGCGGGCCTCGAATGCAATCATGGCGCCGTTCCCGGCCGAGGCCGGATGTCCGTCGAAGGTGGGTTTAACGTAGAAGTCCGGCGGAGCGGGAGACTGCCCCGGTTGTTCGGCCAGCGTATAGCTCAGGCCCTCCGGGCTCTCCTTCAGTTCGTAACCGAGGGCCGGCAGGAACGCGGAATAAAAGTGCTTCGCGCGAGCCATGTCATCAGCACCGACGGTGACGTAGGCAATCATGCTGCGTATTCCCTGGCGAGAGCTTGATCATTGCTGAGAGTTTAATGTACTACGGTGCACCAACACAGTTCGGCTCAATAACCGCATAACATTCTCGGAGCCTGCCGTTCCTGCAGCTGCTTCCAAGGTATGATGCATTTCCCCCGATAACCCATTCCAGCCGGTGAATGGAGCTTCAGCTTTGACTTTATTGCTACGATCAATAGCGCTGACCCTGGCCGTTGTTGCCGGCCCGTCAGCGCATGGTCAATCCTCAGATTCTGACCATCAAGTCGACTATACCCCGATCATGTCGCGTGGCTTTGGCGTGTCGGATGAGCCTTCGGTGCTCGAGCAGTGTGATTCCGATTACAGCGGCGTTCGCGTCTTCGAGCACGCTGCCGGCAGGCCGCTCGCCTTGGTGCGGGTCGAAAGGATCGAGGGCGGCGCACGGATAACCAGGCGAACGTTCGAGCATGGCCGGGCAAGCGGAATCGCGCAGAAAACGATTTCCGAGGCAGAATGGGCAGAACTCATCGGCTTGATTGACCGGTCGGGGTTCTGGACATACGAGATGAACGAAAATCTGTGGATGCCGGACAGCCCAACACTGTGGATCGAAGCCTGTCTGACGCGTCGATTCCGATCCGTTTCGCTCTATCCCGAGCAGAAGGCGCTCGCTGCCGATATCGTGGATTTCTTGTCGAACCTCAAGCCGTAGAGGCGCTCAGCGAACGGCTCGCGAGGCTCAAACGCCGACCACGGAGCCGACAAGGGCGCACCCAAAGGCTTTGACGAGACGGCGTGCCCATCGCCGCTTGCGCTGTATGGGGCCAGCCCGTACCATTCCGCCTCTTTTTTTCGGCCCTTGGCAGGGCCCGTAGCGCCACGGAATCAGCATGCGAAGCCACTATTGCGGAGAAGTCGAAGAATCCCTGATCGGTCAGGAGCTTGCGGTGACGGGCTGGGTGCACCGGCGGCGCGACCACGGCGGCGTGATTTTCATCGATCTGCGCGATCGCGAGGGCCTCCTGCAGGTCGTCTTCGATCCGGACCGCCCCGAGATTTTTGCCGAGGCGGAAAGGCTGCGCAGCGAATACGTGCTGGCCGTCAAAGGCGTCGTCCGGGAACGCCCGGAGGGCACGATCAACCCGAAGATGGCGACCGGGCAGGTCGAGGTGCTGGCCCACGAGCTCACCGTGCTGAACCGCTCGGAAACCCCGCCGTTCCATCACGACGAACACGCCAACGAGGAACTGCGGCTCAAGCACCGCTACCTCGATCTGCGCCGCGAAGGCATGCTGGGCAACCTGCGTCTGCGGCACGCCGTCACGCGGGCCATGCGTGCGTATCTCGATACGCACGGTTTTGTGGACGTCGAGACCCCGATGCTGACCCGCGCCACCCCCGAAGGCGCGCGCGACTACATCGTCCCGAGCCGCACACATCCCGGCAAGTTCTTTGCGCTGCCGCAGTCGCCGCAGATCTTCAAGCAGCTGTTGATGATGTCGGGTCTCGATCGCTACTACCAGATTGTGCGCTGTTTCCGCGACGAGGATCTGCGCGCCGACCGGCAGCCCGAATTTACCCAGCTCGATATCGAGATGAGCTTCGTCGACGAGGAGATCGTGACGGAACTCATGGAAGGGCTGATCCGCGAGGTCTTTATCGAGGCGCTGGGCGTGGAGCTGCCGACGCCGTTCCCGCGCATGCCGTACAGCGAAGCCATGCAGCGCTTCGGCTCCGACAAACCCGATCTGCGCATCGACCTCGAACTCGTCGAGGTGGCCGACCTCATGGAAGGCGTGGACTTCAAGGTGTTTGCCGGGCCGGCGAGCGACCCCGAGGGCCGGGTAGCCGCGCTGCGCGTGCCAGACGGCGCCGCGCTCACGCGCAAGGAAATCGACGACTACACGGCCTACGTCGGCCGCTACGGCGCCAAGGGGCTTGCCTACATCAAGGTCAACGACGTCGCGGCAGGCCGCGAAGGCCTGCAGTCGCCGATACTCAAGTTCCTGCCCGACGCAGCGGTCGAGGGTATCCTCGAACGCACCGGCGCGGCGTCCGGCGATCTCATCTTCTTCGGCGCGGACAAGGCACGCGTCGTCAACGACGCGCTGGGAGCGCTGCGCGTCAAAGTCGGCGAGGACCGCGACCTGGTCGCCGAAGGCTGGGCGCCGCTGTGGGTCGTCGACTTCCCGATGTTCGAGAAGGACGACAAGAGCGGCCGCTGGACCGCGCTGCATCACCCGTTTACGGCACCGGCCGTCGACGACGCCGAGGCGCTCCGCGCGGAGCCGGGCGAAGCGCTTTCGCGCGCTTACGACATGGTGCTCAACGGTTCCGAGATCGGCGGCGGGTCGATACGAATCCACGATTCCGACATGCAGTCGGCCGTGTTCGATCTTCTGGCGATCAGCAAGGAAGAGGCTGAAGAGAAGTTCGGTTTCCTCCTGCGCGCGCTGAGCTACGGCGCGCCGCCGCACGGCGGCATTGCGTTCGGACTGGATCGTATTGTCATGCTCATGGCGGGCGCCGACAGTATTCGCGACGTCATTGCGTTCCCGAAAACACAATCGGCGCACGACCCGCTGACGGATGCACCCGGCGAAGTGTCGGCTGAGCAGCTGAAGGAAACCGGTATTCGGATTCGCGCGCCGCGCACGGAGCAGTAGGTCCGCTCGTCGTGAACGCTGAGCCGCGCCGTCCGGAATCGGTGCTCGTGCTCGTCTACAGCCTCGATGGACATGTGCTGTTGCTCAAGCGGCGGGCGCCGTTCGAGTTCTGGCAGTCTGTAACGGGCAGTCTGGGTCTGGATGAGTCCCACGCCGCGGCGGCGGCTCGCGAACTCGGCGAGGAGACCGGTTTCTCCGAGCCTTCACGCTTCAGGTACTCTGGCGTAGCCCGCCAATTTACGATCGACCCGCGCTGGCGCGACCGCTATCCCGCGGGCGTCGCGGAAAACGTCGAGTACGAGTGGCACTACGTGGTCGACTCACCCTGCGACGTGCGCCTGGCCGAAGACGAACACTCGGCGTATCGGTGGTTGCCAGTCGAGGACGCGATCGATACCGTGTGGTCATGGACGAATCGAGACGCGCTCAGCACGCTGTCGATGCGCTGGACGGCATCAAGAACGTAGTTCTGCTGCATGGCATCTGGTCGCACGGCGTCAGTATGTTTGTCGTCCGCCGGCAGCTCGAACGCGAGTACGGCGCTGACGTGCGCTTCTTCAACTACCCGTCCATACGCGGCACGCTCGACAACAACGCGGCGTCGCTCAGACACTTCATCGAACGCGCGAAACTCGATCGCACGCATATCGTCGGCCATAGCCTGGGCGGGGTGGTTGCGCTGCGCATGCTGGCGCTCTACGAGGACGCGCCGCCTGGCCGGATCGTGTGCCTGGGCTCGCCGCTGACCGGTTCACGCGCCGCCGAGTTCCTGAGCCGGCAGGACTGGGCTGACGGGTTACTGGGTTCGACCCTCAAGGCCGGCGTACTGCGCGAGTCCGCGAACGAGTGGGGCAGTCACGTTTGCGAGCAGCGCGAAGTGGGGATCATTGCCGGCAATATGCCGCTTGGCGTAGGCCGGCTGGTCGCCGATTTTGGCGGGCCGAGCGACGGCACCGTGGCCGTCTCCGAGACCCGGCTCGAAGGCGCGCGCGACCACCTCGTGATGTCGGTCAGCCATCGCGGCATGGTGCTGTCCAGCCGCGTCGCGGACCAGGCCTGGGCGTTCCTGCGCCGCGGGGAGTTCCTGCGCGATACGCGCTGATCGCGAAGAACGGGCTTTAGCCTTCACCCGAAGGGCCCGCAACGTGTTTGCTGACGGTTAGTCCGGCGGAGGGCTGGAAATGGTCGCTGGCAACCCTATAAGCTATTGACAGTTAACCATCGACCCGTAAGCGCGTCCTTGGAAGGCGGCTCGAAGAATTGAGGAAAAATCGAATACATGTGCACAAATAACCATCATTTGCGCCATGCGGTGTGTTCGTGACCTGCGCCGCCCTAAACACCCAAATTCATGAAGATTTTCGATGCCTCATACGATCGGTGGAAAAGGCTCGGATACTGCTATGACTGCTTTTCCTGATCGCCACGAGGTACTTTTTGGCCGCGAACCAGCTCTGCGGTACCTAACAGAACGCGCCAGCGTGAGCGGCGTTACAGCCATTGCCGGGCGGCCGCGAATGGGAAAGACGTGGTTACTTCAGGAGTTGGCTCGCCGTCTCGGTAGCGCGCACGAGCCACCCTACCTCGTCGGCTACTACGAGGCGGCCGCCCAGAGCACTCCCGATCTGATGTTGCGGGCCGTATCGGACCTATGGTCACGGTGGCTGTCTGACGCCGGCTACAGTCAACAAGCGAAGATGATATGGAAGCAGCAGAAAGGTGATTTGCTAACGAGCGTAAGCGAAGCAGTCGGCGCAATGTTTGAGAAGTTGGGCAGTGTTGAAGCAGTCGGTCAACTGGTCAACAACGCGCTGCAGGGTCTAGTCGCTGCAAATCAACAGCTGGTCTCAGGCGGCGTAACGATCCCGCCGCTGCAATATGAACAAGCGCGTGATTTGGTAAACACTGTGGCCAGTATCAGCGGCAAACCCATAGTACTCATTCTTGACTCCTGGGAGCAGTCTCCATCAATCGAATTTGAAGCAAAGATGTTGGAGGCAATGTTATTGCATCTGCAGGAGTGGCCGTCCTGTCATGTTTTCCTTGCATTGCGTCGCGAGAAGGAGGCGATGAACATTGCCCGACAACTCGAAACGAGGGCTAAAGGCCCAGCCGAAGTGTACGACCTGGGCGCAATGCTATTGGAGGATCAAAACACTCGGGATGAGCTAATTCAGCATATCCGCAAAGAAGTACCTGCTGGGGATTTCGAAGATGACGAGCTCATTGAGCTAATCGGCGGTTACCCGGGTGTGATAGAGCGGTGGACAAGCGAATACTGGAAAGCAACGATGCAATCACGAGGTGACGTGGAGCTCGTTGCTCGTGATGCTCATGAGGACCGGTTCATTGAACTGAACACGTTGCTTGATCGACAGGGCAGCTTGAAGAGCAATGACGAGTTCCGTCTGGCGATACGACTTGCCCTCGTTCCAACAGAGACCAACGAAGCCTGGCACGCTTTGAAAGACCCAATTTTGGGTGGAATAAGCGCGACGACTGTCGATGAGTTGGCAAACAAGCGAGTACTCGAAGGTAGGGATCCACCTTCGTACGGTCACAGCCAACGCCGGGCGTGCGCAGAAAACTACTTCTTGGAGAAACAGAAGGTTGCAGTAACGGAAGAAATCAGTCAAATGGTTTTGGCCCTCGCCCATCACGTATCCGATACAGAGCTTGCTTCGATTCCGTTTGCTGCTGTCTTGGTAGCTATGGGCCGTCTAGTTCATCGAGAAAAGTTAGCAATTTCGAAACTAGAAATGGCTTTGTGTCAGTCGGCTGCTTCTCTTTTCGGCTATCGTGAGTTGGTAGGCTCTGATGTGCTAAGACGTGGCGTACGGGACATATCGAGAACAGTCGACGCGTCCTTGGTGCCGCTTCTTGGGATGGGTTTGTTCAACACACTCAACCATGCGAAGGACGAAGAGGACTTAGAACGTCGCGACGCGCTGCTGGAGGGGTTGCGTGCGCTGGCCGGGAGTCACCCCGAGGACGGGGGAGTGCGCCAGCGATTCGTAAAGGGTCTCTTCAACACCTTCAACCATGCGAAGGCTGAAGAGGACCTCGAACGACGAGACGCGTTGCTGGAAGAGTTGCGCACGCTAGTCGGGAGTCACCCCGAGGACGGGACCGTGCGCCAGCAGTTGGCGATGGGTCTCTTCAACACTCTTAACTATGCGAAGGACGAAGAGAACCCCGAACGTCGGGACGCACTGCTGGAGGAGTTGCGTGCGCTGGTCGGGAGTCACCCCGAGGACGGGAACGCACGTGAATCGCTTGCGAGGGGTCTGCTCAAGACCCTCAACGATGCGAAGCATGAATGGGACCTCGAACGTCGGGATGCGTTGCTGGAGGAGTTGCGTGCGCTGGCCGGGAGTCACCCCGAGGACGGGGCCGTGCGCGAATCGCTGGCGAGGGGCCTGGTTAAGACTCTCCACGATGCGAAGGAGGAAGAGGACTTCGAACGTTGCGATGCGCTGCTAGAGGAGTTGCGCGCGCTGGCCGGGAATCACCCCGAGGACGAGGCCGTGCGCGAATCGCTAGCGATGGGTCTCTTCAACACCCTCAAACATGCAAAGGAGGAAGGGGACCTCGAACGTCGGGACGCGTTGCTGGAGGAGTTGCGTGCGCTGGCCGGGAGCCACCCCAAGGATAGGGCCGTGCGCGAATCGTTGGCGATGGGCCTGTTCAAGACCCTCTACGATGCGAAGCAGGAAGAGGACCTCGAGCGCCGGGACGCACTGCTGGAGGAGTTGCGTGCGCTGGCCGGGAGTCACCCCGAGGACGGGGCTGTGCGCGAATCGCTGGCGAGGGGCCTGTTCAAGACCCTCTACGATGCGAAGGAGGAAGGGGACCTCGAACGCCGGGACGCACTGCTGGAGGAGTTGCGTGCGCTGGCCGGGAGTCATCCCGAGGACGGGGCCGTGCGCAAACAGTTGGCGGGGGGGCTCTTCAACACCCTCTACGATGCGGAGGAGGAAGGGGACCTCGAACATCGCGACGCGTTACTGGAGGAATTGCGTGCGCTGGCCGGGAGTCACCCCGAGGACGGGGCCGTGCGCCAGCGGTTGGCGAGGGGCCTCTTCAACACCTTTAACCATGCGAAGCAGGAAGAGGACCTCGAACGTCGGGACGCACTGCTGGAGGAGTTGCGTGCGCTGGCCGGGAGTCACCCCGAGGACGGGGCCGTGCGCGAATCGTTGGCGATGGGCCTGTTCAAGACCCTCTACGATGCGAAGGAGG
>JANQPG010000055.1 GCA_028289545.1 Woeseiaceae bacterium
TGCAGCGGATTTTTTGTTTTCCTCGATTCAGGCCCTTGCCTTAAGTCACTCGGCTGGTATAACCGAAACTGAGTCGACAAAGGCAAACCTGCCGAAAGGTGGGGACGCAAAGCTTCCGGTCTAAGGGCATACGGCCTACGACAGCGGGGTTGCCAGAATCAGGGACAGGCGCCGGATCTTCGGCGTTTTGGAACTCACCATCCCTGGCAAACTCGCCCAGCCGTCCAAACTCCGGGAAACGACACAAGAGCCCAATACCGTTGTGTATTGAGCGTTATCACTGGGCCTGCCCGGACGGCAGCCCCAACACCTTTAAAGAGGTTTGAGACAAATGAAATTCGGCTTGGGCACAGCCACGAAGATTTCTTTTATTGCGGTCATCGGCTTGATTGCCGGCGGCTGCCTCTCGGGCGGAGGCGACGACTCATCGAGCGCCATAAGCCCGCCCCCGCCGCCGCCTTCGGGCAACAACGCGCCAACCATCTCCGGAAACCCGGCGTCGGCTGTGGTCGTCGGCAACAACTACCAGTTCACGCCGACCGCTTCGGATCCCGACGGCGACAGCCTGACGTTCAGCATTCAGAACCAGCCGTCGTGGGCGAACTTCGAAGCGTCTTCCGGCCAGCTCTCGGGCGTTGCGCCGCTGGGCAGCGAGGGCACCTACTCCGACATCCGGATTTCGGTCAGCGACGGCGAACTGACGACAAACATGTCGCCGTTCTCCATCAACGTCACCCAGGTGGCTCTCGGCAGCGCCACGCTCTCCTGGACCGCACCGACGGCCAACACGGACGGCAGCGCGCTGACGGACCTTACGGCTTATCGGATCTACTACGGCACCTCGTCCGGTTCCTACAACAACCAGATCCAGGTCAACAATCCGGGCCTGACGACTTACGTCGTCGACAACCTGACGCCTGACACGTACTTCTTCGTGACGACCGCAATCAACAACCGCGGCGTCGAAAGCGCGTTTTCGAACGAGGCGAGCAAGGTCGTCAACTAACACCCACCGGGTGTTACACCCGGCGGTCGCACAGACCGGCAGCGCGTTCCCGGCAGGGAGCGCGCTGTTTTTTATTGGAGACTCTTGGCAGGCGCCTAGCAGCCTATTGAAAAAGTCTCAGGCGAGTGCGATACAAGGCGCCGACAGCCGAAAAAGCGCAGTGTACACGCCAGTACATGAGCATTTTTCGGCTGTTGGCAACGCCGTAGCGTGCCGGCTGAGGCATTTTCAACACGCTGCTAGCGTTTGATGAGACCGTAGGCGAATCGTGCGCCGTCCCGATTGAACAGCAGCGTCAGCACGGCAAAACTCAGCACGCCGACACCCACGAGCGCACCCAGCGCCAGCACACCCTCGCCGAGTGCCTCGACGATGGTTGGCCTCGAAGCGTGCACGGCAAGCTTCATGGCCACGGCGATCGCGACGACGCTGAACACCGTGCGGAAGTACGCAACAAACCCGGTGCCTAGCACGGGCAGCGAGCGCGCAAGCGAAATACAGTAGTAAACGGCGTAACCGATCAGCCAGCCGTAACAGACGCCGATCAACCCCCACTGAATGCCGATTGCGAACGACGCCGGCAGCAGCACGGCCGCAATCGCCGCGTTGCTGACGCTCAGGTCAGCGCGGCCAATGCCCATCAGGGCGGTTGGGATGACGAGATCCAGCATCCTGAGCGGCACAACGAGGCTCAGAAGCTGCAGGGGAACCGCAGCCTGCTGCCAGGTGGGGCCCAGGAACACGGCGACAATTTCAGGCGCCGTCGCCGAGATACCGAGGAACACCGGCAGGGCAAAAAAGCTGATCGCCAGCGTAGCTTTGAGGAACTGGCGGCTGACCTCGTCCTGATCGGACTGTATCCGCGAGAAACCCGACAGGCTGATCTCGTTGACGATGGCCGCGAGCTTGGTCATCGGCAGTGACGCCAGGTGGATCGCCACCGAGTAGTAGCCGAGCAGCTCTTTACCGAGAAATCGTCCAATGAGGAAAATATCGGCCTGGTTGTAGATGAACCAGAGCAGGCGCTCGGCCGTTACCTGACCGCCGAACGTCACAATGCGGCGCAGACCCGAAAAACTGAAGCTGGGCCAGCAGAAGTACCGGGCAACGATGATGTAGCCGACGGTGCGGGTTGCAACGGTCAGGACGTTGCCGAGCACCAGCGCCCAGACGCCGTACCCCATCAGCGCCATGCCCAGCGTGAAGAAACTGCCGAGCACCATCGTCACGAAGTTGACGAGCGACTTTTCCTTGAAGTGCATGCGCCGCCGGATCACGGCGTCGGGCACAATCTGAAACGCCATGATCAGGAACTGCAGGCTCGACACGCGGATAATGTCGATGAGCCTCGGCTCGTCGAAGAAACCGGCGACCGCGGGCGCAATGGCGATCAACAACAGGAACGCCACGACGTTGATTACGATGACCAGTCCGAACACCTGCCGGACCTCGGTCTCGTCGAACTTCTCCTGCTGGATCAGGGCGGCGCCCATGCCGAGCTCGTCGAACAGCGCGAGGAAGCCGATCACGACCATCGCCATCGCCATCAGGCCGTAGTCTTCGGGCGACAGGATGCGAATGACGAAGATCGTAATGACCCACGTCACTGCCTGACCGGCCAGCCGTCCCGCTGCCATCCAGCGGAAGCCCCGGACCACTTTTTCGGTAACCTGCGTCATTGCTCCCGGGCACGTCCGGCGATCATCAGAAAATCGCGACTATGGCGAGCGTCCGAAGACCTGCAGGATGACGGTACCCTCTTCCTCGACGGCACCATAGGGAAGCTGGTGCTCCCCGCGCAGTTCGAAATGTGTGCTCGTATCCATGTAGGAAACGATCGTATCGCGAAACAGATCGATGGTCTCGAGGGAATCGTAGCCGAGGTTCTCGATCTCGACGATGACGAAGTCGATATTCTCGTCCTCGAGATAGCTGTCGAGATCGGCGGGATCGACCAGCTGCACGCTGGCCCGGTGCAGCTCGGTTCTGCGCTCGGGATCGAGGCTCCGCGCGTAGAACACGAAGGCCGCATCGTTTCTGCCTGAATACAGCAGGGTGGCGTCCGGTTTTTCTTCGAGCACCGAGGTCACGACGCCATCCATACCGCCGAGATAGCGATACGGTGCGTACGGCGGCGCAAAGGCGTACTGCAGCACGCCCGTAACGATAACCGACACGCCCGCGACAAACGCGGCTTTGGGCTTTTCCGCCAACACCCTCCCGGCAATATCTCTCAACGCGGCGACCGTCAGGAACGTGGCCGGAATCGCCATGTACAGCGTGTAGCGATGGCCCTTGACGATCAGCCAGCTGAACGCGAGATAGGTAACAATCAGGCAAACCAGCATGACCACTTCGCCGGCCGGCGGTTTGCGTACGATCCGCAGGAAGGCCCACAGGAGTACACCGATCGACTGCACCGGATAAGAGACGATCATCATCTCCGCGTACACGAGCCAGTAGGCAAAGCTGAGTTTGTCGGTCACCATCCAGGATGCATACGTCGGCGACGCAAACTCCTTCCAGGCTTCCGGTATCTCGCCGGTGGTCACGCTCAGGTTGTCGGGCGCCATCAGTAGCGTAAACCCGATCAGCGGCAGCATCAGAATGACCAGGAGCCCGGTGCCGATCAGGAGCGGCCGGTCTTTGAAGAACGTGCGCAACTCCGTGGCCAGCAGATACACGACAATGCCGGTGAGCAGCACAATTGTCGGCTGATACGTGTACAGCGCGAGTACCGCGGACCCCACCATGCCGATGACGGTGCGAAACGACCGGTCGCCGTCCAGCCGGGCAAGGTAGAAATAGAACGCCCAGATCGCAAACGCCAGCGACGGCACGTCGAGCCAGACCGTGTGGAAGTGAATCGCAAACTGCGGCGTCACGACAATCAGGAGCGTCGCGGCGGAAGCCAGCACTGCGCTCGACAACAGCCGTTTCGCAACGAAGGAGAAACCGATCGCAAACACCAGGCCGAACAACATGACCGTCAGCTTGGCCGACATGGCGGAAACGCCGGTGATCGAGTAGATCAGGCCGGCGACAAAACCGAACAGCGGCGGGTGGCGTCGCACGCTGAGTGCCGGATACTGATCGTAGTAGCCCCAGAGCCAATCGACCGGCGCCGAAAAGAATGCGCCAAGATCCGCGAATAGACTCGCGAACAGCGCGCCGTTGGCGGCAATGAGCGCGCTATCGAACGGGAATATCCGGTCGCGCAGCACCTCCGGAAGGCTGACGATCAACACGCAGACGAGCGGGATGCCGGCCAGTATCAGAGTGGCGGCTCGGGTAGACAGACCACGCATCAACTATGCTCCGTTTGGCAAATGGGTTCGAGCGGACGTTACGCGCATCGCCTGAGTGCCTCTATAGCAGATTGATCAGCGCAAGCACGACCACAACGCCGGACGTGGCAAACACGGACGTGCTGACAAAGCCGCCGAACGATGCCGTCCGCTTGACGGCGAACTGCCACAGCGTCACGAGCACGGCAATAAAGGCACCCACGCCAACGGCTGCCGCGAAACGAACGAAGATGACGGTCAGCATCAGATCGGCATTGCCGTGGTAACCCTTGATTAGTGCGTATACGACAAGGACCACACTGGCCAGAGCCACAGCCGATAGCGCTCCTAGTAGACTCCGCTTGACCACAGCCACTAGACGTCCGCCCTCAGCCGGGTGTCGATATGGCCCGCCAACCGGACGGCCAGCGCCACGAGGGTCAGCGTCGGGTTTGCGTAGCCGCCCGTCGGGAACACGGAGC
The DNA here is from genome assembly GCA_028289545.1 of Woeseiaceae bacterium. Classification (GTDB taxonomy): domain Bacteria; phylum Pseudomonadota; class Gammaproteobacteria; order Steroidobacterales; family Woeseiaceae; genus UBA1847. The sequence continues at coordinate 4,776 of JANQPG010000055.1, forward strand.
TGCCCGCGATGTACAGATTGTCGAGCCCGAACACGCGGCAATCCGAATCAACCACGCCCGTCTGCGGCGAATCCGACATTCGCGTTGTGCCCATATGATGATGCCCGCCGTAGATCTCCGAGGTCGGCATGATGTCACTCCCATCGACCAACCATTCGGCAAGCTCGACCCGCATGCCGGTCAGCCGCGCGACTTCGCCCGAGAGAAGTTCCGCGGAATCGATCAGAGTCTTCTTCTCAATCGCGCCAACGCGCCAGTCGAGGGCAATGCGCGGCATGCCCAGTTCGTCGCGCTCGTCGGTCAGCATGACGCGGCTGTCGGGATTCGGCGCCTGCTCGGAGTTGACCCAGATCTTGACGGGCTCTTTCGTCACGGGGAACTCGTAGTTTGTGCCGGCGCGCCGGTGATGGATCCAGAGCGCCACCTCGTCGAGATCGGTCAGCACGTTCGCAATGTCGCTGGCGTAGTTGCTCTGGCCTTCGCCTTTGAGCGACAGCGCGAGGCGTTTTGCGGATACGTAGCCCGAGTTCTGGTCAACCTGCGAACGCAGCACGAGTCCTGCATTGAGGATCTGTCTTTCTTCCTGAAAACCGAAGGTGGGCCGGATCGCCGCCGAGATATCCAGACGCTCGCCTTCCGGAATCCGTTTCTCGTACGACGCCAGCCAGCGGGCCGCGTCGGTGTCGTCGATCAGTATGTGCCCGAGGACGCCCTCGAGATGCTCCATAAAGTAACGGCCCACGAGGTCGCGGTCGTTGCCGAGACCCGCGGGGTTCTGGCCGTTGGCTGCGAGCAGCAGCCGCGGGTTCTCGAGCCCCCCGGCCGCCACCACGAAGACCTTTGCTTTGACGCGTAACTCGTTACCGTCGAGTGACCGCACAACAGCCGTGTCCACGTGGTCAACCGCATCGTTACATTCAAAGTCCGTGACGTTGGCATGGAGTACGACGTTGAGCCGTTCAGCGGCGGCCAGTCGATCGCGGTAAACGCGACCAAAATGTGTGGGCGGCCGATTTTGATCCGCCGGGCTCCACTTGTAGAGGTAGTGTTCGAGCAGCTCGCCATTCAGTGGCAACAGCGGAAACCGCGGCTCCAGCCAGGCATACGGATCGTAGTCTGGCCGGTCCAGTTCGCAGAGTTCCTGTGCACGCGGATAGAAACGCTCGAGTTCCGCCCAGCTGATGGGCCAGCCGCTGTCCGGCACCCAGTCGCGAAAGTCCAGGTCGCCGGGCACCAGCGGCACGCACCAGCCGCCCCAGTGATGACTGGTCCCGCCAAAGTAGCGGATACGATCGTGGCGGAGCGGGTAGTAATCTCGGCCGATGTTCGGGCCTTCGTACAGCGCCTGTGTCCTGACGTCGTAGTCCTCACCGCCGGACTCGAGCAACACGACGTCCCTCTGTCCGTCGGCCAGTTGTCCTTCAGTCAGTTCAAGCGCCATCGAAATACCGGCGGGGCCCGCGCCGATAATGCAAACGTCGGTCGACAGCTCGGCGGGCAGCTCACCCGATTGCAGGTCGGTGATCACGTCAGCTCGTCCGCAGAAGCGCCGTCTGTGCGCACAAGCGGCATTCGGTCCTCGCCAGGAGCGAGTTGCCGACCAGCATTACGTCGCCGTTTGCAATATCGTCGTCGATAGCGTCTTCGACCGCAGCCTGGAACCGGGACGGATCGAACTCCGCACCCGCATGGGGGAATCCGGGTATTGCGGAGCGCAGAGCGCTTAACAGAACGTCCGGGCTTCGCTCCAACGGGAATCGATCGAGATACCAGTCGCCGATCATGCGACACGACTCGAGCTGGCCGGCCGAGTGCCGGGCCGCCCATCCGACCTTCGGGGTCGCAATCCCTGCCAAAGCGGCCCCGCCGCCGGCAAGACAAGCGGCGAGAAATTGTCTTCGATCAACCTTGTACCGGACGGCCATTCAGCACTCCCGTATCCCTATGCTTCACACTGTCGAATCCTACGGGCGGCTTGTCGCCCGTGCCTGTGCATCCGTCACTGTTTCCTTACCCGGCCCCGAACTTGGGCTCGTCGCGCGGCCGATAATACACGAATCCGCATTACCCATTCGCTCGCGGCCAGCCGCCGAACGGCGCGAAACAAGAGCGCGCACCTGCTCGAAATGCGGCATTTGAGAGTATAGTTTGGCCTGTCGCTGCTATCGAAAGAGACACGAGGTAAAGGCTGGATGACAATAACCGGGATTTTGCTGGTCGAGTCGATAAGTGCGGCGGGCAATGGCTAAACAAGAGCTGGCTCCAACACAAAAACTGCGGCTGCTCGCGCTGGCGGCAGCCGGCGTTGCCGCGGCAGCATGCCAGGCCGAACAACCCGTGCCCCCTGCCCACTCCTGCGCGGACTATGACCGGACACCGGTCCTGTTCGTGCATGGTTCCGGCCTGACGGCCAGCACCTGGGACGACATGCTTCGCGCGCTTCGAGACGATGGCTATCCGCCGGCTTACCTGAGCGCAATCGACATGCGGCCGCGCGACGGCGATAACGTCCGCGCAGCCGAACGATTCATTGCGGCCGGCGCCGAACGGCTGCTCGAGGACAGTCGTTCGGCCGTGTCGGCCAGCGACTGCGGTGGCGAAGCACCCACGAAGATCGACATCGTGGCCCACAGCATGGGGGCGTTCAGCGCACGCTGGTATATACGCTTTGTTGGCGGCGAGCGGGTCCGTCTGATGGTTGCTTTGGCGGGCGCCAATCACGGCACCGACCGTCTGTGTGGCCGCTCGGGCAAAGGCGACCGGCAAATGTGCCCGGCTTTCGCCGACGCTGACGACCCGGACAACGTCCAGCTCCGCCTTAACGGCACGCGCGCGGCGCCGGAAGACGAGACGCCCTGGGGTGTCGGCGAAGACAGCCCCGACCGGAACAGCATCCTGCCCGACGGCGAGCGGCAGATCGGCTACGTGACGGTACGGGTCGAAGCGGACGAATGGATCGAACCTGCCGAGAGCGCTTTGCTGGACGGCGCCGGCGGCTTCGACACGGGTGACATCGGCGGCTTCCCGCTGCGCGAAACCTCGCCCGGCAACTACCTGTTCCTGGGCTCCGCATCTCACGACGGCCTGCCCTATCACCCCGAACTGGTCCGTTTCGTACAGCAGCTCCTCCGGCAGGAACAGATGCCGGGCGATGCGGGCTAAGCCCGTGTTTCGACACGGTTTCCGGGATATCCACGCAATTGCCGGAATGCCGATTGTGTGACATAGTCCGCGGGCCCTCTCGCGGCGTCTGCTAGCATTTTCCTTTCGACTCGACTCCGGTCCCTTGCATGTCCACCCGACGACTCACTCGACGACTCATCCTCGTACTGACCGGCTTCGGCTGCGGTCTCGCGGCGGCGCCGGCGGCGCTCGCGCAGGGTTCGGTCGAGTTTTTTGTCAACGACGCAAGCCCGGCCAACCAGGATCACGCCGTACAGCTCGAGATACCGCCCGGCTTCGGTCAGGGTGATTTCACTTTCGAACTCTGGATACGGCCTAACGATTCGTTCCCGGTCGGGCCGACCGACGGTGGCCAGGAGCAGCTGCGGAACTGGACCGAGGACGACAACGCCCCGTACAGCAGCGGCAACTGGTGGTTCGACGGCAACTTCCTGCTGGACGGCCACAACAACGGCAGCGGCTTTTCGCTCGGCACGTTTACGCTGCAGTTCTACGGCGGCGGCCGCGTGCGCTGGCTGTTCGGCGACAACGCGGGACCGATGCCCTCCGGCGATCTCTGGTCGGTGGGCGCCTTTCCGGCAAGCAACGCTCCGTCGCTGCTGGACGGCCAGTGGCATCAGATTACGCTGGTGCGCCGCTGCCCCGGCGCCGAACTCGAAATCTGGGTCGACGGCGCCCTGACCGGCACCGAGACGAGCAACGGCTGCACGGACATGCGTCAGTGGTGGGACACCTGGACCGGCTTCCCGAGCAACCAGCGAGGCTGGTTCTGGGGCGCCGAAAAGCAGGCGGCGATCGGTTCGCAGCAGTACGAAGACTACAAAGGCCTCGTGGACGAGATTCGCTTCTGGTCGCGCGCCAAAACGGCCGCTGAGATTACGGCGGACTACGACGCCCCGGTAACGGGTGGCGAAACCGGACTGGTCGGCGTTTATCGCTTCGACGAAGGCTCTGGCAACAGTATCTGCGACGCACTCGATGCCGGCCGCTGCATGACACTCATCAACTCGCCCGCCGGCGTCTGGTCGTCGGACGACGCGCCGGTCGGATCCGGGTCGGGAGACACGACACCGCCTACACAACCGACCAGCCTCTCGGGCGTCGCCGTGTCGGGATCGCGCATCGATCTGAGCTGGAACGCATCCACTGATAACGTCGCCGTTGTGAACTATCGCGTCCGGCGCGATGGCGCACTGATCGCAACGGTGGCCGGTACGAGCTACAGTGACACGGGGCTCAACCCGAGTACCAGCTACAGTTACACCATCTCGGCCCGCGACGCAGCCGGCAACGAGTCGACCCAGTCGGATCCCGAGTCGGTCACGACCCTTGCCGCCGCCGATACCGAAGCGCCGAGCACGCCGACGGGACTGCAGGGCAACGCCGCATCGACGACGCAGATCAACCTGAGCTGGAACGCATCGACCGACAACGTCGGCGTCACGGGTTACGAGATCCGTCGTGACGGCGCACTCGTCACTACGGTCGCGGGCACGAGCTACAGCGACACGGGCTTGACGGCCAACACGAGCTACAGCTACACGGTTGCGGCGCGCGATGCCGCAGGCAACGTCTCCTCCGAGTCGGGCGCCGTGATGACCTCGACCCTGGCGACCCCTGACACCGAGGCCCCAACAACGCCCACCGGACTGAGCGGCGCTGGCGTGACGACGACCCGCATCGACCTGAGCTGGAACGCATCGACCGACAACGTCGGCGTCACGGGCTACGAGATCCGCCGCGACGGCGCGCTGATCGCGACCATCGCCGGAACCACCTACAGCGACACGGGCCTGACGGCCAACACGAGCTACAGCTATACGGTCGCAGCGCGCGACGACGCCGGTAACGTCTCCGCCGAATCGGGCGCCGTGAACGCCTCGACCCTCGCAGCTCCTGATACCGAGGCCCCGACGACGCCGACGGGACTCGTCGGTAATGCGATATCCAGCTCGCAGATCGACCTGAGCTGGAACGCATCGACCGACAATGTCGGCGTCAGCGATTACCGGGTCCGCCGCGACGGCGTACTGATCGGCACGGTCCCGGGCACGAGCCTCAGCGACCGTGGCCGGACCGCTGACACCGATTACAGCTATACGGTCACTGCGCGCGACCACAGCGGCAACGTGTCGGCCGAAGCGGGCCCTGTCGTGGTCAGAACGCCGGCCAGCGCCGACACCGAGGCGCCAACAACGCCGACGGGACTTGCGGGCACCGCCGTATCGACGACCCGCATCGACCTCAACTGGAATGCCGCCAGCGACAACGTCGGCGTGACGGGCTACGAGATCCGCCGCGACGGCGCGCTGATCGACACGGTCCCCGGCACCAGTTTCAGCAACACGGGCTTGAGCGCCAACACGAGCTACAGCTACACCGTGTCAGCGCGCGATCAGGCCGGCAACGTCTCCACGCCTTCCAGCGCGCTGGCGGTCAGCACGCCGGCCAATCCGAGCCCCCCGCCGCCCGTGGATGAAGGCGGCGGTGGCGGCAGCGTCGGTGCCATTGCCCTGCTGCTCTTGCTGGCTGCACTGGTTTGGCGGCGCGCGCGTTTGCCCGCCATGGTCCGGACACTAGCTCGGAATAGAGGTTCATTCCGCAGCGGCAACTCGGCCGCGCAGCGGTAACGGAATCTTGCGTCGCCGAAACGCCTTTGCGCTGGGCATTGCCGTCAGCGTCCTGTTTCTCTGGATCGCGTTTCGCAATGCCGATCCGGGTGCGATTCGCGAGGCGCTCGCCGACGCCGACTTTTTGATGGCGCTGCCGTTCCTCCTGTGTCTGTTTGTGTTCTACTGGCTCAAGAGTGCGCGCTGGCGGTTACTGCTGTATCCGGACGCGGACATTCCTACTCGCGAGCTGTTCCCCATTGTCATGGTCGGTTACGCGGGCACGGCCGTGCTGCCGATGCAAATGGGCGAGTTCGTGCGCGCCTACATTGCCGGCAAACGTTACTCGCTCGGCTATTCGCAGGTGCTGAGCACGATTGCAATGGAGCGGATCTTCGATCTTCTGACGATCCTCGCCCTGCTCGGTTTTGTGCTCGCCACGGGGCAATCGACACCCGACGTGCTCATCAAAGCCGGCTTCGTGATTGCCGCCATTACACTGTTTGGTCTCGCCGTTGCCGTTCTGCTCGTGACTCGCCGTGAAACGGTACTTGCCCTGCTGCGACGCCCGCTGGCCCTGCTGCCCGAGCGGATCGGCCACTTTGTGCTCGAACAACTGGAGATCGCGGCGCGCGGACTGGAGTCGATCCGGCAGCCGCGACTGATACTGCGCATCGCCGTCAACTCGATTCTGCAATGGGGACTCATGGGCGTCTGTATCTGGCTGAGCCTGATCGCGCTCGACATCGAGGTACCCACGTCGGGCGTCGTGCTCGTGCTGGTGGCAACCATCGTCGGTATTTCGCTGCCGACCAGCCCCGGCTACGTCGGTAACATCCAGCTGGCGTTTGTCGTCGCGCTGCAGGCCTTCGGCATCAGCGACGATGCGGCGATCGCTGCCTCGGTCTTCTACCACCTGCTCGCCTATGTAGCCGTGGTTGTCGTCGGCTTCGCTTGCCTGCATCGCATGGGCTATGCCATTGCGGACATCCAGGCGCAAGCGGCCGGCGACAAGACCCCGTAGCGATGTCTGCGGAACCCTATCCTCGCCTCGCAACGCTGGCCGGCGTTCTGATCGGCATCGCCGTTGGCGTTGCGATACTGGGATTCGGACCGCGTGACTGGTGGCTCTGCGATCTGTTCGCGAATCTGCGCATCCACGCGCTGTTGTCGATGCTGCTGTCCATCCCCGTGCTTGCCATTCTGCGCGAACGCCGCCTCGCCGGAATCATCGCCGTGGCGACGCTCGTCATCGGCGCGCTGTCGCTTCAGCCCCTGGTTGGCAGCGCCGCTGCGGGACCCGCAAGCACCGCAGCGCTGTCGATCATGAGTTTCAACCTGAGTGCAACGATTCGTTCACCGGACAAGGTGCGGCGCTACGTCGAGGCAGCACCCGCAGACATTGTGATTCTCCAGGAGTACACGCCGGACTGGCACGCGGAACTCGCCGGGCTGTCCGAGCAATTTCCTCACGTTGTCGTCGAGCCAAAAACCGGGTACTTCGGCATTGCCATGTTGAGCCGCGTTCCGCTGACGAGCGCCGAAACCTCGGTGTTTCCGGGCACGGACGTGCCATTCATCGCGGCGACGGCCGAGTTGGGCGATCGGCGTCTGTCCCTGGTAGGGCTGCATCTCGACTGGCCAATGGTCCGGTCGTCGTTCACGGCGCGCAACCGTCAGATCGAGCATCTGCTGAGCATGGCGCCTGACTCCGCTTTTGTCGCCTGCGGCGACTGGAACATGACACCCTGGTCACGCTGGTATCGGACGCTCGAGGCCTCCGGCCTGCACGACGGCGACGCCGGAAACCGGCTGCTGCCCACCTGGCCAACGCGTCTGGGCTGGCTCGGCATCCCGATCGACCACTGTTTCGCAACCGGTGATCTGCGCATCGTCTCCAAGCGAGTGGGCCCGCCACTCGGCTCCGATCACCGCCCTATTCTGGTCGGTATTTCCCTCGACTGAGCCAGTCGATACGGGGGCTGTCGATGTTCTTTACAGGCATCTGTACAAGTGGTCAGAGAAAAGTCATAAGCTATTGATTTAAATAAATAAATAAGGTCGGCACGTTTCTTGCTACCTATTTCTGAAATAGGCGCCGTGCAAACCTCTGTCAGCCGGCGCCGCACTCACGGAAACCGATCGGAACTGCTTGTGGCTGCTACAGAAACCTTTCGCTCTATCACCTCCTCTCGTGCCCGCGCCGGACGGCTCACCCGCCCGCTGCTCGTGCTGCTTTGCACATTCGGCGCCGTACTCAACGCAAACGCCCAGGTCAACGATGCCTTCTCGCGCCCCGACGGCGCGGATCTCGGCAACGGCTGGATCGAGAAAAACCCGCAGGCGTTTTCGCTCGCGGGCGGCGCGGCGGCCAAGCAGGCCGTCGGCAACGGTTACCGCGACAACATCGTCTATCGGCCGGCCGGCGAGGACCTGCTGAACGTTGAGGTTGCCGCTGAACTGGAGCTCAACAGCGCCGTTCCCGGCTACCCGCAGATTTTTGCCCGCGTGCAGTCGTCCACGGTGGCGTTTCTGGACCGCATCGACGGCTACATCCTGTACATCAACAACAATCCGAACGAAGCCATCCTCGGCCGGCAGCGCGGCGACGCGTTCGTCGAGGCGCTTTCAACGATGGTGATTGCGCCGGGCCTGAGCCTCGGCGAAACCTACCGGATGCGGTTGAGCGCCACGGGCGCCAACCCCGTGCAGCTTGCCGCCTACGTCGAGCGCTGGACGGGCACGGCCTGGGTCATCGAAGGCCAGACCACGGCCAGCGACGCCGCGGGCACCGCGCTGACGACGGCCGGCTCGGTCGGCTTCGGCGGTTTCGTCGAAGCGTCGTACTCGTTCGACAACGTGTCCGCCACCGACCTGGGCGGCGGCGGCAATCCGGTGCCGACAGTCGGCTCGATCGACCCGAACTCGGCCACGGAAGGCGGCTCTGCGTTCTCGCTGACCGTCAACGGCGCAAACTTCGTGCCGGGCTCGGTCGTGCGCTGGAACGGTGCCGACCGCATAACAACCTACGTGTCGGCCGGCGAACTGCAGGCCGCGATTACCGCCGCCGACATCGCAACCGCCGGCTCGGCGTCGGTGACGGTGTTCAGCCCCGCGCCCGGCGGCGGCGCCTCGGCCGTACAGACGTTTACGATCGATCCGCTGGTCGTCGACAACCCCGTGCCGACGATGGCCTCGATCAACCCGAACTCGGCCACCGAAGGCGGCTCGGCATTCTCGCTCACGGTCAACGGCGGCAACTTCATTCCCGGATCGGTCGTGCGCTGGAACGGCGCTGACCGTGCGACGACCTACGTGTCGGCCAACCAGTTGCAGGCAGCCATTACGGCGGCTGACATTGCGACGGCCGGCTCAGCGTCGGTGACGGTATTCAGCCCCGCACCCGGCGGCGGCACTTCAGCGGCTCAGACCTTCACGATCGATCCGCTGGTCGTCGACAACCCCGTGCCGGCGACGGGCTCGATCAACCCGAATTCGGCCACCGAGGGCGGTTCGGCCTTTTCGCTCACGGTTAACGGGTCGGGCTTCATTCCGGGCTCGGTCGTGCGCTGGAACGGTGCCGATCGGGCGACAACCTACGTATCGGCGAGCGAGCTGCAGGCGGCCATTACGGCGGCCGACATCTCCGCGGCCGGCAGCGCCTCGGTGACCGTGTTCAACCCGGCGCCGGGCGGCGGCACGTCCGGAGCGCAAACCTTCACGATCGATCCGCTGGGCGGTGGCGACAACCCGCTGCCGGCGATGGGTTCGATTGCTCCGAACTCGGCGGCCGAAGGCGGCTCGGCGTTTTCGCTGACCGTTAACGGCAGCGACTTCATCCCCGGCTCGGTGGTGCGCTGGAATGGCAACGACCGCGCGACAACCTTCGTGGCGGCCAACGAACTGCAGGCCGCGATCACGGCGGCCGACATTGCCACGGCCGGCAGCAACTCGGTCACGGTATTCACGCCCGCGCCCGGCGGCGGCACGTCCGCCGCTGCGACCTTTACGACGCAGGCCGGCACGCCCGGCTCCGGCGACACGTTCTCGCGTCCGGACGGCGCAGACATCGGCAACGGCTGGATCGAAAAGAACCCGCAGGCGTTTGCGCTGCAGGGCGGCGCCGCCGTCAAACAGGCGGTCGCCGAAGGCTATCGCGACAACATCGTGTATCGCCCGGCGGGTGAGGATCTGCTCAACGTCGAGGTGTCGGCTGAGCTCGAGTTCTCGAGCGCCGTGCCCGGCTACCCGCAGATTTTTGCTCGCGTGCAGTCCAACACGGTTGCGCTGTCGAACCGCATCGACGGCTACATCCTGTACGTCAACAACAACGCCAACGAAGCCATTCTCGGCCGGCAGCGCGGCGACGCGTTTGTCGAGGCGCTGTCCTCGATGGTTATTGCACCGGGCCTGAGTCTCGGCAACACCTACCGGTTCCGGCTGAGCGCCACGGGCGCCAACCCGGTGCAGCTCGCGGCCTACGTCGAGCGCTGGACCGGCACGGACTGGATTATCGAAGGCCAGACAACGGCGACCGACGCCTCGGGCGCCGCCCTGACGACAGCCGGCTCGGTCGGCTTCGGCGGCTTCGTCGAGGCGGGCTACTCGTTCGACAACTTCTCAACGACCGACCTCGGCGGCGGCGGCAACCCGCTGCCCGCACTCAGCTCGCTGAATCCGAACTCGGCCACGGAAGGCGGCTCGGCGTTCTCGCTGACGGTCAACGGCTCGAACTTCGTGCCGGGCTCGGTCGTGCGCTGGAACGGCGCTGACCGGACAACCACCTACGTGTCTGCCAACGAACTGCAGGCCGCGATCACGGCCGCCGACATTGCGGCGGCCGGCTCGGCTTCGGTCACGGTGTTCAGCCCCGCACCCGGCGGCGGCACCTCGGCGGCGCAGACGTTTGCGATCGATCCGCTGGGCGGCGGCAACAACCCGCTGCCGGTGCTGAATACGGTGAACCCGACCTCCGCCACCGAGGGCGGCTCGGCGTTCTCGCTGACCGTCAACGGCTCGGACTTCGTACCGGGCTCGGTCGTTCGCTGGAACGGCAACGACCGCGCGACCACCTACGTCTCCGCGAACCAGCTCGAAGCCGCCATTACAGCCGCCGACATTGCGGCAGCCGGCTCAGCCTCGGTGACGGTGTTCAGCCCCGCACCGGGCGGCGGCACCTCGGGCGCAGCCACGTTTACGATCGATCCGCTCGGCGGCGGCAACAACCCGCAGCCGGTGTTGAGTTCGATTGCACCGAACTCGGCGACCGAAGGCGGTTCGGCATTCTCGCTGACCGTCAACGGCTCGGACTTCGTAGCGGGCTCGACCGTGCGCTGGAACGGCAACGACCGCGCAACGACCTACGTTTCGTCCAGTGAGCTTCAAGCCGCCATTACGGCCGCCGACATTGCAACAGCCGGTACGGCCTCGGTCGCGGTGTTCAGTCCCGCACCCGGCGGCGGCACGTCGTCCGCGGCGACCTTTGCGATCAATGCGATCAACCCTGGCGGCGGCGGACCGGTCATTTCGAGCCTGTCGCCCGAAAGCGTAACGGCCGGCGGCGGCGACCTGACGGTAACGATCGTCGGCAGCGGCTTCGACGCCAACTCGGCCGGTTACTGGAACGGCAACCCGCGGCCGACGTCGTTCCTGTCCGATCAGACGATCGAAGTGACGCTGAGCGCCGCCGATCTGGCCAGCGCGGACGTGGGCACGGTAACCGTCGTCGACACGGCGCCGCAGGGCGAAGGATCGACGCCGCATCCGTTCTTCGTGCTCGATACCGGCAGCACCTACTTCTTCGACAATTTCAACGCGCCGGACAGCTTGAACCTCGGCAACGGCTGGACCGAGAAGACGCCCGAGGTGTTCGCCATCGTCAACAACGCGGTGCAATCGATCTGGTTCGACCGCATCTACCGCGACAGCATCGCCTACCGGCCTCAAGCCGAAGACCGTCTCGACATCGAAGTATCGGCCGAGTTTGTCCGCCAGCCGGCCGGACAATTCACGCAGCTGCACGCCCGCGTGCAGCGCGACACGATCGCCGCGCCGGACTTCCTCGAAAGCTACATCTTCTACATCGAGGACAACGTCCCGACGGGCGCCGTGGCGTTTGCGATCAACCCGCCGATTGTCTCCATGGGCGAGTGCATCATCGATCAGATCGATCTGCCCAGCCCGCTTCAGGTCGGTCAACGCTACCGCATGCGTTTCTTCGTGACGGGCACTGACACGGTGCGCCTCGAAGGACGCGTCGACCGCTTCGTCAACGGCGCGTGGGAATCCTGGTTCCAGGCCACGATCGACCACGACGATAATACGCAGCCTCAAGGCTTCTACTGCCCGGTCGGCTACATGCCGCCGCCAATCCGCTCAGCGGGTGCGAACGGCTTCTCGAAGTGGGTCGATCAGGCGGACGATTACGACAACTACTACTGGATCGATTTATCCGGTACGAGCCCCGTACCGACGGTGTCGTCGGCAACGCCGGATGCCGTGACAGCCGGTGACCCCGGCTTCACGCTGATCGTTAACGGCGGCAACTTCACCCCGACCTCGACCGTGCGCTGGAACGGCAACGACCGGGCGACGACCTTTATCGATTCGACGACGTTGCAAGCCGACATATCGGCCGCGGACATTGCCTCGGAAGGCGTCGCGGCTGTGACTGTCGCCACGCCGGCGCCCGGCGGGGGCGTCTCGAACGTCGCCAATGTCACGATCGCGGCGCCCGGGCAGCTGCCCAACCCGGTGCCGGCCGTATCGGGATTCAGCCCGGCATCGCTGAGCGCGGGCCAGCCCGCGACGCTCCTGAGCATCACCGGCACGGGCTTTGTGCCCACATCGGTGCTGCGCTGGAACGGGGTCGACCTGCCGACGACTTTCCTGTCGGAGACGAGCCTGTCCGCGACGATCCCGGCAACCGAACTCGCGGCGCCCGGCTCGGCGGCCATTACGGTCTCCAACCCGGCCCCGGGCGGCGGTCTCTCCGCGGTTAGCTCGATCGCGATCCTCGCCGCCGGCGAGCTACTCGATGACTTCGAGCGCGCCGACAGCGCAACGCTTTCCAATGGCTGGACAGAAAAGAACCCGGGGGCGTTCTCGATCGGCGGCGGCACGCTGGTCAAGAACCAGGTTGGCGACGGCTATCGCGACAACGTAGCCTATCGCCCGGTTGCGGAATCGCGCCTCGACGTGGAAACGTCCGTCGAGCTCCGGCTCGACAATGTAGTACCGGGCTATCCGCAGATCTTCGCTCGCCTGCAGGCAGCGACGGTCTCCGCGCCTGACGCGCTGGACGGCTACATCCTCTACATTAATAACGGCAACGCAGCGGTGCTCGGACGCCAGAACGGTTCGTCGTTCCTAACCAGCCTGGCTGTCATCCCGCTGTCCGAGCCTCTGTCGACGAGCGCCACGTACCGACTCCGACTGAGCGCTACGGGCACCAACACCGTAACGGTGAGTGGCGCCGTCGAGCGACTGGGCGAGAACGGCTTCGTTGAACTGGGCTCGGCCTCGGTGGACGACGCCTCGCCGGACCGTATCGCAGGCGCCGGAATGTCCGGCGTCAGCGGTCATGTCGAGGGCAGTTACGACTACGACAACTTCCGCGACGGCCCGTCGAACTGAGGGGAAACCGGTCTCGCGTATCGCGGTACGGGGTCTTTAGTTCGTAGCGCATCTGGCCCGATGAGGTCAGCGCCAGGCGTCACTCGGCAATCGGCTAACATAACGGCATAGCCGTTCGAGCTTCTCGCGCTGATGCGGCTGGATGTCGATACCGGTGAGCAACAAGAACCCGCGGACGCTGGCAGCACCGCGGTGGTCACCGCTATTCACCGTTCTCCTTGCGATCCGGCAACATCTGCAGAGTGGCGAGGCAGTGATCGCCTCTCAGACGACGTGACTGCGCCTCGTCCGTCACCACACCCGAGCGGCGTCAGAGCCGAAGGTTGAACGACATGCCCACCTCGCGCGGATCGCCAAGGACCCACCTATCGAGACGCTGCTTGTCGAGCACGTAGTTTTCGTCGAAGGCATTCCTCAGATAAGCGTGTACCGACCACCTCTCCGCCTCATAGCCGACCCGTGCATTGACGAGTGTATACGACTCCAGCTTGCGCTCGGGAGTATTGGCAAGGTTCGTGTAGGCCGACGACCTGTAGACGACGTTGCTGCTCGCGAACCACCCCGCCGCTCCGCGGTACGTCACGCCCGCATTCGCCGTGAAGCCCGGCGCATACGGAAAGCGGTTACCGGCGAAGTCGGTCCCGTCCGAGACGAATTCGTCGAATTCGGTGTGCACATAGCCCACCCCCGCGGACAGGTCCACTGAGGGAATGGGCGAAAAGTCGATCGAGCCCTCGGCGCCATAAAGGGTCGACTCACCTGCGTTCACGGTGTCTTGTTCGGGAAACACACCGATGTTGACCTGTTGATCTGTCCAATCCGTGTAAAAGACGTTTGTAGTCGCACGTAACCGGTCATCATCCGAGCGTGCACGCAGACTGAGCTCGTAGTTCCACGTGTACTCCGGTCCGAACTCATTCGGGCGGACGAGATTGGCGCTGCCCAATCCGCCGGCGCGATAGCCACGCTGGATTGTAAAGCCGATATGGGTGCGATCGTTCAACGCGCGCACGACGCCCAGCTTCGGTAGAAACACGGTTCGGCCGCTGTTTGCCGAGAATGGCTCCGGAGCGGTGAAACCGCTCGTCGCCACCTCGAAATCGTCGCGATCGACGCGTGCACCTGCGATAAGTGTCCACCCAGGCGAGAATTCGTAGTCGCCTTCGCCGAACACCGCGAAGTTTTCAACCTCATAGAGCTGACGACCAGGCAGAATAAACGGCGCACCTTCGAGGAAGAAGAAAGACTCTCGGCGAAGGCGCCAATAGAAAGCGCCGAACGTCGCCTTGAACGATGCCCCGGAATAGTTGAATCGTAGCTCCTGGCTTCGAGTACTGTACTCGGTATCGAGGTCGAGGCCGGCGGCGCCGAACGGAACAAAGAAGCTGACATCCTCGAGCAGATCACGATCCTCTTCGAGCGCCGAGGTGATCGAGGTAAATGTCCACTCGTCGCTAAATTCGTAACCCAGCTCCAGCGAGCCGAAAGTTATGTCTGCGGTATCTTCCTCGAGTATCTGGAAGGCGTTCTCACGCTCGAAGAAATCGGGACCCTCCACGGTGTCCGCGCCGTCGTCTTGGCGCATATGCGTGACCGACAGCAGCGCCGAGAGTCCGGGCACACCCTGGGGAGTAAAAAGCAGCTTGCCGCGGTAGGTCTGCCGCTCGGTACGCGCCCATTCGTCATCGTCGAAAAACGTGTTCGTCACCGTGCCGTCTGATTCGATCGTGTCGAGCGAGAGACGGAAGGCAAGCGTGTCCTCGGCGATCGGCCCAGCGATCGCCCCGGAATACTGTCGCAGGCCGCGCTCGCCGAAGGTCAGCTGGGCGCCCCCCCACCATTCAAAAGTGGGATCGATCGTGCGCAGCAGCACGATGCCGGCCAGCGCATTGGGACCGACTGACGTGGATTGAGGACCGCGGAACACCTCGATGCGCCCGATATCCCACATCGATCCGCCGTTGCCGGTCGCGAGCGAGAATATCGTCGCGATCGGCAGCTGGACACCATCAACAATCACCGATCCGGTTGGGCGGATGAAATCGGCATTAACACCGTGGAAGTCGATGCCGCGGACGACCGGCCCACCCAGATCGCCGATGCTCACATTCGGTATCTGCTGGAGCGCGTCGGCGACGGAGCGGACGTTCGCGTCCTCGATCTCCTGTGAGGTCAGCAGCGCGACGCTCGAGGTCGTCTCGTCGAAGGTGCGCGGGATCTTCTCGCCGAGAACGAGGATTTGCTCGACGCGCGTGCCTGCGACGCTTTGCGGTGGGCGCGACGCTTCTGCGACTCTCAGCGCATAGTTTCGACCGTTGACGACGCGAACGCTGAGTCCGGTGCCCTGCAACATTTCCGTCAATGCCTCATTCGCTGCGAGGCGGCCATTCACGTCAGTACTGAGTTTATCCTCCAGCAACTCGGCATCGGCAACCACCTGCCGTCCGGTGACAAGGCTGAATTCCACAAGCGCATCCGTGAGCGACTGTTTCGCGATACTGAAGTCGAACTGCTCGTCGCTTGTCTGTGCCCATCCCTTCGAAGACAGTAATACAAGAGCGGCAAGAATTGCTGCTTTGGCCAACCAGCTTGGTGCTGCAGGCGCGTTCTGAAACGAATGCACAGGTATCCCCTTCTTCGTATAGGTTTACAACGGCCCTTTCCTGGGCCTCCACCTATTAGTACGAAATGAGGACCGGCACCCCGTAAAAGAAACTTCGGAAATTGACGCGAGCGTCCTAAAAGGGCGCCTTGGGCTCAACGATGAGGCGGTTTGAATCCTGTGTGAATGTCAGGTCCTGGCTTTCGAGCACTGTAAGCAGGGCATCTTCAGCCTGATCTTTGAAGAAAACGCCGGAAATTCGACGCTCGGAACCGAGAACCCGGCTCAGATCGAGCGAATAACGGGTATAGCCAGCGAGTTCGTAGAGTGCGTCAGTCAACGCTCTTTCACGGTATACCAGCAAACCTTCTCGCCAAAGACCCATGTCCTCACTGGCTCTCGCCTCGACTTGGCCTAGTGCAGATCCCTCGGCTGCGACCGCCTGCGCCGCCACCAAAATCACTTGTGTGTGTTCGCTGGTCGACACCTTTACGTTGCCCTCCAGAACTGAGACCTCAACTTGTGTTGGCGTCAGAAAGTGGACGACGAACTGTGTACCGGTAACTTCAGTTGTTACCTCTCCGGCTTGTACGAAAAAGGGCAAATCCGGGTTGGAAACAACATCGAAAGCCGCTTTGCCTTCATGAACCGTGACGTGTCGTGCGGAGTCACCAAACACTTCACTGATTGATGTTCGCCAGTCCAGCCACGCAGTAGAGCCGTCGCTAAGAGTGAACTCCCGAGTTTCTTGCCATCTTGTTGTGTACTCGATGGGTAACTGCTCATCTTCTATTGCAGGCTCCGCACTAGACACAATCACGTCATTTTCCTGCGTGGGCTGCACGAGTAGAATCGCAACTGCACATATCAGGACAACTGGCAGAACGGTCGCCAGTCGCCAGTTTATATGCGGTTCCAGCCACCTTACCCAACGCAGATCGAGCCAAAGCCAAAGAGCATCCCACAGTGATTCCTTCTCGTGCTTCAGCGATGGCGCAATCTCCTGCAGCAGCCGGGCGTGCTCGAGCACTTCGGCATGTCGCGGCGATTGATCCCGAAAAGCTTCGATCGCGATCTCTGCTTCTCTGCTCGCTTGCTGTCTGCAAGCCGCGAGCAACTCGAAAGCTTCGGCCTGAAGATCATCTGTCGGCGAATTGTCGCTAGGCATGTGTCGGACTCTAGAACCAGCTTTCCCTCAATACTAGTACGAACGGGCGTGCTGCAACCCGTAACGTGAAATCAGTCGAGGTGCGCTTCGAGTTCCTTCAGGAAACCCTTACGAAGTTTTGCGAGTCGCTTCTCAACAGTCGACAAATGGATACCGAGGCACTGAGCGATTTCCGGTTGAGTGAGGCCCAAGACGTGGTACAGCCTGAAGATTTTTTTGCTGAGCGGTGGCTGGCGGTCAAGTTTGGCCTGAATGGCACTGATTGCCTGAGCTGCCTGCAGAGATTTTTCAGGCGCCGGCGCGACCGGATTCTCAAACTGAGGAGCCAGGCCTCGTGCATTGTGTTCGCGTCGCCCGTTTGCGCGACTCAGGTCAATGGCTGAGTTCCTCAAGACCGCGGAAAGATATGCTTTTGTGTGGACCGGAATCCGTTCGCGGATGACTTTCTCAGCGACCTGTTGAAGAACATCATCAGCGTCAGCGGGTTCGCTGAGCCATTGTTTGAGCGTGTTCCTCAGCGACGTGTCGTTAAGCAGACGGTTGAGAGTCAGGGCTGATTCGGTCATTGCGCTATGTTATAACATTTCGCCAATATGCCAATGCAGGTTGGGCACTGACCGCAACCGCGTTATCGCAGCAACTGCCTCGGCGACTCATTCTTGCGCTCAGATCGAGGGCCTTCCGCAAGGCTTCCGAGTCATACCTTGTGTACTGGCTGCCCTGGTTGCTGTGCACGGCGACCCGTTTATCCGGCTTACGCCGCCAAGCGTGCCATCAGGTCCGGCGGCTCGGGCACGATGTGCGTGGTGCCGCTGCGATAAGGCTCATGTACACTGCCGCCGACGCGGTCGCGGAACTCGCGCGTCACGCACCCGGGGCGTTCCGCCGGGAACGCACCTGCCCACCAGAGCGAAAGGAACCAGGTACCCCCGTGAAACGCAACGTACTGCGCACCTCCCTGCAGCTCGCCGTGCTGCTGCTCGCGTCCTGCGGATCGGCGGACCAGTCGACCGACGCGGCGGGCGAGGGCGAGACCACCGCCCCCTTCACCTTCCCGCTAACGGTCGCCGACGCGAGCGGCATCAACGTTACCGTGGCACGGCCCCCTGAGAGGATCGTGTGTCTGTCCCCCGGCTGCGTCGACATCCTCACCGAGCTCGACATCCTGCCCGCCGCGGTGACCTTCTCACTCGTGCCGCTCGCTGAACTGCCCCAGTTTTTCGGTGACCGCGCGGCGGCGATCGCGTCGATTAGCCTGGCCGGCAACGACCCGAACTACGAGGAAATCGCCCAGGCGCGACCGGACCTTGTCATCGGCACCCCCTTCGATGAGCC
Source organism: Woeseiaceae bacterium (assembly GCA_028289545.1). Taxonomy (GTDB): domain Bacteria; phylum Pseudomonadota; class Gammaproteobacteria; order Steroidobacterales; family Woeseiaceae; genus UBA1847. The sequence goes on from JANQPG010000055.1 coordinate 23,308, forward strand.
GAAGCGGGCCACCCTGCGCCCGATCGCCCCGCTCTTCACCCTTGGCGACACCGGCACCTACCGCCAGAAGGAGGAGCACATGCGAACGATCGCGCGGCTCCTGGGCCGCGAAGCGCGGGCGGACGAGGCGGTACGACACTTCGAGAGCCGCCTTGAGGCCTATAAAGCCCAAGCGCCGCGCAACCGATCGGTTGTAATCATGGGGGTGTTCCCCTTCGGCAATATCATCTACACCGCCGCGTCTCCGAGTTGTCACCTACTCTCCGAAGTGGCGCAGTGCCCCTGGCCCGTACCAGCGGGGGCAACGGGCCCATCTGCTCCGATTACCGCGGAGCGACTACTTGAAGTGGACCCCGACGTAATCTTCATTCAGACATTCAAGAATCGGCGAGTCCAGGAGGGCTCGGCGGGCAACCGGTTCCAGGCGCCCGACAAGCGGCGCGAGCTGGAGGCCAATCCCTTTTGGCGGGAGCTAAAGGCAGTCCAAGCCGGCCGGGTGCATGAGGTCGAGGCGTGGCCCTGGGGCGGCTACGGCACGCGCTCGCTCGGCATCGTCCTCGATGAGGCACTGCCCCTCCTGTACCCGCAGGTCTTCCCCCAGCCGCTGCCATGAGCGCGACGATCACGCCGCCGGCCGCCGCGTCGACGCGAGCGCACGCGCCGCGCCGCCTCGCACTTCTCCTCGCCGCGCTGGTGCTGGCCCTTGCCGGGCTGGGGCTGGCGGCGCTCCTACTCGGTACACCACGCCTCAACGCCCCGACCGAGCTCTGGACGATTCTCTTCGAAGGAGGCGGGCAGCGGATCGAGCAACTTGTCGTCTGGGAGCTGCGTCTGCCGCGCCTTCTCTTGGCCGCGCTGGCGGGAGCGGCGCTGGGGACGGCCGGGGTGCTATTGCAGGACGCCCTCAAGAACCCACTCGCCGGGCCGGAGCTCCTCGGCGTGGCGGCGGGGGCGGCGCTGGTTGTGGCGATCGTCGTGGTCTTCCGCGCGCCGCTCCCCTTCGCCCTCTTCCCCCCGGCCGCCCTGGTTGGCGGGCTGGGGGCGGGACTTGTCGTCCTCGCGGCGACGCGGCGCTCGAAGAGTCCCGTGCGTCTGATCCTCCTCGGCGCTGCGCTTACCGCCCTGTTAAACGCGCTCCTCATCTGCGTGATCAGCCTGGGGGAGCAGCAGAACTTGGCGGCGCTATACCAGTACCTCCTAGGCTCCCTCGCCGGAGCGGACTGGCGCCACCTAAGCCTAGCCGCGCCCTGGCTCCTGATCGGCCTGCCCCTCGCCGCACTCTGCGCGCGCCCTCTGAACCTGCTGCAGCTGGGGGACGAGGTAGCTGAGGGGCTGGGGCTGCCGACCGTGCGGACGCGCGTCCTGATCCTTGCACTGGCGGCGACGCTGACCGCGGCCGTCGTCGCCGTCTGCGGGCCGGTCGGCTTCGTCGCGCTGCTCGCCCCGCATCTGGCGCGGCGGCTGCTGGGGAGCGGCGACGCACGCCTGGTGCTGCCGGCGGCGGGGCTGCTCGGGGCGACGCTGCTGGTCGGGGCCGATCTCCTGGCGCGGTTGGCGTTCGCGCCGATCGAGCTACCGGTCGGCATCTGGACGATCGCACTTGGCGGGCCGGCGCTACTGATACTGCTGCGCAGCCAGCTGCGCCTGGGGCGGTGATGAGCGCGACCCTGGGAACAGCGGCGGTCGCCCCATTGCCGCGCTCGGCGCGGGCGCGGCGCTTCCCGGCATTTCTGGCCGGGGTCGGTGCGCTGGTCGTCGCGCTAGCGGCCCTGCACATCGGCCTCGGCACGGTGCGGATCGCGCCGGCCGATGTCCCCGCCGCGCTGCTCGACCGCGCCGCCGACCCGGTCCACCGCCAAATCATCTGGGAGCTGCGCCTGCCGCGCACGCTGATCGCGCTGGTGGCCGGGGCGATGCTCGGTCTGTCTGGCGCGCTCCTCCAGTCGATCACGCGCAACCCGCTCGCCTCGCCGAGCCTCACCGGCGTCTCGGCCGGCGGCGTGCTGGCGGTCGTCGCCTGGCTCTCCTTAGCGCCGGC
>JANQPG010000081.1 GCA_028289545.1 Woeseiaceae bacterium
AGGAAACGCGAGGCCAGGTACAGGCCGAGTATGATGATCAACAGCCTGAGTATGAATCCGCGCATGGAGTTCCTCGAAGTTTGCGGTCAGCTCCAGTGATGAGGCAGTCGCGGTCTGGCGCCGGGTCGCATCAGCAGCATGTGCACGTTACCGATGGCCCTTTCCGCAAAACCGCCTTCGCAGTAGCAAAGGTAATACTGCCACATTCGGATGAACGATTCCGAATACCCGAGCGCCCGGACTTCATCGAGCTTCGCGAAGAAGCGCTCCCGCCAGTGCTTCAGCGTCGTGGCGTAGTGCGGGCCGATATCCTCGACATGTACGGCGCGCAGGTCGGTAACCCGCGTCAGCGAGTCCGTCATGCCCGTCACGGAGGTCAGGCAGCCGCCCGGAAAGATATAGCGGTTGATAAAATCGACGCCCTTCTTGTAGCGCTCATATTGCTGATCCGCAATCGTAATCGCCTGCAGCAGCATTTGACCGTCGGGCTTCAAAAGCTCGGCGCACTTTGCGAAGAAAGTGTCGTGAAAACGATGGCCGACCGCTTCTATCATTTCGATGGAGACCAGCTTGTCGTACTGGCCGTCCAGCTCCCGGTAATCCTTGAGCAACAGCGTCACCCTATCCTCGAGCCCCCGCTCCCGGATCGCCGCCTCCGCAAACGCGTGCTGTTCCCTCGAGATGGTCGTTGTCGTCACGTGGCAGCCGTACTCGCGGGCCGCGTGAATCGCAAACCCGCCCCAGCCCGTGCCAATTTCCATGACGGAATCGCCCTGGTTTAGGCCAAGCTTGCGGCAGATCAGGTCCAGCTTTTCGACCGATGCCTCCTTGAGGCTCATCTCCGGCCGTGAAAACACGGCGCTCGAATACATCATCGTTTCGTCGAGCCACAGCGAATAAAAACTGTTGCCAAGATCGTAGTGCGCCGCAATATTACGCCGGCTGCCCTTCTTCGTGTTGCGATTCAACCAGTGCAGAAAACGCTGCAGCGGCCGCGTCAGGAGGGCCGCGCCCGAATTCATGTTTTGCAGCACGTGTTTGTTTCTGAGCAGCAGGCGAACCAGCGCCGTTGGATCGTTGCAGGTCCAGTACCCATGGATCCAGGCTTCACCTGATCCGATCGTGCCGCCGAATGCGACTTCGCTATAGAAGCGCGGGTCGGTAATCGTAATGTGTGCGCTCAACGGAACCGAGTCGGTCACGCTCCCGTAGCGAGTCGTCTCACCGTTTTCCGTGACGATGATTTCCCCTTCGCGGACTTCTTTCAGGCGTGCGCGAATGACTTTGCGCGCCAGCTTGTCCAGTCCCGCGGGTTTGCGCGAGGATTCAAGGAACGTTTCCGAGTCGATCGATACTTCTTTCATCTGCCTGTCACCGCGATCTTCTGTCGCTTGTCCGGGTGCGGATACACCGGGCAACGTTTTAACCATAGCTTCAATGCCTGCCAATGGATAGCCGCCATGACTTTTGCCGTCATGAGCGGAAAGGTTACCAGCACCCGCGCAAGCGAACGGCCGCTGATCTCGGTACGCGTCAGGTTGATGGCGGCGTCGAAGAAGCGCTTACCGCCCTTCAGGTTAGCCATATAAACCGACAGGCGGTCGCCCGGCGAGCCGAAACACCAATCGTAATCGAGTTCCATCGGCATAAACGGCGACACGTGCATCTTTTTCTCGGGGCGGAACCGCTGTACGCGCCCCTTACCGACGCTCTCCGTGCGCGGCAGCACGTAGGTATCCCGCTCTCCCCAGGGTGTGTTGTTGACCTCGGCTACAATGGTTTCGATCCGACTGCCGTCGGACGAATAACAGTAGTAAAAGCTAACCGGGTTGAAGCAGTAGCCGAAGTAGCTCAAGTTGGTCAGCAGCCGTATCGGGCCGTCCGGCCGCGTGCCGGTTTCGCCCTCTACGAGATCGGCCACGGCGTCCTTGAGCGGCACGTCGACGGAGCCCAGGTGATCGCGGCGGCGAAATCGCGCCAGCGCAAAGCGTTTAGCCGACCAGAACCAGCGCTTCTCAAACATCGTCGGCAGCTCGTCCAGATCCAGGTACATCATGAATACCCGGTAGCGGAACTTATGTACGACGGGCGACACCCGCGTGTGTCTAACCTGCCCTTCGTAGATGCAGCTGTCCACGATTCAGCCTCTCCTCGAAATGCGCGACGGCGTTCAGAGCGCTGACAACGCCGTCTTCGTGAAAACCATGTCGCCAGTATGCACCGCAGAAATACGTGCGTCCTGCGTTGAGCTCCGCCTGCCGCGACTGTGCCGCAACCGCCTCGAGCGAAAACACCGGGTGCTGGTACTGTACACGACGCAGCACCCGCTGTTCGTCAATGGCTTCGCTGTGGTTAAGCGTGACGAGATACTGCTGCCTGGCGTCCAGGCCCTGCAGTATGTTCATGTTATAGGTCACGGCGACGTGCTCGCGCGCGTTTGTCGGCACATGGTAGTTCCACGAGGCCCAGGCGCGCCGGCGCGACGGCATGAGCGACTCGTCGCAGTGCAGCACCGCTTCGTTGTCCTGATAGCGGATGGCCGAGAGCACGGTTTGTTCCACCTCATCCGGGTCCTGGAGCAGCGCCAGTGCCTGGTCGGAATGGCACGCGAGGAACACGGCATCGAAACGCTCGGGAGCGGAAGCATCCGTGTAGACGTCGACATGATCCGCAAACCGGCGCAATCCGCGCACTGGCGTGTTGAGCCGAATACGCTCCGCAAACGAGGCGGTGAGCTTGTTGACGTATTCGCGCGAGCCGCCCGAGATCGTCTTCCACACGGGCCGGTCCTTGAGCTGGAGCAATCCGTGATTGTGGAAAAACTGCACGAGGAACCGAAGCGGCATATCGTTGATGGCGACCGGCTCCGCTGACCATATGGCAGCCGCCATCGGCAGCAGATAGTGATCGCGAAACTCCGCTCCGTAGTTGTGTCGTTCCAGGTACGCGCCAATGGTTGCATCGCCGTCTTCCGTCTTCAGCGAATCGAGCGCCGTGCGATTGAAGCGCAGTATCTGCTGAATCATCCGATGGAACGACGGGCTAAAGAGCTTGCGGCGATCCGCAAACAGGCCGTTCAAGGTCGATCCGCAGTATTCCAGGCCAAGCCCCGGCGCCTGTACGCTGAAACTCATTTCGCTGTCGCGCGCGTCCTGACCCAGTTCGTCCAGCAGCGCAATGAAGTTGGGGTAGGTGCGGTCGTTGAAGACAATAAAGCCGGTGTCGATTGCCAGGTAACGACCACCTTCCTCGACGTCGACCGTATTGGTATGACCGCCGGGATAGCTGTTCGCTTCATATACCGTGACGTCGTGCTCGGCGCTGAGCTTGTACGCGGCAACGTTGCCCGCTATGCCCGTTCCGATAACCGCAATTTTCACTATCCGCCCCTCGCCTTACTGATCGGACCAGCTCTGCGGTACTTTCTGCAGCTTGCTTACGTCGTACCCCAGATCTGCCACAAAATCGCGCAACTTTGCGTAGTCTTCGTCGGAGATCTCGGGCGTGCGCGCCATGATCCAGACGAAGTCGCGCTTCTGCCGTCCAATAATTGTCTGCGTGTAGTTGTCGTCGAGATAGACGACCCGGTAGTCGGCCTTGATCGGCCAGATGAAGCGCATACCCCACAGCGCGTTGGATGGATCGTCCCGTATGAATCCTTTTGGGTTGTACTGTTTGAGTTTGCCGTCGAAAGCGCCTTTGCGGTAAGTAAACGTCGTGGCGACCGTTCCATCGTCGTTGAGCGCGTAAGTCTCGACCGCGTTGTGCGCCCCCTTCTCGAGGAACGTCGGGATATTTGCGATGACGTACCAGTCACCCATAAAACGTTCGAGATCCACGTAATCGACTGTTTCCATTTCCGGTCCTTTTGCGGCGCAGGCCGTCAGTCCTGCGAGCGCCAGCAACGCAACTCCGACTCTGAGGCGAGCCATCATGACTGCCGCTCGTAGCGCAGCACGCGGCCGCCTTTGGCCGGCGACTCGAGCGCCAGCCATTCGTCGTCGTCTGAATACCAGACGGTCACCTCGACGTCCCGCGCCTTGATGCGATAGCTGTCCGCGGCTACGCGGCGGTCGCCCAAGCGGACAGTGTCTTCACCGAGCGCCTCGACTTCGACGTCTACAAACTCTCCAGTCTGCGGATTGAGCAGCTTCGACTGTTCGAGGAACGCCGGATTCCAGTACGCAAACGTCATGACGCAACGATCGAGTAGAGACTCCGGTCCGTCACCGGCAATCTCGAACCCTCGCTCCGTCAGCTGGCCCTCGACGCGCGTTTTCGAACCGTTCGAGTTCGTGTTGGCCTCGATACCCGTCAGGCAATCGCCCTGCCACAGCTCTCGTGCGTTATGGCGATACTTGAAGGCATTGATGAACAGGAAGCGAACGTCGAACCTCGCGTTGGCCTCGAGTTCGAGCAGACCGTCGTCGCGCCGCTCGAGCCGATATTCATGTATGCCGATCTTGTCGTCGTTCAAATAGACGTCGAACCGCCAGCTCGCATCGTCCTGCGGCACGGCATGCGCCAGCGGGAACGAAGCCACGAGACCCATGGCGAGAACACTACTGCGTAAGCGATTCATGATGCAGCTCCTACGGTGTCGGGCAGTTTCTTCGGCAACCCGGGGAAAAAGGCATTGGTCCGCGCGACGTAGTCGGCATACTTCGGCCGCCGCTCGGCTATCGTCTTTTCAAGCAGCGCGACGCCGGACACCTTGAGCAGCAGGAGAGACATCAGCACGGGCGACACGATCGCCCACCAGCCGCCCGCAGCCAGCGCAAACAGGTAGAAAGACCACCAGATGCAAAAATCGCCGAAGTAGTTGGGATGACGCGTGTAGCGCCACAGCCCTCGATCCATCACTCGACCTTTGTTTTGCGGATCTGCCTTGAATCGCGCGAGCTGATAGTCGCCGACCGATTCGAAAACGAAACCCACGAGCCACAGCGCTACGGCCAGGTAGTCGAGCACGCCTAGCGGGCCGCCGGCCGTTACCGCAGGCAGCAGCGCGAGCGAAATGATCCATGCGAGCAGCCCCTGCAGCAGGAACACGATGTACAGGCTCTTAAACCAGAAACCGGGATTGTTGTCCGCGCGGATCTTCTGATAGCGGTAGTCTTCGCCTTTACCCCAGTTCCGCGCCGTAATGTAGATCGAAAGCCTGAGCGACCAGATGGCCACGAGCGCGACGACCAGCACGCCGCGGCTGCCCAGGTTGTCGAGCGACAACGCAAACACCACGGCGGCGACGAGGAAAAACGGCGACCAGAGGCTGTCGACGAAGGACACGTCCTTCAGGAAGACGCTCGCCAACCAGGCCAGTCCCGCAATAATCGCAATGACGCCCAGCGCCAGGAAGTAGACGGACCAGTCCATGTTACGCCGCCTCCGCTGCTGCTGCGTCGCGACGGGTTTCGGCTTTGCCGCCCACCCCGTCGAAACGATCGGACAGAGCCATCAGCGCGGGCATCATGACGCCCCAGCCGATCGCCAGCGCAAGCAATGCCGCCTGCTGATCGACGAACACGATGCCGCCGAGCTTCTGGCCGCCAAAGTACGTCAGAGGTCCCGACACAAAACCGAGCGCCATGGCGAGCAGCGGACGCCCCTTCAGCCAGCGCAGCGACACGTTGAGCGTCGTGGCGAACAGCATCCACATCGTAATGATCCAGTACGGCGCCATGGACTCGCTAAAGAGTCCCGACGGGTAGCTTACCCAGCCCAGCGCGACCAGTATGCTGTCGAAGAATGTGCCAATGACGCCACAAAGCACAATGAGCGTCAGCTCGCGCCGCGGCGCATTGACGCGATACAGGTGTATGGCGACCACAACCAGCATCGCCAGCGGTCCCAGCCACGGCAGCTGCTGTGCGCCGCCGATCACGGACGAGAACCAGCCCGCCTGGAACATTCCAAAGTTCAGTAACAATCCCATGTCATTCTCCTGATCCGGCCGATCCTCCTGATCGGCGGAAGCGATAGTGCGCGACGAACCATTCGTCGCCGCTGCCGAAGTCGAACAGCTCAGCGCAGGCCATGAAGAACATGCGCCAGCGCATCCACCAGCGATCGGCGTCCTCCGCCCCGTAGGTATCCTCGAGGATCGGCATGATCGCCTGCTTGCGGCTGTCCATGTTGGTGAGCCAGGCGTTGGCGGTCTTCGCATAGTGCGAACCGTTCCAGAACCAACGCCGTTCGATCGCGAGATCGTCTGCAAAACGCAGCGGCAGATCGGCACTCGGCATGATGCCGCCAGCAAAAAAGTAGCGCGTCATCCAGTCGCTCTCGCGACGGTCGATGAACTCGTACGGCGTGGTCCGGTGCACGAAGATGTGCATGAAGAAGCGCCCGTCGGGCTTCAGCCAGCGGCTGATCTTGCCGAACAACACACCGTAGTTGCGCATGTGTTCGAACATCTCGAGCGACAGGATCCGGTCGTAGTGCCCGGGCGCCTCGAAATCGTTCATGTCGCAGGTGTGCGCCTCGACGTTGTTCAAGCCGCACTCACCGGCCAGGCGCATGATGTGCTCGCGCTGAGAACCCGAATTGGACACCGACGTAATCCGGCTATTCGGAAACCGTTCGGCGAGCCACAGAGAAAGTGAACCCCAGCCACAACCCAGATCGAGTATGTCCATGCCGTCTTCGATGCCGGCGCGCTCCGCGGTCAACTCGAGAGCGGCAGCCTCGGCCGCGTCCAGGGAGCCCACGCCTTTCGGCCAGTAGCAGCAGCTGTACTTGCGGTGTTTGCCCAGTACCTCATCAAAGAACGCGGCAGGCACTTCGTAGTGCTGCTCGTTGGCCTGATCGGGCACGAGCGCAATGGGCGACGTGTTCATCATCTTGACGAAGCCGTTGGTGACCGCGCTGGCATGCTCGACGTCGCCGGAACGGATTTCCGAACGCTTGCGCTCCAGCAACCGGCGGATGCCCGCACGAATCACCGAGTCGGGTACCAGCCCCATTTCGGTCCAGTTGAGAGCCTTGGCTGTCACGCCGCTCATGGCAGATCTCCTATCGAGTGTTGGGGAGCAATATACGGGCGCAAATCGGGTGAGCCAACGCGCTGAAAGCCTTTGTTACATTCGAATACAGGTCTAGTACATTCAAGGGTTTAAACTCGCACTTTCGACAAAACCCCGACCTGTTTATGACCGTTTCAATCGTCTGGTTCCGGCGCAACCTGCGCCTCACCGACAACGCCTCCCTCGACGCCGCCCTCGACGAAGGCCACGATCTCCTGCTCTTGTTCGTGCTCGACGAGCTGGATCTCGGCGGCGCCAGCCGCTGGTGGCTACATCACTCGCTGGAGTCTCTCGCCGACAGCATTCGCGAACGAGGCGGACAACTGCTCCTCCGAAGCGGCAATCCCGTCGACATACTCAGCGAGCTCGCCCAACGCCACGACGCCGCGAGCATCCACTGTACGCGCCGCTACGAGCCGGATGCCGCCCGGCAGGAGCGAGAACTCGCCTCGAAGCTCGGCGCGAGCACCGTGCTGCATCTCGCCGAGGATACGCTGCTCAGGCGCCCGGCGGAGGTCAGCACGCAGACCGGCGGCAACTACAAGGTGTTTACGCCCTACTACAAAGCGTCGGTTGCGCTCGGCGAGCCGCCGCCGCCCGCACCCGCGCCTTCCAGGCTGAGCACAGTAGGCACGTCGGACGACTCCGAATCGCTCCAGGATTGGGGCCTGCTGCCGACCCGGCCCGACTGGGCGGGTGGGTTGAGATCGACCTGGGCGCCGGGCGAAGACGGCGCCCAGCGGCGCATGACGGCAATTGCCGCCAACATTGCGGGCTACGGTAACGGCCGGGACCTGCCGGCCGAGGAAGCGACCTCGCGTCTGTCGCCTCACCTGCATTTCGGCGAAATCAGCCCGCGCCAGGTATGGCACGGCGTCATGAGCCACGCCCGCGAGCATCGGCTCGAGGAAACCGCCGAGCCGTTCACACGGCAGCTGCACTGGCGCGACTTCAGCGCCTACCTGCTGTTCCATCACCCCACGCTGCCGGAGCAGCCGCTGCGCGAGGAATTTGCAGCCTTCCGTTGGCGTGACGACCCGTCAGCACTCGAAGCCTGGCAGCGAGGGCGGACGGGTTACCCGATCGTCGACGCCGGCATGCGCCAGCTCTGGCATACAGGCTGGATGCATAACCGCGTGCGCATGATCGTCGCCTCGCTGCTCGTCAAACATCTGCTGATCCCGTGGCAGCGCGGCGCCGAATGGTTCATGGACACACTGGTCGACGCCGACCTCGCGAACAACTCGGCAAGCTGGCAGTGGGTGGCGGGATGCGGCACCGACGCCGCTCCCTACTTCCGGATTTTCAATCCGATTACCCAGGGCAAGAAGTTCGACCCGGCCGGCGAATACGTCCGGGAGTGGGTGCCCGAACTGCGCGAACTGCCCACGCCGTTCATCCACGAGCCCTGGACGGCCGACGACTTCACACTCCAGACCTCGGGCATCGAACTCGACAAGAACTACCCGCGACCGATTGTCGACCATAAGGCCGGCCGTGAGCGGGCGCTGGCCGCGTATCAGGCCATGCGCGGCAAGGACACCTGATCGCGGCGGGCGTGCAGCCCACGCCGCAAGTCCGGTAGAATCCGCGCACGGGGCGCCCGTAGCTCAGTCGGATAGAGCACAAGATTCCTAATCTTGGGGTCAGAGGTTCGAATCCTCTCGGGCGCGCCATTCCTCAGAGCGCGCCTTTCGACACCCGTATCAGGTTTGAACCCAAAAACACTTGGCGTCCAGCCTCCCGTCACCGCAACTCTTGAGACCACAGCCTGCGTCCCTGTGCTAATTCTGGCGTAGAAACGTCTATTAGATCGGGGAGTGTGATTGCCCCTGCCGCGCGCCGCGATTTTTGGCAGTATTGACGATGGGCCATTACTGCAAACAATTACAAGACTCGGAGAACGAAATTCCCTGCGCATGCTTGGCTGTAACTACAGGTACTTCATCTCAAGTCCTCTGGGCCTTTTGTCCAGAGTCAGACAGCGTGGCCTGAACATCGTGGACAGCAAGAGCTTTGGATGACAGAGGGTTCTGACGGTTTAGACAGCAGCAACCCCTCCGGACCAGCGGATGAGGCGGAGTCCTTGCGGGGCGAAACTGTTGCCGAATCGCGTCGCTCTCCTACTGAAGCCCAACAGCCCACTCGAACACGGCTGCCGACATCGGCAGCCAACGTCTTTCTAAGTTACAGCCGGGAAGACGGGCTCGAGTTTGCAAGGGAGCTGCATCGTCGCTTCGTGCGGGACGGCATCGCCTGCTTCTTTGATCAGGAATCCATCGAGTGGGGCGAGAACTATGTGCTCGCACTCGAGAACGGCGTCGCCAGCTGCGATCACGTCGTCACTCTGCTGACCCCGGGGTTTGTCGCCAGCGAGTGGACGGCGCTCGAACGAACCTCGGCGATGGCAGGCGACCCCGGCAAACTGCGCTCCAGGTTACTGCCGCTGCTTCTGGCGCCTTGCGACACACCGCCTTTTCTAAGGCCCATTCAGTACCTGGACGTCAGCAGTACTAAGAAATTTGAAACGGCCTACCCGAAGATCTGCGAAAAACTCGGTGGGACGCCGCAGCCAGATGCCGAACCGCTCGATCTTAGTCGCTCGAAACTCCCACCCGTGGTGCCCCTCCCAACCCGACACCGTATGCCATATCGGTCGTTGCGCTCGCGCTTCGCCGGGCGGGTTGAGCCGCTGTACGAAGTACATGATCTCCTGATCGGCCGAGAAGATTCTCGCGACACCGAAGGCGTGTGCGCGGTGACGGGAACAGGTGGCTTGGGCAAGACCCAGATCGCCATCGAATACGTCCACCGCTTCGGCAATCACTATCCCGGCGGCGTGTTTTGGGTCGACGCTGATCAATCACGCGAAAAGGCGATTCAGGATCTGGCGGACATGGCAGAAGTCGACATCGACGGGGCGTTACCGGTCGATACACAGATAGAGAGGCTCTGGCAGAACTTGGACGAGCTGCGGCGCCCAACGCTGATCGTGTTCGACAACTTTCGCGAGACAGTAGCACTCAGACCCTGGTTGCCAAGCTCCGCCCACATCAAAACGCTCGTCACGACGCGTCGGCAGGACCTTGGCTACGCGAAGGCAGCGCTCGACTTCATGGACGACGTTGAGGCGCTGGAATTACTCAATATGGGTGAGCGGGCCTTTGGAAACGAAGCAAGGCCGCTCATAGAAGCTCTAGGCGGTTTGCCCCTGGCGCTCGAGCTTGCGCGGAATTTCCTCGAGCGTCGCAAGACTGTAACTGTGCACGATCTGGTGGCGGAGATCGAGCGTCTCGGTGCAATGTCGGTGCTTACGACGTTCGCTGAGAAGTACGCTGATGAGCTGCCTACCCTACATGAGAAAGAGGTCGCAGCCACGTTTCACCTGAGCTGGAACCAGGCGACCGAAGACGCCCAGCGAATCCTGATGTTCATGTCTCATTGGGCTCCGGCGCCAGTGCCAAGACGTTTGTTGCACGCCGCATGGTCTGACGCGGATTCGGTACTCGACGATCCGGTCGGCGAAGCACTCGCACATCTGGAAAACCTGTCCGTAGTGGAACTCGACGAAGACCAGAACCCTCGGTTACATAGGCTGCTACACGCTTTCGCTCAAGTAAGAGCCAGTGCTGCCGAAGACAACGAGTTACGCACACTGGCACACGAGGTCATCATCGATGAGATCAGTCGAGCAACACTAAACGCTGATGGCAAGTTGCTGAATGAGCTTGCGCAGGTCGAAGCACACGCAGCCACTCTTTTGGACAGCGAGCATCTGGAGTCTGAACACGCAATCAGCATCGCTTCAGGCCTCGGCCACTTCAACCAGAACCTCGGCCGTTTCGAGCTGTCTCGAGCGTACTTTCAACGAGCGCTGGACCTGGCTGAAGCCCGCTACGACCCCGAGCATCCGAGTATTGCGATATGCCAGAGTGACCTCGCACTGATACTCAGGGACCTCGGCCAGTTCGAGGGCGCCAAAGAGCTTCTCGAACGGGCGCTGATCGCGGCCAATGCTAGCTACGAGCCCGAGCATCCTCGCGTTTTGATACCGAAGAGTAACCTCGCGCTGGCACTCCAGGATCTCGATGAGCTCGAGCGCGCCAAAAATCTCCTCGAACAGGTGCTGGCCGCGGACGAAGTCAACTACGAGCCCGGACATCCGCGCATTGCGATAAGTCAGAGCAACCTCGCGATGGTGCTCCAGGGACTCGGCGAGCTAGAGCGCGCCAAAGACCTCCTCGAACAGGCGCTAGCCGCGGACAAAGCCAGCCACGAACCCGGACATCCGAGCATTGCGATACGGCAGAGCAACCTCTCAACGGTGCTTGAGGACCTTGGCGAGCTCGAACGCGCCAAAGCCCTCGCTGAACAGGCACTAAATGCGACCGAAGCAAGCTACGAGCCCGGACATCCGCGCATTGCGGCAAACCAGAGCAACCTCGCGATGGTGCTCCAGGACCTCGGCGAGCTAGAGCGCGCCAAAGACCTCCTCGAACAGGCGCTAGCCGCAGACGAGATCAACTACGAGCCGGGGCATCCAAGAATTGCGGTAAGACAGAGCAACCTTGCGCTGGTACTCCAAGACCTCGGCGAACTCGAGCGCGCCAAAGACCTCCTCGAACAGGCGCTGACCGCAGACGAGGCAAGCTACGAGCCGGAGCATCCGAGCATTGCGATAAGCCAGAACAACCTCGCGTTGGTACTCAAGGATCTTGGCGAACTCGAGCGTGCCAAGGACCTCCTCGAACAAGCGCTGAGTGCGGACAAGGTCAGCTACAAACCGGGACACCCAAGGATTGCGACACTGGAGGGCAACCTCGCGGCGGTGCTGGAGGACCTTGGCGAACTCTAGAACGCCTAGAACCTGTTGCTTGTTAAGTCAGGAAAACCCTTACTGATTCGGCTGACGGGACAGCGCTCCGAACTGTCTGCCGTATCGCAGGACAGTCCTTTAGCATTTTACTTCAAGCGCACTACGTAGCGGAACAAATCCAACCCGCGTCAGCAACGCAAGACCTCAAAGACGGGACAGATACCCAACAGGCTTGAGGTCAAACTGCGCCGGCATTTCCGCGACGCGAGACACCGGGACAAGAAAGACAGAAACACGGTAACGCGTGGACCGTTCCACGCTGCGGTCAGATGCGTCCGCGCGCAGCAACGACGTGTCCTGGCGCATTCACCGAACGTCAGGCCGAGCGGTTTGCAACCCCCATTGTCGCCGTTGATGCGACAGACAACTCAATTTCAAAGGTATTTCGAAATGCGTAAGTTCTTTCTCACTCTTTTCACTGTCTCGATGGCCGCTTCGGTCCTGGGCAGCAACGCCCACGCCGGCGGTTACGACCACGACGATCGCTACGGACCTCGCGCCGTAACGCTGTGGTGGGTGATCTTCAACGAGCCCGATGCCTGCACGGCTAACCCCGGCGCCGCCGAGCAGTGCGGTGCGGTCGACATATTCGGCGCGCCCTATCTCGACTCCGTCGCCAACGGCTCGCCGGACCCTTCGCTGATCGCGCCCAACCACGCTTCCGGTGTTGCCGTGATCTACGCCACCGGCGCCAAGACCAACTACTGGGGCAAAGTCCGCTTGGCGGCTTCGATCTACCGCAGCGAAGCGGGCGGCGGGCTGGATCTCTCCGGCCCGAACAGCGTGGATCCGCTGGGTCTCGGCCGAGCGTTCGAGAATGTCGACGCCGAGGTCCACCTTGTCGTCCGCGATCACGGACACCGTGTTCGCGGCGGCCTGCTGACGCAGATCACCAACTTCCTCGAGCCGTATTGCTCCGATCCCAACCTCCTGTACTTCTCCGGTGACAATATCTGCGCCGACGTGCAGTTTGCGGTTTTTGCGCCGGGCGAGTCGGGTAAAGACGCCGTCTATGCTTTCGGCAACCCGCCGAGCAAACAGCGGCGCGCGAGCGCGCATCTCTTCCGTCAGGGCGACATGCTGCAGGCGGTCATAGAAACGCGGGTACAGGGCTCCAAAGACTAGCACCGTACGAAGGCGCTGCACCGACGAGCGCATGCAGACGTGCAGCGCCCGCCCTCGGGCGGGCTCCTACCGCCCCTTGTAGGAGCCCGTCCCGACGGGCAATCAGCAACGCTTCCCACCGCAATGCAGGCCTGTATTCCGAACGCAGGGTTGGCGGCGAAGACTGTCGCAAGTTACCGACAGAACTCTGGTTTTTCTCCGAGAAGGGAACTGCGTCACCCTTTGGCGTCCGCTGCTGTGGCACAACAAATGGACGTAAGCAGGATTCGGAGACGATCATGCGTGCCACAACAACACTTGTATTCCTGACGCTGTCGGCGGCCGCGGCGGCCGACCGTGTTGTGCCGGTCGACAGTGTCGACAGCTACGTGCGAATTCGCAGCGCGCCCGACGTGTCGGCCGAGGCGATCAGCCGTTTGCACAAAAGCAAACCTCGACCGCACGTACGAACGCTCGAGGGCTGGTACGAGGTCGAGCTCGATGACGGGACATCGGGCTTTGTCAGCTCCGATTGGTCCGTGCTGCTTACCGACCCGGCGTTGCCAACTGACAACAAACCGGACACGCCGGAGGAGAACGTCGCCGAAGACAGCGAGGCCAGCGCCGCCGTCGCGGTTGTCGAATCGGTGGAAGCTCCTGCCCCGATCGAAGAAGCTCCGCCATCCGAGCCACAAGAACAACAGCCGGTTGCAGAAGCACCCGCTGCGGCTGAGCCGCCACCGGCGGAAGCGCCTCCGGAGCCGGACCAACCTGAACCCGTCGAGGCGGCCGACGCAGCCAATTCAGTCGAGGCAGCACCCGCTGAACCGCAGCCTCCGGAGCCGCCCGTTACTGTTGAGGTCGAGAACGAGGTCCTGCCGAGCCCGGCAGAAGGGACAGTCGCGGCCGTCACCGCAGTGGGTCCGGCCGGCCCGCCGGGGCCGCAAGGGCCTCAGGGACCGCAGGGGCCCGCCGGCCCTGCCGGACCGGCGGGTGACGGCGCGGTAAAAGGAACCGAGAACTTCCTCGTCAAGTTCCGAAGAACGACGGTCGGCGGCAACTCCCAGATCTACGACGACGGCACGCGGGTCGGTATCGGTACGACCGAGCCGGAACAGAAACTCGAAGTCAACGGCAGCATCCAGATCAATGACCAAACGACCACCGTGGCCGGCGTCATGATCACGCAGCTTGGCGGCGAAACGGGTTACATCCTGCATAACCAGGCGAGCACGCTGACCATTGGCGCCGGGTCGATCGACCGAATTACGATCGATAAGGATGGCCATGTCGGCTTTGGCGTCCATCGTCCCGAGCACCCGATCGAGCTCACGAACGGCGCCTACGTGTCGGCGGGCGGCGTATGGACCAACAGCTCGTCGCGGGCGCGAAAGGACAACATCGAATCGCTGACTCTCGAGGATGCTCTCGCGGCGCTTGCCGGTCTCGAGCCCGTGTCGTTCAACTATCGCAGTGACGTGGACGAACAGCATCTCGGCTTCATTGCCGAAGACGTGCCCGAGCTTGTCGCGACGACCGACCGTCAGAGCCTGAGTCCCATGGACGTCATTGCAGTGCTGACCCGCGTCGTGCAGGAACAGCAGGAGAGAATCCAGTCGCTCGAGCAGAGTATCCACGGACGGGACCGGGCTGCTGATCGCACGCAGACGCTACCGGCCGTGGTCACACCGCAGTAGACTAGGAAAATTCCAAACCAAGCGACCGAAGCAAAGGCCAGAACAATCATGGCAATAACCCTGCGCGCCGCTCGCCGCGAAGACGCCGACACGATTGCCGGATTCAACGTCGCCATGGCGCTCGAAACCGAAGACAAAGCCCTCGATACCGACATTACGACGCGCGGGGTCAACGCCCTGCTCTCGGATCCCAGTAAAGGCTGCTACTGGGTGGCGGAAGTCGACGGCCGCATCGTCGGGCAGCTCATGATCACCTATGAGTGGAGCGATTGGCGCAACGGCGTCGTCTGGTGGATCCAGAGCGTCTACATTCCGCCCGACTTCCGGCGTCAGGGTGTGTTTCGGCAGCTTTACGAACACGTCAGAAAGCAGGTCGAAGACGATCCCGATGCCTGTGGGATACGTCTGTACGTCGAAAAGGACAACCGTCGCGCACAAGCCACCTACGAGGCGCTTGGCATGAGCGGCAACAAATACCTGGTCATGGAAGAGATTTTGTAACCGCACGCTTCGCGGAAAAGGACACTGCAATGCTGCAACCTGGCCAGCCAGCACCGGACTTCGCCCTCAAAGACGAAAACGACCACACAGTCAGCCTGTCTTCACTGTTAGCCGAGGGCTCGCTGATCCTGTACTTCTACCCGGCGGACTTTACGCCGGTCTGCACGAAGGAAGCCTGCGCCATCCGCGACATCCATAACGACATCCGGGCGGCCGGGCTCAGGGTGGCGGGCGTGAGCCCTCAGGATGCGGAGAGCCACGCAAAATTCCGCGACAGGCATCAGCTGCCGTTTACGTTGCTCTGCGATCCGGACAAACAGGTCATCCGGCAGTACGACGTCGACGGGCCGTTTGGCGTGGGCGTCCGCCGCGTGACCTACCTCGTAGAAACCAACGGCAACATAGCCGACGCCGTACAGGCCGATCTGCGCGTCGAGCGGCACAAAGCGTTCATCGAAAAGGCAGTTCGGTTGGCGAACGCCTAGCCATCGCTCACGCTCCCTGCACGGTGACGATTACGCTGCGCTCGTGCGCCGCGTGGCGATGCTCCCAGAGGTAGATGCCTTGCCAGGTGCCGAGCGCGCAGCGGCCATCGGCGACCGGGATGGTCAGATCGGACTGCGTAAGCACGCTGCGGACGTGCGCCGGCATGTCGTCCGGACCTTCGGCGTCGTGCGCAAACATAGAGTCACCGTCCGGGGCCAGCGCCGCCATGAAGCGCTCCAGGTCGGCACGAACGTCGGGGTCCGCGTTCTCCGTTAGCATCAGCGACGCGCTCGTGTGGCGAATGAACACATGACACAGGCCCGTGCGGATACCCGATTCAGCAACAAAACCCTGCACGGCGCGCGTCAGCTCGTAGCTGCCGCGCCCGCGGGTTTCGAGGACGTGGCGGAACTGCCGCATTACGTCGCCGGCAGCAGCGCGGGCGGCCGGTAGGGTTCGCCGTAGCGTAGTCGTATGGTCTTGGTCTTGCCGAACCAGGGGATCGCAATGACGTAGATGTTGTCGTATTCATCCTCGGCAATCGGCGGCACCTTCTTGCTCGCCCCCAGGTTGGCGATCAGCTCGGGCACGGTATTGCTGTGGCCGACTACGAGAATAATCTTGCCCTTGTGGCGCTTGAGGATAGTCTCGAGGATCTCCTCGGTATCGGCGGCATCGTAGCGGTTCACGGGCAGATCGAGCGCGTCAGCAAGCGGCTGCGCCGTCTCCTGCGTGCGCCGGTACTGCGTGACGTAGATGGCGTCGACGCCCGCGACAACATCGGCGTCGGCCAGCTGGCGTGTCAGCTCCGCCACTCGCTGCCGGCCCGCCTCGCTCAGGCCCGGATCGCCTGCTGGCACGGCGGCCGTATCGGCATGCCGAATGAAAATCATCGTGGTGGTCGCCTGCGATTCGAAGAACCAGGCAAGCCCAATGGCGATGGCGGTGTAGATGACGATGACCTGTATGCGCCGCCGGCGACGCCGACGCTTCTGGTCGTTTTCTGAGCTCACTTTGCGCATGAGCCGCGACTTTACGGATTTTTTCCGGGCTTGACTACGATTCCGGCGGCTTCTCGCGCTGCTCGTCGCGAACCACCTCGCGGTACTCGCCCTCGATCATGCTGCCCGTCGCCGGCCGGCCACTTTTGCCCGCCGCACGCTGTGCCTTCGCCATCTGCCGCCGGAACCACCAGAGGCGCACGCCGACAACCATGGCGAGCAGAAGGAACGCCCCGGCCAGGATCATGAATACGAAAAAACCGAGCACGAGCGACGCTGCCATGGCCAGCGCGCCCGCCACGAGGACCAGCGCGTTACTCAGTGGATTGCCCTTGGGAAAACCTCGTTGGTAGCGCTGATTCATGCAGGTGCGTCTCTTGAGAGAATGTATCGTGGGTATGCTACAGCATGGACTCTAACCTGCCGGGCGGGAACCAACCGCAGGTGTGCAAGGCGATAAGAGGAAATGGGGTATACCCGGCGGCGCTTCAAGTGCGTCGGCGCCAAGACTGCCGCAGGCATATACAATAACCTATATAAATCAATATAAAACAATTGTTTATAGAGTATACCTAAAGCAATAAGTCGCGATGCGCAATAGGCAGATCCGGTATCGACCCGCCGCTGCGCCCGCAGAGTTGAATCCGCCCCCCGCGACAAGCACAATGCGCGTCGCACAACCCGCACCGGAGAGGTGGCAGAGCGGTTGAATGCACTGGTCTTGAAAACCAGCAAGGGTTTGTAGCCCTTCGTGGGTTCGAATCCCACCCTCTCCGCCAAATAAG